>CAZLYD010000014.1:0-44431 GCA_964563815.1 uncultured Spirochaetaceae bacterium
AACTAATAAAAGCAAAGACCTATTATAAAATATAAGATTTAAAATGGCCTCTCGTACTACGAAAGGCCATATATCCATTTCTTAAAGGAAATTAGTTCTTTTTGCTAAGATACTCATCAATAGCACGTGCACCAACCTTTCCTGCACCCATAGCAGAAATAACTGTTGCAGCACCAGTAACAGCATCACCACCAGCATATACGCCTTCACGAGATGTCAAACCATCTTCATTAACGATAATACCGCCATGAGCATTAACTTCGAGTCCCTTAGTTGTGTTCTTAATAAGTGGGTTTGGACTTGTACCAATAGCCATAATAACAGTATCAACATCGAGATCAAATTCACTATCTGCAATTGGAACAGGTCTTCTTCTTCCCTTACTATCTGGTTCTCCAAGCTCCATCTTAATACATCTAATTCCAGTAACAAAGCCATTTCTTGGATCTCTAGGATTATCTGGATTATTGTATCCTAGAATCTCTACAGGATTGTTGAGAAGACGGAAATCAATTCCTTCCTCCATAGCATGTTCAACCTCTTCCTTTCTTGCTGGAAGCTCTTCCATGCTTCTTCTATAGATAATGTAAACATGTTCAGCACCAAGACGAAGAGCAGTTCTTGCAGCATCCATTGCAACGTTACCACCACCAACGACAGCAACCTTACCACCTTTCATGATAGGAGTATCTGGATCATCTAAATAAGCCTTCATAAGGTTAGAACGAGTTAAGAATTCGTTAGCTGAATATACACCCTTTAGAGCCTCTCCTGGAATGTTCATAAAGTTTGGAAGACCAGCACCACTACCAACAAATACTGCTTCATATCCCATATCGAAGAGTTCATCGATAGTTAGAGTCTTACCAATAACAACATTAGTATCAATATCGACGCCGAGAGCCTTTAAGCCTTCAACTTCTTTAGCAACAATAGATTTTGGAAGTCTAAATTCAGGAATACCATAAACAAGTACACCACCTGCTGTATGTAGAGCTTCAAAAACAGCTACTTTATATCCCTTCTTTGCTAAGTCACCTGCACAAGTAAGACCAGAAGGACCGGAACCAACAACAGCAACCTTATGACCATTTGCTTCTGGTGGAGTAACGGTAGCTTTGCTATTAGCATTATGATAATCTGCTACAAATCTCTCTAGTCTACCAATTCCTACTGGTTCAAATTTTACGCCAAGAGTACATTTACTTTCACACTGGCTCTCCTGTGGACATACTCTTCCACAGACTGCAGGAAGAGAAGAAGAGAGAGAAATAACATCATAAGCGCCTTCAAAATCTTCATTCTTTATATGAGAGATAAATTCAGGAATGTTAATATTTACAGGGCAGCCTTGAACACATGGCTTTGTCTTACAATTAAGACATCTCTTTGCTTCATCAACTGCTGTTTCTAATGTATAACCAAGAGCAACCTCATTAAAGTTATGTGCTCTTACTTCTGGTGCCTGAGTTGGCATTTCATGTTTTTTTGGATTAATTGGCATTTTTTTCTTCTCCCTCAAGCTTTCTTGAAAAGATTGCAAGTTTCTTCGTAAGCATGACGCTCAAAGTCAGAATACATTCTTCCTCTGCTCATTGCTTCATCAAAATCAACTTCGTATCCATTAAAATCAGGACCATCAACGCATGCAAACTTCGTTACTTTCTTTCCATCCTGATTGAGAGTAAGACGACATCCACCACACATACCTGTTCCATCAATCATGATTGGGTTCATTGATACAGTAACAGGAACACCAAAAGGCTTACATGTTAAGACAACAAACTTCATCATAATAACTGGTCCAATAGTAATAACTGCGTCAAACTTTTCACCACTATCAAGCATTTCCTTTAGTGGAACTGTAACATTTCCATGTCTACCATAAGAGCCATCATCAGACATGACAACAAGGCGGTTTGATGCAGCCTTGAATTCATCCTCGAGAATTAAAAGGTCTTTGTTTCTGAAACCAATAATTGATGTTACATCTGCTCCCAATTTATGGAACTCTTCAGCAATAGGAAGAGCGATAGCACAACCAACACCACCACCGACGATACAAACCTTCTTAATACCTTCTGTGTGAGTAGCAACTCCAAGAGGACCAACAAAATCTTCTATGTATTCACCCTCTTTTTTGTGATTAAGCTTTTCAGTTGTTGCACCAACAATCTGGAAAATAATCTTAACTGTACCTTCTTCTTTATTGCTACCAGCAATAGTCAAAGGAATTCTTTCGCCATTCTCAGAAACACGGAGAATGATAAACTGACCAGGCAATGCCTTACTAGCTACAAGAGGTGCCTCAATTTCCATCTGTGTTACAGTTGGATTTAAAATCTTTTTTCTAACAATTTTGTACATATTGAACTCTCTACAATTGCATTTTGCATCTACTGATGCACACCGATATAATAATATCGATTAATCTTTATCTAGTGAATACTTATTGTCAAACAAAGTTACATAAATCAAAAAAGAACGGTATAGCATACACCGCCATACCGTTCAGAGAAAAAGCTTAACTATTAGAAGTCAACGTCAGTATCATAATAACAGCACTTGAGAAGCTTTACCATTTCTTCCTGACTAGGCTGTCTAGGATTAGAAAGTGTACAAGCATCTCCAATTGCATTACGAGCGATATCTTCAACTCTCTCCAAGAATACATCTTCAGGGACAAATCCATTTTCTACTGGATAACTATCCTTTCCATAATTCTTAATACAATGTGGGATATTAAGGTCATCATTCATCTTTCTTAAGAATTTGATTAAGTTACTAACCTTCTCATCGTCATCCTTTCCGCCAAGATGCATATAGTCAACGATAACACCATATCTCTTCTTAGCTACAGGATCCTTAGCATTAAATGCAATAACCTTTGGTAAATACATTGCGTTTGCAGCACCATGAATAATATGAGCACCATAATCTGCGAAAGCAGCTCCTGTCTTATGAGCCATAGAATGTACAATACCCAAAAGTGCATTGGAGAATGCCATACCAGCTAAGCACTGAGCATTGTGCATTCTGCTACGTGCTTCCATATCACCATTATAGGAAGGAACAAGGTCTTTCATAATCATCTCAATTGCATGTATTGCAAGAGGATCTGTGTAATCACAATTAGCTGTGGAAACATATGCTTCAACGGCATGTGTTATAGCATCCATACCTGTATGAGCAACTAGTTTTTGAGGCATTGTCTCTGCTAGCTCTGGGTCAACAATAGCAACATCTGGAGTAATCTCAAAATCTGCAATTGGATACTTAATTCCCTTTGAATAATCTGTGATGATTGAGAATGCAGTAACCTCTGTTGCTGTTCCAGAAGTTGAAGAAACAGCACAGAAATGAGCCTTTCTTCTTAGAGAAGGAATACCGAAAACCTTACACATTTCTTCAAATGTTATTTCTGGATATTCGTACTTAATCCACATAGCCTTTGCTGCATCAATAGGAGACCCTCCGCCAATAGCAACAATCCAATCAGGCTGGAAGGATAGCATTTTTTCAGCTCCCCTCATGACAGTTTCAACAGATGGATCTGGTTCAATACCATCAATTATCTCAACCTCCATTCCAGCACTCTTGAGATAACTTTCAGCTCTGTCTAAAAAGCCAAATCTCTTCATTGATCCACCGCCAACACAAATAACAGCTCTCTTTCCTTTAAAGTCCTTTAAAGCTTCTAAAGAACCCTTTCCATGATAAACATCTCTAGGTAAAGTAAAACGTGCCATACATTCCTCCATATAATACATCTAATTGTAAATACAAATGAAGCAAAAAAACAGTTTTTTATCGATATAAAATTATAAATAAATGTTAATTATTTGTAAATTTACTCTTTATCGTTTCTGTAGGATTAAATAGTAAAAAGAAAAAAGCTACCAAAAACAATTAAGTCTTTAGTAGCCCTTATTAAATAAAGCTTTCTTTTAGCTTAATAAAACATCTAAATCAAACTCAGCCATGACACTTGGCATTGCACAATTCCATGACTCAAGAACTTGAGGATGAGTTTCTCCAAAGATACCAGCCCTTTTTCCCTTATACATAACGTATGCAGCGCGGCCTGGGATAAAGCGTGGATCATCCTCAACCTCTAAAAGTGTATATTCCTTATTGAGGAAATACATAAGAGTCTGAACATAGCTAGCTGCTTCGTTGTATCCAATTTTTACATCAGAAGCATAGAAAGCCATATTATTAGCTGTATGAGTTCCACTGTTATCACTTTCGTCCTTTCGTGCAACCTTTCCACACTCAAAGATGAGATGAGGATATACAGCATGACCAGAAACACTCTCACTTTCTAGTAAACAAGGAAGAATACTTGGTCTAATTACTTCATAGTTTTCGCTCATTGGGTTAGCAATAAAGACAGCGTCAGTTCCAGATGTGTGCATATTATCAATGTATTCTCTCTTTGAACCAAGATAGTTGTACATCATTTCCTGGAAGCCAAGTCCCACCATTAAATCCTTAATTTTTCTAGAGAATTCCTCAACTGCACTTAATCTTCCAACAGTAAAGGAAGAAGGAAGAATAGGTGTAAAGTTAGATAGATTGTAGCCAATCATAACATCTTCAGTAATATCTACTTCATGAAGGAAATCATTGCGATATTCAGGACATTCAATATAGACATAGTCATCATCTGCTATTGCATAAACGCCCATTTTAGATAAAGCCTTTACACAATCATCCTTTGATAAATCCAAGCCAAGCTTCTTAGATATATTCTTAATATTAGCTCTTTGAGGTTCCTGGAAATAGTATGGAACAGTAATCTCTCTTCCATAAGGAGTATCCTGATTGAATCTAACCTTACAAGGAAGAATTTCAAAGCCAAGATCACTGAGATCACAACTAAGAATATTAACAGCTAATAATAGATCGTTAAGGATTGGTCCTGATACTTCAATAAAGAATTCGCTGTCCCCTACCTCTACTGCGCCAATACGAGCACTATTAATTACAGGAGGGAATGAGAGAGTATCACCATTGTCATCATATAGATAAGGATACTTATCATACTTAGAAACAATATATCCATATTCCTTACCCTTTGGATGCTTTTCGCAAATCTCTCTTAGCGTTAATTTCTCTTCCATTCCTAGTGGAACGAAGCTTGTCTTATCAGGATCTACAGCTGCATAGTGTACAGGGTACTTAATTAGCTCAGAGCGATAGATACCCATAGCTATTGTCTTTCTCTTTCTTCCAAAGTTAAAGCAAAGCTTTTCCTGGCTCTGGATTAGTGCAGTAAGCAAATCATCATCAACGACAACACCTCTACAAGCAAAACCAATAGAGAAGTCTCTTATTCCAATTGTTGATTCATCATTAATGATTAATCTATTCTCACTATCCTTCTCTTCTTCCTTAGATGAGAAGAAATCATAGTAAGGAATTTCACCACTTTCATATGTTCTAAGAGCTCTTGCAACGCCACAAGGAGACCATAGATCTGGTCTATTTGTATCATTGAGTTCAATTTTCAAAACCTTTTTCTCTTCATCATGGCCATCGAGTTCAGCTTTGGCAACAGGGAAAATATCTATTAGTTCTTGATCTGTCATTGTCTTACCCATAAGGGAAAAGAACAATTTTTCAGGTGCATCAATCTTTGGCATTAGTTACCCCTCCTTGTTCTTACAGACTCAATATTAGGTGTAAAGAGTTCTCGTAAATCGTTTAGTCCAAGATGCATCAGTGCCATTCTATCGATTCCTAAGCCCCAAGCAAGAACAGGAACATCAACGCCTAAGCTCTTTGTTACTTCAGGTCTGAAGATTCCAGCCCCGCCAAGCTCAAACCATCCAAGAACTGGATGCTTAATATGAACTTCGATGCTAGGCTCTGTAAATGGGAAATAACCAGGAACATACTTTACTTCCTCTGCTCCTGCGATCTCTTCAGCAAACATCTTTAATAAACCGATCAATGTTCTGAGGTTTGCATTTTCATCTACTACAATACCTTCTGTCTGATAGAAGTCTGCACCATGTGTAGCATCAACTTGGTCATAGCGGAAACAGCGAGCAATACCAAAATACTTTCCTGGAGTTTTTGCCTTAGGAAGCTGATGAGCAGATAATACAGTTCCCTGACTGCGGAGTACCTGTCTTCTTGTAAATTCGTGGTCAAACTTATATCCCCAGCCTCTAGAACCTGTATCTCCACCATTTTCATGAGTTCTACTAACATTAGTTAACCATGGTTCTTCTATTTTTTTGCAGTGTACAGGATCCTTAACATAGTAAACGTCATGGATATCTCTAGCAGAATGGAACTGTGGCATAAAAAGTGCATCGCCATTCCAGAATTCATTTTCTACAAGTGGTCCATCAAACTCCTCAAAGCCAAGAGAAATTAGCTTATCCTTAACCCACTGAAGATAGTTGCCATAAGGATTGTGTCTACCAGGGATAAGACGAGAGGTTGGAGCATTAATACCATAAGGACGGAACTGTCCATTCTTCCAAGAGCCAGTTGCAAGCATTTCTGGAGTAAGAATACTAAACTCTTCGCCAGTAATATTAGCCATTATTACAGCCTTCTTTGTCTCTTCACCCTTTTCTGTTAATGAGTAATTAACTTCTTCTCTTTCAATATATTTAAAAGGAGAAGAGGAAGCACCACGCTTCTTACTAAGTGTAGATATTGCACTTTTCTCTTCTTGTGTAAGTTCTTTTTCTTCTAAAAAGCCAGTCTCGAGTGCTCTATCTAACAAAGCTCTTTGTCTTACAACATCCTCAGGAAGATTATCACATAAGCTATGAGCTTTCTTTTCTTCATCTAGAGATGCACATTTATTCTTTGAAAGAAGACCAAAAGCAGAACCAACCTCGCTTTTCTCAATACCAAGCTTTTCTGCTATTTCAACTAGCGTTGCAGGGCTAGTCTTTATAAAAGTAAAGATGCGCTCAATAGGCATACCATTTTTCTGGTAATCACGACCCAATTCTGTTAATTCATATTGAATCTTTTTTTCTCTTCCTTTTTCAACTAAGCACTCTTTGGCACATAACCAAGAGAAAGCCTGATTGCACTGTCCAACCTTATATCCAAGTTCTTCGATAATCCTCTCAGCATTAATATTTTCACCAAGAGAAACATGACGAAGAAGCTTTACTTCTAAAGGATGAAGGTTCTTTACTTCTATTTCCATATAAAACTCCTAACAGTTTAAATCCAAATAATTTTAATCAAAGTGATAAAAAGTTAAAAGGGGAAAGGAGGGAAGTAACACTTACTCCATACCCATTATTTTCTTCTTTTCTCTCTTTATCTCTAATAATAACCACAGAAAAGGTAGAAGAAAGAGAAAGAGCAAGTGAGACATCCTTCTCGCTTTCACTATCTAAAGCAATAACAAAAAGAAATCTTCTACCGCCCTTTGAGGCAAGAAGCGAGAAGTAGCGTCCTTTATATTTAGGCTTCCAAATAACGTAATCCTCTTCATATAGCTTTTGGTAAAGCAATCCTTCAACTTTTTTTGTAGTAGAGGTAGTCCACCTGCTCTCACTAGCATTAAATGGAATTGTATATTCCTCAACCTCTTCAGATGTAATATTAGTTTCCAAGTCAAACACAGAGACTCTGTTTCTTGTCACAAACAAATCATTTGGAATCTCTTCTTGAAATAGAGCTTTTTTTACATCCTCTTCCATTTTATCTACCCATAAGCTTTTCTGCTTCTCTTATTATTCTTTCCTTATTAGGAAGTGTAGCAATCTCAATAGGTCTTGAAAAGGCTAAAGGAGATGTAAAGGAAGCACATACTCCAATTTTAATATTCTTATTTACTTCCATCGCTATCCTAATTATAGATTCAGCTACACTACCCTCCAAGACACAATCCTGAACAATTAGAAGTGAAGAAAAGGAAGAAGCATATTTTTTTATAGTATCTTCATCTAGTGGCTTAATAGTTGCTATATCTATAAATGTACATTTTTCTCTATCAAGAACTTCCATACTAAGAGCAAATGCTCGAGAATACCCAACAACAAGTAGCTCTTTTCCGCCCTCGTGAACGATAGCCTTTCCAAGTGGCAACAGATAATCATCGCTAGAAACACTAGAGATACTGTTATATAGTGCCTTGTGCTCTAAAAAGAGAACAGGACAGTTTTCTTTTGCAGCCGATAGAAGTAAGGCTTTAGCACTTAAGCTATCGCTCGGAGCAACTATTTTTAAGCCAGGAACAGACAAAAACATGTTTTCTAAGCACTGTGTATGCTGCGCTCCATGTCCCGTTGTACCACCGATGGCTGTTCTTATTATTATTGGACACTTAAGCTGACCACCTGACATAAAATAAGCTTTTGCAGCATGATTAATGATAGCATCAGACGAGAGCGTTAAAAAATCACCATACATTATTTCGACAATAGGTCTCTCACCTGTCATTGCAGCACCAACTGCTAAGCCAGTAAAGCCTTCCTCACTAACTGGAGTTTCAATTACTCTATCTGGATATTTTTTATATAGCTCTCCACTTACTCCAAAGCATCCTCCATATAAAGCAATATCTTCTCCAATAAGAGTAAAACGCTCTGAGGAGGCTAGAATTATATCTAGAGCATCACGAATAGCTTCCCTATAGCTTTTCTCTCCACATCTTTCTTCTTTCTTTATTTCAAATTCTTCCGAACGTGGTATTACATATTCTAAAGCTTGAGAAAGCGTAAGAACCTCATCCTTAGTTTTATAGGAAGCTAAATAAGCATCCTCTACTTCCCTTCTAACGCTCTCTACTATCATAGCTACTTCTTCTTCAGTAAAAGAGTGTTGATTTATATAGTGTAGAATTGGATCACGTTTCTTCCACTCTTCTTCCTCTACTCTATCTCTATAAAGAAGCTTATCTGACTTACTATGACCACATAAGCGATAGGTATTACATTCAATAAAAAATGGCCTTTTGTTTTTTAGTATGTATTCTCTTGCTTCTTCTGTAGCACTATATACTTCATCAAAGTCATTGCCATCAACCACTCTCGCCTCAATATTGTATCCCTTTAGACGAGAGGATATGCTGTTTGTTGAAATCATCCTCTCTGCAGAGCTCGACATCCCATAATGGTTATTTTCTAAGAAAAAAAGGAGAGGAAGCTTCCATACAGAGGCGATATTCATTGTTTCATGAATAGCACCACGGCTAGATGCGCCATCACCAAAAATTGCTACTGCTATATTATCCTTTTTCTGTCTTTTCAAACTAAAAGCACATCCACTAGCAAGAGGAACACCGGAAGCAACAACACTTGAAGAGCCCAAATTATAGTGAGAAGCATCTGTCATATGCATACTTCCTCCAAGGCCCTTACATAGTCCGTTTTTTGATCCCATCATTTCGCTAAACATACTCTTCAGGCTAGAGCCATAACAAATATTAAAGCCATGACAACGATGTGTTGGAACAATCCAATCTCCCTTTTTTAAAGCTAAAGATAGACCTGCATGTGATGCCTCTTGTCCAATAGAAAGATGTGTTGTCCCATATAAACTACCCTTCTTAAATTCTTCATCTAGCTTTTCCTCAAAAAAACGAGAACGAAGAAGATAAGAAAGAATTTCTTTTTTGTCCATTTAGTTTTAGATCCCCTAAACCAATATTGTCACCATTATACTCTTCTATTTCAATAAGTGAAAAACAACAGGGCGATAAAATCAAGACCAAGGTTAATTTAATGTTTTTTTCTTTAAATTATTCTCATTTATTCCATGTTTTGTTTTTTTCTTATAAAGTAAAGAAAAGTGGAGACAAAGAAATGGAACTGCTTTCAAAGGATTTATCTAGAGTGCTTCTGTCTGAGGAAGAAATTCAAAAAAGAGTCGATGAGCTAGCTGATGAAATAAACAGGGATTACAAAGACATTACATCTCCTTTAATCATTGTAGGTGTACTAAAGGGTTCAATCTTCTTTCTTTCTGACCTTGTAAGAAAGATAAAAGTACCCCATATTGTTGATTTCATTGCTATCTCTTCATATGGAAAAAGTGGAAACAAAAGAGGAGAAGTCAGATTCTTGATGGACACTAGAGAGAGTATTACAGATAGTAACGTATTAATCGTTGAGGATATTCTTGACAGTGGACACACTCTTGATTACTTAACAAAAAACTTCGTTGCTCGCCATCCAATTTCAGTAAGAACAGCTGTCTTTCTAGATAAGCCAGATAGACATGAGGTTGAAGTAAATATTGAATATAAGGGTTTTGATATTCCAGATGTTTGGGTTGTAGGATACGGCCTCGACTATAAAGAGGAATATAGAACACTTCCTTATATAGCAGAAATGATTCCAAGAGAATAACGGAGGAGAGAAAAATGGCTGTTAGCTCAATCGTAGGTCTCCAGTGGGGAGATGAAGGAAAAGGAAGAATCGTCGACTATTTTGCACAGAAGGCAGATATAGTTATCCGTTTCCAGGGTGGTGACAATGCTGGTCATACTGTAGTAAATGACAAGGGTAAATTTGGCCTACACATTCTACCTTCCGGCATTTTTAATGAAGAAACAATGAACATAGTTGGAGCCGGTACTGTTGTCAACTTCGATAGAATGCATAGCGAAATTGAAGAAATTGAAAACAAAACTGGTACTAAAATCCAAAATGTCTTTATTGATGAGAGAGCTCATCTAATTCTTCCATACCATATGGCACTTGACGGAGCAGAGGAAACAAAGAGAAGTGAAAGTGCAAAGATCGGTACAACAAAAAGAGGAATCGGACCTTGCTACCAAGATAAAGCAGCACGCTCTGGAATAAGATGCTGTGATCTTTTAGACGAAGAAAGACTGAGAAGTAAGCTTGAAGCAATAATTGGTAAGAAAAACAGAGATTTAGAGTACTATGGACTTCCAACCTTCACTATAGAAGAGCTATTAGAAAAATGCAGAGGATGGAGAGAAGAATTTGGTGATAAAATTATCGACACAATTCCAGTTGTAAGAGAAGCTGTTTTAAGTGATAAAAATATCCTTCTTGAAGGCCAATTAGGAATAATGAGAGATAATGACTGGGGTATCTATCCTTACTCTACATCCTCCAACCCTACAACAAGTGGTGCATGTAACGGTAGCGGAATTCCTCCTTGCTATATTAAAAACGTATATGGTGTTGCTAAAGCTTATTCAACTAGTGTCGGCGGTGGACCATACACAGTAGAGCTCTTTGATAAGGATGGAGAGAAGCTAAGAGATATCGGCCACGAATATGGTGTTACAACAGGTCGCCCTCGTCGCTGTGGATGGCTAGATGCTGTTGCTCTTGATTATGCTGTATACATGAATGGTGTAACAGATATTTGTCTAACTAAAATTGATGTTTTAGATACATTTGAAAAGATAAAGATCTGTACTGGTTATACAATTGATGGTGAGTATTATTCACACCTACCTGAAACAAGATTACAGGAAAGAGCAAAGCCAATTTACGAAGAGTTTGATGGCTGGATGGAAGATACAACAAAGTGTAGAAGCTGGGATGAGCTTCCTGAAAAATGCAAGGCATATATAGAGGAAGTTGAAAAGCTCTCTGGTAGCCACGTAACATATATATCTGTTGGACCAGAAAGAGACCAGTTAATAATCAGGAATAAATAAAATGGAATATGACCACTCAACCTTTCTCTCTCCATTTTCTTGGCGCTACGGCTCAAAAGATATGAGAGAAATATTTTCTGAAGTTCATAAAAGAAAGCTACTTAGAAGCTTTTGGATCTCTCTAGCAAAGGCCGAAAAAGAAGCAGGCCTTGTTAGTGAGGAACAGCTCTTAGATTTAATTAAGCACAAAGACGATATCGACATTGATAGAGCAAGCGAAATAGAGAGCGTTATTCATCACGATCTTATGGCAGAAATAAAGACATATGCCGAACAGTGTAAGCTTGGAGGTGGAATAATACATCTTGGTGCAACAAGTATGGATGCTCTAGATAACATCGATATTGTCAGACAAAAGGAAGCCCTGAAAAAAATAATTGAGCACCTTGATGAGTTAATACTAGCTTTTGTAGAAAAATGCAAAGAGTATAAAGACTCAATAACGATGGCATTTACACATATTCAGCCAGCAGAAATAACAACTATAGGATATAGATTAGCTCAAACACTTCAGGACCTATTAGACGACAGAGAAGATATAGTAAGAGTGGAAAAAAGACTCAAGGGAAAGGGAGTAAAGGGTGCTGTTGGAACTTCAGCTTCCTACAAGGAGCTGACAAATAACACTTCTCTCTCATCCCTTGATTTAGAAAAGCTTGTTATGGAAAATTTGGGCCTCGAGGCATTTGATGCTGCAACTCAAATATACACAAGAAAGCAAGATTTGAGAGTTGTTGAAGTGCTATCTAACACAGCAAGCACTCTTCATAAATTTAGTCAAGATTTTAGAGTGCTACAGTCTCCTCCTATTGGAGAGTTTTCAGAGCCCTTTGGTAAGGATCAGGTAGGCTCATCTGCAATGCCATTTAAACGCAATCCAATACTAGGTGAAAAAATATGTTCCCTTTCAAGAGTTGTTGAAGCCTCCTACTCTGTTGCTTGGAATAATGCTTCCTCAACATTTTTGGAAAGAAGTCTTGATGATAGTGCTAATCGCCGTATTTTTATTCCGGAAGCATTTTTAGCTCTAGATGAAATCATCATAACAGAGACAAAGGTTGTAAAAGGAATGAAAGTACACAAGGCAGCAACAAAGAGACTTTTGGACAACTATGCGGTTTTTGCTTCTACAGAGAAGCTACTGATGAAAATCGGTAAAAGAGGTGGAGATAGACAGTTTTTTCACGAAATCATTCGAGAAGAGAGCCTCAAAGCATGGGCAGAGGTACAGGAAGGAAGGACAAACAACCTTAAAGAGAATCTAGCGACTAATAGTAATATTCTCTCGCTCCTAAGAAAGGAAGAAATTATTGAATGCTTAGATGCTAGTAATTACACAGGAGATGCCTCCCTTAGAACAGAAATAGTTATTAAAAGAGCAGAGGACGCCTTAAAGTAGTGCGTCCTTAGCTATTTTTATCAACTCTTCTATTTCTATTGAATAGGTTCCTCTAAAGAGCGGATCTCTACCACCGCCTTTAAGATTAGCTCTTTCTTTCAATAGCAAGAATCTCTCTTTCTTCCCGTAATATAGGAAACCCTTCTTTTGACCATTTTCAATAATGAAGAACTCTCTTTCCGGATAAGAAGAGACAAAATCCAAAAGCAATTCAACGGAATGAGAAACAGTCGCTATAACTAATTTTTCTGTTAAGCTCTTCTCAAGCTCCTTGATTGCTAAGGACCTTTCTAATTCTCTATTTTGTCTCTTAAGCTCTTTATTCTCTTCAACTATTCTTTCAACTTCACTAACAACTAAGGAAGGAGGAGAGCTAAGTAAAGCACCTATTCTTTTTATAGCTTGAGAGTTCATCACTCTCATCTCTCTACTCTTTTCTCCTACACTCCATATTACTCTTACATGTCCCCTAATACTCTCTTTACCCAAATAAGAAACTTCCCCTATTTCACCGGTACTAGAGAGATGAACACCACCACAAGCAACAGCATCTAAAGAATCAATAAAGACAACAAGAACAGTAGGAGAATCAACTTTGATAGAGCGTCGCATATTCATTTCTAATGCTTCTTCTCTGCTTTTCTCTTCTTGCCATACTCTTCTATTTTCGCATATATGTTCTATCGTTTTTCTCTCTACCTCTAACAGAATACTATCATCTATCTCAGAGCGATCCGTCTCAATAGTAATAATCCCATCACCCTCATGAACAGCAACAGTAGCAATGCCAAAGGAATAAAAAAGAATTGAAGAGATGAGGTGCTGAGCAGTATGCTCTCGCATCCCCTCTATTCTATTTTCCCAATCTAAAGCTAAAGAATAAGTTTCTCCTAGCTTTGGTAGAGAAGAAGAGAGATGTAGGATCTCTCCGTTTTCATCTTTAATAGTATTATCTACCTTATATGGGCCAAAGAAACCTCTGTCTCCTCTCTGTCCGCCACCCTCTGGATAGAAAATAGTTCTATCTAAAACAAAGGAATTGTCTCTTACCTCTTTTACTGTAGCAGTAGTCTCTTTAAGATATCCATCCTTGTAATAAAGCTTTTCAGTCATTCTTTTTATCCTTTCCACCCCTTGCGATAGGAAGACGTAAATGTAACTTATATCCTACAACACGCGCAAGAATAGTAAAAAATGCAGTAATCCAAATATTAACAGAAGCAGGAACAAGCAAGTAGTCTAGAAGTAAGTATAAAAGTGCACCAAGAATAGAAGCAGAAGCGTAAAAGTCGGAAGTAAAGACCATTGGTACTTCTTTAGCAAAAAGGTCTCTTAGCACTCCTCCTCCAACTGCAGAAAGACAACCAGAAAAGAGAACACCAACTCTAATAATACCTAGAGCAGACGCCTTTTCGCATCCCAGAGCAGTAAAAAAGCCCAGTCCTATTGCATCTAAAAACATCACGTGATCTGGAAAGGATGCAACATCACAGTTTTCACCTATTAAAAACATTACTAGTCCCGCAACGAAGGCTACTGCTATGTACACACTATTTTGATATACAGCAACAGGAACAGCACCAATAAGAACATCCCTTATCATACCACCTGCGCATCCTACAGTTATTGCAAAAACAATAACACCTAAAAAATCCATATTCTTTTTAATTGCTTTTGCTGCACCCGAAAGAGCAAAAACAAAGGTTCCAAATACATCGAATAATAATAAAACACCGTTATCCATAACAAAGAAAGGATAATAGGAAAAAAGATTTCAGTCATCATTAATGATTGTTTTTATAGTCATTTAACAAGATTATGATTATTTTATTCTTAGGAGAAAACAATGGGCAGAATTAAAAGCGCATGGGAAATAGCGCTAGAAAAAACAGAACAAATTGAAGTAGACGAAGTAAGAGTACGACACAACACTCATATTTCAGAAATAAAATATATACTTGGTTCATACCTAACAAACGAAGAGAGAAAGGATGATGAATTAAAGGAAAAGCTCTCTCAATATAAAAGGGATGAAATAAAGGAAGCAGGAGAAACAATTATTCTCAACTCTCTCTTTTTACCACAAGAAGCAAAGGACAATAGTGAAAAAGAAACAAGAGTTGAGACGCTTCTTTCCATTGCACTGGAAAACAATGAAGAAGCTATTTCTCTTTTAAGGAGTATATTTAATCACACTAATCAATATCCAAAGCATAAGGAAGAGCTTATTTCAAGACTGAAGGAACAGCTAGAACCAATGCTAAAGCAAAAAGAAGAGAGAATGAGAGCGCAATACGGAGAAGCAATACACTTGACAATTGAGAGTGACAAGGAAGCAATGGAGACAGTTAAGAATTATACAGAACGCCTATTTAATCAATACCAAGAGACTTTAGATGAAGCAAAGAACCAGCTAAAGACATTCTTTGCTATTTAATCTATTGACTAAAAAGGGTCTCTAGGGTAACTTTATAGACGGTTTTATTTGGTGTTGTGCCCGAGCGGTCGAAGGGGACGGTCTGCAAAACCGTTATATCATCGGTTCGAATCCGATCGACACCTATTCAGCATAGCTCATTGCTATGCTTTTTTATTGACAGCCCCCTATACACTATTTATTATTACGTCATGAAAAAAGTACTGACATTCCTTTTGTTATTATTGCTATTTTGTTCTTCTCTTTTTGCAGCAAGAGAGCTAACAATACTATCTTCTTCTGTAGGCTGGAATAATATATACAACCAAGGAGAATTCGGTCTTTATACACAATACCAATATGGAATATCAGTAAGTGAAAAAACATCAGTTGGAATATCTTCTATTATAACTGTTGATTTCTCTCCTTTTGGTAACTTAGAGTACGATACTTCTGTAAATGTAGCTTTTGGAGCATCAGTGATAACAAACCAATCTCAAACAACACTTCTGTCTATATCTTTGGGTCCTTCTATTACTACTTTTCCACTTGATGAGACACCATCGATCTCTCTAAGTTGTGTTGGTGCAACGGCTTCTATCTCACTTACATACATTCCGCTAGAAGAGCAAAAGAGTATTACAAGCCTAGGCTTTAATATAGGTTTAGTTTCTACACTAGGCTATGAGCTAATCAATAGTAAGCCTTATTACTCTACTAAGGCATATCTAGGCTTCACACTATCTAGACCATTTGGACTATACTATTCAGATTTATATTACGATACAATTTTGGATACAATCCAATACCTATAGCTATTCTCTATTGAAGCTCTTGAAGAATATTCTTTTTGAAATCTTTCTTATAGCGCGAAAGGAAGTATCACAAGCGAGAAGAGAACTAGCCTTAGTTCGTTTAAAAAGAATTCCATTATTCTTTATTTCATAGCTAGAGTGTCCAAGAGAAGCGACTCTCTGCGAGTCAAGAGTCGAATAGCTATTTGCAATATAAAAGGTCTTTGTTTCTCCCGGAAGTAAAGAAAAGTTATTACTTCCCCTTTCTCCTGAAGCAAAGCCAAGAGAAAGAGATCTTATCTGTGGTGTTGCACCATCAAAGAGAGCCCAAGGCGAATCCATTCTACCATACCAATTTTCTCCAATAGTACAGAAAGGAAAGGAATACTCATTTTCGTTATTAGCTTTAGGTGTAAAGACAGTAAAAATAGTTTGATCAGAAGGATTAATTACATTAACCCAATAAACAGAATCATCAGCGTTTTTACCCATAAGATAATCATAAGTACCAGTTGGAGAAGGAACGGTAGAGGCATCTGCTGTTCCACCACGTAAAAGCGGAGCCTTTTTTAAATCATCAAAAACGACATTTGGGGCAAATCTATTAACTCCAGACTCTCTATATGTTAATGGATAGACACGAAAAGAGCTTGCATTAGTAGATATATAGGCACCCTTTTCAATAATTGGTGAAGAGAGCATTGAAACCCACTTAGCATTACCTCTTAAGATATCTTCACCAAGATTTGTAATTGAAATAGCCGTATAAAGTACATCTTGAAGAGGAAGGATAAGGTCAACCTTTCCGCAAATAAACCTATTGTTCTCTCCTCTCGCCTTCATCTCTGAATACTTCCATACACCACCAAATTCATCTTCAGTGCCATAACGACGAAGCGTCCAGTATGTATTTGATGTATTCATCATATCATCAGAAGTATTTGGGAAATTAAAATATGCTCCACCTGCTTGGTATAGGCCTTGATTCATTCGCCACCATTGTCCGTTATCATCAGAGAAAACGCCACTTCCTGTTCCTCTAAAATAAGGAATACAGAGTGAAGAGACCCTAGCGCCTTCGTTATTACGAATGCTCATCTCAAGCGTTACCTCCCCCTGGTCCTCTGTAAGAACGGAGAAAGTATCATTAGACATATATGTAGCGTATCGCCCTTCCCAAAGAGACAACCTTCTAATATCCATACAATAATATTAACACTTTTGTCATTCATTCGTTACGTTTTAAGAAAAATATTCTAGACTATGATAAAACCGCTCTTTATCTTATTATTAGAGCAAGGTCGGAGGAATATATGATAGAGGAAAAGAATGGCCTTTTTTTTATAAATACCGAAAATACGTCTTACATTTTCAGTGTTCAAGACACAGGACATCCTGAGCATATTTACTATGGCAAGAGACTAAAAAATGCCTCAATCAGCACGACTGCCATAAGAGAAAAACACTTAAAGGCGCCTACTATGAGTACTCTTACTGACCCTAGCTTTGGAGAGTTTTCTCTTAATGATGCGCTTCTAGAGTTCTCAAGTGAAGGAAAAGGAGACTATAAAACTCCATTTGTCGCAATAAGCTTGGGAGAAAAAGCAGAAAGAACACTTTCCTTGAAATACATTGGTCACAAAATCACAAAAGGTATAGTACGCTTTTCTGAAAAAAAGATGCCTCAGGCTGTTGCAACAGAAGAAGAAGCTGAAACACTCTCTGTCACTTTCCTCGACAAAGAAAGAGATATTCTTCTTACTCTCTACTATACAGCATTCTATCATACAGATGTTATTACACGTCGTTCTGTAATTACAAACTCCTCCTCATCTCCTCTTGTTATTCGTTCTCTTTCCTCCTTACAGCTGGATTTACGTTCCTCTAGTGTCTCTATTACATCCTTCTCCGGCGCATGGGGGCGAGAAAGAAAAAGAGAAAATACACTGCTTAGTTCTTCTTGCTTTGTTAATGAATCACGAACACTATCGGGCGGAGAGACAGATCCTACAGTAATTATTCAAAATGGAAAGGATTGCTACTTAACAAGCCTTATTTATTCAGGTGCACATAAAACAAGTATTAGCATAACACCAGAAGGCATTACACATATCGTTAGCGGTATAAATAACGAACTCTTTTCTTGGTTTTTAGACCCAAAAGAATCCTTCGAAACACCAGAAGCAGTCCTTACTTATTCTGATAAATCAGTAGAAGGCGCTGGTGACAATATGCAAGCTTTCATAAACCGTCACATTAGACGTGGCCTATGGAAAAATAGAATGAAGCCAATCATGTTAAACACATGGGATACTCTCTTCTTCGATCCAAACGAAAGTGAAGTACTAAAGATGGCAGAAGAAGCAAAAGCCTTAGGAATGGAAGGAATCGTTATTGATGATGGTTGGTTTGGTGCTCGTGTTGATAACACCTCAAGCCTTGGAGACTGGTATCCAGACACAAGAAATTTCCCTTCGGGACTAAAAGAACTATCGGGCGAAGTTCATTACATGGGACTTATGTTCGGGCTATGGTTCGAAATGGAAGGAATAAGTGAAAGAAGTATGCTCTACCAATCTCATCCTGATTGGATTGTTGGAAAGGTCGGAGGAGAGAAAGCAATAAGCAATAATCAACAAATTCTAGATATTACAAAGCCAGAAGTTGCAGAATGGGTAATTGATACAGTAAACAGAATCGTCGAATCTGCAGCCTTAGACTATATTAGATGGAACTTCTCTAGATTCCAAGGAGACCTATTCTCAACAAGAAAGGATAGCGACGAGGGTGAGTTTATGCATCGCTATAATCTTGCTCTCTACTACATTTTAGACACAATTACAAAAACTCATCCTAATCTTTATATAGAAGGATGTGCTAAGGGTGGACTAAGATGCGACATGGGAATGCTCTCCTATTTTTCTTCTATTACGCTCACCCAATCTACAGACCCTGTCTATAGCAACAGAGTCTTAGAGGACACTGCACTAATATATCCACTATCAGTAATAAGTCGAACAATTTCCGGTAATCCAGATAAATACAGTCAAAGAAATATCGATAGCGAAACAAAGTTTAACTCTTCTGTCTTCGGTATTCTTCAATACTCTATAAATCCACACGAGCTATCGAAAATTGAAAAATTTGTAACAAGACAGCAGATAGAATTCTATAAGGCTTATAGACCATTATTCCAATATGGAAAATTCAGAAAGACAGAGGACGAAAACAGAACAATCTGGACTCTCTATAATTCTGATAGCTCTACTATTATGGTCTTCTATTTTCAGAAAAAAGTTGAAGTAAATACGACAGCTGAGAAGCTCTATATAGAATGTGCTAATGAAAATTACACATATTCCTTTATGGCACGTAGCCATATACAAAACAAAATTGAATTAGTTATGAAACCACAAGAGATTGAATGCTATACAATTGGTGGAGACGCATTAAAGTGGGCTGGCATTACACTTGCTGATAATAATAGCGGTAATGGCTGGGAGGATGGAATGCGAACTCTCCAAGACTATACTTCTAGACTCTATATACTAAAAAAGAATGAGGACAAAGAATGAATACAATAATTGTTGCAGGTGCTGGTTCCTTTGGAACTGCAGTTGCCGAGCGTTTAGCTTGGAATAGAAATAACAAAGTAATATTACATACAATAGAAGAGGATGTTTTATTAGATATCAACAATAACCATCAAAACACAAAGTACTTTCCTACGAAATTTCTTAACATTGGAATTACTGCAACTAGTGATGATGCCATCTTCAGTAAGGCAGATGTCATCTTCCTAGCTCTACCTTCAAAGGTTATTGTTCCATTTTCACTTCGAATCAAAGCAAATACAACAACAGAGCCTTTGATCATAAACTTAGCAAAGGGAATGAGTGATGAAGGAGCTTTTATCACAGAAGATATTCCTTTCAAAAGAAAAGCAAGCATGAAGGGACCATCATTTGCAATCGAAACAATGAATGGCTTTCCAACCTCCTTCACCTTTGGGGGAGCAAGCGAAGATTATGATTATTTTAAAAATACAATACTTCCACATACAGGTTTTACTCTCGACTGGACAGAAGACACGAGAAGCGTAGAGCTATGTTCAATATTGAAAAATATGTATGCAATAGCGATAGGGCTTGTATCTGGTAAATATGGTTCTCCAAATGTAGACTTTCTCGTTTACACGAAAGCCGTAAAGGAGATGAGAAGACTGCTTTCCCTATATGGTTGTAGCGAGGAAACAATTTTCTGTTATTGTGGACTTGGAGACTTAGGACTAACAGCACTTAACGATCTCTCTAGAAACAGAACCTTTGGAATGCTTATAGGAAAAGGATTCTTGTTTGATGACGAGAAAAACACAGCAACTGTTATAGAAGGAAAAAGAACTATAAAGCTTATTGCGGAAAAAACAAGAAATGAAAAAATAGAAAAGGATTTTCCTCTTGTTCAGAGCTTGTATAAGCTGCTTTATGAAAATGGAACTCTCAACCAATACCTATTGTCAGCTCTAAAATGATGAACAAAATACAAAAAAAAGAAAACTTTAAGAGCTTAGTTTTACTAGCCCTACCAATTGTTATTGAAGAAGTGCTCTCAACACTTCTTCAATATGTTGATACAGCAATGGTCGGCCATTTAGGAGCTAAAGCAACAAGCTCTGTATCTCTCACTAGCACTGTTAATTGGCTTATCTATTCCCTCTTTTCTTCCATCTCTATAGCAGTTGTTGCATTAATAAGCAGAGCACTAGGAGCTGGAGAAGAAGAAAAGATAAAGAAAGCCTCTGGTACATCTTTTACACTCTCTCTCATCTCCGGCTTTATGATTATGGCACTTGCTCTTCTTCTGAGTCCACACATTCCTTCCTGGATGAATGCTTCTGAAGAAATAAGGGAATCTGCAGCTTCTTACTTTTTCATCATCTCATTAGCTATTCCATCAAGAGCTTTTATAATAATTGCCTCTGCAAACATGAGAGCAATAAAAGACTCTAAAACTCCTATGGTTATAAATTTAAGTGCCAATTTAGTGAATATTGTTCTCAATTATCTCTTAATTTATAAAGCGAATCTTGGAACAAATGGAGCCGCAATTGCAACATTTATTTCCTATTTTCTTGCGTCAATCTTAACATTTTTCATTTGGAGACATAAACGTCTTTTAAGATTCTCTATTAAAGAAGCAAAGCTAGAGAAACCACTTTTAAAGGAGATCTTTAATATTGCTCTTCCGGCAGTAGCAACAAATACAACAAGCTGTCTAGCTCATATTGTCTTTGCTTCTCTTGTCTCCTCTATGGGAACAATCATATTCGCAGCTCATTCAATAGCACTCTCTGCAGAGACTATCTTCTACGTTCCTGGTTATGGACTAAGGGGTGCAACTTCAACACTAATTGGAATTTCTGTTGGAGAAAAGGACAGAGAAAAGTTTAAAACAATACAGTCTCAATCCATTGTTCTTACTCTTTTAATGATGAGTATAACAGGCTTGCTTTTGTTCTTATTCTCGCGCTCAATTATGTCTTTCTTTACACCCGACATAACTGTTATCGATAAAGGAGAGGAGATACTAAAGCTAATTGCATTTACAGAACCTTTATTTGGTCTCATGATTGCTTCTGAGGGTGTTTACTACGGACTTGGTGAGACTAAATATACCTTTATAATAGAAACTATTGGAGCTTGGGGAATAAGAATACTATTTACCTCTATAGCGATAAAGGTCTTTAATATTAGTCTATTTGGTGTTTGGATTTGTATGGCATTAGACAATGCCTTTAGAGCACTAGGCCTAGCTCTTCCCCTCATTTTTAGAAGAGGAGAAAAGCTCTTTATTAAAAAGACAGCCTAAGCTTATTCAACAAGCTCAAATACAACAACAACATTAGCACTTATAGAAATAAGAGAAGCGTAATACTGTGTTGGAGAATAAGAAGAAGTGAGAGCATCCATCTCTAAAGAGACAGCATTCTTAGCTAAATAAGGAGAAGAATAGGTTGCGCCTCCTTCTTCTATTAAAATAACATTTCCAACATTTAAGCCTAAGCCCTTAGCATAGCTCTCAGCTTTCTTTAAAGCAGTCTTACTTGCTTCTTCTCTAGCCCTTTCATAATCAAGAGTTGTATCAAGCTTTGAATATGAAATACTAGAAATAGAAATACCATCTAATACGCTCAATCTATCATAGACCTTACCAATATCATGTGTATTGTTTTTAATTGTAATATCTATGCTTTGACTAGCTTTTTGGCCAGAAAGTGTTCTCACTCCATCAATCCATTCATAATAAGGACTAACAACCATATATGCAGTTGTTATTTCATCATCTGTAATACCAAATTCATCCTTAATTGTTTCTATAGCAGAGCTAATTAAAGAAGAGGAAGCATTACGAGCTTCTTCTGTTGTACTCTTAATTGATTCAAAAGTGACAGTAAAAGAGGCACAGTCTGGATTAACAAAAAGAGTTGAAGAGCCTGTTACAGAAATAGTTCTTACTCCCACATCTGTTGTCGAGCAACCAAAAAGCAATATAAGCAAAAGAAAGAAGACAGAAGAGATAAACAAATTCCTTTTCATTTTAAATTCTCCTTATAAAGTAAGTAATAGAGAAGAGCAACAAGAGTACTAGAATTGTTATAAGGCTTTTTTAAAGCATCCTTTATCAAATCCTTAAGTGGAACTTCAACTATTTCAATTTCTTCATTTGGGTCAAGCTTCTGTTCTCCACACTTTTCTAGCTCCGTACAAAGATAGACGAAATGAGTATTATTCATAAAAGCAGGATTAGGGCTAAACTGAGCAAGCTTAGTTAGCTTCCCCTTCATTCCTGTTTCTTCTAATAATTCTCTTTTCGCAGCATCCTCACTCTTTTCACCTTCTTCTATTAAACCAGCAGGAAATTCTCTCGTTACATTCTCTGTTCCGTGGCGGAATTGATTTTCCATAATAAACACTTCTTCTCCATCTTCTCTCCTTATAAGAGGAAGAATGATGACAGCATCTGGATTAGAGAGAGTGATAAAATCACCCTCTCTTCCATCTTTAGTAAAGCGATGAACAATATCTAAAGAGATAATAGGAGAAGAAAAAACAGAGCGACGAGAATCTGTTATCCACTTCAAATCCTCTTCACTTTTCATTTTTTCTACTTGGACAGTCCTGAGTACAGCTAGCACAGCTAGAAGGAGAACAATTAGAGGAGAGAGGCATATCTCTACCTGTTGTACAATAGTCGCCCTCTTCCAGCTTTTGAGCAATAAGCCGAAGAGCATCACTACTTGGATGAGAAGCACTATACTCTTTTCCGTTATCTTCACTTTCCATTAGGTCTACTTCCATTGGCACACTTCCAAGGAAGGGAACATTCATCTCTAGACTCATATTTCTTCCGCCATTTTTACCAAATATTGGAATCTCGAAGCCACATTCTGGGCACCTTAAGCCTGACATGTTTTCAACTACGCCAATAATTGGAACATTACATTTTCTGCTAAAGGTGACAGAGCGACGAGAATCTAGTATTGCAACCTGCTGTGGTGTTGTAACAATTATTGCACCTGTTAAATCAGAAATGGATTGGACAACAGTGAGCTGCTCATCTCCTGTTCCAGGGGGTGTATCTATTAAAAGGTAGTCCAAGTCGCCCCACTCTGTATCTCCTAAGAACTGTCTTATGACACCCATCTTCATTGCGCCTCTCCAAATAATTGCATCATCTGGATCAGAGAGAGCAAAAGCAAGTGACATTATTTTGATTCCATTTTTCGCTTCAACTGGAAACATTGTCTTACCGTCATAAGAGACAATAGAGCCATCTGTAACACCAAGCATTTTAGCACAATTAGGACCGTGTATATCTGCATCAAGTATTGCAACCTTTTTCCCCATTTCTGCTAAGGCATAGGCAAGATTAACAGTAACTGTTGTTTTTCCTACCCCACCTTTACCAGACATGACAACAATTTTTCTTTTAATTTTTGACATACGTTCTGCTATCTTTTCACTTTGCATCTCGTATTCACTTTTTTCATTGTTTTCCATCATTAATCTCCACATGATTAATATAGACGCAAAAAAGAAAAAAAAGAACACCGGAAAAAGAAAAGAAAAAAGCTTTATTTGTATATGTTGAATAAAGCATTATTACTTTGGTAATATTGAATAAAATCTATTTCCACATTAGGAGAAGAATATAAAATGTTGGCATTATTAACAAATCTGCCCAAGGCTTATTTGAGCGCTCAGCTCAAAGATGGTCTAATTCTAATGCTTCTTGGAATGGTTGTCGTTTTTATTTTCCTAACTATTTTAATTTACTCAATTAAAGTCATGTCTAAAATCGTTGGGAAAAAAGCTCCCAAAGAAGAAGTAAAGCAAAAAGTATCCACAGGTTCACCTGTAGTCAAGAATGACGATGCAAAAGTAGCAGCCGCTATTGCCGCAGCAGTCGACAAAGGAGGTAAATAAGAGATGAACCAAAAGAAAATCAACTTTATGTGTACAGCCTTTAGAGATGGTTTCCAATCTGTCTATGGCGCAAGAGTATTTACTAAAGATTTTATGCCTGCTGTAAAAGCAGCAAAAGAAGCTGGTATTAATCACTTCGAAGCTGGTGGCGGTGCTAGATTCCAGTCTCTTTACTTCTATACAAACGAAGATGCATTCGAGATGATGGATACATTTAGAGAAGTTGCAGGTCCAGATGCTAACCTTCAGACACTCTCTCGTGGTGTAAACATTGTTGGTCTTGATTCTCAGCCAAGAGATATGATTAATCTCCACGCTCAGCTATTCAAGAAGCATGGTATTACAACAATTAGAAACTTCGATGCTCTTAATGATGTTAACAACCTTATAGACAGTGGAAATGCTATTCATAATGCTGGCCTTAAGCATGAAATAACAATTACCATGATGTCTCTTCCAGAGGGCTTAAAGGGTGCTCATGACCCAGACTTCTATGAAAGAATATTAAAAGAAATAATTGCTGCAAAGATTCCATTTGATTCTCTTTGTTTCAAGGATGCTTCTGGTACTTCTACACCACACAATGTTTATGAAACAATCAAGAGAGCTAGAAAGCTCGTTGGTCCAAACATGAACATCGTATTCCATTCTCATGAAACAGCAGGTGTTTCAATCCAGCAATACATGGCAGCTATTGAAGCTGGTGCTAGTCAGCTAGACCTCTCTATGTCTCCAGTTTCTGGTGGTACTTGCCAGCCAGACATCATCACAATGTGGCATGCTCTCAGAGGTACTGAATATACTCTCGATATCGACATCGATAAGGTTAGAAAGGCTGAAAGCGTATTCGAAGAGTGTATGAAGGACTATTTCTTACCTCCAGAAGCAACAAAGGTTAACCCTGAGATTCCATTCTTCCCACTTCCTGGTGGTGCTTTAACTGCTAACACTCAGATGCTTAGAGATAACAATTTAATGAATAGGTATCCAGAAATCGTTGCAGCTATGGGTGAAACAGTTGCTAAGGGTGGTTTTGGTACTTCTGTTACTCCTGTAAGCCAGTTCTACTTCCAGCAGGCATTCAATAACGTTATGTTTGGACCTTGGAAGAAGTTCGCAGAAGGATACGGCAAGATGGTTCTCGGATACTTTGGAAAGACTCCTGTAGCTCCAGACCCAGAGGTTGTTAAGCTTGCTTCCGAGCAATTACACCTTGAGCCAACAACAGAAAAGGTTGTTGATATTAACGACAAGGATCCAAAGAAGGGTATCGCTGCAGCTAAAGCACTTCTTGAAGCAGAGAACCTCCCTCTTACAGATGAAAATATCTTTATCGCAGGTGCTTGTAAGGAAAAAGGAATCCTCTATCTTACAGGAAAAGCTAAAGTTAACGGCGTAAGACTTGTTAGTGAAATGGCTCCAGCTGCTGCACCAGCAAAAGAAGAGAAGAAGGCTTCTAACCATGAATATACTGTTACTGTTGGTGGTTCTAGCTATGGCGTTAAAATTGATGGCAACAAGGCTATTGTTAATGGAAAAGAATACCCACTCAACATTGCAGAAGGTATTAAAGTAGCAACAACAAGCGCTGCTGCAAAGACAGTTAAGAAGGTTGTTAAAGCAGAAGGCAGTACAGCTGTTTCTGCTCCAATGCCAGGCCTACTCCTCCGCTTCTGTGTAAAGAATGGAGAAGCAGTAAAGAAGGATCAGGTTCTTTGTGTCATGGAAGCTATGAAGATGGAAAATGAAATCTATGCTCCATGCGATGGCGTTGTTTCTTCTCTCTCTGTTAACCAGGGTGACCAGCTACAGGCTGGCGACACAATTATGACTCTTGGTGGCTCTGTCGTTGAAGAAGAAGTTATTGAAGAGGAAGTTGTTGTTGAAGAAACAGTAAATGAAGCTCCTGTTGAAACAGCTGAAGTAAGTGCTGAAGGTGGTGCAGAAGTTTCTGCTCCAATGCCAGGCCTACTCCTCCGTTTCTGCGTAAAGAACGGAGAAGCAGTAAAGAAGGATCAGGTTCTTTGTGTCATGGAAGCTATGAAGATGGAAAATGAAATCTTCTCTCCATGTGATGGTACTGTCGCATCTATTACAGTTAACCAGGGTGATCAGCTACAGGCTGGTGATACTATTATGGTTATCGCATAAGGATTAAAGAATATGCAGAATATTCTAAATGGATTTGTACAGCTTTGGTACTCAACAGGTATCTACGGCTTTTTAACAGAAGAAAAGGGCTGGGGCATGGCAGTAATGATTCTTGTCGGCTTCCTCCTATTGTATTTAGCAATTGTAAAGAAATTTGAGCCACTACTCCTTGTTCCAATTGGAATGGGTTGTATCCTCTCAAATATCCCACTTGCATATATTGCAGGTGTCGATCCTAATAGTAGTTTCGCAGCAACAGGCTTTATTAAGATATTGTACGATGCAGGTATCGAGAGTGGATTATTCCCTGTTCTCATCTTCATGGGTGTTGGTGCAATGACAGACTTCGGTCCTCTTATTGCTAACCCTAAAACGCTCCTTTTAGGTGCAGCAGCTCAGTTTGGTATCTTCGTTGCATTAATTGGTGCAGTTCTCCTCGCTTATATTCCTGGAATTAACTTCACTCTTAATGTTGCATCTTCTATTGGTATCATCGGTGGTGCTGACGGTCCTACAGCTATCTATGTAACATCCCGTCTTGCTCCTGAATATCTTGGTTCTATTGCCGTTGCAGCTTATTCTTATATGGCTCTCGTTCCAGTTATCCAGCCACCTATCATGAAGCTCTTAACAACAGAAGAAGAAAGAAAGATCAGAATGAAGCAGCTCAGACCTGTCTCAAAAGCAGAAAAGATTATCTTCCCTGTTCTTGTTATTACTCTCTGTGGTATTCTTCTTCCTTCAGCTGTTCCTCTCATGGGTGCTCTCATGTTTGGTAACCTCGCTAAAGAAAGTGGAGTTCTCGATAGACTTGCAGACACAATGCAGAATGCACTTATGAACACTGTCACTATCTTCCTTGGTCTTTCTGTTGGATCAAAGATGGCAGCAGACAAATTCTTAAACCTCGAAACTCTTGGTATCCTCCTTCTTGGAGCTGTTGCATTTAGTTTCGGTACAGCAGGTGGTGTATTACTAGGTAAGCTTATGAACAAGCTCGATCCTGAGCATCCTATTAACCCACTCATTGGTGCTGCTGGTGTTTCTGCTGTTCCTATGGCTGCTCGTGTAGCATCAAAGGTAGGTCAAGAAGCAGATACTCAGAACTTCCTCTTAATGCATGCTATGGGACCAAACGTTTCTGGCGTTATCGGTTCTGCAGTTGCTGCCGGAGTTTTACTTGCAGTAGTACCAGGAATGATGGAAACAATCGCTCCTCTTCTTGGTTAATTAAAATTATAAAAAATTTAGGTGTGGCTTCTTGTCACACCTTTTTTTGTATCGTAATTATAATTATTGTCATATATACTCTAATTAGGAGAACAAAAAATGAGTGACAAGAGAAAGGATTATATAACATGGGATGAATACTTCATGGGTGTAGCTGTTCTATCATCTATGAGAAGTAAGGATCCAAACACTCAGGTTGGTGCTTGTATTGTATCAAAGGAGAACAAAATCATTGGCGTTGGATATAATGGTTTTCCTCTAGGCTGTAGCGACGATGACCTTCCTTGGGCAAGAAGTGGAAATTGGGCAGATACTAAATATCCATATGTTTGCCATGCAGAGTTAAATGCTATCCTTAACTGCAGTGATCCTCATTCCTTAAAGGGTGCAACACTATATGTTGCTCTTTTTCCCTGTAACGAATGTGCAAAGGCTGTAATACAGAGTGGAATAAAGAAGGTTGTCTATCTCTCTGATAAATATAAAGATACAGATGGAACTAAGGCTAGTAAGCGAATGCTAGATGCTTCTGGAGTAAAATATGAGAGACTGGAGCATACGAAGGACCATTTAACTGTAAAATTTGAAGAATAATCATTTTTTTCTTTAAAAAAAACCAATTCACATCTAAAATAATAGGTGTGTGGGTATCACAGACCGCTGTCATGCCAGGCAGAAGCTAAGGGACCTCCTTTTTACGAAAAAACTCAGTATTTGGGGGAAGAGCTTTGTCAAACTTTATTATTAATGGTAAATCATATTCAGTAGAGAAAAATATTAGTCTCTTAAGATTTTTAAGAGATACACTTAACCTAACCTCTGTTAAGGATGGTTGCTCTGAAGGAGCTTGTGGAACCTGTACTATTCTTCTTAATGGTGAAGCACTTAAAGCCTGTACCTTAACAACTGGTAATATAGATGGGAAAGAAGTAATAACTGTCGAAGGCCTTAGCGATAGAGAAAAAGAAATATATACATATGCTTTTGGAGAAGCTGGAGCTGTTCAATGTGGTTTTTGTATCCCAGGAATGGTCATTGCAGCAAAAGCTCTTTTAGATAAAAACCTCAATCCAACCGAGGATGAGATACGACATGCTATTAGAAATAATATCTGTAGATGTACAGGCTATGTAAAAATTGTAAAAGCAATAGAAATCGCAGCATCCCTGCTACGAGGAGAGAGCGAGAAGAAAACAGAGAGCTATACTTGGAAAATCGGACAAAGAGTACATAGAGTTGACGTAAGAGAAAAGGTCCTTGGTACCGGATTATATCCAGACGATTTATATGTAGATGGTATGCTACACGCATCTGCTCATCGTAGTAAATATCCACGAGCTCGTGTCCTTTCTATAGATACAACAAAAGCAAAAGAATACCCCGGAGTTGTAGCAGTCTTTACAGCAGAAGATGTTCCAGGAGACAAAGTTGTTGGGCATCTTACTAAAGATTGGAATTCTTTTATTGCAGTCGGAGAAGTAACTAGATTTCTAGGAGATGTAATAGCACTTGTTGTTGCAACAGAAAGAGAGATTGCCGAAAAAGCACAAAGCTTAATTAATGTCGAATACGAAGTCTTGGACTTTATATCTACACCATACGAAGCAAAAAAGGATGGTGCAGTATTAGTCCACGAGGATTGCAAAGGAAACCTAGCTAGTGAAAAGCATGTATCACGAGGAGATGCTATTAAAGCAATAGAAAACAGTGATTACACTTATTCAGCTTCCTTCTCTACTCCATTTACTGAGCATGCTTTTTTAGAGCCAGAATGTGCTCTATCTCTTCCAACAGAAGATGGTGGAGTGAGAATATATTCAACAGACCAAGGTGTCTATGACACTCTACACGAAACAGCGCCAATGCTAAACCTCCCCTATGAGAAGGTCGAGGTATATAACTGCCTTGTTGGCGGTGGCTTTGGAGGAAAGGAGGATGTTACTGTTCAACATTACTCTGCTCTAGCTGCTTTTTTATTAAAGAAGCCTGTGAAGATGAAGCTAACAAGAAAAGAGAGCATACTATTTCATCCAAAGCGCCATCCAATGGATATGAGCTTCACAGTCGGATGCAATAAAGATGGAAAAATAATGGGCGTTGTTGCAACTGTAATTGCAGATACAGGAGCATATATGTCGCTTTGTGGACCTGTATTAGAAAGAGCATGTACACACGCCTCTGGTCCATATAATTATCAAAACTTTAAAATTGATGGATATGCTTACTATACAAATAATCCACCTGCAGGTGCCTTTAGAGGCTTTGGAGTAACACAAACCTGTTTTGCAATCGAAAGCTGTTTAGATAGAATAGCAGAAAAAATAGGAATCAGCGGTTGGGAGATTAGATATAGAAACGCAATAAGACCAGGAGAGGAGTTACCAAACGGACAGATAGCAGACCCCTCTACAGGACTAGTTGAGACATTATTGTCCGTTAAGGATGAGTATGACAAGGCTAAATATAAAGCAGTTGCTTGTGCGATGAAAAATGCAGGAGTTGGCGTTGGTTTAGCTGACTGGGGAAGAGTAAGAATAAAAATAGAGAATGGCAAAGTAATCATAAAGAGCGCTGGAAGCTGTATAGGACAAGGCTTGTGGACTGTACTCAAAATGATTGTTGCTGACAATACAGGCTTAGATGAAAGACTAATTGAAGTTGAAAAGGCTAATACCTCTAGTCCTGATAGTGGAACAACATCAGGCTCTAGACACACTACAGTGACAGGAGAAGCTGCTAGAAGAGCAAGTGTAATGCTAAAAAAAGCCTTAGAAGAGAAAGGAAGCTTAGAAAAAATTGAAGGAGAGGAATTTTTTGCTGAATATTTAGCAAAAACAGATAAGCTTGGTTCTACTTTACCTCATCCAGTTAGCCATGTTGCATATGGTTATGCAACACAGCTTTGTATTATTGACGAGGAAAATGGGAAAATAAAGAAAATGGTCGCTTCTCACGACTGTGGAAGAGCAATTAACCCGACAAACGTTGAAGGCCAAATTGAAGGCGGAGTTGTCATGGGAATGGGCTTTGCTCTAAGAGAAAGATACAGACTAAAGGACTGTAAGCCATTAGAAAAGTATGGTTCTTTAGGACTTTTTAGAGCAGATGAGTTACCACCGATTGAATCAATAATAATCGAAAAAGAAGGTCTTAGTATTGCTTCGGGAGCTATAGGAATTGGAGAAATAACTAGTATTCCTACCGCTCCAGCAATAGCTAATGCTTACTATGCTTACGACAAAAAAGAAAGGAACTCTCTTCCCTTGGAGGATACTCCTTACTTAATAAAGCCCGTCGAGAAGAAGGTATTAAGGAGTGGAAAAAGATTATTTGTTAACCCTAACTCTAGATGTATTGGATGCTTAGAGTGTGTTAGAGCTTGTTCATCTCTCTTCTATAAAGAAAAGGATAGACGCTTTAGTGCACTAAAGGTAGTAGAGAAAAATGGAGAATGGAAGCCTATTGTGTGTCTCCAATGTGGTAAATGTGCTTCTATTTGCCCAAATGGTGCCATAAAGAAAACTAACAATGGTGTCTACAATATAGACAAAAAATTATGTACAGGTTGCGGAAAATGCGCTTCTATTTGTCCGGTTTCTGTTATGGTTATTTCCCCTACAACAAATCAAACAAGCAAGTGTATAGCATGTGGAAAATGCGTTGAAGTATGTCCAATGTCTGTGCTACAGATAGCTCAAAGCCTATGAGAGAAGATTGGCCAAAGATTCTCAAGAAGGAAAGAACGAAATCTTTGGCTTTCTTTTTTTAAACGTAGCTCTAACTCCTCATAGCGCTGTGGCGGATTATAGATGAGCGACAAAAGATTATGCTTTTCTAGTACTCTATTTGGTGGAACATTAAAGCGTTTTGCTATTTTATCTCTGGCTAAATATATAGCCTTTGCATATCCTTTTTCTTCTCTATTCATTCTCTCCCAGCCGCTAATGTGTTGCCATCCTGGCTTAGGCTCCTTTACAACACGTACCTTCTCTAAAAGGGAATTACACTCTTCAAGAAGTCCTTTTTTCTCTATCTCTAACAAAAGCTCCTTTTTTAGATCAAAAAGATATTTCACATCTAAAAGTGCATATTCTATATTTTCTCCATCTAAGGGTCTCTTTAACCAATTAGCAGTTTGATTCTTCTTTTTATTAATTTGGATATCAAGACCAAGAAACTCTTTTTCTAAAGAAAGAAGATTACCAGTAAAGCCTAAGAGAAGAGCAGGAACCCTTACATCAAAAACATTATTGATTTTAGCGTGGTATTTTTTATAGATAAGAGAAGCATCTCCTTGTATATCAAACCAGAGCTTTTCAGTTTCAAGAGAGAAAAAGCGAATAAGAGAGGAAGGAGTTACAAGCTTAGAACGTGGATCAATGAGAAAGAAGCCTTCTCCGTCATATATTTGAATTAAGCATAGGTGCTCACCATATATATGAAGATTATACTCACATTCAAAGTCCACACTTATGCTATTCTTTTTTTCCCATTTATCGCATTGCTTTTCAATAGTGTCATCACTATCAAGAATAGTATAAATCACTCTACTTCCCTTGAATTCTTTCTTGGAATTCTTTAATTTTTTCTTTGCACTTTTCGACAAATTCTTTTGGTGCTATCGGCTCTGCATCCGGAAGGAAGAAAAACAGTTTTCCCATTATTTCTATATCATTATAAGCAGGGAGAGTAAGCTCATATATTCCTTTTTCTTTATCTATCCACTTTCCTTTCTGCTTATTATGCCAAATCTGATTTGATATTACGTTTGCGGAATAACTATAAAAGCGCATTGTATACCATTTGAGACCTTCTCTTCCTTTTGAAAAAATACCATATCCGTCTTCACTATCTTCAAGTAATTCTTTCTTATAAACAAATGTTTCTCCTGTCTCTTTAACACTTATGATACGAGAAAGATTATAAGTAATAATCCTACCATTTTTAAATCTAGGATCTGCTCTCAAATACCATCGTTGAGAATAATTAATTATAACCATAGGATTAACATCAAGAGACTTCTCGCCACCACCAGTAACGTTAGAATACTTTATATTAACTACCTTTCTCTCTTTGATAGCAGACATAAGAGAAGCAAAGATTTTGTAATCAACATTTTCCTTTTCAGAAAACATATAACGTACAGGATATTCATCCAAGTCATCTCTACTTACTCCCTCCAGGTTTAGGGGATTGGAAGTAGCACGAGCAAGAGCATCAGATATAGTTGAATTAACGAAAGCTTCATTGAGCTTAGGCAGATCGCCATTATATACATAACGATCTTGCTCCCGAATATACTCAATGTTAGCATTCGTATCAATGTAACCAATATCAGAAAGACGATCACGTATAAATTCTATATCTCGACTAAATTGTCTACGAGAAATGTTATATCTCTCCTTGATGTATGAATAATTAAGTTTTCCATCTTCAAGACAGAGAACATTAATCATATCCATAATACGTTCAGTTTTACTCATAGTTATAGGATAGCATAAAAAAAGCCCGGCTTTTCACCGAGCTTATAGTTTTTTACTTTTTTTTATTTTATTCCGAATCTTGAAACAAAGGCCTCTGCATTCTGTATTGAGCCACCAGCAGCACCCTTAACAATATTGTTAACGAGCAAGCAGAAACCAATCTTTCCATTCTTCTTTCTAAGTCTTCCTGTATAAACAACCATTCCCTTTGGAGTTCCCCAGAAAGCATATTTAGGCTGTGGGAATGTTGATTCTGCAGAATATTGAACAGGCTGACTAGGAGTTGACGGAAGATCGGACACTTCTTTAAAGTCATTCCATGCCTTAATTACATCCTCACATTCAATATCTTCTTCTGTATCAATCCAAACAGTCTCAAGATGACCAAACATAACAGGGACACGAACAGTAAAAGCATAAACATCTGCATCTATAGAGAGTATTTTCTTAATTTCTCTATCTATCTTCTCCTCTTCGCCCTTAATAAATGGAATACAGTTATCTGTAATATCAAAGGAAGAGAGACCAGGATAACCAGCTCCCGAGACAGACTGATAGCTGTTAACTGTAATAGTTTTAATACCAAACTTTCTTAGTGGAGCAAGAGCCATAGCAAGTCCTGTTGTTACACAGTTTGCATTAGTAACACAAAAGCCAGTTTGTGGATAACCCTGCTGTCTAATTAAATCTAGCTGCTCAAGATTTGTTTCTGGAATTAAAATTGGAACATTACTATCATAACGCATAGCTGCAGCATTAGAGAAAACATAGAAGCCATTAGCTCTAAGCTGTGGTTCTGCTTCTCTAGCAATCTCTGCAGGAAGAGCAGAGAATACAATTCTAACACCTGCTTCTAGCATTGCATCATGGTTAAATTCTTTAATTTCCAAGTCCTTGATTTGACTAGGAATTTCGAAAGGCATTACCCAGTGTACTGTCTCAGAATACTTCATTCCAACTCTTGCAGCTGAAGCAGTAACGTAACTGAGTTCAAACCAAGGATGATCAGATAACATCCACATGAAAACCTGTCCAACAGCACCTGTTGCGCCTAAAACTGCAACCTTGATCTTCTTGTTGTCCATCAAATTTTATTACAACCAAAAATAGGTTGTCCTCCTTATCAGATCTTTGTCTACCTAACAGGTAGAAGTTTCCATTCCGGTTCCAATAGAACCAAATGATTTGTTTACCTCTTACAAAATTTAATAAATACTTAAAAGGTAGGGTCAATATAGCTAAAGGGGTAAGAAAGTACAATAGAAAAACCAAAAAGTTTTTTATTTTTATATTTTATGTTTTTATAATAACAAAATAGATGGAAATTCTTATATATAAAAAGGATATAACGATAAAAAACTATCAAAAAAGAAAGCGAAAATAGGGCTCTCGTTATCTTTTCATAGTGACTAAATATTGTTAAACTATTGATTTGTGATGGTTTGGCTTTTTTTGCCTTACAATCTTTTTAAGGAGACCTTATGGCTACTAAGAATAATACTACTCTTGTACTTGGTGAAGGTTGCATATCTTGTGCACACAACAAAGACATTAACCTCTATAAGGACATGTATAGAATGTCCACAGAAAAGAATGAAACTCATGCTCAAGAAGGAAGAACTTTTTTAAATGCTTTAAAGGCTAATCCACCAAAGAGAACTGAATGCAGGTTCTATAATAGTGATGATGGTCTTCTTTGCGAATATTTTGTCGAACGAGATTACTGTAAGGATTCTAAAACATGCCCTGATTACCTTGAAATGAAGTTTGAAAAGGCTCCAACAACAAGAGTTAAGACTGTAGAGGTTGAAAGCGAAGAGAATAGCGGAGAAGTTAGAGAAATTAGAGAAGTTATCGATGAAGAAAATCCTGATTTCGAGGAGCTTGACTAAGCTTAGTTTATAACAAAAAAAGATGGACCGCGATGGTCCATTTTTTATATCATTTTAATCGATCGTATAAACCTCAATTAGATCAATAAATTCAAGATTATTTAAAAAGTTAGCTACATCTGTTCCGGAAGCAAGATGAGAAGAAAGGATTGATGCATTTAATATATAGTCTTGGTCATTATTACGACTAATAGTGATATTCTTCATTATGATATGATGTTCTAATAGCTTATCCTTAACAGCCTCTATAGAGAGATTATGCTTTGTAAGATTAATTTGAATGGAACCATTATTCGAATTGAATGACCTATGTTCTCCCCTATGTACAATAAGCTGAATCAAAATAATAAGAAAGGTCGCAGCAATGCCGAGTACATATAAACCAGCACCTATTGTAAGACCAATACCAACCATAGCCCATAAGCCTGCTGCAGTTGTAACACCAACAACATTATCCTTTTTGACAAAGATAACACCTGCGCCTAAGAAACCGATGGCTTGAACAACGCCGGCAGCAACACGAGAGGCATCAACCTGAACAGATTGCAGATACACAACATCCATGAAGGCATATTTAGAAACAATCATCATCAAAGAAGATGCTAGAGCAACTAACATATGTGTTCTAAGTCCTGCACTCTTTAGTCTTCGCTCTCTCTCCCATCCAATAAACATGCCACAAATTGTGGCAAGTGCTATTCTTCCTAAAAATTCCAACTGAACAAAGCTGTCTATTTCTACTTCAGGCATACCAATTCCTTATTACTCAATGAAACTATTTTTTCTCTATCAGAAGTATATCGTCAAGTAATATTTTCAATAAATCATTTATTCAAAAAAAGAACCTGCATAGACAAGTAAAAATCCCACAATAGCCCACAAGAAAACCTTCTTTTTATTCTCAAAGTGTCTAAAGGATGGAAGAAGCTCCATAGAAAGAATATATAAGACCATACCAAGAGCTGTGCTCGTTAAGGCTTCAACAAAAATAGGAGAAATGAAGCGACTAAGACTAGCCATAATCAAGCCACCAATAAAGGTAGAGAAGGAAGAAAGAATAATTACTAAATGCTTCTTTCTCTTCTCTTCATTTTTAACTGTAGAATAAATAAGCATTCCTAGTGGAATATTGTGAAGAGCAACACCTAAAGCTAATATAATTCCACTTTTAAGCACAACACTGGAGAGGCTATAAACACTCATTCCCTCAACAATATTATGAATAACGATAGCAGATGTAGCCATTATGCCAATATGGATCATATTGCCTTCTGCACTTTTTTCGCTCCCCTCATGCTCTGGAACAAACTTATCGAGAATAAGTAATAGAATAAAGCCTAATAGAATAAAGAAGAAAAAGAAAAGAAAGGCTTTGGTACTATCTATACTCTCAATTATCTCCGGAAGCATATCCAATAATACGACTCCAACTAAGGCACCAAAGCTAAGAGAAACAGATATCCTTTCAATCCTTTCCTCGTGTCCAAATTTTCCCAATAAAATACCTATAAAAAAAGCAAAAGCCAAACCAAGTGTTACTATTAATGCCATTAATCTTTTTCCTTATCACAATGAGAGCATACGCCTAAAAATACAGTTCCAAGTGTCTCTGTATATCCAATACTGCTATTAATTAAAGATGAAATTTGAGAAGAGACACTCTCGTCCAAATGCTCTGTTTTACCACATTTAATACATCTTATGTGCATATGTCGTGGGCATTTTTCTCTATCTGAATATTGGTAGAGATCACCCCTTTTATCTCTTCCTATTCTACGAATAATATTCTCTTTTTCTAAAGCTCCAACGATTCTATAGATTGTACTTTTTCCTACATCATTTACTTTCTCAGATACTTCTCCAAGAGAAAAGGAAGAATCACTATGCGAAGAAAAGAAGGATATTACCGCACTTTTCTGGTGAGTTGAATAATTCATGAAAATGAGAATAGTTCTCATATTTGCTTTTGTCAACATCTTCACCAAAACAACAAACACAAAGGTGTTGGCAATAAAGAAAATGAATATTATCTTTTGTCTTATGAATAATAATAGACCATTTTCCCAAAGAAACGGAGCAGATGAGCTTAATGTAACCTTAATTGTATTATCTATTCTCCTTTTTCTTTTGTATCCTATTTTTGATAATGAAGCCATAAATGCTTCTCTACTTGTCGTCTCTTTAATCTCTCTTTCTTTCGCTCTTTTTAGAACATTTTCAACGAATTTAGCTAAAAGAAGAGAAGAAAATGATAACTTTGTTTCCTTCTTTAAGGGTGAGAACAAGGAGGAAAAAGAAAGAAGAAAAAAGGAAGAGAAAGCAAGAAAAGAGAAAAGAAAGGAAGACGAGAAGATATATTCCTTCTTTTTCTGCCCAAAATGCCACAAGGAATTACGTGTTCCTAAGGGAAAAGGAAAGATAAAGATAAAGTGTCCAAACTGCTCAGAAGAATTTATTAGGAAAAGCTAAGCTATGTTTGGTTATATTGTTCTCTCTCAAAAAGCAGATAAAAAGGATAAAGAAACATATAGAGAGGCCTACTGTGGACTCTGCCATGCCTTAAAAGAAAAATATAAAAAAGACGGAATGATGGCACTCTCTTATGATATGACATTTCTCTCTCTTTTACTCTCAGATTTAACTGACTCTCCCGTAACAAGAGATAGTGAAAGCTGTGTCATACATCCACTAGTAAAACACAATTACTTTACTACTCCACTCTTCTCTTATACTTCAGATATGCAGATTCTCCTCTCTTACTACTCTTTATTAGATTCAGTAAATGATGAAAACAAAGAGAAAAAGAAAGAAAAACGCTTTTCTTTATATCTACCCCAAATAGAAGCAAAGTACCCCCGTCAAGCTAATAGCGTTAAGGCTAATCTTGCGCTACTTGGAGAAGAAGAGAAGAAAAACAGCAAAGATGTAGACAAGAATGCACTTCTATTTGGTTCACTTTTAGCAGAGATCTTTGTTTTCGATGAGAACAATCATTTCGCACCAGAATTAAGTGCACTAGGCTGCGCTCTAGGAAAATTCATATATATTTTAGATGCATACGATGATAGAAAAAGTGACAAAAAGAAGGGATTATATAATCCATTAGATGACAATATTACACAAAAAGAGATAATGGATAAGCTATTAGATGCAGCTTCTCTTGCTTCTACTTTTTACGAAAAGCTCCCTCTTGATGAATATGTATCAATAACAAACAATATCATATATAGCGGTATGTGGTCTAAATTAAAGGTGGACAAAAATGAATCCATATGAAGTATTAGGACTGAAGAATGGAGCTTCTGAAGAAGAAGTTAAAAGAGCATATAAGAACTTGGCAAAGAAGTACCATCCAGATATTGCAGGAAACGGCCCCGCAGAAGAAAAAAAGATGCAGGAAATTAATGCAGCATACGACGCAATAATCAATAAAAAAGAGAGCTATAGTAGTAATAATCAAAATAATTACTATTCCTACTACAACAGCTACTCAAGAGATACTAAGGAAGAAAGCGACCGTATCAGAGCTGCGAAAACATACATAAATGCCCGTCATTTTTCACAGGCTCTTAATGTTCTTTCTTCCATCCCTCTTAGTGAAAGAGACGGCAATTGGTATTATTTATCTAGCATCGCTAAATATTACTCAGGAGACAGTAATGGAGCTTTTTCAGATATATCAATTGCAATGCAAAAGGAGCCTAATAATTACCAGTATGCTTCATTTTTCGACAGAATGAGAGATGGAAGAAGGTCCTACAGCCAGAGACAGACAGAGTATCCAGCATCTTCTGCCTTCTACTCATGCTGTGTACCACTACTTCTTCTTAATTGTCTATGTCCTGGGGGATTTTGTTGTTAATAATAATTTGATTTATTAAGTCCTGCTGAGGCTTTAATACAGCAGAAATATACTCAACAGAATTTTCTAGCTTAATTGGTAATTTTTCTAAAAGTATATCTGAATAAATTCCAATCATCCCCAGTAGAGCAAAATCTAGAGCAACTTCAATTCTATTCTTTTCCTCTTCTTTCTTTATCTCTACGGGCATTTTTGACATTATCTTTCTTATAGATGTATATCGAGCTTCATTTAATACATCATAAATTTTGTCAACCTTTAACAGCTTTATATAATAGACTGGATTTTTAATTAGATAAGAGGTAATTGCTGTTAAAAAAACCTCAGGATTATTAATAGCATTGAAAGAATTATAGGTTGAAAAGGTTGTAGCTAAATCCTCTACAACAGAGTATGAAATACTCTTCAAAACATCAGCAGTATTAGAATAGTGGGCATAAAAGGTCCCTCTGTTAATATCTGCCTTTTTTACAATGTCTGTAATGCTTATCTTATCAAATGGCTTCTCTATCATCAAAGAAAGAAGCGCATCCTTTATCATTGTTTTGCTTCTTATAGCATTACGATATTCAGTTTTAATCCTTCTGTTTTCTTCCTTTTTAGCTCTTTCCATATAATCAAAATATACATTTGTTCATAATTAATTTAAAGTACAATTTTGATTATTATTACAAAGATTTTCCATACTCATTAATTGCATATTCAATGGCTTTTTTTAGCCCATCATTCTCAACTCTATCTGTAACAAATGAAGCAACCTTTTTTATTTCAGCACACCCATTTCCCATCGCTATTCCGAGTCCGCAGTACTCAAGCATCTCAATATCATTTGAGCCATCCCCGATACCAACACTACTCTCTCTTCCTTCGCCAAGACTTAATAAAAGCTTTTCAATTCCTGTTGCTTTATCTATCCCCTTCATACAAATTTCAATCATTTGTGAATATTCAAGCCCGCAGGTATTGTCAACACAATTAAAGCTGTCCTTTAAATCTACCTTTGTCTCTAAGCATCTTTTCTCTTTAGAAAGAAAAATTACCTTGCTCACATCTAGCGGAGGAAGAGTATCTACAACTCGAAATCCCGGAAGATTAAAGCTGTGACCTAGAATACTACGTGTCGTATTATCAAAAAAAGAAAAAGCTTCTTTGTTTAAGAAGGTTGCTTCTTCACATTGAATCATAACAAGGAAGTTCTTTTTCTTAGCATATTTCATAAGAAAATCTACTTCCTCCTTCTTCATTCTTTTACGCCATATTTCTTCATTTTTAAATACAGCTCTTGCTCCCCCTTCATAAACACCACCATCAAAATCTATAACACTGAGACTGGAATCCATTTCATTTTCACTTCGTCCAGTTGAAACAAAGAACCTGTGTCCCTCTTCTTTTGCCTTACAAATAGAAAGGAAAGCACTATCTGGTAAACCTTCACCAAACGGAAGAAGTGTTCCATCAACATCAAGAAAAAAATTTAGCTTCATAATTCTATTATATAAAAAACAAAATCAATGAAAAAGATTACGTATCTCTATTGACGAAAGGAAGAGAGATAAATATATTACAGTTAGTTAGTACTAACTAACTAAAGGAAAATATATATGTATCCTCTTAATCTTGCTTCCCCAGGGGAAGAAAACATCATAAAAAGAATTGGTGGAAACGGAGATGTCAAACAACACCTTAAGGATCTAGGCTTTGCTCCAGGATCTCCTATTACTGTAATTTCCACAAATAGCGGTAATGTAATAGTTAAAGTTAAGGAATCAAGGATCGCCATATCACAAGAGATGGCACAAAGAATCATGGTATAAGGAAAAAAATATATGAAAACACTCAAAGACGTAAAGATTGGCGATACAGTTGTCGTCAAGAAACTCGGCGGCGAAGGTGCCGTCAAAAGAAGAATCATGGATATGGGAATCACTAAGGGTACCCAAATCTATGTAAGAAAGGTTGCTCCCCTTGGAGATCCACTAGAATTAACAGTAAGGGGATACGAGCTATCACTAAGAAAAGCAGATGCTGCCTTAATTGAGGTTGAATAAGGAGGAAGGTATGAAGATTACAATTGCACTTGCAGGAAATCCTAATGCTGGAAAGACTACTCTCTTTAACGCACTTACAGGCTCCAATCAATTCGTTGGAAACTGGCCAGGAGTAACAGTTGAAAAGAAGGAAGGAAGACTCAAAAAAAGAGAAGAGGTTACTGTAACAGACCTTCCTGGCATTTATTCACTCTCCCCTTATACACTGGAAGAAGTCGTAGCTCGTGATTATCTAAAAAACGAAAACCCTAGTGTTATTCTGAATATTGTTGATGCTACAAATCTAGAAAGAAACCTTTACTTAACAACACAGCTTATTGAGCTTGGTATTCCTGTTGTAATTGCTCTTAATATGATGGACGTCGTTAAGAAAAGAGGAGACAAAATCAACACAAAGGAACTCGAAAGAGAATTGGGAGTTCCTATTGTTGAGATATCTGCTCTTAAGGGCACAGGCCTTGATAGTGCAGTAGAAAAGTGTCTAACTTCTGCTAACGCAGTAAGACCAGTTCCTCCTCATATCTATTCAGGTGTTGTTGAACATACTCTCGCACACATTGAAGAGGCTGCTCTTCATTCACTACCAGAAGAGGAACAAAGATGGTATGCAATAAAGATTTTTGAACGCGACACCCAGGCTTATGGAAAATTAAATATTGATAAAACAATTCTCTCTCACATCGAAAGCGACATTGAGAAATGTGAAAAAGAGATGGATGATGACGCAGAGTCCATCATTACAAATGAACGCTACATCTACATAGCTTCCTTAATGAAGGGAACATACAAGAAAAAAGAACAAGGGCTCACCACTAGCGACAAAATCGATAAGATTGTTACTAATAGATGGCTTGCTCTTCCTATCTTTGCTCTTGTTATGTGGTTTGTTTATTACATCTCTGTAACAACAGTTGGAACTTGGGCAACAGACTGGGCTAATGACGGCGTATTTGGAGACGGCTGGCACCTATTTGGTATTGGCTCCTCTTCCTACAACGAAGACAGTGAGAAATTCGGTGGAGCTGACGAGGTTGTACAAGCCTTCAGTGAAGAAAAGGGAATTGAAATTAATGAGTATAGTGAAACTGAGCTAAATGCTCTTCTCTCTTCTTATAAAGAAGGAGACACTGTTAACTACAGCGTTGAAGATGAAGAGACCCTAGCTACAGAAGAAAAAAGTGCTAGCTACAGTGACTTAGAAGAAAGTATTGTTGCTCTAAAAGAACTAGACTACAGTGAGCCGGACCCAGCAGATTATGGCATTTGGATTCCTGGTATTCCTTCTCTTATTGGTAGTTTGTTAGAAAAGGTTAACTGCGCTCCTTGGCTTAGCGGATTAATACTAGATGGTATTGTTGCAGGAGTTGGCGCTGTTCTTGGCTTTGTTCCACAAATTCTTGTTCTGTTTATTTTCTTAGCATTCCTCGAGGGTTGTGGTTATATGGCACGTATCGCCTTTGTTATGGATAGAATCTTCCGCAAATTTGGTTTAAGTGGAAAATCATTTATCCCAATCCTAATTGGAACAGGATGCGGTGTTCCTGGTATCATGGCATCTAGAACAATCGAGAATGAAAGAGACAGAAGAATGACAATCATGACAACAACATTCATTCCTTGCGGTGCAAAGCTTCCTTTCATTGCAATGATGAGTGGAGCTATCTTTGGTGGTGCTTCATGGGTTGCTCCTACTTCTTACTTCTTGGGAATGTTCGCTATCGTCACAAGTGGTATTATCCTCAAAAAGACCAAGCTATTTGAAGGAGACCCTGCACCATTTGTTATGGAGCTTCCAGCATACCATTGGCCAACGGCTTCTAGTATCCTTAGAAGCATGTGGGAAAGAGGCTGGGCATTCATTAAGAAAGCTGGAACAATCATCCTTCTTTCAACAATCATCATTTGGTTTACAACATTCTTTGGCTTCACTCCTGAAGGCTTCAGAATGCTCAGTGACGAAGAAATTGATCTTTCAATACTAGCAAAAATTGGTTCCTTCATTGCATGGATCTTTACTCCTCTTGGTTGGGGTAACTGGCAGGCAACAGTCGCATCAATAACAGGTCTTGTTGCCAAAGAGAACATCGTTGGAACTATGGGCATTTTATATGGTGCAACATCACATCCATACGTTGCTCTTGCTCAGTCATTTACTGCAGTAACTGGTCTTTCATTCCTCGTCTTCAACCTACTCTGTGCTCCATGCTTTGCAGCTATAGGTGCAATCAAGAGAGAGATGAACAGTAGAAAGTGGACTTGGGCTGCTATTGGATGGGAAACAGGATATGCATACTTCTTTGCATTTGTTATTACACAAGTAGGTAATATGTTTACAGGATCTGGTAACATATTTGGCTTCATCCTTGCCCTTATAGTCCTAGCAATATTTATCTATATGCTTTGTTTTAAGAAGAACAAAGAAAAAGTGAGGTAAAAAATGAATATTGGAACAATTGTAGTATTAGCTATTCTCTTAGCTTTGGTAGCTTTTATTGTTTCAACGCTGAGAAAAGAGAAAAAAAGTAAAGGAAGTTGTTGTTCTTCTTGTTCTGGTTGCTGCTACGCTTCTTCTTGTCATAAGAAATAACAACTATAATTAAACATTGGCCATAAGGATTAATACTCTTTATGGCCTTTTTTAATTATTTTTTTTACTAATAGGAAAAAGTAAAGGATCTTGGACTGCTAGATACAGCAGCGTTCTCTTACTAGATGACATGATATGATTGTTCTTCATGGTGATAGAAGTATTATGTGTGAAGCAGAATATAAAGAACAGCCAAGTATGGATGACGCTGTCATTTTTAAAATAAACTCAAGAACTAAGCTCACAAGCACACGTGATAACCTAGAGCTTACATTAAAATAGAGTCTTAACCTAGAAAACGCCTCCTTCAAAAAAATGAAGGAGTTTTTTGTATATTCTAAAAAATAGGCTATTATTAAAGAAAAACCACTCCGAAGAGTGGCTCCTTCCACTGAAGGCAATCCTAAAGAGGACATTTTGAACATGTTTTTATTTGGACATGCTGTGTGAT
>CAZLYD010000015.1:0-9740 GCA_964563815.1 uncultured Spirochaetaceae bacterium
ACGTGCTTTCTCATCATCATGAGTTGCTATAGCACTATGTAGTATTTGAAGCTTATTCTCTATTTCTTCTTTAGTTAAAGGATTATCACGCTCAATGAAGATAAGGTTGTTATCTGTTTTATCGAGTCCTTCTGTTTTTATTAAGAGCTCTTCGTAGAGCTTTTCACCAGGGCGTAGTCCTGTTTCAACAATTCTTATGTCTTTTGCTCCCGTTAGTCTAATCATACTTTCTGCTAAATCTAATATTTTCACCGGGCTTCCCATATCAAGAACAAAGAGCTCTCCGTTCTTACTCATTGCCCCGCTAGTAAGAACTAATTGGCTAGCTTCAGAAATAGTCATAAAGTATCGAATAATACGCTTATCTGTTATTGTAACAGGGCCACCCTGTGCTATTTGCTTTTTAAAAAGAGGAATAACAGAGCCTGCACTTCCTAGTACATTACCAAAGCGAGTACAGGAGTAGACAGTATTACTATACTGAGAACGAGAGAGAACCATCATCTCACACATTCTCTTTGTTGCACCCATTACATTCGTTGGATTTACTGCTTTATCTGTAGATACCATCATAAAGCGAGAAACATTATATTTTTCTGTTAAATCTAAAAGATTTTTACACCCAAAGATATTATTCTCTATCGCTTCAATTACATTATTTTCCATCAGTGGAACATGCTTATGTGCCGCTGCATTAATAATTATATCAGGATTATATTTAGCAAATACTCTTTCAAGTGCACTATAGTTAGTGATTGAGCATATTTCAACATGGAAGTCTACACTATCTTTGTATTTAAACTTTATCTCTTGCTCTAAGTCGTAGGCACAGTTTTCATATATATCAAGGACAATAACGGACTTGGGCTGCATTCTACATATCTGTTTTGATAACTCAGAACCAATACTTCCACCGCCACCTGTTATTAATACAGTTTTGTTCTTGTAATAGGTACTTGTCTTCTCATCTAGTACTAGAATAGGTTTACGAAATAGTAAATCTTCTATTTCGAAATCTTTAAGGCTTGGCTTACCATTAGAGTCTTGTACGTGTGGAATATCATAATTTTTAACTTTGAAGCCAACAGAGACAAACCTTTCGTATTGATTCTGCATCTTCTTTCTATCCATATTGTGAATAGAAAAGAATATTTCCTGTACATTATAGTCTTGTTTAAGGCGTTCTATTGTAGAAGCATCCTCTGCTATTACTTCTATTCCTTCTATTTTTCTTCCAACCTTATTATTGTCTATATCGATAAAGCATCTTACTTCGTACTCAGTCTCTTTATTCTGTCTAATGTCTCCCAGTAGTGCCAAGCCTAGGTTTCCAGCTCCGTAGATAGCAACATTAATTCTTCTCCTTTCTTCTTTTGTTGTTTGCTTCATTCCTGCAAACAAACGAAGTAAGAAAAGTAAAAATCTACCTTTTTTGCTTTGTGTGTCACCACACTTATAGCAATAACGGTAGATCATACGAATAGAGAGAGATGAAAGAAGATTAATTGAAAAAAGAGAAATAAGCTCAAAATGCGTTATTCCACTAGTTTTAAATAGTGGAAAAACTAATATACAACAGATAAAAGCTACAAAATCAGAGATGATTAGCTTTATATAGTTTTGTATCCCACCATAGCGCCAAATTTGATTGTATATTTGGAAAACAAAACGAGAAAGAAGAAAGAGAAAAAGATATAGAATATAAAGGTAAAATGTAGTTATGCTTTTTCCACTTTTACTAATTAACAAAAGAAGAGTGCTAATTAAAGCATAAATTATTACATCATATATAACCAATAACCATCTTGTTTTCTTCATTCTTTATTATTTTCACCATTTAATACAGTGATACTTTTTCTCCATTAGTATTAACGAGTACAAGCGCTCTACTCTCTTTATCGATAAAGGATGAGTAGAGATAGAAGAGAGAACTGTTGATAAAACCTAAAATCTTTCCGTCATTAAACGAAAAAACAAAGGGCCATTCTTCTTCATTATTAGATATTCTAATTATCAGAGAATCATTTCTTCTTTCCGTTATAACAGTAGTTGGTTTAAATGAATAAAGGTATTTTTCTATCACTTCCACATTCTTAATTTTCCAACATCTGTTATCAAGAGTATTTAGTAGCACTAAATATTCATCCTTTGTTATATCGCTTTTTTCATTAACTGAAAGCGAGGAAAAAACAAAGAAAAAAACGACAAGAAGAATAAGGAGAGTAAGTATTATTACAATGCATATTCTCTTCTTCTCACTTAGCTCTTTTATTTTTGTCTTTATTCTTAAAAGACGAATTAAGCTTTCTTTTTCTTCCTTTAAAAGTGCGATTGTCTTATCTTTATCTGTTGTCTTTTTATTAGCCATTCCTTCTAGCACTAGACGAAAAACAGACCCCCTACCCCCACGGGTAGTAATATAGAATATCCCTAGTAGCCATTATACTCACAAAAGCAAGTTATAATACCTAATCCAGATCATAGACGGAGCAATACTAATTACATTTTATGCAATGTAATTTATCCCCCGTGTATCAATTCCCTCTAAGCTGAACCGACTTTCCTAATTTTGAACCAATATTTTGCTTTAAGCAATAAAATAATCGTAAATTAATAATTCACCTGTCACTTTTTGCATTAAAATACTACGAATAACATACACGCTAACTATTTTTTTTCTTTAAAAATTAGAACCAAATGGAAACAAGGAAGAGAGAATAGAGTAAACAATTGACAATAGAAAGAAAAAGTGTATTAGAATTAACTATCTAAAACACACGTTACAGAACAAGTGTTTTAATTAGACTAATTCTCTTTTTCTCTTCTGTGAGAAAGGATAAAAATATGGATATCACCTATACTAGACTAGATAGTACTAATTTTACTTTTCTCTCATTAGATACCTTCATTAGACACCAAAATGTAAGCGAGTGCTGGAGAAAGAGAGGAGAAAAGTGGGAGCTTCTACCACTATCCTTTGTCGAAGATTGGTCACTAGAAGAGAAAAGAGAGATTGCTAGGGATATCGCTTTTCATATGGAAAAGGACCAAACAGCTTTTGCTGCCTTTAGTAATAATGAGTTAATTGGTTTTATTACACTTTCGCATAATTTTTTTGGTACTACAGCTAAGTATGCTGAAGTAGTTTGTTTTCAAGTATCTGAGCCCTATAGAGGAAAAGGTATTGGTAGAAAACTATTTAATATGGTGAAGGAAGAAGGTATAAAGATAGGAGCAGAAAAACTATATATTTCTGCTCACTCATCTAAAGAAAGCCAAAGTGCATATAAAAAATTGGGATGCGTTATGGCTAAAGAAATAAATGAAAGCTTAGTTAAAGAGGAACCATTTGATATACAACTAGAATACTCTCTACTCTTAAAATATATCACGCTACGTGATGAGCCATATTTAAAAGAAGAAGCCGCAGATTTCTTTCATCAAAAATGGGGAGTTAAGAAAGAGCTATATATTTCAGCTATGTCAGACTATATCGAAAGACGAAATGAATATGGATGGTTCTTATGTCTAGATAATAATAGAATTGTCGGCGGCTTAGGTATTATTGAAAATGATTTTCACACAAGGCCCGATCTTAGTCCCAATATATGTGCTGTATATACAGAAAAAGAATACAGAGGTAGAGGAATAGCTGGGAAATTATTAAAAAAGGCAGTTGAAGATTTAAAAGAAAAAAATATCTCTCCAATATACTTACTTACAGACCACATAGGCTTTTACGAGCGCTATGGCTGGGAATTTTTGTGTATGGTAAAAAACAAAGGTGAAGATAAATTATCTAGGATGTATATACACAACTAGCTGACTACCTGTTGGTGAATTATACAGAAATAAAGGGACTCATTTAGTATCTTCCCTTTATTCTTATAGATTTTGTGATAAATCATCTAATTCTATTTTTGGTAATTTAACATTATTATCAATGATCATGATCATATACATTGGATAGCAGACAATATTTCCTATTTTTGATGTGTTGTAGTTAGATAAAACAAAAGCCTCGTTTATTGAATAATTAGGTATATTAATAATTTTAGAGAGAGCAGAATGTCGATGATAGCTTTTACCACTTTTTACTTCTATTGGTAGAATATTCCCCTTGTTTTCAATAACAAAATCAACTTCCCCATTCTTTTTGCTGTTGTAATAATATAGATCAAAACCATGTGCTTTTAGTTCAGAGGCAACAACATTTTCATAAATAGCACCATTATTAATATCTGTATCATTACTTAGTAGCTTTATTTTTGTAGTTCTGCCATATAGAGTCGTTAGCATCCCTGTGTCAGATAGAAAGAGTTTAAATAAACTTCCTTTTTCATTCAGAAGTAATGGAGGAGACAGAGCAACAACGTTGTATACTGGTAATGCAACATCGCTACTATTTAACCAAACAAAGCTATCGACAGCAGACGATGAGCGTAGTCCTTTTTTAGAGATGTATAATTAAATCGTTTATTATTACTATCTAGCTCAGCAGGTATTAAGTTATAGATCTGCGTTAAATATAGCTTGTTCTCTTCCTTTTCATAACGAGTAAAATCTTTCTTATATTGCTCAATAATACCATTATGCTCTGCTATTACTCTCTAGATCTTTTGCTTCACTAAATATTTTAACAGCAGATGGCATCCCTCCAACACAAAGGTATGTATTAAATATCTTCATTAATCGACCGTGAAGTACTTCATTCACAGGTTCTCGTTCAATAAAAGAACGATATAATAAACGAAGCTCATTATTATAGTTATATAATTGTAAGAATTCCTCAAAATCAAAAGGATACATCTTAATTGTTTTCAAATATCCGACAGGTGCTGATTTTATATTTTTCAGCTCTACACCAAGAAGAGAACCACTAAAAGCATATCGAAAGGATCCTTCATCTACCCAGAACTTAGCTTTTGTAGTAAGCTCTTTAAACTCTTGGATTTCACTAAAGAATATAATTGTTTTACCTCTTTTGAAAGGAATAGATTAAAACAAAGAAAGCGTTGTAATCATATCATCAACAGACTCTGTATTTTTTAATAAAGGAACAAGCTCTGGTGTTTAAAGGAGATTAAACTCAACATAATCACTATTCTCACTCATTAATACTTTTCTAATAATGTAAGTTTTTCCTACCTGTCTTGCTTCTTCTATGAGTAAAGCCTTTTTACTATTTTTAATCCAATTCTTTATATCCTTTTCTATTTTTCTTTATAGCATTACGAGACACCTATACGTAGTAATCTTCCGCTTTTTACACTTTTCCAAGTTGAAGAGTTTTTAATGATAATAAAGAACAGAAAGCTTTCTTTAATCCTTTATTTATGACTCTATTCTTTTTAAAATATGAAAAAAGGAGGCATTATGAGTTACCTAGATAGTGCTAATTCAACTCCACTATACTTTGTCGTTGGTGGTGTCTTACTCTTTATTGCTCTAGGGTGTATGTATTTTATTATCAAGGCTTATAGAGCAGGATTAAAAATCGGTATGGAAAGAAAGGTATTAAAGAAAACTATAACTAGTTCCTTTCTTTTTTCCATTCTTCCTTCCGTCTCTATTCTTCTTGGCGTAATTGCGCTCTCTGGTTCCTTAGGTATCCCAACATCATGGCTTCGCCTCAGTGTAATTGGAAACCTTTCTTACGAAGCAATCGCAGCTAATGCGGCTGCAGAAGCAATGAATACAACACTAAACGCTTCGCTATTAACAACAAGGAGCTTAGTAACAATACTTTCTGTTATGACGCTAGGAATCTCTGGTGGAGTAATATGTACTATCTTCTTCTGCCCTATGTATTCGAGGAAATGTAACAAGCTTATGAATAAAGGAACTAAGAAAGAAGGAAAAAGCTTTGCAGACTGGGCAATGGTCAGCCTCTTTATTGGTTTCTGTGGAACCTTTATAGGCTCCTATATTGCACAGGCTGTAAATGGGCTTTATGTTCCACTACTAGTTGCACTATTTTCATACGTTATTATGAGTATCTGCTTATTGCTAGAAAAGAAAGGCTGGGGATGGATAGAAAACTTCTCTCTTTCTTTTGCAATGCTATTATCGATGGCATTTGCAGTTGTTATAAACTAAGGGAGGATATATGGATAAATTCGATTACTCAGAATATGAAAAATCTATTCATAGAGACGGAATAATAATGAATAGCATTGGACTGGGCTTATTATTTGCTATTCCATTCATCTTTTCCTCTATTTTACATACAACTATCGACTACAGTAGCTTTCTTAAGGGCTTCTTAAGAATAGGCCTATCATACATTCCAATTAGTATTGTTGAATTCCTAATCTATGTTCCAATTCTTGGAGCAGGAGCAAGCTATCTTTCTTTTATCACAGGTAATATCATAAATATGAAATTACCTTGTGCTTATAACGCTAGATTAATTGCAGGAACTAAGGCTGGAGAAAAAGAAGACAATATTATTACTACACTTAGTGTTGCAACCTCCTCTCTTGTTACTATGCTTGTCATCTTTATAGGAGTACTATTAATAATTCCGCTCACTCCAGTTATTACTAGTCCAACTCTAAAGCCAGCTTTTGACAATCTTCTTCCTTCCCTATTTGGTGCTCTTGCAGCTCAATACTTTATTAAAAGCTGGAAGATAACAATCATTCCTGTTTTATTGATGACTGTTTTATGTATACTTGTTCCATCTCTAATTAATCAAACTACTGTTATGATGATTGTAATTGGAGGCTTAGCTATAGCACTTAGCTTTATATTCTACAAAAAAGGAATGCTAGAGGAGAAAGAAAAGAATGAAAGATGATATGTTTTACGCACAAAAGCTTAGCAAAATGATACAGTGTGAAACTGTATCAACACCAGATAATCCCAATAAGGAAAAGTTTGATTCCTTTCATTCTCTATTAAAAGAGCTATTTCCACTTGTCTTTGAAAAGTGTGAAGTAATAGAAATCGACTCTTCTCTTCTTATTAAGTGGAAAGGAGAAATAGAGGAAGATCCAATTCTCTTAATGAGCCACCAGGACGTAGTTAGTGCAGAAGGCGAATGGAAATATCCTCCTTTTAGTGGGGAAATTGCAGAAGAGAGAGTTTGGGGGCGTGGTGCAGTAGATACAAAAGCCTCTTTAATGTGTATTTTCTCTACGTTTGAAGAGCTCCTAGAAGAAAACTATAAGCCTCGCCACACTCTATATATAGCATCATCCTCTACAGAAGAAGTTGCAGGTAGCGGAGCACCTAAAACTGTCGAATACTTACTAGAGAGAGGTGTTAAGCTTGCATTTCTAATAGACGAAGGCGGTATGATTGTTGATGAGCCAATGAAGGGCGTTAAGGGACGTTTTGCTATGATTGGAACAACAGAGAAAGGAACAGGAAATATCGTTGTTTCTGCTTCTTCTTCTGGCGGTCATGCATCTGCTCCTGGTAGAAATACTCCAATTGTGAGACTATCACGCTTTATTAGTGATATGGAGGACCACAATCCAAATACAATTAAGATATCAGAGACAGTATTAGAGATGTTCAGTAGGCTTGGCAAAAAGACAAAAGGCATCATGGGCTTTAGTATGAGAAATGCTCGCCTTTTAAAGCCACTACTCTCACTTCTCTTACCAAAAATCAGTAAAGAAGCTAATGCTATGGTAAGAACAACTATGGCATTTACCATGTGTGGTGGCTCTGAAGGAAGAAATGTTCTTCCTCAAAAAGCTTGGGTTAATATTAATACTCGCTTTATTGAGCACCAAGGTGTAGAAAAAACTAAAGAAATACTCACGCCTTACTTAAAAAAATACGATCTAAAGGCTGAATATATTAACTGTAAGGAACCACAAAAAAGCGTAGATTACAATTCACAATACTTTAAGATGTTAGAAAATGTAATTGAAGAAGTATATCCATCTGTTATTCCTTCTCCTTATACAATGACAGGAGGAACAGACGCTTACTACTACGCTCCTCTTACAGACAATGCGTTCCGCTTTGCTCCTCTCTATATTGATAACGATATGCTAAAGAGTGTTCATGGAACTAATGAATGTATCTTTGTTTCAAGCTTGAAAAAAGGTGTAGAGTTCTATAAAGCACTAATAAAAAAATATAATAATAACTAAAGTTAGGGCTACTAAAGTAGCCCCACTTATCACAAAACATAGTCATATATTGAAATATATGTTAACTCTCCTTCTCTTTTTAAATCCTTTGTGTAAATAAGATATCTTTCTTCTGTTTTACTTGAGTATTTATCTATTAATGCATCTATAGAAGAATGTTTTTGTATCCTGAGAGTTTTACTCGACTATAGTGCTGAGATCATTTGCTTCTATATACTCATTGACTATTTATAGGAGAAGAGCTTTTACATTAGAACTTTTCTTCCACTCTAACATTTTTGGTATGTTTTTCGTTTAAATACTCTTTTATAAAAGAACTCTCTATTTGTTGTTTAATCCCAGTTTGCCAAAATCTCAATTTTTCTCTATATAAGTATTACTTGCTACTATATTCTTTTTTTCTTTTAGCTCTAATTAATAATCCTTTAATGCTGTTATTGGAACTACATAAGCTCCATCTTTCCTCTTGTATGTAGCGTTAGATAAGCCACATATTACACATTTAACCTTTGGAGGTTTACCTCCGTTGTCTTCAATAGCTTTAGAAACCTTTATTATTTTTTCAGCTCCTTCATCAATTTTCTTTCCTCCTAGTTTTATTTCAAAAGCACACCAATCACCATCTTCTAATTCTACTACTGCATCCATTTCATTATTTTTATAATCTTGATAATGATATAATTTAGCACCCATACTTTGAGCATATATACTTAAATCATGTTCAGCTAAAGCTTCAAATAAGAAACTAAACGTGGGTAAATCAGAAAGTAACTTCTTTGGTGTAGTATTTAGTAATGCACATGCAATAGAGGAATCTACAAAGTGTCTTTTCTCTCCTTGTTTAACTTTAAGATGAACGATAATTAGGAGAAAATGGCTTTTGATTATTAAAGAGAAATAAACGATTTAAAGCATCAAGATACTTATCAATTGTATTTCTACTAATAGATTCATTATCTTGACTACTGATATCTTTAAATATAGATAGATTAGAGACTGTAGTAGACTCATTTCTTGCAAGAGAAGTTAAAAGTAACTCAACTTTTTATGTCTATTGTATTCTGTATCATCATCAAGTTCATTTATATCTTCATTCATAATGTTCGCTATATACGATCTTGGCATCAAATGAACATTTTCACTGCTAACATTTATATTTCCAAGCCATCCACCGCGAACTATATATAATGCTAGTTTTTCTAGCAACACTTCATCTAGTAATACTGGTATTAATTTATCATTAAAAATATCTTTTAAGCTTTCTTTTCCTGATGAGTCACCAGACTCATAGAGTGACATTGTATTCATACTAAGTTGAGCTATTCTGCCCGTTCCTGTGTGCATAATTCCTTTTGTTTTTGGAAACGCTAGTTTAGGTAATTATTTATCTTCCAATGCCCTTTTCTGTCAGATCCGATACGTTCAATAATACCGTTTTCTTTCATTTCTTTTAATTTTTGGGATACAGTTTTTCTGCTAAAAGAAAGCTTCTCTGATACTTTAGTGGTGGTACAGGTTGGATTTTCGGAAATAAGAGCAAGTATCTGAGCAGATTTTTCATCCAAATTATCTGTCACCTTATCTGTCACCTTATCTGTCACCTTATCTGTCACCTTATCTGTCACC
>CAZLYD010000015.1:9840-22001 GCA_964563815.1 uncultured Spirochaetaceae bacterium
TGTCACCTTATCTGTCACCTTATCTGTCACCTTATCTGTCACCTTATCTGTCACCTTATCTGTCACCCTATCTGTCACCCTATGGGTATCAGACCGAATAATTCTATCATTTGGAGCAGTAAACTCGATCATAATATCACCAGGATTGATTGTATAAATAGGTTGAGGAACTCCATCTTTTTCACAAGCAGAACAGATCTTCTCAATCCCACGCCCCCAGCTCTCAATAAATCCTGTCAAGTAGAACACATGAGCAATGTTAGGATTATAGGGAACAGAAGCATGTTTACGCATCAAGTTTTCCAATGTCCAATTCTCTGGAAGACAACCGCAGTTAGCAATATACAGTTTGTCTTCATAAACGCTTATTTGAATAGGAACACCAGACTGATACTGTTTGTGGCATAGGGCATTTAACAGTGCTTCACGCAAAGCTGATTCTGGTACAAAATATCTCTCAAGACGTTGCATTCCATTGTAGGATATCTTTGCTTTCATATATTTCAAATAAACAAGTTCCACAATTTTATCAATTTGTTCCAAAATAGAACCATGAACCTCGTCTTGATACAAAAGATCAGCATCATTTTCAAAGAAACCAATTTTAACATATGCGCCAAGTTGCCATTTCTCGGGATCTTTTGAGAACAAAAGCATAGCGGCATTGGTCAAATATTGACCATTCATAAGATGAAGCTTTTCCATAAGTACATTCTTCGGTTCGTCCAGTACACTCTTATCAATACGTCCTTTATTTGTTGCCCATTTCTTAAAGAGTTCTACAATAGAATCATCAATGTCACTTAGTGAAAATGCAGGCAATGGAAGATTATCCCAAGTAGCACCACGCTTACGCATCAAAAAAGACTCCAAAGCAGGACCTGTCAAAATCTGTCGAGTACTACCACTTCGATAATAATAGACTCCCTTACAGGAAATACCTATTGGATAAGGAGGAACATCGATCTCTATATATTCCTTTCCGTTTTCTTTATAAAGATTAACACCAACTATAATACCCATGGTATCCCTAATCTTGTTAGGTAAATCTTCTAGGAGTTTACGAGCATTAGACAATCCGATTATATTGCCATCATCACATCCTATATATATTTTGCCTCCTTGTGCATTAGCATAACCACAAATCCATTCAAGATATTCATCTTTCCATTTGCTTTTCCATTCAATGTTCTGGCTCTCAGGCATTTTCTCCCCCTCCTTCTCTCTATTTTTACCACGAGTTTTATATACGTTATACTTATTTTTACACTGAGGACTACAAAAAAACGCACTTGGTCTGTTTGCGACGAAGACATGTTTACAATATCTACAAAGACGCATTGGTTTTTCAGTGTTGGTCAACATAAAGCTATACATCATCTGTATAAAAAGAAGTAAAGAATAACAATTCAATACAATCATTGGTTTGTCACGCAAAGCAATATGATATGTAGGCGCAATACCATCTAATAATTCCATATGCTGTTGCATTGTCATACGTGTCTCATAATTTGAAAAATCATAGTTCTCATAATAAGCCGTACTTGTAGCAAAATTTAACGCAAAATCAGTAAACTGCTCTTTTATCCACTCATAACGCTCAGCATACTCCCGCTGAAAACTCATATTAACAGCGATAGGTTTATCACTCATAGTCATATCTAATGCCATAATCATACGATCATTTTTTGTATTCCACATAGATTCAATACTACGCTTGATAACACTATGCTTTTCAAAGGGAAAAAATAACTCTAAATAATCCTCGGTAGCCATGCTTTTTTCCCTAATATAATGATTTTTCACCAGATATACCTCATTATATTCCATAAAATTTGAAGTAGTTGGTAAAGCATTCATTAAACCCAATAAACCGTATTTTACCGCAAAATTTTGAATCGCTTTCTGTATTTCGATATCTGTTTTTTTTCTTATACCCATATATCCGATGTTAATAGCATCCAATACAACGTGTTGATATTCACTAAACGGATCATAAATACTAGGCTGTGCATTTTTTGTAGGCACAAGGAACAAAGTACCATCATCTGACATTTTCCATTCATATTCACTATATCGTACCCAATTAGAACAAATACACTTAAAATGGTTTTTCATTAATAAATCTCTTAAACATATTGTAATCTGTATAACCTATATTCATATTACATAATATAACATTTTCTTTAATTTTGCACTAATCAGTTTATTTACGAATGAAACTCTTTTTCCAATTAACACAAAAAAACTTCTCTTTCCCTTAATGTCGGCCAGTCCGCAAATCGGGTATTGGCTAAAAAGCTGTAGCAAATAAGTAATAATAAACTTTAAAAAAATGGAGCAAAAACCTTGCTCCAATCAAAAAATATTATTCATAGAAGAATTTAGAATATATAAGCATCATGCTCTTTAGCTTCTTTGTATGTTTCTTCAGGCCAAACAGATGCTTGAACTTCTCCAATATGAGCTTTATGAAGAAGGAACATACAGAGTCGAGATTGACCGATTCCGCCTCCTATTGTTTGTGGGAACTCTCCCTCAAGTAGTCTCTTATGCCAATAAAGATCTTTTCTCTTTTCTAAGCCTCTAATTTCAAGCTGTCTCATTAGAGCCTCTCTATTTACTCTTATACCCATACTAGAGAGCTCTAAACTATTCTCTCTCACTCTATCGTAGACAATAATGTCACCATTGAGTCCATGGTATCCATTCTCAGTCTCAGTTGACCAATCGTCATAGTCAGGAGCTCTTCCAGAGTGTGGAGGGTTGCCATAACCAATTCCAATTAAAAAGATAGCGCCGTACTTTTTACTTGCTTCTCTTTCTCTTTCTTCAGGTCTTAAGCTTGGATATTCCTTCGCTAAATCCTCTGTATGGATAAAAGTAATATCACGAGGTAGATAATCATCAAGCTCTGGATAAAGCTCTGCGACAGAGAATGCAGTACGTTTAAGAGAAGCATATATTTCTCTTACTGTAGCTTTTAGAAAGTCTAAGCTTCTCTCGCCCTCTCTCATTACCTTTTCCCAGTCCCACTGGTCTACATAGATAGAGTGAATATTGTCTATATCGTCATCTGGACGAAGTGCGTTCATATCTGTATATAATCCGTATCCTGGTTCGTAAGAAAGGTCTGCAAGTGCCATTCTCTTCCATTTTGCAAGAGATTGAACTATTTCCATATTCTTACTATTCATATTCTTTACAGAAAAAGATACTGGCTTTTCAATACCATTAAGGTCATCATTAATACCACTGCCACTGGCAACAAAGAGTGGTGATGTTACTCTTCTTAGAGAAAGAGCACTACTTAATTCTCTCTCAAAGATGTCTTTAACAGCTTTGATGGCTCTTTCCGTGTCATGATGATTGAGAACACTTTTGTAAGTAGATGGAAACTGACTCATACTTGATCCTCCCGATAATACATTTCTTTTTTAATGGTGTTTTTTACATCTTTGCCTTTTATTGTGTCAAGTAGAGTTAAGGCTAAATCCATTGCGTATCCTACACTTTTTCCACTTATTATATTTCCACTCTTAACAACACCCTTTTCTGAGAAAGAAAAAGAAGGAAAATAAGAAGCACAAGAAGGAAAGCATGTTGCTTCATGTCCTTCTAATAGCCCCCATGAACCTAAGCAGAGAGATGGTGAAGCACAGATAGCACTAACTATGTGACCGCTATAATTAGCTTTCTTTACTATTTTTTCGCATAGCCTACTATCTCTTAGATTCTCCGCTCCTGGCATTCCACCAGGAAGAAATACTAATCTATATTCTTCTTCATAATCTTTTTCACTTAAGACTTCTGCTTTGATCCTTACACCATGTGTACTTGTAACAGAATCCTTATTTAATGCTCTCAAATCTACCTTTAAGCCACCACGAGTTAAAACATCGTAAACAATTAAAGCTTCACATTCTTCAAAGCCATCAGAAAGAATTATTAAAGCATCTCTCATAGTATTTCCTCCCTACCCTTCTTTAATAAAGACTGAGCATGCAATAGTATTCTCTCTGTCTCCTCCCAACCAATACATTGGTCAGTAACAGAAATGCCATACTCTAATTCATTCAAGTTTTGTGGAATCTTTTGTGCACCTTCCTTTAAGTTAGATTCAAGCATAAAGCCCTTTATAGACTCATTACCCCATATCTTTTGGTCGATGACACTACGTAATACTCTCTTTTGTCTTGTATAATCCTTATTACTATTAGCGTGCGAACAATCAATTACTATAGATGGATAGAGTCCTGCTTTTAGCATATCCTTCTCAGCACTCTCTACATCGTTTTCATAGTAGTTAGGGCCATGCACACCACCACGAAGAATAATATGAGTATATGGGTTTCCACTACTTCTATATTGTGCAAGTCTTCCGTTACGCATAACACCAATAAAGGAAGCAGGAAAATGTGCACTCTTTGCCGCATTGATTGCAGCACTATAATCACCACTAGTTGAATTCTTGAAGCCAACTGCAACAGAAAGACCAGAAGAGAGAGAACGATGTGTTTGACTTTCAGTAGTGCGTGCCCCAATACTAGACCAGCTCATAAGCTCATCTGTGTACTGAGGAACGATAGGATCTAAACATTCACATCCAACAGGTAATCCTATACGAGTAATATCGATTAAGAGCCTTCTTGTTATCTCTAGGCCCTTATCAATGTCATAGCTCTCATCCATATATGGATCTGTAATGAGCCCCTTCCAGCCTAGTGCAGTACGAGGCTTTTCAAAATAAGTACGCATTACAACAAGAAAGCTATCTTTAACTTTATCACTAAGCTCTTTTAAAAGATGTGCGTATTCTAGCGCTGCTTTAGTGTCATGGATAGAACATGGGCCAACAATGGCAAGAAGCCTATTGTCACGGCCACTAATAATACTATTTACTTCTTCTCTATATGTTGAAATCCTCCTTCTTTCTTCGAGAGAAAGAGGGAGGAGCCTTTCAAGCTCTTCAGGAGTACGAAGAGAAGTAATACTTTTAATTCTTAAATCTTGGCTTTTTTCTACTTGCATGCCCTATTGTAATTTAAAAGCCTCTTTTTCGTCAGCACTATTAATAGTACGAGATGATTTTCTTCCTTCTGGTTTTATTTCTCCCGCAAGAGTCAAGCTTCTCTTTGTTAATGACGGACCAATAATCTCATAAACAAGAACGGAGAAAAGAACAACACTACGTATTATTGCGCCATCCCCAAGCTGACTAGCTGTAAGTGCCATACCAAGTGCGACACCTGCTTGTGGTAGTAATGTAATGCCGAGGTGCTTTTGAATATTGGAGCTTGTATTCTCCATTTTACAGGAAACATAAGCACCACTAATTTTACCAAAGGAACGAGAGATGATATAAAGAACACCAATTAAAAGTACGAGTGGATTTAATAAAATAGATAAATCTAGCTCAGCTCCGCTAAGGACAAAGAAGATCATATTAAGAGGCGCTGTCCATCTCTCTACTCTATCCATCAATTCTTGGCTTGTTTCACAAATATTACAGAAAACAGTACCTGTAACCATACAAACAAGTAGAAGTGAGAACTTAATATTTATTCCACCAATTACAAGCTCCTTCATTGAAAAGCCTACGCATAAAAATACAAATGCTACAGCTAAAGCAAGACGCTTACTTCTAGAGTGGAAATACTTTTCAAATCTATGTAAAAGCCAACCACCAAAAGCACCTAAAAGAAGTGATGCTACTATTTCAATAATTGGCTCAATAAGAACAGTAATAATACTTAGTGCCCCTGTTTCTAACGCAGATGCAATACCAAAGGATACAGCAAATAAGACAAGGCCTACTGCATCGTCTATAGCAACTACCATCAATAATAGCTTTGTTAATGGTCCTTCAGCTTTATATTGCCTTACAACCATGAGCGTTGCAGCAGGAGCTGTTGCCGCAGCAATAGCACCAAGAGTAATTGCTGATGGAATACTAATTATATGAGGAGCAACAAAATGAAGAGAAATAAGAACAATATCTACAATAATCGTTGTTATTACAGCCTGTAATATACCAACTGTAATTGCAGCTCTTCCCATGCTCTTAAGATCTTTTAATCTAAATTCATTTCCAATAGCAAATGCTATAAAGCCAAGTGCTGTTTGACTAATAATGCTCATAGCATTAACTTCTTCTAGAGAATTAAAGCCAAGTCCACTAATACCTATTTTTCCAATAAAAAAAGGCCCTATTAATAAGCCTGCAATAAGGTAGGCTGTAACTGCTGGTAAATTCACTTTCTTTGCAAGTCTACTCATCAAAAGACCAGAGATCATAGCGAAAGCAAGAGTAATAAGAGTAATATCCATAATCATCTCCACGAGTTCAACATTTTAGCTATTTAATTTTTATAAGCAAGACATTTTCAATTTATTATTGCTTATTTTCTTTTTTAATTAGGTCACTCTTTGTCCTACCCAATACAGTACCATAGAAGAATGGATTACGAATATAATATCATCTGTCACATCAAAGAACCAAAAATCTACCTTGAGGAAAGAATAGTCTCCTCTTGCTTTACTTCTGCCCTTTTTTCTTTTATTGGAAAGAAAAGAATTGAGAAAAAGGTATTCTCGATCTACTGTAAAAAAAGAATAAGTGGAGACTTACAGTACATGGGAACATATGATGGTAATACTGTAATACGAAAAGATGGTACTCTCTTTTCGCACATCCTTAAAACAAGTGAAAACAAAGAATACTCACTCGCTATCGACGGCTTTGAACGTATCTTTCTTTCCTCGTGACATTCTATAGTTAAAAAATGCAATTAGAAGAATTAAGAGATAGATAAAAAAACTAGTATAGGAAGTGAGAGTTCTCATCCCCGGAAGATTCTCTTCGCTACTATTTACTATTATTAACGTATTTTGAAGAGTTAAAATAGAAACAAGAGCGTCAATGAAGTTAATATTACGCAGCTCTCTAATGAGAATATCATCACTTCTTCTTACTCTTTTAAGATTAATAGATGCCATTACCGTCTTTATTGTTGTATATAAAGCAAAAAGAATAGAAGAGACAAATGTTGCTTTAACACTTCTTTCGTTAAAAACTAAAAGAGTAATCGGTAAAGATAAAGCAAGAGTCATAACGATTAACAATAAGGATGTTATTCGGTGACACCAAGTATTGTCATTTTCCTTCTTTCTTTCCTTGTTTAGCACTATTCCTCTAATAATAATTAAGAAAAAATAATATATGGCAATACTGCCATTATATAGTGCCTTATAGAAAAAATATAAATAAGCATTATAGAGAACAAATGCTATATTAATAAGAAAAGAGAGTGTTGAATTAAAGAGTGTTTTATACTTAAAATCCTTTCTCCATCTTTTGTAGTTATCAACAATAAAACTCTTCATAGTGTCCCAAATAAATAAGAAATAGATTTTTCTACTTCGTAGTATATTCTTTCCTTGTCCAGTGTTAAAAACTCTCCATTTTCATAGAGTATTTTACCATCAACCATCGTCATATATACATCTTCCTCGCCAAGTGTATATGTAAGGAGAGCAAGTGGATTAAGAAGAGGACGAGAGTGAGGATTAGAACGCATAAGAGCAACCAAATCTGCTTTTTTTCCAACCTCAATAGAGCCAGTGTTTTCTCTTCTCTGTATTTTTGCACCATTTATTGTTGCCATCTTTAAAACAGTTTCAGGCTTCATTATGCTAGCATCTTTGTTATAACCATTATGAATGAGAGAGGCTAAATGCATCTCTTCTAGCATATTTAGATTGTTATTGCTCGCTGCTCCGTCTGTACCAAGTCCTACAGTAAGTCCTTTATCAATCATTTTACTTATTGGCGCAAATCCACTAGCTAATTTCATATTGCTTGAAGGGTTATGAACAACACTTGCTCCGTTTTCTTTTAGTATTTCCATATCACTATCACTTAAATAAACACAATGAGCACAAGAAACAGGAGAATTAAATGTTCCATTTTTATAGAACCATGCTGTTTGTGTCATCCCATATTTTTCAATGCATTCTCTCGTTTCTCTCTCTGTTTCAGCTAAATGTATCTGCATTCCAGCACCATATTCGTGACAAAGTGCACTATAGTAGGAAGCTATTCTTTCATTTATTGTATACTCAGCATGCATAGAGAAATCAAAACGAAGTCTATCAGAAAAAGCTCCATTGTATTGCTTAAAGAGTTCTACAGTTTCGAGAATTGGTTCGTATTCTCTAGGATCCTGATCTGGATCGAAACACATTACACATCTTGAAATATTAGCTTTTATACCACTTTCTTCTATAATTGGGGGAACAACAGAGGGAATAAGATACATATCACTAAAGCTTGTAGTACCACTTTGAAGCATTTCCATTATGGCTAATTCAGTTCCACTCTTTATATCTTCTTCTCTCAGTCTTTTTTCAACCTCAGTTACAACACTAAGCCATTCTTTTAGTGGTAAATCACTTCCTATTCCTCTAAAGAGAACCATTGCGGAATGAGTATGAGTATTAATTAAGCCTGGAATGATGAACATATTCTTCATATCTTTAGTCAAGCTATATTCTTTAATCGGGGCACTTTCTCCTATATAATCAATTATTGAGTTTTCAATACCAATATATAGATTCTCTTTATAAGAAAAAGAATCATTAACAGTAAGAAATGCGTTACAGTTTTTTAGTAATAGTGACACTTAATTATTCCTTTTATTTGTTTAGTCTAACAAAAAAAGATTAAAATTTCAGAAGAATATTATTCTTTTGTCTCAGCGAAGAAAGAAACTAAATATTAAATCAATAAGAGATGGAGGAAGAAGTGACAAGAGCTTCATTTTGAAGCTATTTTTCACATTGTAATATCGCTTTGGCTTCTTTGCTTTTAATGCTTTCATATAAACAGAAGCAAAAATAATTGGGTCATTAGCCTTCTTTAATTCTCCATCCATTAATGGTTTAAGTCTATTAAGAAAGCTCTTGTATCTCTTTGTACTATTAAAAAGAAAGGTAAATGAGTTCTCAATTCCACCCTGCATATTTGTTTTAAATGCACCAGGTCTAATAGCAATAACTTTAACTTTGCTCCTACTTAATTCACGTCTAAGTGAATCATTATAGAAATCTAAAGCATGCTTTGATAATGGATAATAGCCATGAATAGGAAAAGCTGGAATTCTTGCATACTCACTAGAAATATTTATTATTCTTCCACCTTCCCTTTCTAGAAGTGGAAAGAAAAGATTATTTAGAGCAAATGGAGCATTTAAATTGATCTTCATGATTGTATCAAGTGATGAAAGATCCAATTCAACAAAAGAGCCAAGCGTTACAATGCCACAAAATGATGAGATAAAGGAAATAGATGGAGTATAAGACAAAACATAATCACGAAAGGAGATTAAACTAGAATTATCTGTTACATCTAAAGGAATTAAATGCTCGTTATTCGCTACTTTTACTTCATTATAAGCAATATCACCACAAAAGAGTGTATAACCATCTTCTACTAATCTTTTTCTTGTAGCTATAGCTAATCCACTATTACTTCCTGCAATTACTCCATATTTCATCTTATTTCCTCTAACATCAAAAAAGCCACCATCGGTGGCTTATATTATTCTTTCGCTTTTTCTAAGAAATTATCTTCATAATCTTTTAGTTCATTCTTCACTTCTCCCGAAAGAGGAAGAAGAGCAAAGAGATTAAATATTGTCATCAGTGCTATACCAAAGTCTCCAAGGTCCCAGACAAATGTATACTCTGCTAGTCCTCCAACAAAGAGCATAACTAATGCTAAAACCTTATATAGATTCTGACTAATCCAATTATCGCCAAAGATGTAAGAAATATTACTTCTAGAATAGAAAATTACACCAACAAATGTTGAAAAACTGAATAAGAATACAGTGATTGCAACTAAATATACTCCAATACTACCCATATGATAAGCAAACGATGACTGTAGTAAATCCATTCCGGTCTTCTGCATTGTAATAGAATCTGGAGATAGAAGCATGATAAATGCAGTACATGAACAAATAACAAGAGTATCAATAAAGACACCGAGGCTCTGTAGAAGTCCTGATTCTACAGGATGACGAGAGCTAGAAGCTGCAGCAGCACATGGAGCGCTTCCACTTCCCGCTTCATTACTAAAGAGCCCTCTCTTTACTCCATTCATTATAACTGCACCCAAGCCTCCTGCAACAACCTGTCTAAAACCAAAAGCTTCTTTGAAGATATTAGAAAATACAGAAGGAAGAAGTGTTATATTTTTACAAATAATAAAAATAGTAACAATAAAATACAGAACAGCCATTACAGGAACAACTATATTAAGTACTCTTACTGTTGCATTCTTTCTTAGTACTATTACAGCAGATATTGCAACTAAAACAATTGTTACCCATAAAGGATCAAAATTAAATGCATTGTGTAATGCACTAGAAACACTATTTCCAATAACCTGACTTATTCCACACCAGCATACAAGACCAGAAAGAGCAAAAAGAATTGCAATAATACTCTTCTTTTTCTTTCCCTTATATATTTTATCTAAATAGTAAGCCGGACCACCCTTATATCCACCATAGAGCTTGTCTTCTGTCTTATATTTTTGAGCCAATACAGCTTCTGCAAAGGCTGTAGCAGAACCAAGTATTGCAGAAACCCACATCCAAAATACTGCCCCTGCTCCTCCAAGAGAAATTGCAGCGACAACACCTACAAGATTTCCCATTCCAACTCTTGTTGCAGTAGAAACAACTAATGCCTCTAAACCACTGATAGCATTACCCTTTTTGCCTCTTTTTTCGCCCATAAGTTGTACCATTGTTTTTAAATGTCTAAATTGCACAAAGCGAAGCTTACAGGTATAAAAAATTCCAAGTGGAATAAGAATTAAAACTAAAAGAGAAATACCTAATTTACTACCACCTGGAAGTGGAATATAAAATAAGTCACCCCATAATAAATTAAAAAAGAAATAGAATATCTTCAAAACTAACTCCTTATGCCATTATACTTTCAAAAAAAATTAAATGCGACCACTATTTTACTATTTTAGAAAATGACTCTTCGCTTTATACCTTGTACTCTATATTGAAACTAGGAGACATTTCTTCAATCTCAAATCTATTAATACCTTATTCTTTTGCTATTAAAATCCACTTATTTTCTACGGTTTTTTATTTCGTCTAATTGTTAATTACCAATCCTCTTTGACAAAACCAAATTTACTGGCAATTGTTAATGCTAATTCAAAGCTAATCATATTATTAAGTGATAAAGAATCACCATATATAGTTGGATTAACATCGTATAATGGCGATGCCTCCAACTTTCCCATACAAGCAGAAAGCTATGATTTCTAATATGATCGTCTGTATTAGAAAGAGCTATATTGAAAACAATTCTCTTCCACAATTCTTCTAAATCCTATTAGGATTATCTAAGTATAATATGCTCATTCGTTCTGGAAAAAAGTATCCAAATCTTTATGCACGTATGTAATTCTTGTATTTGACATATTTATACACCCCTTCTTTTTACTCGAGAACGAATTCTAATATTCAAATTCTGAAGCTTTCTTACTAGTTCATCATCTTTAGCAATTAAGATTAAGTCTTTTTCCAAACCGCCTAATACACGTAATACTGCTGCATATATTCCTATAGAAACAGTTGACTTACCTTTTTCGACAGCAAAAGAGTTGTACGACTAAAACCAGTTCTTTCTGCCACTAATTCTGCTCAAATATTTCTTCTTAACCTTGCTTCTTTTATCTTAGGCGCATCTTTTCAAGAATTTTCTCTGTTTCATGCATTATTATAAGAGTATGTTTACTTATCCGAATTTTCTAATCCTTACAATAGTTTAAATCAGTTTTATTAAGCATTATATTTCGTTGATAATAGCTTAAGAAAAGCTTAGATCTTTTACGAACCCCTCCTATTTTCTCTTATATTTATTTAACACATCGCATATACAAAAAAAAATCAGATTCATCGTAAAACTAGAATCAGAATCTTCTAAATAAATCTAATTTAAAAGTAGAATAATAATCCCAAATAGGAATATTATTTTTGATTATTACTATTTTATCATCTTCATTCTTGAGCTATTATCAGAAAAAAAAATTATTATCGTCAGAGTTAACATTTTTTTGATTACTC
>CAZLYD010000015.1:22101-37325 GCA_964563815.1 uncultured Spirochaetaceae bacterium
AGCTCCTAGAATGTCTGCCATCTCTTTAACTACAATTATTAATCGTCTTTTTTGTTAATTATTTGTTGATAATAAGAATTAAAAATACATTGAAGCGTTATATTTAACTCTTTCTATTAGATTTTCACTTAGTATAAATTAATTACTTTCTATACAAGTAATAAAACAATATATGTTTTTACTGCGTTTTCTTTTTTCGTTTTACTGCTCTTCTTTTTTATTTGAGAGAAGACTTGCTATTGTAAAAGAGGAAAGATATTCATTCACAATATTTTGTAGGTTCTTCCACATTGGATAAGTACGACATTCAAAAAATTTTCCACAGTCATTAGATTCACAGTCTTCCAAGCATGCAACAGGAGCTAGATCGCCTTCTGTGAGATTCAGAATATCTGCAACTATTATTTCTTCGGGTTTCTTTAATAATTTGTATCCACCACCCTTACCCAGAGTACCTTCAATATACCCATGCTTTTTTAGTGTTGGAATAATTTGCTCTAAATACTTAAGAGATATTCTCTGCCTTTGAGCAACGTCCTTCATAGGAGTAAGAGTACCATCATTATGTTCAGATAAATCTACCAAAACTCTAAGTGCGTACCTTCCCCTTGTTGATATCAACATAACACATAACCCCTAATTTTTTATTTTTATATAATTCAATTTCAATTTTGATTCAATAATTTAGAGACAAAGTTTACATAGAAATAATAAAGGAATACTTTTCTTACTTCATTCTTTTCTTTATAAACGTAAAGTCTCAATACAATAGTAAATAAAACTAGATTGCACTAAAATCTATATCCATTCCTATTTGAATCGAATAAGAGGGAAAAAGCTTTTGAACAGAATCTAGTACAGAATCATGAACCTCTTGTCTACTTTTCGCATCAAAGCTGACAACAATATCAAAACGGATACTCTTGTCGTCTTTATTGAAGTAGAATCCATGTAGCTGTAGTACATACTCTTCTTTTAATACTATAGCTGAGATTGTTTTCAATGCGTTTTCTACCTCATCATTTTTTGTATTTATAGAGTATATTCCAACAGCAGTTAATAGTACTCCGTACTTCTGGTAAACTTCGCCCGTGATTCTTCTTGTTAGTTTATCCAGTTCATCAACTGTCATAGTATCAGGGACGGCAATATGAACAGAACCATTATAAGAATCCGGACCATAATTATTCATTACTAAATCATATGCCCCGCTTACTTCCGGATAAGAAGCTATAGTCTTTTTGATATTTCTTGCAAGTGTTGCATCAACTCTTTCTCCAAGTATCTTTGACAGCGTTTCCTTTAACATATCAAAGCCTGACTTAATGATGATTATTGAGATTATTGAACCTAGCCAAGCTTCAAGAGAAATATCCCAAACTAAATAAATAAAAGCAGCAACAATAGTTGATAAAGAAATAACAGCATCTAATAGAGCATCTTCACCAGAGTTAACAAGAGAATCTGAATTAACTTTTTTTCCTATTTTTTTTACATAAAGGCCCAATAATACTTTAACTACAACAGCAACAGAAATTGTGATTATCGTAATAGAACTATAATCAGCTACTTCAGGATTGATAATCTTTTTTATAGATTCAACGAGTGCAGTAAAGCCAGCATAAAGAATTATAATCGAAATCAGCATGGCACTTAGATATTCTATTCTTCCATGCCCAAAAGGATGTTCCTTATCTGCTTCTTTTCCAGCAAGCTTTGTTCCGACTATTGTAATGACAGAGCTTAATGCATCAGAAAGGTTATTCACAGCATCTAATATTATTGCGATTGAATTTGATAAAAAACCAATTATCGTTTTAAAAACTACCAATAATAAATTTGTAAGTATACCTATTAAGCTAACTTTAATTATCTTAGTCTTACGACTTTTTTCACTACTTGTGTTTCTCATTTATAACAAACGAACTCTCTTTTATTCTAAAACATAGCTTCTAATTGCATCATACCAGATCTCGTATCCATCTTCATTAAAATGAACGCCGTCAGACATCGTCAAATCTGCTATATTTCCTTTGTTATACAATGGATAAAGATCAACAAAAATGGATGAGGTGTCATCAGCAATTTTCCTAAGCTCTTCATTATATGGTACTATTTTCCTATTGTATTCTTTTCTCGTCTCATCTGATTCCACAAGAGGAGGAAGTGACTCAATATAGATAGTAGCTTTTGGGCAGGATTCTTTAATAAGAGTGATTAATTCTTTAAATTCAAGAGCTGTCTCTTCTGCGCTCATCTTTAAGCCTAACAAGGAGTTAGCGCCTCCCATAATAAAGATCTTTTTCGGATTAACAAGACCTATCATATCGTATCTAGCAATAAGTGAAGAAACAGTATCGCCACTAATTCCCAGATTAACTACAGTTTTGTCATCAAAAGCCTCATACCACTTACCCAAAGCTGTCATACTATCGCCAAAGAAAACAGCATCTGCGTTACAATTTAGGCCCTTTAGGCTTTCTTTCCAGCTACTTATTAAAGCATTCTGAAGGAAGCTGTAATCATAGGTTTTTTCTTCTTCACAAGAGACCATAAAAATAGAAATCAAAATAATAAAAGTTAAAAGTAATATTTTCTTCATATTCATGGATTAAATTGTATACGCTTCTACTATTAATAGCAACAAATGTATTAGTAAGTATAACTTATTAAATTAATTACTTTTTTTACTTTTTTCTTTATTTTCTACTCTATTCGATTAATTATTTCTTTCAATTGCAATAATATAGAGAAGGGAGGAAACAAATGTTTTCTGTTAGAAAATCACTGGGAGTAAACAGGGAGGATGCCCCTCTTCTATATACTGCCTATTTCGCTTTCTTTTGTTCCGGAATGATGTCAAACATTCTTGGTTCTATTCTACCATATATTAGAGAAGACTATAATTTTGATTATGCCTTTCTAGGTACGCTCTCTTCTATTAGCCAAATTGGAAACCTTAGCGCAGTATGGGTTTCTGGCTTTCTCCCATATCTTATTGGAAGAAAGAATTCAACACTAATTATGGGCTCAGGCATTGTAACAGGTATGATTATTATGGCAATCTCCGGAAATCCAATCTTCCTTCTTTTAGCCTTTTTGTTAGTAGGAATTGGAAGAGGAACAATGTCAAATATTACCAATGTCGTTGTTGGCCAATATGCAACAAACAAAACAGCAGGGCTAAATCTATTACATGCAACCTTTGCTATTGGTGCAATTATTTCTCCATCCATTATTGCCGCAACAAGAAAAAATATGTGGAGAGTTCCACCACTATTTATTGCTTTTCTTATGGCTATTGCACTTTTCTTGTTATACAAATCAAAGCTTAGTAACAAAAGAGAGGTTAAAGAAAAGGATGAATCGACAATACCTCTTGCATTCAGCTTTTGGCTCAATACATTTATTATGTTCTTCTATCTCTGTACAGAAGCGTCTCTCATGAATTGGATGGTTTCGTACTTCAAGGATAGTAATATTTTCTCACCACAGTTATCGAATATGATGAGTGCTTTAATGTGGGTAACAATGCTTATAGGAAGACTACTATGTGCCTATTTAGGTTCAAGAATGAATAAAAGTATTCTAATATTAATACTTGGATCTATGCTTACCCTATTCTATTCGATTATGGTCTTTTCATCTTCTCCTGTAATAATATTAATTTCTATTCTCGGTATTGGTCTTTCTATGAGTGGAATATATCCAACAACGCTCTCTACTCATGATAAAAAATACAATCAAAGTACAATCGCAACTGGTACTTGTATTGCAGTTGCAACCTTTGGTGCTATTATTATGCCAATTATTATTGGTAATGTTTCATCAATCTATGGGATAGAAAGTGGAATGAAAACTATCTTTATTCCTCTTCTTTGTCTACTAAGCTTAATGATAACAAAAGTCATATATACTTTTAAAAGGAAAAAAGAGAGTAATTGAGAAAGAAATTGGCCTGAATCAATGATGAAACAGGCCAATTATTATTAATAACCAAAATATGGCATTTTTAAGATAAATGGAATGTAGGTTACAATCAAAAGACAGATAATCATTGCTAAAAATAGTGGTATCATCTTTTTAGATGTTTTTTCCAAGTTAGTCTTTCCTACTGCACATCCTACAAATAGAGCAGAACCTACAGGTGGTGTACAAAGTCCTATTGCAAGATTGAATATAAGAACAACACCAAAGTGAATTGTACTCATTCCTAGTCTTGTAACAACTGGAAGTAGTATTGGAGTCATTATCATAATTAGTGGTGCCATATCCATAAAACAACCCAAAACTAAAAGTAGCATGTTAATGATAAAGAGTAATGCATAAGGATTATCTGTAATCCCTATTAATGCATTAGTCATCATTGTTGGAATTCTTAAGATTGTCATCATATAAGCAAAAGCTTTTGCAGATGCAATGAGTGTTAATACAACAGAGAGTGTTTTTAAAGAATTCTTTATTACAGTTCCAAAATCTTTTATTGATGCTGTTCTAAATACAATATATGTAAGGATAAATGTATAGAAACAAGCAACTGCAGAGCTTTCAGTTGCTGTAAAGACTCCAGCTCCTGTACCAACAAGAATTATTACTAGCGTCATTAATGGTAGAATAGCAACACATACAACTCTCATTGCTTTACCTAGCTCTGTATCAAATAGAGGATTAGTTAATTTAACCCAAGAAGATAGACTCTTTTTTACAGAGAAGGAAGGAAGAGATTGATCATGCTTTGTAAACTTAACCCAGCGTATTTTGTCAGAAGCAAACATCTTTGTTCCTTTAGGGAAATTATGCTTCTTTCCAAGAATGAAACACAAAATCATAAAGCACACGCCAAGGAAAACACCAGGAGCAAAGCCAGCGATGAATAGCTTACCAATTGATACTCCGCCGCCTGCTGCTAAGGCATAAATAACCATATTGTGTGAAGGTGGAATTAAGACACCCTGACAAGCAGTAGTTACTGTTAATCCAACAGAGAATTCTCTGTCATATCCCTGTTTTTCCATCATAGGAATAACTACAGAGCCCAGTGATGATACGTCTGCAACAGCAGAACCAGAAATACCACCAAAGAACATGGAGTCTAAGCAGTTTACATATGCCAAGCCACCTCTAAATCTTCCAACTGCAAGATTAGCTAAATCTACAATTTTATCAGAAATCTGGCCAACACCCATTATCTCGCCCATTACAATAAAGAAAGGAATAGCAAGCATTGTGAAGTTATTAACACCATCAATCATCATTCTGATAAATGTTGTTGGATTGATACCAGGAATTACGAGGCTAGAGCAAATAGCTGCTATAAGCATAGAAAAAGAAACAGGAATTCTTAATGCCATAAGAAGGAAGAAGCCACCAAGAAGTATAATAGTTGCAAGTGTATTTGAATCCATTATTTATTACCTCCTTCGTTTTTTTCCTGTTCTTTCACTAACTGTATATAATCTACTTCAGGTTCGCTATAGAGAAGATCATCCTTCTTTACAAGACCTGTTAAAAATAGAATAGAGTCAAAAGCCATAATGAAACCACCAATAGGTGCAGGTATATATTGAATAAATGTAGGAAGCCCCGTCATAGGCAAAGAACCTGGACGAAGTTTAGCGATAAAAACAATACCATAGATTAAAAGAAATAAACCACACACAAGTGTTGCTACATCTCCTATTATATCCATAGCCTTTCTACCCTTTCCGCCTACTGGAAATCTATCATATAGAATACTTACAGATATATGCATATGGTCTCTTACACCTATTGCACAAGCGATAAACGTAAACAATGTAACAAGAAGTCTAGGAATTTCTTCAACCCACTTAATACCTGTATTAAAACAGTAACGCAATACAACATTAAAAAATACAATTATAAGCATCGCGATTACTGCTATTTGAGCAATTGTTAAAACTATCCTATGACACCAATGATTAATGAGGATAGCATATTGAGAAAAGGGAACCTTATCTGGATATTTGTCCCTATCGATGGCTAGCTTGTTTTTAACTAACCAGTCTTTTGTTTTACTCATATATTTCTCTCCGAAATAGTAATTAGAGAGAGGAGACAGCGTCTCCCCTCTTCCAGATTAGTTAAATAATTATTTTGTATTGATAATCTGCTGTACGAGATCAAGAGAATTACCAGCAAATTCTTCATATAATGGCTGCATCTTTTCCTGGAATTCAGCTAATTTCTCAGGAGAAAGCTCGATTGCTGTAACACCACTAGCGATAACCTTTGCTTTACTTGTTTCTTCTCTTTCTGCCCATTTAGCAATTTCAAATTCCTGTGTTTCTTTAGCAGCCTGCATGATAATTTCAACATCTTTTGGATCAAGAGAAGAAAGAACCTTTTCTGAAGCAAGAAGAATTTCAGGAACTCTTGTGTGACCATCTAATGTGAAATATGGAGCAACTTCATAGTCACCAACAGATTCGTATGAAGGCCAGTTGTTTTCTGCACCATCTACAGTTCCCTGCTGAATAGCTGAATATACATCGTTAAAACCAATACCTGTAACACCATTAGCACCAAGAAGCTCAACCATTCTAACCATCATTGCGTTATTCTGAACTCTGATCTTTAAGCCCTTCATGTCATCAACAGAATAGATACCCTTCTTTGAATAGAAGTTTCTAGAACCAGCATCATAATAGCAAAGACCAACAAGACCTGAGCCAGATGCTTGAATATCATTTAACATCTTCTGTCCAATTTCACCATTAAGAACGTTCCACATATGTTCGCCACTTCTGTAAAGATAAGGAAGCTGGATAACGTTAAGAGCTGGAACGTAAGAAGCAACAGGAGAAGAAGAAACTCTTGAGAATGCAAGGTCTCCAATCTGGAGAGCTTCGATAGCACCTGTTTCTTCACCATAGATTGTTCCACCGGAATAGACTTCAATCTTAATTCTTCCGTCTGTTCTCTCATTTACAAGACGTGCAAATTCATAATCTGCAAGTGTTGTTGGGTAGCCCTCAGCCTGGTTTTCTGCAAGATTAAGTGTGATTGTCTTTGTTTCTGTTGCACCTTGAGCAAATACTGGAGCAACAATAAGAGCTAAAACGATTAAAGCTAATATTAATCTTTTCATATTTTCCTCCCTTTTTAGATATGAAAAAAAACAACTAAATAATAGATAGGACTATCTATTAAACATTAATTATTTTAAAAATCTCATCTAAAAACTGTAAACTATCGAAATGTAGAAAAAAGTAAATAATTGTTAATAACGTTAATAAAACATTAAGAAATTCATATATAATTCTTTTGGTTAATAATTATTTTTTTGAAAATTTTCTAAACAAAAAATTAGCTATAGCTAAAAAATCAAACAAATGTTTTTTGTCGAAAGAGGATATTTAGAATTTTTTATATCAAAAATGATGTTTTACTTTTTCTTTACATTTACTATTTTCACAAAAAAAGTAAAAAGACAAACAAAGCTAATAAGCTCTTATTCTTTATTCTCTAACTACTTCATCCAAAGAGCTCTATCTTTATACTTTATTTTCATACTAGTCATCATTTTTTAGACACATTTTTATGCTGTGAAAGTATCACGAAATTCAATAAATCAAAACACAACTCTTTTAGTATATTTTTTCTTTAATAGATTTCTTGTTTAAAGAAAACGACATCAAGCATTACTTAATGTCGTCTTCTATAAAGAATAGCCACTGCCCTACTTATTCTTTTTCTTTGCTTCAACTATTGAAAAAGTCGCAAGTCCTTCTTTATGCAATATTCTCGTTGCAGCTAAGAATAATAGCTGACCACAAAAATTTACGCCTTCTGCAACTAAGTTCATTATTTCTTTAGTGAAATCTTTACTTGCTAAGTATCCCATCATGAGCATAAAAATAAAGGAAATAATAAAAAGCACTGCAACGCCCTTTTTCTTCATTCTTAGAGCCATCCAGACCAAAACAATATTCATTGCCAATAAGCCAAAGACCATCATAGCTACAAAGATCATTGTTCCAGAAAAAACTACAGGAACAGCAAAAGAATAACAGGTATTACCTTGGTCATGAGTAAGAAGAGCAAGCATAGATATTCCTGCTAGTAAGAAGCCTAAGGCCTGAAGAGGAAAGAAGCTCTTATTAAGCGAAACAAAATCACAAACACCTAAATAATAAAGAATCTTCCATATAGCTTTGTATACACCTGCACTAGTTACCATAATTGTACCAGAGGAAAAAAGAGCGAAAGTACCTTTACTCATCTTATTGTATAAATCCCTCTGGAGAGAAATTGATGATAGAAGGAAGAATAAAACAGGAACTAAATCAAAAAAGGCTATAAATACTTTCATTTCTTCTCCTTCTTCTTATTTAGGGAATAAATTGGTAGAAATGGAATAATGAGCTTAGTCTTTTCTACATATGCTCTATATTCAGCATTATCTCCATATCTCTTTTCCTGTCTTTTTTCTAATCTTTCAGCGCCATTAAACATTATGTAGCAGATAGAAATATAAGCACATATTGCAATAATCCACATTCCTACGCTCTTATAAGAAGAAAGGCCTGAAATAAAGACTCCTGTCCAAAAGATTATTTCGCCAAAATAATTTGGGCATCTAACCATTTTAAATAATCCTTTTGTTGCAACCATATCAGGTCTTTCTTTTTTCTGTCTTGTTTTTTGACTATCAGCAATTGCCTCAATTAATAGTCCAATAGCAGATATTACTATTCCGCATAGAGCTAAGATAGTTGTTCTCTCTTTACTATTTATTCTAAATAGCATTGGGGAGAGCTGTGCTGTATAAAGAATAGCGCAGAATATCCAAATAAAGAATTTGACAAAAATTGGAGGCTCTTTTCCACTAGCTTCCTTCAGCGTCTTTCTATACGAAAGATTCTTAATTTCTCTAAAAATTAAAAAGAGAGAAAGTCTGGCGCCATAGCTAATAAATAATAAAGCTTGAAGGATTGTAATAAAATCCAAAGTATTTGCTACTATGTCCATAATGAGGATAGTAATGCCACCTGTGAAAATAGCAAAACCATATCCAATACTTAAGAAATAAACAAATTTATAGAACCCCATTATGGAAGAAAGAGCTGTAACAATAGTAATGATAGCTAGCTGAGTCCAATTCATCTTTCTCACTCCTTATTCAAGACATAGTCACGAAAAGATAATTCACCTACCTTATTTTCTGCAACCATACTCTCTGTTAAGGTCCACTTCGAGAAACGAATAATTGCTTCCTTTCCATTTTTCTTAAAATGATTGATGAATATTAACATATCAAAAAGGAATACTGGAGCTCTCTTAATTACAGGTGTCTTTCCCGCTCTCTTGAAAAATAATTTTGCTATCTCTTCATATGTATATGTCTCTTTACCACCCACATCATAGGTGACATTTTTATCATTCATATGTTCAATAATATAGATAGCAAAATCTGATGTATCGATGACATTTGCAGATACATCGTTCTTTCCAAGAAGTGTTACTTCTCCCTTTTCAACCATGGGTTCAAAGATATGTGCTATATCATAAAAATATCCGGTAGGACGGAATATAACATATTCCATTCCACTTGCTTTAAGAGCCTTTTCGAACTTTGCTTTTGCATCAAGCATTGGAACCTTTGGATTTTTGTCTGCCTTAAGTACAGAAATATAACCAAACTTTTCCACTCCTGCTTTTTTTGCTTCTTCAAGAATATTTAAATTACCTTGTAAATCAATGTCATAATTAGTTGTTGTAGCACTAGTCTTTGTTAAACCTACAGTACTTATTACAGTATCATAACCATCAAATAGACCTCTTAATTCTTCCTTCTTTGTTACATCAACCCTTTTCTTTTTGTATTTTCCTTCTATTTCAGGAATATCTCTGATAACTAAATCAAGAGAAAGAGTATCATAACCATTACTAACAAGTGCCTTAAGAATATCTGTACCTAGCTTTCCAAAACCACCCAGTAGAACAACTCTCTTCATCTTTTCCCCCCTATTTGTTCTTTTCTTTAGAACGCTTATCATTAATTATCTGCATATGTTCTTCTGTTATAAGGCTTACATTATGTTCCTTTGCCCAGCTAACACAGCCCTTTAGAACTGTTGGAAGGAAAATACGAGGAACATTAACAAGCTTAGCGCATGCTTCATCTGTAAAACCAACACTAGGATCAATTCTTTTTGCAGCATATTGGACAGATTCAACAGTTGTCTTACGCATAGGAAGAAGCTCAGGAATTGGACGACGGAATTTTGTGTACCAGAAATTCTTACTATCACGATAACCATAATCCACTGGGACTCTAGGAAAGTCTTTTGCTTTTACTCCGTTAATTATTGCATTGTAATACTTTTCCTTCATTAAGATTTTATCGACTCTTAAAATAAAGTGAGCTCCAAACTTACTTGTAATTCCATTAAAGTCATGATATGGGCCATCGTATCCATCAAGTATTCCTGCTTTATCATTTTGAGCATTATCTAAAGTATCCATCCAAGTACATTCCATAGCTTGAAAGGCTTCCTTAACAACCATTGGATACCTACCATCTTTGTCTTCTTTCGCCATCAAGCCTTCCTCAAGAGTAAAGATAGAGTTCTTCATCTTTTCTTCTGGCTTATCTCCTGGCCAGCCAAGCGCAACACAGCCTTTAAAATACTTTTTATCATCAGGAATAAAGTTAATAGTACATTTTTTTGTCTTCAAAATATGCTGAGCTGTATTAGAGGAATTTCTTACCTCTAAAAGCATTGCATAATAGTCTTTTCCAGCAATGTAATATGGTTGACATAGCGAATATGGTCCAAGAGATGTTGAACCATCGTCCGCAAGAGTTCCTACAAGAACAGTTGGCATCGGAAAAAATAATGAAGTCTGATAAAAATTATCGACAATTCTAAGATCTTTAAAACTACTCATATCTCTCTCCTAATTAATTATTTTCTCTATAAATGGTTTTATCATTTCAAATTCGTAATCTTCTCGTGTTGCTACAATTATTAATACTTCAGCTATAAAGAGATCGCTATTTTCTAGTCTTTCTTTAGCAAACCTTTCTGAAACCTTTCTCACTATTCTTGCGATCTGCGCTATTAGTAGCTTATGTCCCCTTTCTCCCCAACCACCACTTGAAAAAGAAGCATTTTCCCACATGACAGAAAAGATAGATACAAAGCCTCTTATCTCTTCATATATCATTTTATATCCTTCAATATAAGATGAAGCAGATTCAATTTTGTCTTCAGCTCTTATTAGTGCAGCCTTCCAATCATCCAAAAGAACAGAAGCAACCAATACATCTTTGGAAGGAAAATAATTATAAATAGTCCCTGAAGCAATTCCGACTTTTTTAGCAATACTCCTTACGTGCAAGGAATTATATCCAGTTGATAATAACTCACTCTTTGCTTCCTCTATTATTTTTTCTCTTATTCCTTCCAGTAACTTAGGCATATTAATCCTTTTATGAACACGTTCATAATCAATAACATAATAAAACAGAATAATAAATAGTCAATATTTTATCGATAATAAAATATAAAATTAACTCTTCTCGAATATAAAACATAGAGAAACTTAAAACTCTCATTAAAAACAATAAAACCAATAATTATATGTTTTTAAAGCCACAATAAAAAACATTTTTTGAGTCTACAACCTTTTATATGTTGAAATTTCTATACAATTATAAATACTTAGTGTTGAAATAATTATACTTTTCAAAGCATGCGATGTTGAAATAAATGTATTTATTTTTTTCAGTGAATGAATTGAATATACATAACAAAAAGTGTCAAAACCAAAATAGAGCCTATTGAGACTTTTAAACCCGGCTAATATAATAATATCAAGGTAATGATTATGAAAGATTATTCTAGATATCCAAATGGAAATAGATATTATTCTGGGGCAGAACGAAAAAAATCTATCCTGATAAATGAAAAACCATATTTGGTTAAATTTCAAAAAAATTCCAGAGAAGGTTTGCGCTTTAACCATGTGTCGGAATATTTAGGAAGCCACATTTTTGCTTTGCTTGGAATTGAAACCCAGGAAACCTTTCTTGGCACATACAAAGACGAGAATGTCGTGGTAATACAAGATTTCCTTGGAGAAGATGAGGTATTTGTACCGTTCAATGGTGTTGGGGACAGTTCTTTGGAGCAGGATAAAGAGAAGTATCAGTATTCTTACGAGGATATTATTAAAATGCTCCAAGACAATGTAAAGCTTACAGATACTCCGCAAACAATCAACCTCCTCTGGGATATGTTTATCATAGATGCATTGATTGCCAATTTCGATCGTCATGGAAGCAATTGGGGATTTATCAAAAGAGACAATCAATATAGACTTTCACCAGTTTTTGATAATGGATCCAGTTTATTTCCACAGTTAAATACAGATGAAAAAATTGAGGTAGTCCTTCGTGATCAAGAAGAAATAGATATGCGCATTTATAAATTTCCCACATCACAGGTGAAGTATAAGGGAAAGAAAAGCTCCTATTATGAAATAATATCAAGTTTGGCATTTGAAGAATGTAATCATGCACTTGTCAGAATCGTTGAAAGAATCGATTTTAACAAAATCAATAAGTTGATTGATTCGGTGGAAAATATCAGTGAAAAACGTAAAGAATTTTATAAGATCATTCTCGAACAGCGATATGAAAAGATATTGCTCAAATCTTATAATGAATTGATGAAAAATGAAGGAGGCATATAATATGCGAGCAGTCGTTAGAGATTGGCAACCTAAGAATAGAATAACAACGCCGCTTGCAGGAACAACTTCTTATGTAAATTCAGGAATCATTAAGGCGGTTATGAAGAGCGGTGAAAAAATTAGCGTTGCCCAAATTGATTACCAGGAATTTGATGAAGAAAATTTTCAGTATGTCATTTGTCCATATTGGGAAATTATAGATGGTCTTCCGGCATGTGTTTTCCAGGGAATACCGGGAATTGATATGGATCTTCGATTAGAGAGATATTATCGGGTGAATTATATTCCGACTTTTATAGCAGAAAGAACACCATCGGAAAACAGAGAGGATTTATGGGATATTTTGGAGTCGGTTGGCCTCAATTATTATGATCGTTTTGAATGGCTGCTCAGAACCACAATGCGGTCTGCAAACGATAATCTAATCGTAGAAAGAAAAAGAGAATCAAAGGTTGTACAAGAATTCTCTGCTGAAGATCCGCTTCAATATGGCGATAAGATGATCGTGGATTCTATTGAAGCAATCGCAGATACGACAGCAGGATTTGCAGATAGAATATTCACAATCGTAACAAATGGAGTGGATTTAGTTAGTTCATGTGGTCAGATCTTGATCGATTTGGAAACAAGAGCAGCACTGGTTCCGATTGTAGTGACACAACGAATGCTCTCAAGACGGGAAGAAAGAGAGAATCGAAGAGATGGGATTGAACAGGCTAAGAAAGACGGAAAATATACCGGTAGAAAGCCGATAGCGGTGGATGGAGAGGTTCTTCGTCAGGTGAATAAGGAACTGAAAGAGAAACTGATCACAGTAGAGGATGCCATGAGAAGAACGAAAATTGGGTCAAAGTCGACATTTTACAGGAAATTGAAGCAGGTGTAAAAGTTGCTGTCATACTAATTGAGGGTGACATATTCGAATGAAATAAATTTCATAGCGTTTATGGCAAAAAAAGCTGGCTCTGCGTTAAACGTCCGGCTTTTGCCTATGTACTTCTTAGCTGTAAATTTCTAACTGTCTTTCGTGGCTCGGTACATTCCTTTCTACCCAAGCGTTCAAAACATTTAACTGTTCTGGAGTATGGAACCAATGCTCCCCATTTTCCATAACTGTCAAATCACATTTGAATTTATGACTAAAACTTTCGATAATGTCCCGGTCAATCAAGTTATCAAATTCCCCATACAGTATTTGAGTTGGAAATTCCCACTTTACAACAGGATTTTCCAGAATGTATTTCCAGTAATTCCAAGAAAGGGATTCGCCAAAATCTGTTGGTATAACAAGTTCGTGCTGTAATTGAATTTCAGAGACATTTGCCCATTTCATCATTTTTGAAACAAGGTGTTTCATATCCACAACAGGCGATACAAATAAACATTGCTCTAAAGTTTCATTGCCAAAACTAAGCATACTAAACCAAGCACCTATACTGTTTGCGAATAAAGAAATATTCTTCCAGTGTTTTTTAGCATACTCCATTACCTTTTTCAATTCTGGAACGGCGTGCCACGGGTTGAATGTGTCAGTTTCAGATTTCCGCTGTCCGTGTTCGGGCAAATCAATACTTAAAACTTGAAACCCTCTTTGACAGACAATCTCTGAAAAAGCGACAGCTTCTTCCTTATTACCGCCCTTTCCATGAACATACAGAAATAATCGTTGTGATTGTTGTCCCCATAATATAGCATGAACTCCATTGATAGCGATATGATAATGTTCCATTATGCGCTCCTTTAAACTATTTGGAATAGCGCAAAAACTAATCCAATTAGTATTGGATATCAGACAGACAGCTTTGTCAATGAAATTACTATTTTCATTAGCAGAAATATTAACTTAGCTAATTGCATTAGTTAAAATGAAACCATATCAACTTGAAGTGAGGTATGAATATGAAAATCACGAAAGAAGTAGTCATACAAGCCGCATCCGATATAGCTGATGAAAAAGGACTTAACAATCTTTCTCTAAAAGTAGTGGCAGAAAAACTCAATATCAGAACACCATCTTTATATAATCACATAAACTGCTTAGATGACCTTTTAAGAGCCGTAGCCCATAATGGTATGCGTCAAATGAATGAGAAAATGAAGCAAACTGCCATAGGAAAAGCCGGAATTGTTGCAATCAAGGCAGTAGCTATTGAATATCTTAATTACATGATTATTCATTGTGGAGTATACGAAACTATTCAATGGGCTACCTGGCATGGTACAGAAGAAACAGCAGCTATTTTTGATGATTATTTATCTCTTTTAACTACACTCATACAATCCTGCGATTTTGCCCCGGAGCATACAAATGAAATATTAGATATGCTTACCGGGATTATCCACGGGTTCACAACGCTTCAACTAAGATATGCGTTGTCAAATCCAGATAAAGTACGAAATGATTTAAGCAATGCTTTAGATACTTTGTTGAGTGGCGTTCAATTAAAATATGGCAAGTAAACAGATAAATAACTCATAGTGGCAGAAGTCTAAAAACTTTT
>CAZLYD010000016.1:0-35145 GCA_964563815.1 uncultured Spirochaetaceae bacterium
ATATTAAGAAGTATATTTGTAAAAAGAATTTAACAAATAAGTATTATTTTAATTATTCTACTTTATTCTTATTTTGTAAAACCAAGCTCTTTTAAGACTTTTTCTTGCTCAAGAAGCATCTCTTCTTTAGTAAAATCATTAGTCTTATGATCAAGTCCCCTTAAGTGTAATAAGCCATGAAGTAATAATCTAGATAACTCTTCTTTTTCATCTACATTAAACTCTTTAGCATTATTTTTCATAGAGTCTAGTGATATAAAGATGTCTCCCATCTCTTCCTCCTCTTCGAAAGAAGGAAAATCATCTCCGTCAGCAAGACGGAAGGTTAAAATATCAGTTGGAGAATCAATATCTCTATATTCTTTATTCAAAGCTTTAATCTCTTCATCACTAACAAAGCTTAAAGAAAAATCTCTTTCTTCGTTATAGTAGGACAAAAGCTTATCCATTGTACTTTTAATAAATTCAATATCAATATTAAGGCTATCATCTTTTTCAATATAATACATAATTAATCCTTATCGTTGTCATAACTAATTCTATGGTGATCTCTACCAAGTAGTGGTGGTATAAAGGCATCTCTAATAAGCTTAAGGTCAATCATTGTTAAGCCAGAATCATCAAGCTGAGAATGAATAATCTTTTCAGAAATAATCTGTCTAATAAGCTTTTCATATCGCTGATGGCTAGGCTTCTTTATTGTTCTTGAGGCAGCTTCTACACAGTCAGCAAGCATAACGATTGCAGATTCCTTTGTTGAGGGAATATTGCCATCATACATAAAATCTTCTTTAACGATAGTATCATTAACACCAGCATTCTTAACCGCCTCGTTAAAAAAGAATTTTATAATATCATTTCCGTGATGCTCACCAATTATATCCAATACTTCTCTAGGTAGTCCAATCTCTTTTCCCTTCTCCATTCCAAGTCTTACATGGCTTTTTATTATTGAACGAGATAGCTGAGAGGAAAGATTGTCATGTACATTCTTTTCATTTTGGTTCTCAATAAAGTATTCAGGATGTACCATCTTTCCTATATCGTGGTATCTTGCACCAACTAGACAAAGCTCACTATTAGCTCCAATAGCTACTGCAGCAGCATATGCTAAATCTGAAACATTTTTTACATGGTTATAAGTACCTTGTGCAACCTGACTGAGTTGACTAAGTGTATCATTATCGACATATGCTAATTCAACAAGTCTCTGCTTAGTAGGGATATTAAAGACATGCTCGAAAATAGGAATAATAATTGAATAAAGAATAAAAATAATAACAATATTAAGGGCACTGCCCAGTCCAGCAAGGACTAAGCTACTAATATCAACAATATTATTTAAAAGACAGAAGAATAATGAAATTAGAACTGAGTAAAAAACACTCTTTAAGCAAACCTTAACTATATCAAATCTTCCTTTTACATCCTTAATCATATATTCAACAATATAAGAAAGTATAACAAAATAAAAAATTGAAGAGAAATTAGATGACGGCCAGAATGAATATACACTAGCCAATAGCAAAACAGATGCTATGCCATAGTTAATATTATTTGTAATAGTTACTGCTATCATTCCAACAAGTAAGAATGGCATTAATGAATCAAAGCTCTTTATTCCTAAATCAATAGATTTCCAACTAATTAAGAAGCCTAAAACTAAAGAAATAAGAAAAAGAGAAAGCATAATATTAGTATATTGAACACGTCTATAGCTATATTGGATTTTATTAATTGAATAGATAAACCAAACTAAAAGTAAAAGAACTATAATCAAAACTCTAGAGATAGCTGATACAATAGAAAGACCAATAGCTCTTTTTGAATTAAGAACTTGAAGAGTATAGAGCATTTCATTCGTTACTAGAGTATCCTTCTTTAATATATAGTCACCCTTCTCTATTTTTACAACAACAGGCTCAACGCTTTGTCTAACCTTTAATATCTGATTTTCAGTATATATTTCATCAAAGAAAACGTTTTGCTTAAGAATGTGCTGAGAAATGTCTGCTATTATTTGTAAGTCCAAAAGATTTGAAGAAGGATAATTCATTAAAAGAGACTGGTATACAATAGATCTAACAGAGTTATCAGTAATAATAGAGCCAATATTTACAGTCTTTCCGCTTAAAGCGTAAGGAAGCTCTTGTGATTGATTTATTATTACATTCTCCTTTCCTTCCTGTAATACAAATGTTATATCAGAGAGAGAAAAGATACCCTGACTAATAAAATAGTCTATTGTTTCTCTTAAAATTGCAGCATTTTCATAGTTCCTTTCACTATCACCTTTAAGCTCTAATAAAACTCTCTCAATGCTAATAAGCTCTTCATCCTTAAGTTCTTTATCGTTAACCAGGTAATCAAAGGCTTCCTGTGCTCTACTCTTCATTAAAAGAGAAGCATTATAACTATATGTAAAATAAGGATTTATTTTTCTTTCCTCTTCATCCTTCTTTTCTTCTGTTGCGTCCTCATCTATAAATGAAAAAGAAAGTGGAGATATTAAATCCTCATCACTTAGTTCGTTAGCAACATAATCTTTAGTTGTCTTAATAGAGAAGAGCATATTAGAGGATAGAAGAATAGGAAGAGAGGAAGCACAAAGAAGACAAAAAGCACTAATAATTATAAAAAATGATAGCTCTCTCTTAGAATTAAACTTAAAATCTATCTTCTTTTTCTTATCTAGCATCATTATCCTCCAAGGAATAGGCTTTAACTATTTCCCTGACTATTCGAGACCTTACAGTATCTCTGTGTGAAAATTTTACCACAGCTAGCCCTTCAATTCCATCTAATAAATTTATTGCTTCTATAAAACCACTCTCACTTTTTTTAGGTAAGTCAATTTGACTAGGATCGCCAGTAATAAAAGCTTTACTACTTTCGCCTATACGAGTAAGAAACATTCTCATTTGTCCCGTTGTAGTATTCTGAGCCTCGTCAAGTATAACAATACTATTATTTAAACTGCGTCCCCTCATATATGCCAAGGGTGCAATCTCAATAGTTCCATTTTCTTCTAGTCTTTTTATCTGCTGAGGATTAAGTAATACATCCATAGCATCATATAGTGGCCTAAGATATGGATTGAGCTTTTGAGATAAATCACCTGGTAAAAAACCTAAAGATTCACCTGCTTCTACAACAGGACGAGTTAAAACAAGCTTATTCTTTTTACCAAGAAAAATCTCTTGAAGAGCATAACTAATAGCAATAAATGTTTTTCCAGTTCCTGCTGGTCCAGATGCAAAAACAATCTGAGAAGAAGAAAGAGAAGAAATAAGCTTTTTTTGATTTTCAGTTTTAGGCCAAACAGTCTTTCCTAAAACTGTAATAAGCTCTCTCTTCTTCTCGCTAATATCTTCTTCCTTTTTCTCGTTTTTTATTGCTTCAGAGATTTGAACAAACTCCATATATATTTCACCTTCTTCTAGTTCTCCCCTTTCAAGAGCAACCTCTTCCAATCTTTTCATAAGAGGATTAAAAATTAAAGAAGAAGAATATTGCGTTATTGTGTTTCCTTTAACTAGTAAGTCAGAACCAAGAAGGAGTTCAAGGTAACCTAAATTATGATCATTACTTCCTAAAACAAGAGCAGAAGAATTATCCTTAAATACATGTGTTTGTGCCATTTTTATTTCCTTTTCCACTCTCCTCTTGCTCCATCATATTCCCAATTCTCTTCCGCCTTAAGCTCCGGAATCGTATTCCATTGTAAATAAATAGACATCTTCGGAGTAAGAGTATAAACAGTATGTTGACCAAGTGGCGATGATGAAAAATCTGTTTTAAACTGAAAATATAGATTCCAGTCTTCCATGTAATGAACAATATCAAGACTCGCAGATTGTAAAATAAATGATGTGTTATTTCTACCATCAGAAGAAAAATCTAAGCTATTAAATAAATCAGAAAAGAAATCTTTTCCTTCAAAATACTCATAAAGCTTATTATTTTGCGTAGTAAAGGAGAAAGAAAAATCTAAAAACTCTGCTATAGAAAAAGTTAGATGAGGTGAAAACAAAAGATATGAATTCTTTTTGTTTTTAAAATCTACTTTAACTGAAGAATCTAAAGATAGAGAAAGAAATACTCTTCCTTTATATAGCTGAGAAGAAAAAGAATAACTATCTGCTTTTATAGATAATGAATCTAGCTTTATTTTTCCAAATCCATCATTAAGGAAAACAAGATCATTCTTAATATTGTTTAATACAATACTTGTTTTAATGCTCTTTATGTAATTAGTTATACTTCCATCTGAAAGAACATCTCCCTTAATTGAATACTTAGAATCATTAGTTTTAAGTAATAAGGAATGAGAAGACGAAAGATTAGAAAGAGATAGTGAGGAAGAATCATAGTTAAAAGTAGAAGAAAAAAGAAAATTACTTGTATTATAAGAGAGAATAAAGGTAATTAATTCTCTCTCAAATGAATTATTCTTATTAACAAAATTCCACTTTAAGGAAGCAGAAAATGAAGAATTAGAGAAACTAATTTTGGGTGTAATTGCAGCACTTAAAGGTGGTAATGTATAGCTAATTTCACCAGTAAGCTTACTATTATTGACAGTGAAAGCCTTAGAGAGAGAAATAGAATGAGCCTTAACGCTTTCAGAAGAAAAGTCAAAATAATTTTCTTTTATTTCAATATTACTTGGGCTCTCGTTCCTATTATAGGAAAAAAGAGAGAAAGAAAGATTATAATTAAGGCCTAGATGTGGAAGTCTAACATTTAATGTATCGAGAGCAGAAACACTTGATTTTGTATTACTCTTATCGGGATATATATAGTTATCATTTAGGTAATAATAAAGAGAAGATGAGAGTGTGTTATTAAGGAAAAAGAAAGAAGAAATATTACTATCTATCTCAACTTTTCCATTTATATTATTCTCTTCTTTTCTATTTGTTTTTTCTTCATTCTCTATATAATCAACAATCTTAGAATAGTTATTTGAAACTTGGTAATCTATTTCTAATCTGCTCCTTGTTTTCTCTTCATTTTGATAATTACTACTAGTGCTTTTATATAGCGGAGGAAGAAGAATAGATTCTTCATGCTCTTGTTCATCTTTTTTCCTTTCTTCTACATCTTTTTTATCATTCTCTTCTTCAATCTTAAGTAATGAGCCTGATAGAGAAAGGTTGAAGCTCGGCAATACACTCTTGGTTAATACTGTTTTATCATCTCTTGTTATTGAATAAGTATTCTCTATTTTAAAATTTCTTAAATCTAGCTTTGATAAATAAAAGGATGTATAAGACTGAGGAAGAGAATAAGAGAAATTTAGAATGCGACTTAATGATGAATTATATCTAGAAAATGTAGAAGGAAATGTTGATTCTGAGCCTAGTAGCGGAGAAATAGAAAAACCAACAAGTCTATTTAGATAATCAGAAAGTACATCCCTATCGGAATAAAAAGGATAATAGATAGATAAAGAGAGCCCATTATCTCTATAATCGAGAGAGTTTATTCCATAGTACCTGATAGAACTATCATTGAAACGCGGAGTTGCAATACCATCTTGTATCTTTATATTAAAGCTATCATTGATGAAGATATTACCTTCTACTCCTAAGTGTATACCTCCCCCACTAAGGGAAGTACTGTTTCTTCCAGAGTAGGTATCAAAAAGTATACTTAAATAACTCTTACTTTCCTTAGCCCATTTTTCAATACTAGACTCTTCACTAGTTTCTCCATAATAATATCCATCTAAGCTTTCGTTAGTCTTTTCATCTGTACTTTTTAATAAGGAAGCAAAGGATGAGGACTCTTTATTGCTCTCAACATCTGGATATGAACCAAAAATTTCAAATGTTGTATTTAAAAATGAGCCTTTATCAGAAGAGAAACCAAAGGAAGGATTACCTAGTATTCTAGAGCCAGGAAAGAAGAAAAATGGAAGATATAGAATTGGAACACGCCCTATATTAAAGGTTGCTGAATACAAGAACATATCTTCGCCAGGTAAAATTGAGATTCGCTTAGCAGAAATTGATGAATATCTATAGCTTGGATTACTTGTTATATACCCATCATCAAAAATAATTGAACCACCATTAAGATATGAGAGGGAATCCCCTGAAGTGTAAAATGTTACTTCCTTATTATCACTGTTTCTTCTCTCTGTTTTTGTGGTTCCATCTGTAATATATATATTCTCTTCTTTCCACTCTACAGTAAGGATATCACCATTAATTTCTTTAATAGACGAAGTAGGATCTAAATCACTATAAAGTGCACTACCTAGTGCTGTAAGCTTCTTTTTTTCATTCTCAATAATGACAGATGATGCGCTGAGCTTCTTTTTACCACTATCATTTAATATAAATTCTATCTCAACATTACCATCAAGAAGTAGAATATCATCCCTTTTATTAAAAGATTCAGCACTGATTATATTTATTTTATATTCTTCTTTTTCATTTTCATCTTTTTCTAATTCAAAACTATAGTAATCAAGGTTTTCATACTCATAGAGTCTATTTCTCATCTCTTCTATTGTTCCACTTGTTTCTAAACCTCTATTTTCGAGCATAGAAAAAAGTGAAGAATAAGACGAATAATAAATAACCTCTGGTGAAAGAGAATAAAGAGATAAAAGAAAAAAAATAGAGAAAACAAATAAAAATAAAACTTTTTTAAACACTGTCTTTCAAATAACTCTTTAAATAATAACCTGTAAAGCTAGAGGAAGAAAGAGAAACTTCTTCAGGAGTTCCTTTTGCAATAACTCTTCCTCCTCCATCTCCCCCTTCAGGACCAAGATCAATTATATAATCAGCACTCTTAATAACATCTAGATTGTGCTCAATAATTACAACACTATTTCCTTGGTCTACTAAGCGATTAATAACCTCCAATAGTTTTTTAACATCGAAAAAATGCAATCCTGTTGTAGGTTCATCCAATACATATAGTGTTTTACCAGTTTGAATTTTGCTTAATTCTAGAGCAAGCTTTACTCTTTGTGCTTCGCCACCACTGAGAGTAAGTGCACTTTGACCAAGTGTTATATAGTCAAGTCCGACATCAAGTAGCGTCTGAAGCTTTCTTTTAATTTTTGTATGATTCGAGAAGAAAGAATAAGCCTCTTTTACAGTCATATCTAGACAATCACTAATTGTTTTTCCTTTATAGGTAACAGCTAGTGTTTCTTTATTATATCTCTTTCCTTTACATACATCACATTTAACATAGACATCCGAGAGAAAATGCATCTCTATTTTTATTGTTCCATCACCAGAACAGTTTTCACATCTTCCACCACTAACATTAAAAGAGAAACGACCTGAATTATATCCTCGAGCTTTAGCCTCTGGAAGAGAAGCATAGAGCTCTCTTATAGGTGTAAATAGATCAATATAAGTTGCAGGGTTTGAACGAGGAGTTCGTCCTATTGGGCTTTGGTCTATTGCAACAAGCTTATCGATGTTTTCAATACCCTCTATTAAATTATAGCCATCCTTCTTTTCTGTCTTCTTAAATAGCTTTCTTTTTATAGCAGGAACAACTATCTCATTAAGAAATGTAGACTTACCACTACCAGATACACCAGTTATGCAAACTAGCTTTCCTAGTGGTATTTCTATATCAATATTCTTTAAATTGTTCTTATTGCAGCCTTTAACAGTAATAAACCTTCCATTACCCTTTCTTCTTGGCAGCTTAATAGGAATCGTCATTGTGTGTGAAAGAAATTGTCCAGTAATTGATTCTGCATTACTCTCTATTTCTCTTGGCGTTCCCTTTGCTATAACAGAGCCACCATTAACACCAGCACCAGGCCCCATATCTACAACATAATCGGCACTTCTTATTGTATCTTCATCATGCTCTACAACTAAAACAGTATTACCTAAATCTCTTAAGCTTAAAAGTGTATTAATTAGTTTTTGGTTATCTCGTTGATGAAGACCTATAGATGGCTCATCAAGAACATATAAAACACCAGAGAGTGCAGAGCCAATTTGGGTTGCAAGTCTTATTCGTTGGCTTTCTCCACCACTAAGAGTAGAAGCATTGCGAAATAGCGTTAAATATCCTAGTCCAACATTTTTTAAAAAAGATAAACGGGAGAGAATTTCTTTTAATATTTGAGCAGAAATTTCTCTTTCATTTTCTGTCAATTCCAAATTTGAAAAGAAATAAATAGATTCTATGACACTCATTTTTGATGCATCAATTATACTTTTAGAGTTAACCAAAACTGAGAGTGCTTCTCTTTTAAGCCTATTTCCACCACATTCAGAGCAAGTTATTTCTGACATATATTGTTCATAGAATGCAGTCATATTCATGCTCTCTGTCATTCTTTGTCTTCTTGTTAGCTCTGGTATTATTCCTTCATATCTTCTGTGAGCTTTATAAGTTGTTCCACTACTTGATGAATATGAATAATCTAATTCATCTCCGCCTCCATATAGGATAATATTCATTAGAGACTGAGGAATATCAGATAACGGAGTATTAAAATCAACGCCATAATGCTTATATAAAGCTTCTAAAGCACTTCTATATGTTTTTGCTGTTGGATTGTGGGTTAAAATACCACCCTCTAGGTATGATAATCTCTTATCTGGAATAATCTTATCAACATCAAATTCTTTTTTATATCCAATTCCATTACACTTTGGACAAGCACCTATTGGATTATTAAAAGAGAATAATCTTGGTTCTATCTCACTAATTGTAATACCACAATCAGGACAGCTATTCTTTTGGTTATATAATTCTCTTATACCTTCATCAATAAAGTATACCTCAACTAATCCAGAACTAATCTCACAAGCCTTTTCAATAGCTTCACTAATTCTAGTTCTGTTATTCCTACTATTCTTTACTCTATCAATTACGATACTTACATTATGCTTTAGCTTTTTTTCTAATTCTGGAATTTTATCTTCTAAGCTAAGAAGTGAACCATCAATCTCTGCTTTTAAATATCCAAGCTTTTTTGCATCCTCTAATACAGCTTTAAACTCACCCTTCTTTCCTCTAGCAAGTGGTGAAAGAATCATTAATTTTCCATTTTCGGGATGAGAAAAAATGAAATCTATGATTTGGTCGACAGAAACTTCCTCTATTTTTCTCCCACATTTAGGACAATATAGCTTTCCTATTCTTGCCCATAGTAGTCTATAATAATCATAAATTTCAGTTACAGTACCAACTGTTGAACGAGGGTTTCTATTTGTAGATTTCTGCTCAATAGCAATGGAAGGACTAAGTCCTTCTATTTTATCACAGTCTGGCTTTTCTAAGCGACCTAGAAACATCCTAGCATAGGAAGAGAGTGACTCCATGTATCTTCTTTGGCCCTCAGCAAAAATAGTATCGAAAGCCAACGAGCTTTTACCAGAACCAGAGAGACCAGAAATAACAACAAGTGAGTTTTTTGGTAAGTCTATATCTACATTCTTCAGATTGTGCTCACGCGCACCTCTGACAATTATTTTATCATTCATCTTCTAATGCCTTAAATAAAAGAGATTCTGCTTCTGAAAGATTATCCACAACACTAAAAACTTCACCCTTTTTATAGATAAAAACCTTCCGTCCATTACCGGTGACCGCATAATCAGCATTATGAGCTTCACCAGGACCATTAACAGAACACCCCATTATGGCGACAGTAATATTTTTATCTAATGAAAGAAGTCTAGATTGTACATGATTCAAAAAAGAATGTGAATCAAAGGTATGACGACCACATCGAGGACATGCAATAATTCTTACACCCTTCTTCTTTAAGCCTAAGGTACGTAGTATTTCATTGGCACACAAAACCTCATCTTCAATACTTCCGTTTATAGATACACGAATAGTATCACCAATTCCTTCATTTAACAAATTTCCAAGAGCCCATGTGCTTCTAACGGAGGAAGTAATCGGACCACCTGCCTCCGTTACTCCTAAATGAAATGGATAATCACACCTCTTTTTAAAGAGTCTAGCACATTCAATTGTCTTATCAACATCACTACTTTTAAGTGAAACTATAGTATTATAAAAGCCCCAGTTTTCAAAATCTGAAATATAAGAGAGGGCAGTATCAACCATTATTCCTACTTCGTCTTCACTTTCCTTATGCTTTGGTAAGGAACCACTATTAAGACCAATTCTAATTGCTCTATTATTGTCTTTAGCTTTTTCAACGATTTCTCTTACCTTCCACTTTGCACCAATATTACCAGGATTAATTCTAATTTTATCAGCACCAGCATCAATGCTTTCCATAGCTAATCTATAATCAAAATGTATATCTGCAACAACAGGAATAGGAGAATGAGATGAAATGTATGAGAAGTTTTCTCTGTCACTTGAGCTAACGTAGCTAAAACGAATAATGTCACACCCCTCTAGTGCTAGCTTGTTAATTCTATTTACAACAATAGATGGATCTATATTACATATTTTATCATCATACATTGTTTGAACTCTAACAGGAGCCTTCCCTCCTATCTCCATTGTTCTAACAAAAGAGGATCTTTTTGAATTCATACAATACTCCATCTTTTACAAATAGAAGTAGCTTCATCAAATTTAATGCAATATGGCTCAGAAGGAAGAAAAAGAACAAATTCACCCTTTTTAAGAGGAAGCGCAGCAATACAATCATTTGTTTGTTCATTTTCTCTCCATGATAGAAAAAAAGTAGCTTCACCTTCTTCTACAAGAATAAGAGTTAAGTGTTCTTTATCTCGAATAAAGGCTGTAAGAGGATCAATTTTCTCTCCGCTTTTTTTTCTAACAATAGATATGTCATTACATAAAGAACTATACTTTTCGAGATTAACTAAACTATCTTTTACCATATTTTCATTCTAGCAAATACAATAATATTATCCAATTATTTGAAAGAAAAAGTGGCACTATAAAGTGCCACAGAAAATTATTAAATCTAAACTTAGTTGTTGAGAATAAGTAAGCTGAAAACAAGTGTGAACAATGCAACTGTTTCAATAATACCAACAACGATAAAATACTTTGCAGTACCTTTTCCAGTTTCAGCAAGAGCATCAGCTGAAGAAGCAGCTACTTTACCCTGGAAATAAGCAGAAAGACCAATAACGAAACCAGCAAGAACGCCAACAAAGACACTCATAACGCCATAAGCGAGAGTTGGAGTAGCAAGTTTAGCAGAAATGAAGTTAGCAAGAAGGAAGCCATAGATAGTCTGAGTAAGTGGAGCACCAGCAAAACCTACCAAGATAAATGGATCCTGCTTACCGTTAATGTAACACTTTTTCCATCCGCCAACAGATGCCAATGAAGCCTTAACAGCACCGAAACCAGAGCCAACTGCTGATAAGCAGAGAGCACATACCATACCAATGTAAATCAAGAAACTGTAATCCATTTTTAACTCCTTTGAGTTTCTTCGTTTTCTATAACTACTCCCTTAGAAGAAAAGGGTTCATATTTGTATCCAGACCATTCAACACCGACTTGTCCAGAGAATTCCATGATATTTAATCTTACGCCATGTACGACTACAGATAAAAATCCCATAACAATATTTACTCCATGTCCCAATAAAAGAATCAAAATACCAAGAGGTATTGTAAACCCTTTCATCATTCCTTCTGCCATTCCATTAAATGATTGTGCAATAGCTAAAGAAGCAAGTCCAACAGCAAATAGTCTTATATAACTCATCACGTTAGAGAAACATGAAATAGTATCCAAAAAGTTTGTAAAGAAGCCAGCTAGTGATTCTGTAAATCCCTTTAAGAATGGCTTACCAGGCTCCATTGCAGAGAACGAACAGACTAAGAGAAAATCAACAATTACTCCTAGTGCAATTGGTCCAAGCGGTACAGGAGCATCAATAACAAGATAAAGAGCAAGTAAATATAAGAATATTGCATTCATTAACCAACCAAAATCGGCAACTAAAGAAATATCCTTTTTCTTAATCTTATCAAAGATACATATAGCCCTAGCAAGAGAAAGATGAATAGCACCAATAGAGAAACAGAATGTCATAACATTGTTCTGTACTAAAGTTGGATCTTCATTAAAAAGCTCTGGGAAGTTAGTTAAGGAAGGGATAACAAAGAGCTGTAAGAATGGAAGCTTTTTTAATACAAGCTCAGAACCAAACCATGTTCCTGTTAAAGCACCCCAAACAACAGTTGCACCACCCAAGAGATATACAAGTGCAATTGTATCATTACACTTTTTACTCTTAATGTTAATTAAAAGTGCGAGAAGCACAATTAATAAGCCGTAACCAGCATCTCCCAAAATCATAGCTACAAATAGAGCCATAAAGACGAGGAAATACTGAGAAACGTCCTTTTCTCTATATCCTGGAACAAGACCAAGCATATCATAGAGAGGCTGAACGATTCTTATGATGCCCTTATGCTTAAGGAGAGTCGGTGGATTATCCTCATCTTTAATATCATCAATGACATAACCAAGATTCTCTTTTAAACAATAAGACTTAAACTCATCTGTCTTATCAAATGGGATATAACCAGAAATATAGGTTATAGTCTCACTATCTTCAGCACTATCTGTAACACGAATAAAGTATATTTCATCTTCATTCTTCTTTATTAAGTCAGCAAAAGCCTTCTTATATGAGAGAGAAGAAGAAAAAACATTCTCTATCTCTTTTAGTCTCATTTCTAAAGCTAGGATTTCACTTTCGATTTCGCCTAAAGAAAGAGATGGATACTCAAACTTAACACCACTAATATTATTAGGAAGAGCTGAATTAACTAGAGCAATATAATCACTCTTTCCATCACTCTTTATAGAAAGGAAACTAACCTCTTCACTCTTTTCTAATAGCTTTCTATCCTTCTTACCAATAGCATACAGAGTAATATCGATACCCTTCTCTCTTAAGTAACTAATCTCTTTTGGATCAAAGTCCCCTAAGACAGAAATTCTATCTCTCTCACTAGAAAGCGATCTAAGTCTTTCTTTTGTCTTATTCTCTTCTTCTAGAAGTATGAATAATTCTTTTGCTTTTTTATCTGCTTCTTCCCTATTTAGTGCTATATCCTTTACTTCATTTTTCTTATCAGAAATAGAATCAAGAATAGAAAGAACCTTTTTATAGCTTTCATTGCTATTTTCTAAAGAAGCAGCATTTTTTGAAGACTTAACTACATTATCAACATGGACTATACCCAAATTGCGTAATGAAAGAATTAAATCCTTTTTCTTCTCACCACGGGCGAGAATAGTGACTTTTTTCATTTCACAAATCATCAGCTAACCCTCACCAGTTTCTTTTTAGCAATCTTTCCTCTAACAACAGCACTAGTCTGCTGATCCTGAAGATAGATGCTAATAATTCTAATATTATCTCTTGTTTGAGGAATTTTAACCTTCTCAAAGAGATTTACTCTCTGTGTTGTTGTTCTTAATTCCTTACCAAGAACCTTTATTCTTTCTTCAAGGACACTGATAATAGCATCATATTTAGCAATATCACGTAAAGCAAATAATGCTGAATCTACCCATAGTGGATAATCACGAAGAGAATATGAAATTTCATTAAATTCTAATGAATCGAAAACTGGAACTGTAACACCAGCAACATTTCCCTTAGTTATCTTTATCTCCTTGATAGAAATCAAATTACCAATAGAACGAGCTGTAGGCCAATCAGCATTTTCACCATAAACAGCAATCCAATCATCAAGACCAGCAACAGCTTTTCTCTGCTCTTCTCTCATCCTCTCAATTTCTGCTTCACATTGTCTAATAACAACCTGAAGCTGTTGTTTTTTTAGAACAAGAGTTGGAAGATAACGTTGATACTGCTTTAGGCTATCCTTCTGTTTCTTCTGCTCATTCTTCGTCAGTTTTATTTTAGCCACAACTCAATTCCTCAGTCTTTTTTAGGCCAGTACTTGTTGATCAAATCTGATTTGAGAAGAGTTTCTTCCTTCTCAAAGCACTCAGCTAAAATAGCCCAACCTTTATCTAAAGCCTTCTCCAAAGGAATATTAACAGATAGATCCATCATCTCCTTTTCAAAGAGAGCACCATATCTAAGTAATTTGTCATCCCAGTCAGACATCTGGAAGCCCATAGACTTCTTCTCTAAGGAATCCTTATAGGAAGAATAGAGCTTGATCATACCATCCATTAAAGCTCGGTGGTCATCACGAGTTGAGCTATTAACGTTCTGCTTAAGACGACTTAGTGAACCAAATGGCTCAATTCTACCACCCTTTAGATAGTACTGACCTTCAGTAATATAACCAGTATTATCAGGAATAGGATGAGTAACATCATCTCCAGGCATTGTTGTGACACCAAGAATTGTTACAGAACCAGCACCATCAAAGTCAACTGCCTTTTCGTATCTAGATGCGAGCTGAGAATACAAATCACCAGGGTAACCACGGTTAGAAGGAACCTGGTCCATGGTAATAGCCATCTCCTTCAGCGCATCTGCAAAGTTTGTCATATCAGTAAGAAGAACAAGTACTTTCTTTCCCTTTAGAGCAAATTGTTCTGCAACTGCCAAGGAAAGATCTGGTACAAGTGTACATTCTACAGTTGGGTCAGAAGCTGTATGAACAAACATTACAGTTCTACTGAGAGCACCAGATTTCTCTAGTATATCTCTAAAGTATAGGTAGTCATCGTATTTAAGACCCATTCCGCCCAAAACAATAATATCAACTTCTGCCTGCATAGCAATACGAGCTAAAAGTTCATTATATGGTTCACCACTGATAGAGAAGATTGGAAGCTTCTGAGATTCAACAAGTGTATTGAATACATCAATCATTGGGATACCAGTTCTAATCATATTTCTAGGGATAATACGTTTTGCAGGATTAACGCTAGCGCCTCCAATATCAATCATATTATCGTTAAGCTCTGGTCCATTATCTCTTGGTTTTCCTGCACCATCAAAGACACGACCGAGAAGATTATCAGAAAAGCTAACCTTCATTGGAACACCTAAAAATCTTACTTCATCATCTGTTGAAATACCTGAAGAACCAGAGAAAACCTGTAAAGAAACAAGGTCACCATCAAGCTTAATAACGTTAGCATAGGATATGCCGGAATTACTTGTAACAGTTGCTAAGTCTCCACTTTTAACGCCTTCTGCTTTAACAGTAATAACGTTACCTACAATAGATTCTATTTTTGTATATACCTTCTGCATATCTTACCTCTGTCTGCTAATAAAGAAGTCTTTAACTTCTTTCTCTCTATCACTATAGGAACTATCACTTTCACTAGTACCATTCCAGTCAAGGAAACGCTGACGAAGCTGGTTAAAGAATGCTCTAGCTTCCTTTTTATCTTTAAGATCAAAATCTGAGCGTAAAATATCAAGAAGAACAGTAAAGACATGCTTCTGTCTAAGAACAGTAACAGTAGAGTCAACAGGGTCAAAGGAGTTCTGTTGATAATAACAGGAATCAACGAATTCACCCTTCTGATAGATTATATAATCGTCAAGAGTTGTACCCTCTTCACCAACAACCTTCATCATTTGGCTAACTTCATTACCTCTCTTAATGAAAGAATATGCATAACTAACATCTTCTTTAGAAATAATTCCATCATACTTTGACCATGATTCAAGTGGGTCAATTGCAGGATACTTACGAGCATCACTACGTTCTCTTGATAATCCATGGAAAGCACCAACAACCTTAAGAGTAGCCTGTGTTACAGGTTCTTCAAAGTTTCCACCTGCTGGAGATACTGTACCACCAATTGTTACAGAACCAAAAGAACCATCTCTTAGTCTTACTTTACCTGCTCTTTCATAGAATTCTGCAATTCTAGATTCTAGATATGCAGGGAATGCTTCGTCTCCAGGGATCTCTTCAAGTCTTCCACTCATCTCTCTCATTGCCTGTGCCCAACGAGAAGTAGAGTCAGCAAGAAGAAGAACATCAAGACCCATATTTCTGTAATACTCTGCCATTGTTACAGCTGTATATACGCTGGCCTCTCTAGCGGCAACAGGCATAGAGGAAGTATTACAAACAATAATAGTTCTTTCCATTAAGCTTCTACCTGTTTTAGGATCAATCAATTCAGGGAATTCTTTAAGTGTTTCTACAACCTCACCTGCTCTTTCTCCACATGCTGCTATAATTACAATATCAACATCAGCATTCTTACTTGTAAGATGCTGCAAAACAGTCTTACCAGCACCAAAAGGACCAGGAATACAGTATGTACCACCCTTACAAACAGGAAGGAATGTATCAATAAGCCTAATCTTTGTAACCATTGGTTCATCTGGCTTAAGTCTTTCACTATATGCTTTAATTGGAACTTTAACAGGTTGTGTTATAACCATGGAGAGATTTTTCTTTTCACCCTTATCATTCTCAATTGTGCAGATAGTATCTCTTACATCATAAATACCCTTCTCGACAATGCTTACAACTTTCCATTTACCAGTAAATGTGTATGGAACAACGATATGGTGAGTAAACATAAGCTCAGGAACAGTTGCGAAGGTATCACCAGGAAGAAGAATATCACCTTTCTTTGCAACAGGTGTTAATTCCCACTTCTTTTGTGGAATAGGATCAAGATAAACACCACGTTCAAGGAAGAATCCACATTTTTCAGCAAGAGAAGGAAGTGGATTCTGCAGTCCATCATAAACTTGAGTTAAAAGACCAGGTCCAAGCTGAACAGAAAGTAATTCACCTGTAAATTCAACCTTATCTCCAACCATAATACCAGAGGTATCTTCATAAATCTGTAAGTCAGCAATACCGTTTACGACACGAATAACCTCACCCTTAAGACTAACATCACCAATACGAATATATCCAACCTCGTTTTTGATGACAATGTCGTCAAATTTTACTTTAACCAAGTTACCGTTGACGCCAGCAACGTGGCCAGTTTTATACTCCATAGTTACTCCTTAAGGAAATATCTTTTCTAATATCTGAATATAATTTAGTAAATTCGCTCTTTCCCTTTTCTTTACTAAATGAATTAACTCTCTCTTTTATCTGAAGCAATAAGCCATAGACAATTAAGGCATCAAGAGAAAATTGTGATTCAACTGTATGGGAAGAAAGGAATTTAAAATATTCATTAAGTATGGCCTTTTCTGCTTCAAGCGCATTATCGATTTTACATATATCGTGAGCTACTTTCTGCATTTCATCATTTCTTGAACATCTAGCTTTATACTCATCACACTCTTTATTTAGCTTAATTGCTCTTTCCTCAGTCAAATATTCATTTAGAGTGTAATTAAAGTCATCCCAATCACGAATAATGGGGTTACTAACCTTTTCCTTTTCATGATCAAAAGTTGCTTTTTCAAGCAAAGCAAAATCTTTTGCTTTAAGCTGTTCTTTTGCTAGAGATAAGAACTTCTCATAGCTAAGAGGTGCATCTCTATCAATTAAAACTGTTGGAAGAGAGGCAACAAAATAGATATATTCGGCCACAAATCTCCTCCTAGATCATATCTCTTAGTGTTGATGATACATAAGGATATAAGAGCTTTGTTACTTCATCACTAGATAGATCAATGTAAGCTTTTCCATCTTTCTCAATAATTTTGAAACCACCAGAAAGAGAAGAAGAGAAGGAGAAGGATAATCCATTCTTTTCAACTTCTTTTTTAATATCAGCAAGAATAGAATCAGCAATTGTTTCCTTATACTTCTCAGGTAATTCAACAACCACATCCTTTGAGTCGAACTCACTCTTAATGGCTAAAACAATTACCTCTTTCAAAACATCAGCATTTAGAGCCTCATTAATCTTTGTCTTTAATATTTGAGTAAACTTCTCTTCAGCATCCTTAACAAAAGATAAAGATAAATCTCTAGCACCTTGCTTAACTGCAGCCATTGAGCTCTCTCTTTCCAAAGCAATTTGCTTCTTAGCTTCTTCAAGCATTTCATTCTTCTTTTTACTTGCATCACTGATGATCATTTCAGCTTTTGCTTTAGCGTCTTCTAAAATTTTTTTGCTTTCGTTATTAGCACTTTCAATTCCATCTTTTTTTATAGAATTGATTAAATCTTGTATCTGCTGTTCCATATCAGAAATCCTCTTTCTTAATCATAATCCAACATATTTCCAAAGAAAAGTAAAACTAAATTTTTTAATAATATTTTACAATTAATCAATTTAATAGATATTAAAATAGCGACATAACGCAATTTTGCTACTTATATTCACAAGATTCACCAAATTATTTAAAATTATGCTATGGCTATACCAAAAGAATTTTTAAGACAAGATAAAATTAAAGCAATATGTCTAATTCACAACCTTAAAAGCGATGAATATTATCTATATAAAACGTTAGATGCCGTTTCTTCCTATAAGGACGAAAGATTTAAGCTTGACCTAGCTATACACCCTTGTCGCCCTCTTCAGGAAGCATATACTTCTTTAGGACTCGAATCATTTATAATCGAGATATATAAGGAAGTAAAAGAAGAAATAAATCTTGATAAGGAACTACTTTTGGCTAAAGAGCTTTTTCTCAAAGAAGGGAAAAGATTATATAACAATTAAAAATGCTCCCAATCGGGAGCAAGTACTATCTATTATTTTTAATATCTTCTTTAATTAATATCCTTAAACCTTCAATAGCGACCTTAATTGCAGGCTCTGTATCATGTAGCTTAGGATTCTCTAGCCCAAGCTTTTCTCTTTCCTGGTTTCCAACAACAAAGAATTCACTTCCACATCTTACACCTAGATAAGAAGCAACTGTAAAGAGTGCTGCAGACTCCATTTCACTAGCAAGAACGCCTAGTCTCTTCCATGCTTCCCATTTATTTTCAAGCTCGTAGCTAACTGGCATGATTGATGGGTCATGCTGGCCGTAAAAACTATCCTTACATTGAACAATTCCTGTGTGAGATTTAATACCTAATTTCTTAGCACCCTCTCTAAGTGCCGCTACAATATCAAAATCAGCACAAGCTGGAAATTCAATTGGAGCATACTCTTTACTTGTGCCCTCTGCTCTTACGGCACCAGTAGCAATAACAACATCGCCACCCATAACAGGAAGAGCAATACCACCACAGGTTCCCATTCTAATAAAAGTATCAGCACCACATTTATATAGCTCTTCCATACATATAGATGCACTTGGACCACCTATTCCTGTACTTGTTACTGAAACCTTCACACCATCTAAGTATCCTGTATATGTAACATACTCTCTATTATCAGCAACAAAAACTGCATCATCTAAAAAAGAGGCAATAAGTGGTACTCTTTTTGGGTCCCCTGGAAGAATAACATATCTTCCAACATCCCCCTTTTTTGTTCTTAAATGATATTGAATTCCTGTTCCATTCATATAATCTGACATAGTCTAAATCTCCTAAAGAAAGACTCATTATACACTTAAAAGTGGAATGCGGTGAATATATTCTTACTTTTCTTATCTTCATACATTTCAATTGTTCTACTTAACTTTTAAATTCTCACTTTGTATACTTAATTTTGTTTTAATTTATTCTGAAAGCTACTTATACAATAATTAAGGAATTCTTTATGAAAAAATATACATATCCTCTCATTTTATTTTTAACATCGTTTATATGGGGCCTTGCATTTGTCTCTCAAAGCCAAGCAACTGGAACAATGGGTCCCCTACTATATAACGGCATACGAATGCTACTTGGTTTTCTAGTTCTACTACCTCTCTTGTTATTGTCACTAAAGAAAAAGAATATATCCTACATAAAAAGCGTAATTAAGGATGGACTAATTTGTGGCCTAATACTAGGTACAGCTTCATTTTTTCAACAAAAGGGCATTGAATATACAACAGCAGGAAAAGCTGGCTTTATTACATCTCTTTATATTCTAATCGTTCCACTATTTTCACTTGTTCTCGGAAATAAAATAACAAAAAGAGTTTGGTTCTGTGTTGTTTTAGGCTTAATTGGTGCATTTCTTCTCTCTTTTAGCGGAGAAGGTACAATAAAGGGTGGAGATATTCTTGTCTTTATATCTGCTATCTTTTTTGCTTTACATATTATCTATGTAGATAAAAATGGTAAGGCCTATAGTGGAGCAGATCTATCTTGTATTCAATTCTTCTTTGCAGGAAGTATTGCAACTCTTCTTTCTTTTATATTTGAAAACCCAACAATAATTAGTATTAAGGCATCTCTCATTCCTCTTTTATATGGAGGTATAGGCTCTTGTGGTATTGCATATACACTTCAAATTGTTGGACAAAAGCATGTAGAACCAACTAAAGCAACGCTAATACTATCTCTAGAAAGTGTTTGGGCAGTGGTTGGTGGACTTATTATATTAAATGAAGAAATGAAAATAATAGAAATAATTGGATGCATTATTCTCTTCTTTTCTGTTGTATTTGCTCAACTACCAGAGAAAAAAACTAATCCTTCTTCATAAAGACATACGTTTTACCCATTCCTCCATCCTCGGGAAGAGCAAAACGATAATCAGAAACAAGCTTATTTCTCTTTAAGTATTCATGAACTCCACGTTGTAATATTCCGTCCCCATAGCCATGAATAATTGTAAAGGAAGAAAGAGAAGAAAGAATCATAGATTCAATTTGGTCATCTAAAACCCTTTCAACCTCTATAAGGGTAAGACCTCTAACATCTAATTCATACTTTGCTTTTCTTTCACTAGAAAAGAATGGAGTAATGGTTGCTTTAGTACTCTCTCTTTTAGCGTGAACCATACTTTCTCCACTTATATTCATCTTTAAACCATTTTCAAAGCTAACAGTAAATAGTTTTCCTTTCTTTCCTACTATTTTTCCACGAGTCTTTCCTTTACCACATAAGACATCATCGCCAATAGAAAAGGGCTTATCATTGTTTATATCTTCTTCACTCTCCTCTTCTCTTTCAATTTCTTCTTCTATCTTTTTCTTCTCATCCTCAATTTTAGAGATAAAGCTTTTTACTTTTTTAGTTTTTTCTTTATTTATTTCTCCTGTTTTAACCATTCTAACTAGGTTTTCTAATTCCTTACGAGAGGAACTAAGATAATCATTTAAATCCTTGTATCCATCCCTTTTAACAAGAAGTAATTCACTCTTTAATTCTTTTTCCTTCTCTTCCAATTCTTTTATTTTTTGCTGCAATAATCTCTTTTCTCTATCTATTTCGCTCATCTTTCTATCTAAGGTACGAGATTTTGAGAGAAGAGATGTAATAATCTGAGCACTACTCTCTTTTCCTTCTCCAAGCATTGAATAAGCATCATCAATAATTTCTTTTAAAATTCCACTTCTTTTCGCAGTACTAAGAGCATGGCTATCACCTGGAATTCCAGATAATACCTTAAAGGTTGGAAGACTAGTTTTAGTATCAAATTCCATTGAAGCATTAACCATATTATTTTCTGTATAAGCAAAGTTCTTTACTTGGTTATAGTGAGACGTACAGATAGTAAGCTTTGCTTTCTTTGATAGATGTTTTAAAATAGAAAGAGAAAGAACAGAGCCCTCCTCCGGGTCTGTACCTGAACCTAGTTCATCCAGTATAACTAAGCTATTTTCATCAGCATTTCTCACAATATATGCAATATTCTTCATATGTGAAGAGAATGTCGATTGCTCATCCTTAATTGACTGCATATCACCAATATCTGTTAAAACAGAAGAAAAAATAGGAAGTGTTGATAAAGAAGAAGCAGGAATAAAAGTACAAATCTGATTAAGAAGAGAAAGAAGAGCAACTGTTTTCATTGTTACAGTCTTTCCACCTGCGTTTGCACCAGAGAGGACAAGAGTCCTAGTATTTTCATCTAAGACTACTGTAATAGGAACAGCTTTATTCAGTAATAGAGGATGCCTAGCCTCAATTAAGTTTAAAGAGGATGAAATAGTTACATGACAAGCTTTAACTCTTCTGCACCAAAGAGCAAAAACGTAATGAAAATCAAAATCAATTACTTCCTTTTCTTTTTCTTTTAAGCTTTTTATTATTCTTCTAACAGCGTCTGAAAGCTCATGAACTATTTTAATCTTTTCTATTCTTATTCTCTCTTCAGCAAGAACCACTTTATTATTTAAATCAACTAATTCAAATGGCTCTACAAATGTCGTATTGCCTGATCCTGATTGACCAGAAATATAGTACTCTCCACTCTTTTTTTCTGTTGAATGAATAGGAATTACAACTCTTTCATTACGATAAATAGGATTATCATTTTGAACAATTGTTCTATTAGAAGAGATAAATGAGAGAGAAAAACGATATCTATCATTCTTTATCTCATCTCTTTTCTTTATTAATGGCTTCAGTCGTGGGTGCTCTGGACGTACTTCTCCTTCACTATTAAGAGACGAGAGAATATTTCTTTCTAGCTCTCTATCTCTGCTATCAATATCACTATCCTTTTCTAAAAAATGCAATAGAACAAAATATGAATGAAGGAACTCTCCACACTTATAGATATCGACAGATGGAATATCGGAGTGAGAAGAAGAGACAAATTTAAAAAGATTAGAGAGAGAAGGAAAAGTATCTAAAGGCTCTGCACCTTCTAGTCTATTAATTAAGCTATCTATTTTGAGATAACGCCTTTCAAGCTCCTCTAAATCTGTTGTCACTTTACTTGAATTAATCTCTTTTTTACCTTCTTCAGAGAGTGCATAGGAAGCAATAGAAGAGAGCACTAAATCTAATTCTGTATCCTTAATTGTTCTTTCTCTCATTTTTTATTCCTCATATATGAAGGACGAAGAAGTGAGAAGCTATCTAATATTCTCAAATAGCTTTCATATCTATCATAATGGATTAATCCCTCTTCCACCTTTTGAGGAACACTACACCCCTCTTCTCCTCTATGTAAGCATGATGAATATAAGCAATCACATTCTCTTAACTCAGGAAAAGAATTTCTCACATCAATCATATCTAATAATGGTACTTGTATCTCTCTTACTCCGGGAGTATCGATAATAGAAAAACCATCACCCTCTAAAAAGATAGAATAATTTGTTGTATGACGCCCTCTATTATACTTATTAGAAATCTCACCTGTTCTTTGACCAGAGCCAATCAAACTATTGATTAATGTTGATTTTCCTACTCCCGATTGTCCAACAAAGGATGTTATCTTACCTTTTAGTTTTTCTTTGAGCTTATCTACGCCTTGACCGGTTATAGAGGAAACAGCTATAGCGTCGTAACCAAGTCTTTTATACTCCTGCCATCTATCATTTTCTTCTTCTGTTAATCCATAATCTGCTTTATTTAGGATTAGTAGAATATCGCAGGAATGGGAGCAAGCTATTGCTCTATCAACAAAGCGAGGTCTAAAAGGTGGAGAAAGAGGCGAAAAAACAATTGCGTTTATATCTTGGTTACTTGCTATTATTTGGTTTTGCTCTGTCTTAAAGTTCCATCTAGAAAAGTAACTCTTTCTTTCTTCAACCTTTTCAATTAAACCTTCAGTTTCACTATATAGCATGCCATTAACATAGTCTCCAACTACTACAGGATTATAAACATCACTATTTTTTAAGGTTTTACCTTTTATTCTTAATGTGTAGATTTTTCCATCTTCACCTTTAGCTGTATATATATTATTTATCGACCTTAATATAGAAAAGCGCATATTACTCTTCATCCTTTTTTAGGTTTTCTTCTTCTATTATTGATAAAAAGCGAGGAGGAAGTGGAGAATAGAAAATCATTTTTTCTTTTGTTCTTGGATGATTAATTACAATTTTAGAAGCATGAAGCATCAAGGTTGCTCCTTCATATTTTTTATCTTTTCTAGAATATATTGGGTCTCCCAAAACAGGATGGCCGGAGGATAGAAGATGTACCCTTATCTGATGTGTTCTTCCAGTATAAATACGTAATTTTAATAGAGCATAATTATCATTTTGACTGAGTACTCGATAACGAGTAAGAGCATCCTTTCCTTCACTTTTATTATTTGTAACAGTAAATTTCTTTCTGTCTTTTTTATCTCTAGTAATTCGTTTATCTATTAATCCTTCCTTTTCAATAAAAAAGCCCTTAGCTATAGCTGTATAATACTTTTCATTTGTATGCTCACTAAACTGCTCTGATAATTCTTTCTGAGCATCTCTATTTTTAGCAATGATCATTACGCCAGAAGTATCTTTATCTAAACGATGAACAATACCTGGTCGTGTATCGTCATCACTGGTTGAAAAATCTTCGCCAAAGCGAGAAAGAAGAGCATTTACTATTGTACCACTATTGTTACCTGAGCCTGGATGAACAATCATTCCCTGCTCCTTATCTAAAACAAGAATGTCATCATCTTCATAGATAATAGAGAGTGGAATATCCTCTGCTTCTAAGCCTGATAACACCTCTTCTGTATATTCTATTTCAACCTTATCTTCTACATTTAGCTTATATGATTTTTTTACACTTTTTCCATTAACAATAATCTTCATTGTTTCGTTAGAAAAAGAAGAACGAGGAATATTGAGAGTCTGTGTTGCAACACTGTCTACTCTCCCCTCTTCTTTTGATATAAAAGCATATTTGTGTTCTTTCTTCATATTCTTCCAATAAACCAATCAATACATGCAATAGATAAAGATAGAGCAGATGCAACTAAAACCTGCTTTATTGCTTTATCTTCATTACTATTAAAGCTAATTGCTCCAATCCTATCCAAGCCACTAAGAGCAAGTGAAGAAAGAGGAAGAGTAAAAACAAACGAACCAAAGAAAAGAATTTCTCCTCTTCTTAATTCATTACTCCAAATTGGAAATTCATCCTTCTCGTATTCCTCGTATTCATAGCCAAGACTAGAATGCTTAATTGTTTCAGATGGTAGTGATAAAACCATAAGTAAAAGTAATACTATTGCTATTATTCTCTTCATTCTCTCTTACCAAATATAGTTGAACCAATTCTTACTTCAGTAGAGCCGGAATCAATAGCTTCCATCCAATCAGAACTCATTCCCATCGATAAAACAGATAGTGGATGAATTTCGTTAATCTGTGTAAAAAGAAGCTTTGTATAATTAAATGCTTTTATATTCTTCTCTCTATCGTTACCAAGGGGTCCAACTGTCATCAAACCAATAAGGTTAATATTTTTTAATTCTTTAGCCTTCTCTACAGCTTTAAACAATTCTAATTTATCTCTAAAGCCACTTTTATTCTCTTCCATTGAGGAATTTACTTCCAAAAGAATGTCCATTATTTTATTAATAGCTAGACATTCCTTATTAATTTTTTCCATTAATTCAATAGAATCAACACTTTCAATTCTATCAACAGCACTAACAGCCTTTTTTACCTTATTAGACTGAAGATGTCCAATTAAATAAACAGAATAATCCTTATTCTCTAGTGGAAGCGGAAATTTTTCTAAAATTTCTTGAACTCTATTTTCTCCAAAGATCCGAGCTCCTTGATTATATGCATCAAGAATATCAGAAACACTCTTTGTCTTTGAAACAGCTACAAGTGTTACATCTTTGTTTTTTTCCTTAACACAATCAAGAACACATTTGTAATTAGTCATTTTTACCCTTCTTTCTGTTTATTTCTCTTACCTTCTCTTTATATGCCTTCTTCTCTTCTCTTAATCTTTCTTTATAAGCTCTATTTGCTTCATAGCGCTCCTTAGCCCAAGCTTGTATATTTCCCAACTGTTCCTTTACTTCTTCTATGTGGCTTGTTGCACCTGGGAAGGAAGAGATAAGTGAGCTATACCTAGTACGTACTTTAAGCCTAAGCTCATTAAGCTCATTGAGCATATGTGCTCTATATTCTTCACTAAGCTCCTTACGTCCACTTTGAGCATAAGATTTTGCTCTTTCTTCGATATCCTTAGCTTTATCTCTGACTTCTTTAAGAGCTTTCTTAAATCCAGACATTCTCATAATAGAGAATGAAAGGTCTATTGCAAATAATATTCTTAATATATCTGCAACATTTTCTTGAACAATATAAGGAATTATAGAAATAAATGAATCAATGTAAGGCTGCACTAAATAGACAAGGAACAAACTCATTACACCAAAGAGTGAAGAGTTTAATAGACAAACTCTTCCATTAATATTAAATTTATACCTTTTGTAATCCCATAATTTAATTGAAAAAATCTTTTCAAGTAAAAATGAACCAATATATTCAATTATTGAAGTAAGTAGAACTCCAAGAATAAAAACAACAATAGGATACTTTTTTAAAGGAGTAATGAAGATATCAACAACAAGACCACCAAAGCCATAAATTGGAAGCCATGGTCCATATAAAAAACCTCTATTAACAAGATGACGTTGACCAATTGAACAATAAACAACTTCACATAGATAGCCAATAAAGGCATATAAAACAAATGTTAAAGTATAATATGTTAAATAATCTCCATTCATGTGATAAAGATAAAACATTTGATTATCTATGTCGAGGTTGAGATAAAAAAAAGTCAGACACTAAGTCTGACTAGAATGGAGGTTACAAGGATTGAACTTGTGACATCCTGCTTGTAAGGCAGGCGCTCTCCCGCTGAGCTAAACCTCCGTATATTTGCGGTCGAGAGAACTCGAATCTCCAAGCCCGTTAAAGCACTAGCACCTCAAGCTAGCGTGTCTACCAATTCCACCACGGCCGCAAGAACATGACTATAATAGGTATTTGAACAATCTCTGTCAACCTACTTTTGTCAAATTTTTGACACACTTTTACTATCTCTTTCTGCTACTAGGAGATACTAAAAGTTATTTTTTTGCTTTTTTACTATAACTAAATACGTCAAAGTCTAAATCCGGAAATAATGCATTCCTTTTTTCTGCATTAATAAGCCATTCTGTATTTACAGTATTCCTACACATTGAGGAATGAACAACATTAAAGGATGATAAATGATCCTTTATTCTCTTTTCAGCATAAGAGTAGGAAGTATTATCATGCATAATACATGGCCAATCAGAACTCATTGCTAATAACAATTCTCTCAAAGCTTGATTCAAGAATCTCTTCTTCAAGCTACCCTGGTCAGGGAATCTTTCTACTAGCTCTTCCATTCTCTCAATAGCCTTTATAGTATGACGATAAATCCAAGAGTTTGAAGAATCGAGCCAAGTATCAGCACCACCTCTTATTCCAGAAGAAGACTCATTTATTCTGATATTATCTACATCATCAGTCTCATTTAGATACATTTCAGGCGTAGTAAGAGTATAATTGTCAGAATCTAGTGCAAGTTCTCTAATAACAAGCTCTAAAAATTCTATTCCTTCGTACCATCTATGACCAAAGAGCTCAGCATCAAATGTAAGATTAAACACATGGTCCTTAATGCCACAAGCATCTAATAGATTGCCTTTTTTTCTAATATTATAAAGGAAGTTATCAACGTGAAGACGAACCTTCTCTTTAGCTTTATCTGGAGAGTAATACTCCTTATCTTCACCCTTACCAGTAATAGCAAAATACTTATATCCAGTAAAAACTCTAAGAGCTGGCTCATGCATATATTTACCAACATAATCCATTGGTAAGTAATACCCAATGTCTTTATAGAATTCCCTGTAATCAGGGTCACAGGGATAACCTGTTTTATTTGACCATAGTAAACTAGTTAAATTCCAGTCCCGAGGGAAAGCATATAAGGATGAAGGTAAAACAATTGGTCTATATCCACCATATAATGATTTATCTGGACTAGTTAAAGCAGATTGTGCAGAGGTTTGAATCCACTCTATTCCATTAGACTTTAAAATCTCATCTAGTCCGGGATAAAAGCCAGCTTCTGGAAGCCAAAAGCCTTTAGGCTGCATACCAAAAACTTTCTTATGAGTATCAATGCCAACAGCTATTTCTGCATTAATTGCATCAGGATAATCCTTATATAAAGGGAAAAAAGCGTGTGTTGCAGCAGAAGAGACAAGCTCTATCTTTCCATCTTCACTAAGCTTTTTAAATCCAATTAGTATATTACGATTATAAGCTTCATAGACATCAAGATTAATTCTTGTTTCTCTTAAATAATGGAGAGCCATTCTATGGCATTCAGGATCTTCTTTTTTTGTTCTTTCTACTTCTTTTTCTCCAAGCTCAATATGACTGAGCATGTAGTTAACAAATCTTTCCTGTAAAGGCTCATCTATAAGCATTGAACAAAGAGTAGGAGAAAAACAGATAGAGATCTTAAAGCCTATCTTTTCATCTTCAAGATTACTAAGCATTCTAAGTAATGGAATATAAGTCTCATTTAAAGATTCATATAACCAATCTTCCTCTAAAAATTTCTCATATTCTAGATGTCTAACATATGGCTGATGAGCATGGAGAATTATATTGATTTTGTTCATTTTGCATCCTCCTCTTTGTAGTCATTAATAATATCTGAAACAATAGCATTATTAACAACCTCTCCAGTCTTTGTTGTAAGAAGGGAAAGATATACCTTAAAGAGAGTATCATTCTTTTTCATTTCATCTTTGTGTTCTAACCAATAGATAGAAGGAAGGTTTATAACGTTTGATTGACAAAGAATATCTCTATTTCCATTTGGATATTCAACAACAAGAGAAACAAAGCAAGATAGTGCATCTAAAGAAAATCCTATATTCCACTGTCTATCATCATCACTAATAATGATATCATATTTTTCTCTTGTTCCATTTTTATAATCCATTGTAACAACAAGAAGTGGAGAGCCCTTTCGCTCTTCAATTTTCTCTTCGTCCAGAGAAGAAATTGACCAGAAAGCATAACCCCAATCTGAATTCTTGTATAAAAAGTGAATGGAAGTTTCTTGATAATAAGAAGGTAATTCTTCTACGCCAGGCAAATCAGAAAGAGATGCAGTATTATCCAAATAATCAGAAAAAGAATGTACATATTTAATATTAAGGCTTTTTGCATAATCATCTTCTAAGCCAAAATTATCTAAATCAACATCAAACTTATCTAATAACCCTTGAATGAGGTCATCCCTGTCCATATCTTCAAAGCCATCAATCTTTTCACTTTGTGCTAAATTCCTTAATTCAGAAGTAGATAATGACTCAAGATTAACATGCACCATCTTCAAAAATCTCCACAAATAACTAATAATAAAAAAGTGAAGATTAGTCAACGAAATGAGAAGGCCTTAAATATTCTTTACAATTATTTAAAAATAAAAAAAGCTTTTATTTAACCGCTTTATGATATAATACGACAATGATTCAAAAAAACAGTAATAAAACATCTTTAATTATACATGGTCACTTTTATCAGCCCCCTAGAGAAAATCCTAAAACTGATATTATCCCTCTTCAATCTTCTGCTTTTCCCTTCCATGATTGGAATGAGAAAATTTACGATTGTTGCTATGGAGCAAACCTAAATAGTAGGTTTCTAGATAAGGAAGGCCACATTATAAGTCTCACGAATAATTATGAATACATTTCATTTAACTTTGGTCCAACACTATTAAAGTGGTTAGATAAATTCCACCCTGAATGTGTTATAGGACTAAGAGAAGCAGATAAGGCATCTATAAAAAGATTAGGTCATGGTAATGCTATGGCACAGAGCTTTAACCATACTATTCTTCCTCTCGATAGTATAGACAATGCTTCTTTACAGATCGATTGGGGCATAAAGGATTTTATCTATCACTACAAAAGAGAACCTGAAGGAATGTGGCTACCTGAGTGTGCAATAAATGAAGACATAGTTCAATTACTCTACGACAGTGGTATTACTTTCGTAGTTCTTTCTCCTTGGCAGTGTGATAGTATTGAAAATGAAGAGGGGAAAATAGTTTCACTATCTAATAACCCTGCTCCATTTACTGAGCCCTATCTTTTACAAGGTAGTAATGGTGGTGAAATTAGTGCCTTCTTCTATGAGCCCAATCTTGCATCCAGTATTTCCTTCGGTCATGCTCTTAGGGATGCAGATAAGCTTTACTCTACGCTTCTTTCCTTTAGAAAGGATAATCAAAATCTTCCTCTTTTACACACTGCAACAGATGGTGAAATATATGGCCATCATGAGCCTTTTGGTGACATGGCTCTTGCTGCTCTAATTAACAAAGTAAACAATCGTGATGATTTTATTCTATCAAACTATGCTTCATTCTTAGAGCACAATAAAGCAAAACGTCATGCTGTACTAAAGAAGGGAGAAGAAAACAAAGGAAGTAGCTGGTCATGCTCTCATGGTGTTTCTCGCTGGTATAAGGATTGTGGATGTCATACTGGTGGTAGTGATAATTGGAACCAAAAATGGAGAGTTGGATTACGTAATGCTTTAAACAACCTAGATAAAGAACTTTCAAAAATCTTCAATATTGAAGTAAAACGTATCTTTAATAATAGTATTGAACCATTAGAGCTATTAAGGAAAGCCGGAAGTGTTTTTTGTGGTGAGATAACCATGAAAGAATTTATCAAAGGATTAAATAAGAATGGAGATTTATCTCATGAAGATGAAGTCATTCTTTCTCATCTTTTAACTGGTATTAAGTTTAAGCATTTTTCTTTCACTAGCTGTGGCTTTTTCTTTTCTGATATCTCAGGCATTGAGCCAAGACAGGACATTAAGTATGCCTTATATGCAATATCACTATTGCAATTCTTTAGTGACAAGGAACTTATGATTCCATTCTTAAATGATTTAAAAGAAGCTAAATCAAACATTAGAGAGATTGGAGATGGAATGCTTATTGCTCAACAGGAGTTTCAAGGTTTAAGTGGAGAGGTTGAAGCAGCACTTTATTTCTATCTTAATATGGAACTAGCAACGACAGAGGGATGGAAAACTCGTTATGGTAACTATTACTTAAGTAGCATTGAAACAACAGATAAAAATGAAAGACAAATGCTAATAATAGATACCTTAACAGATGAAGAATTTCTCTTCCGTCTTCTTCCCTCTCTCGATATTGAAAAGGGTATCAATCTATATTTAACAAAAGTAACAATAAGTGGAATAAAGTCTGAAAACTATCACATTACTAACCAAGATATTCCAGAGCGAATTATAGACGAAGCATACTCTTGGATAGACGCAAAAATGATAGGCCTTGATGATACTGTTATAATGGAAAGAGTAAAAGGCGTTAAAATGTATGCAATGCTTCTCAATAATAGTAAGAAACAAAAATTAGATTCTAGACTAATTGAAAACCTCGGAGAAGCTCTACGTTGTGCTCGTTCTCTCGCTTATTCATCATTTTCGCTCTCACAAACAGAAAGAATATCAATTATTAAGGATTTAATAATCTTCATTCTGAAATATGGAAGAGAGAGCGAAAAAAAGGTTGTAGATGAAATAATTAATATATGCCTGTCAAAAATCTCAAATCTACTAAAAGCTCAACCTTTAGATGAAAAGACTGCCCTTCTTATTATTGATACTATTTCATCAATAAGAGAAATTGGGAAGGAACCAAATCTAAAAGAAATACAAAATACTACCTATGACTACTATAGAGGAATCAAAAAAGTAGATTTCGATCCTATTGTCTTAAAAGAGATGTTAAGAATTCTTAATTTTCACTATTAAGCAATAGCTTTGCATGTTCAAGAGAGATAGAAGAAATATTACCACTGAGAAGTCGTGCTATCTCTCTTGTTCGTTCTTCACCTTCTATTTTTTTAATATGTGAAACAGTTCTTCCACCTTCTTCTTCCTTTTTAACTAAAAAGTGTTCTTCTGCTTTACTAGCAAGCTGAGGAAGGTGTGTAATAATAATAACTTGACATTTTTTTCCTAATAACGACAGCTCATCTCTTACCCGATTAGCGGTCTCTCCACCCAAGCCTGAATCTATTTCATCAAAAATCATAGTTTCAACACTACTTCTACTTTCAGATGATGCTTTAATTGCTAAGTAGATTCTACTCATTTCACCACCGGAGGCACATTCACTTATGCTCTTTATTTTTTCTCCTTTATTAGCACTAAGTAGAAAATCTATCTTGTCCTTACCATATAAACCTAATTCATCTTCCTCTACACTTATAATAAATTTAGCACCATCCATAGCTAAATTATGGAGTTTTTCTTCAATTCTTTTCTGAAAGGATAAGGCTCCTTTTCGTCTCTTTAAGCTGAGGTCTTCAGCATTCTTTGTACATTCCCTTCTTATTAGCTCTTCTTCCTTTTCTTTTTTCTCTAATAAAGAAGATGAATCATCAATCATTTCGAGTTTTTCTTTATATTCTTCTCTAATTGAGATTAAATCATCAACACTATTACAATTAAAGCGTCGTTTTAATCTTTGAATAGTACTAAGACGAGAATTCATCTCTTCTATCTCAATCTCACTAAAAGAAAGAGAAGAAACATAATCTCTTATTGTTTCATATATATCCTGTGCTTCTATCTCTAAGCTTTCAACACGATTAGAACAAGAAGAAAGCGAGGAATCTTTCTTCTCTGCTTTTGTAATAGAAGAAAGCGATGAGGATAGAGATGAAGAAGCTGTCTTTAATTCATCTAATGCACTTTCAAGATTTTGAAATAAGAATTCACTGTTTCCCTGCTTCTGCAATTTTTCTCTTAATTCTTCATCTTCTCCACTAATTAAGTTAGCTTTTTCTATTTCTTGTAAGCAATATTCAATATAATCTCTTTCTTCCTTTCCCTTCTCTATCAAGCTTTTTAACTCTTTTATCTCCTCTTCTTTTTCTTTTAGCCTTCTGTAGCTATCTCTATAAGTAGAAAGAAGGGAAAGAGTATCACTATTTTCATCTAAAAGAGAACGTAATACATCTTTACGCATTAAAGAATGATGAGAATGCTGGGATGAAAAATCAACTAATTCTAATCCTATTTCTTCTCCTTCTATTCTTGTAAGAGGAGTACCATTAAGAGTATATAAGCTTCTTCCTTCAGCTTTTATAATTCGTCTTAAAACTAAAGTGTTATCTTCTACCTCTATTCCATGTTTTTCACACCAAGATAATACACTGCTATTCTCAGTATAAAAAGAAGCAGATATTTCTGTTTCATTATATCCATTTCTTATTGCACTTTTATCTGCCTTTGCTCCAAGCAACAGTGACAAAGCCCCCAAAAGAATAGATTTACCAGAACCTGTTTCTCCACTAATGGCTATAAAATTAGATCTAAAATCAAGATCAAGAGAATCAATAAGTACATAGTTTTTAACATGTATTCTTTCAATCATGTCTTCTCATCTCTCCTGTCCAATTAAGCTTATCTCTAACAACCTCTGTAAAGTTTCTCATAGAAGAGCGTATTAATTTTAGTCTCTTACTATTCATTCTAACAATAATTTCATCTTCCTCCTCTAACTCAAAGAAAACCTGACCATCAACTGTTAAAACAATATCTGTTCTCTGGTTTGGTTTTACAGTTAAGAGTATTTCCTTTTCTCCAGTTACTAAAGGTCTATTAGATAGAGCAAAAGGACAAATTGGTGTAATTATCATTGCATTCATTTCAGCATCTAAAATTGGACCACCAGAAGCAAGGGAATAACCTGTTGAACCAGTAGGAGTAGCAACTATCATACCATCTGCTCTAAAATTCCCTGCAAATGTTTTATCAATACTTAATGAAAGATTAATAACTTTAGCAATACCCGATGAGCATATTACAGCTTCATTCAAACCAACAGAGGAGAAAACCTTCTTACCTTTTCTATACACTTCAACATTAATCATGAGACGCTTAGAAACATTATCTTTTTTTTCTACATATCTCATATAAGCTTCTTTCCACTCACTCTTTTCTATTTCTGTTATATAACCAAAGCTACCAAGGTTTATTGGAAGAACAGTAACCTGATTCTGCATTGCTGCTCTTGCACAGTATAGAACAGTACCATCTCCACCAAGTGCAATTATTAAGTCAACATCCTTATCCAGAACTAACCTTTCTTCAGTAGAATCAATAAATATAGTTGAGCAAATAATATTTTTAGATATAAGAAAATCCTCAATTTCCTTACTTACACCTTTACTTTCCTTTTTTATTGATGGTGTAATGATTAATACTTTGTTAACAGTCATTTTCTACCTCAGAATTCCAAGTACTTTTTCTATAGTTTGAATATCTTCCTTAGACAAAAAAGGATAAAGAGGAAAACTAATAGCTCTACAAAGAGCAGGAAGAGCCTTAGGATACTTATCATATTTATCTAAATATCTAGCACCAATAGCCTTACTAAAGGTTTTACGACATGTCACTTGGTATTTTAAAGCTGTATTAATTATCTCTTCAGGCTTTTCATTACTTATTATACTAAAGCCATATCCATTAGCAAAGAAATCAATGCTACCTGATCCAAATACTTTAACATTACCTCTCTTTCTTACATCTTCAAAATACAACTTATATAGTGTATTTCTTCTTTGAAGAAGCTGATCAATATTAGATAGCTGTACAACACCAAGAGAAGCATTTAAATCTGGCATTTCAATAAAGGGCTGTATATCAGAAATAGTCTTTTTAATACGTTCACTATACTCATCATTATCTGTAAAAAGTAAGGCACCACCTGCTGTTGAAATAATTGAATCTTCTTCAGTGCTACAAATAACAACATCTCCACAACTACCTGACTTTAAATCTCCAATCATAGAGCCAAGACTTTGACTGATATCCTCTAAAATAGGCAAAGAAAGCTCTCTAATAGTAAGAGAAGAAGGAAGCTGACAAATCGGATGGAAAGAAACTATTGCTTTAATTTGTTTATCTAGGGAAGAAGCAATTGAATTCTGATCAATCATCATCTCATCATCAACATCAACAATGAATGGCTTAAGCTCTAATCGTTTTAATGCTTCTAGATATATAGAAGGTGTAAAAACAGAAAGTGCAACATAATCACCACTATTAAGATTAAAAGAAGACAAACCAGTGATTATAGCATCCAAATAAGAACGAAAGGTAAAACCTTCTTTCCTATTTAAATATAGAGAAAAATCACGACTAAATTGTCTTTTTTTCTCTCCAGGACCAATTTTTTCATCAACCATTGTCTGAAGCACAGCATCCATATCTTTACGAAATAGAGAGGGCTTCTGGAATTTAATACTAGCCATAGAGTAAATATTAACATAAATAATTAAAGAATACTTAAATAAATGAATAAAAAAAACAGGCAGCGACCTACTCTCCCGGAAACGAATTCCAGTACCATCGGCGAAGGAGCGTTTTACTACCGTGTTCGGGATGGGAACGGG
>CAZLYD010000017.1:0-34216 GCA_964563815.1 uncultured Spirochaetaceae bacterium
TTTACATGAGTCTTTTGAGTGTGAAGAATGGGCTAAGTCAATAGTACAATAAATTCAGTTTGTAGCTACCTTTGTTAATCATATTTAAACATGGTGTCAACACCATGTAATAAAGGTGATCACGGAAAAAACGATGTGTTGTGTGGCTCTATTTTGGCTCTAAAAATTTTCAGTGGCACAAATACGTGAGCTTTTTTGGGAAAATATAAATAATGGAATTAAGACAAAACGCAGAAAGATAACCAGTTTACATTATCCGCTAAGGAGAATGAGTATGTAGGTGTATCTAGTGGTAAGCTTGATCAGTCGTGTGAAACATTATGTAGAAAGAATAGTATTCTATATATGGGTCCTCTTGATGATACATATTCTAATATTGAAAGAAATAGAAATATTCCAGCGTTTAATATAGGTATATTCTTCTCTGGAATAGAACGTAATCTTGTCTCTTCTTTATATAATAGTAGAGTTGATGAGTGCAAGGCTGCAGCATTTGCTCTCTATTCTTATTCTGTTTCTGAATTAAATAATAGTATAATATGAAAGAGGGCTTAAGAATTAAAGATATCTACTTACGAGATATTAACGAAGAGCTTTTTTTGACCTATAAGGAGAGACCACCTCTTTCATGGCAAAAAAGACTAAACCATTTTTACTCTGAATATAATAGAGTTAATAAAGGAGTAGAAAAATGGAAAGAAGGAAACATAGTATAATTTGGTAAATTAGTAAATGAGAGTGGTTTATCGAGTATACTTAATTATGAATATGGTTCTCCTACTCTAATAAAGCTTTATAAAGCAATAGTTAAACAGGGTTGTGTCTATGGTACAAGATTTTTCGGTGCTGGTTTTAAGGGCTGTTATATGGTATTAATAGATGGAGAGAAATCTGATACTATTAATGAAAGTGTAGAAAAGGAATATCTAAAAAAATTCCTTTGATGAAAGGGAAATATAAAGTATATAGTGTTTTACAGCTGATGGAGTAGGAAAGGCAGAGGAGGGGAGATTCTAAAATGAAATGTATTATACTAGGTGCAGGTTATGCAACACGACTTTATCCGCTAACGGAAAATTTCCCAAAGCCACTATTAAAAATCAAAGATAAAACTATCTTAGATTATTTAGTTGATGATATTTCAACTAACTGTTCTATCACTTCATTTGTTATCATTTCTAATCATAAATATATAGAGCATTACAGAGCATGGAAAAACAGTAAGGCTTTAGATATTGAAATTGTTGATGATGGAACTGTCACAAACGAAACTAGATTAGGTGCTGTAAAAGATATTCAAATGGCGATAGAGGAATTAAAGATAGATGAAGATTTATTAATTATTGCAGGAGACAATGTTCTTAATTTCTCATTTTCGTCTTTTATCAAATTCTTTAATGAGAAGAAACACTCCTGTATTATGAAATACTATGAAAAAGAACTAAAAGACGGAAAAAGATATTGTGTTGTGGAAACAGATAAAGACGACAAAGTAATTTATATGATAGAAAAGATACTTAATCCAACCTCTCATTTTCTTGTTCCGCCTTTTTATATCTATAGAAAAGAGGATTTGCCTTTAATCAAGAAGGCTTTAGAAAATGGGTGCCAGTATGATGCTCCAGGTTCTCTTGTTGAGTGGATGAGTCAACGGGTTGACTTCTATTCTTTTACTATGCCAGGAGCTAGATATGATGTTGGAAATATTGAAGGGTATAGAAAAATCTGTGAAGAATATAATGGTATTATTTATTAAAAAAGAGAGAAATAAATAAAAAGGAGAGTGTTATGTTAAGAATTGAGAATTTAACAAAAATCTATGGAGAAAGAAGAGTTGTTGATAACTTATCTCTACACATTCTTCCTGGAGAGATATATGGCTTTATTGGCCATAATGGTGCAGGAAAAACAACAACAATTAAGTCATGCTGTGGAATCCTACAATTTGATGCTGGTAATATATTTATTGATGGGATTTCAATTAAAGAAAATGCAATAGAATGCAAGAAAAAAATTGCATATATTCCAGATAATCCAGATCTATATGAGTTTATGACAGGACTACAATACTTAAATTTTGTTGCTGATATTTTTGCTGTTTCTGCCTCTATAAGAGAGGAGCGTATTAATAGGTATTCAGCTTTATTTGAAATTAAAGACGATTTATCTAGTCTTATTTCTCAATATTCTCATGGAATGAAGCAAAAGCTAGCAATTATTAGTGCTTTGCTTCATGAACCAAAGCTAATTATTATGGATGAGCCTTTTGTTGGACTTGATCCAAAGGCTTCACATTTATTAAAAGAAATAATGAGAGAAATGTGTGATAGGGGTAGTGCTATTTTCTTCTCTACTCATGTTTTAGAGGTTGCAGAAAAGCTTTGTGATAAGGTTGCAATCATTAAGAGTGGAAAATTAATTAAGTCTGGTACTATGAGTGAAGTTAAAGGTGATACATCACTAGAAGATGTATTTTTAGAGCTGGAGGAAGACGAATGATAAAGGCTCTATTAAAAAAACAGATGCTTGAGGTTTTTTCTTGGCTTTATAAGGATAGAAAAACCGGAAAGAAACGTAGCTTGACGAGTCTTATATTATACTCACTGTTTTATTTAGCACTATTTGGATTTTTAGCTTCTATTTTTGCTTTTCTTGGTGTTATGCTCTGTGAACCACTATTAGAGGCTAAAATGGGATGGCTATATTGGTGCATCATGTCTTTAATTGGACTATTCTTTGGGGTTTTTGGTAGTGTATTTAATACATATGCAACTCTTTACCAGGCAAAGGATAATGACTTACTTTTTTCATTTCCACTTACTTCGTCTGCTATCCTTATTACACGTCTTGTGGGTGTTTATGCGATGGGAGTAATGTATTTATTTATAGTAATGATTCCAGCCCTAATAGTATGGCTATTGAATGCTCCTTTAACTATATTGGGTACAATTAATGCTTTTCTTATTCCTTTTGTATTATCTATATTAGTACTTTTCTTCTCTGTAATAGTTGGTTGGGTTTCTTCTCTTATTCTTACAAAGGTAAAGAGAAAGAACATAATGACTGTTTTTCTAACACTATTATTTATTGGTGCTTATTATTACCTATATGGAAAGGCATATTCATTATTGCAAGCTATAATAGTAAATGCACAATTCTTTGGTTCAAAGGTAAAAACCTACCTTTATCCTTTGTATCATATGGGATTAGCTGCAGAGGGTAGTGCATTATCTATGCTAATTTTTACCTCTATTGTATGTATTTCATTTCTTCTACTTTTCTTAGTCCTCTCAAGAAACTTCTTGAAAACTGCCACAACTAATACTGGTAGAAGTAAAGGAAAGAAAAAGAAACAGAGTATTAGTGCTCGAAGTGTTAATGGTGCACTTCTATATAAGGAATTAAAAAGATTTACATCTAGCTCTACATATATGCTCAATTGTGGGATGGGTATAATTTTAATGCCACTCTTTGTTTTCTTTATTTTCTGGAAAAAGGGAGATCTTTTACCTCTTTTATCTATCCTTCCCTCAGGTGATATTGCTCTTATCTCTATCGCAGTTATGGCCTTACTTGTTGCCTTTGATGACATTTCAGCGCCTTCAATTTCACTAGAAGGAAAGAACCTTTGGATCTTAAAGTCTCTTCCTATATCTGGCTCTCAAGTGCTTATGGCAAAGCTAGAGATGCATCTATTACTAACACTTATTCCTGCCATTTTCCCTTTGGTTGCTATTTTTTTAATTATAAAACCAAGTTTATTTTTCTCAATTTTCTTAATTCTTGTACCAATTTTATTTGTTACTTTAAATGCTTGTATTGGTCTAATTTGTAATTTAAAAATGCCAGATTTCCACTGGACTAATGAAGTAGTTCCAATTAAGCAGAGTGGTTCTGTCATGATTTCTCTATTTTCTGGTTGGATAATAGTTACTCTTTTTGGTGTTCTTTATTACGTACTACGTAATCTAATAGATAGTAGAATCTTTGTTATTCTTCTATCTCTGCTGCTCTTTGTAGCAGACGCAGTATTTATTAGATATCTGAATAACAAGGGAGCAAGGATATTTGAAAATCTATAATAGAAAATGAAAAAGAAGCCTCTAAGCTAAATAGTCTAGTTTAGAGGCTTTTTCTTTAGTTTTTCTTAATCAATATTGCATCGAAGGGGCACATTTCATGACAGCAATAGCAACGTATGCATTTCTTTTCGTCTAATACTATTTTATTATTCTCTTTCTTTAGTGCCTTAGCAGGACATATTTCTACGCATTTAAGACATCTCTTACATTTATCAATATCAAAGAAAGGAGTTAATCTTTTTCTACTTTCTCTTTTTTCATTTCTTCGTCTTAAATAAGGTAGAAGAAGGGAAGAAAAGAGACCTCTCTTTTTTACTTCAACCCTTCTAAAGTCTTTTATTATTAAGTTGTAAGGATTAAGTAGTGGGTATGTAGAATCTAGTATGCCTTTCTCTTCCTTTTCTGCAACTCTAAGAAGGGGTATATCGTCTACTTCGTATCCCATAATGATAGCTTCTGCTTTGTCGAGAGCTAAAGCAGAGGATGAAGAGAGAAGTAGGTTAGTCTGCCTTAGTGTTCCGTTAGCTGGGCCTGCGCCTTCCATCGAAACGATAGCATCCATTATTGAATACTCAGGAATATGTGTTCTGTAGATGGAGAGGAGAAGATGAGCAAAGCTCTCTGGATTTCTTGCTTTAAGATGCATTGGACTCTTGTTTAGACCAGGAACGGTTCCAAACATATTTTTTACAGCTCCAGTTGTATACATAAGCTGATGAGTTTTCATCTTAGCTACTGATATTACCACATCGCACTCAGTAAGTATTCTTGCTTGAGGAAAGGTAATATTGTTCCATCCCTTCTGTTGTATTGGATTATCAGAAAAATCTACCCAAATTGCGCCACTATCTTGTACTACATCCCATATGCCACATTCTTTTCCTTTAAAGGTTGAAGAAGGTAGACCGGGTGAGTCTCCGCAATATACTTCTTTGGCTCCTCTTTCTTTTACTATGTCTATAACTGCTTTTACAACTATTGGATTAGTTGTTATGTTCTTATTCGAAGGAGCATCTGAAAGAATATTGGGCTTAACTAGGACACTTTTTCCCTCTAGAGGAGGAAAAGAAGTATTGTCTATCATTTTTAAAAGAGTATCTTTTATTAAGTCATAGTCATATTTATTACACTCAGCAATAGCAACCTTACTTTTTTCCATTATTTTTTCCTTAATAGGGCTAAATACATAGGACCTAGTCCATTAGAAGTATCTGGTAATATTATTCTACCGTGTTTTCTCTTTTCTGAAAGAGGAATATCAACATCTATTTCTTCAACCTCCTCTTCGTGTCTTTTAAATAGCTTCTCAATTACTTCTTCATTTTCATTAGAGTTAATTGAACAAGTAGAATATAAAATATAACCACCACTTTTAAGCGCAATGAGTGCAGAGCTAAGCATAGCATATTGACTAATTGAAAGTCTTTTTGGTCTCTGAGAAGACCACTGAGAAAGATATTTCTCATCATTTAATACATGACGCTCTGATGAGCATGGAGCATCTAGGAGGATATAGTCATATTCGCTCTTCTCATATAATCCCCAGCTTTCAGCATTATAGCCTTTAATAATTATCTCTGGTTTAGCTTGAGGAAGACAGTTTTCAAATACAATTCTCATTCTCTCTCGTCTATTTGGAGAACGATCATTAGAGACAAGAGTTCCTTTTCCTTCCATTTTTAATGCAAGAACTAGGCTTTTTCCACCAGGCGCTGCACACATATCTAATACCTTAGAGCCTGGAGTAACAGGAAGCATCGATGCTGTCAAAAGAGAAGATTTATCTAAATAATATGGCTCCCTTAAGCCTGGTATTGTTACTTGCTCACTCTTTTCTTCTAGAAGCGCTTTTTTTAAATTATCCCATCTGTCCTTATAAAGAGAAAGGTAGTATTCGTCAAAAAGTACTTTGCTATCTTTTTTAATCTTGCTCTGTTTCATTGAAGTATGAGTGTAACTACAGTTGAGGTAACAAGACCAACAATAATACCCCAAATAACCTGAAGCTTTGTATGTCCTACGAGAGTCTTAAAATGCTCTTCACTAAATACATTTTCTCCGGAAAAAAGCTCTGAAAAAATCTTAGACCATTCATTAATCTTTTCTGCTTGCTTTCCTGTCTCTAGTCTTACATTAATTGCATCATTAAAGACAACAAAGGCAAAGAGAAGCGCAAAGACGAAGATAGTAGAACCAAAGCCATATATTATTCCTATACTATTAGCTAGTGCTGATACAGAGGAAGCATGAGAGGAGGGCATCCCACCATTAGTAAAGAATGGCTTGAAGCTCCATTTTTTATTAATTTTAGCTTCGATAAAGCATTTACATAATTGGGCAGAACCCATAGCTATAAATGATGACCAGAAGACTGGATTACTAAACAAATTATTATTCACGTTCTTGATAATAGTTTAATGGTAAATTCCTTTCAAGAGATAAAAATAATTGTGAAAATTAAGAAGAATGAAAAATAAAAGAGATTAAAACGTGCTTGAGAATCTTATTTTTTTATGCTATTTAAAAGCCATGAAATATGATGTTGCAATTATTGGAAGTGGCCCCGGCGGTATTTTTACAGCTTATGAGTTAACCAAACTTAATAAGAATTTAAAAATTGCTATCTTTGAATGTGGTAATTCTCTAGAAAAAAGAAAGTGCCCAATTGATGGAATAAAAATAAAGAACTGTATTCATTGTCCAACCTGCGCCATTATGAATGGCTTTGGTGGGGCTGGCGCCTTCTCAGATGGTAAATACAATATTACAAATGAATTTGGAGGAACACTCCACGAGTTTGTCGGAAAAAGAGAAGCTTTAGATTTAATGAATTACGTAGACAAGATAAATTGCGAATATGGTGGTGGTGATACTAAACTTTATAGTACTGCTTCTTCTTCTTTTCGTACTAAATGTTTACAAAATGGATTACATCTTTTAGATGCTCAGGTAAGACATCTTGGTACTGATATTAACTACTTTGTATTAAATAACTTATATAACTATCTACTAGATAAGGTTGATTTCTATTTCCTTACTCGAGTTGAAAAGGTAGAAAAGAAAGCTGATTCTTTCCTTCTTATAACGAATAAGGGTGAATGGGAAGCAAAAAAGTGCGTCATCTCTGTTGGAAGAAGCGGCAGTAAGTGGATGGAGAGCGTATCTAAGGACCTAAATATTGAGACACGAAGTAATCGTGTAGATATCGGTGTTAGAGTTGAACTTCCAGCTATGGTTTTTAACCATATTACAGATGAATTATATGAAAGCAAGATCGTCTATAAGACAGAAAAATACCAAGATAGAGTAAGAACCTTCTGTATGAATCCAAAGGGTGCTGTTGTAACAGAGAATACTAATGGTATTGTTACAGTTAATGGACATAGCTATGAAGATAAGAGTAAGCAGACAGAAAATACTAATTTTGCGCTGCTTGTTTCAAAGCATTTCACTGAGCCATTCAACGATTCCAATTCTTATGGTGAATCTATTGCTAGGCTTTCAAATATGCTTGGCGGTGGTGTTATTATACAGCGTTTTGGTGATTTAATTCGAGGTCAAAGAAGTACTGAAAAGCGAATACAAAAATCCTTTACAGTTCCAACACTTCAAGCAACACCAGGAGATTTGTCACTTGTTATGCCAAAAAGAATACTTGATGGTATTATTGAGATGATATATGCATTAGACAAAATAGCACCAGGTACTGCTGATGTTGATACTCTTTTGTATGGTGTTGAAGTAAAGTTCTACAATATGGAAGTAAATATTGATTCTAACTTAGAAACAAAGCATAAGGGCTTATTCGTTATTGGAGACTGTAGCGGTGTAACACACTCTCTTTCGCATGCATCAGCTTCGGGTATCTATATTGCTCGATACATTTCAAAAGAGTGGGATAAATAATAAGCTTTAATAGTAGACTAAGCAGAAGATTCTTCTGCTTTTTTTATTAAGAAGAGTAAAAATACTTTATGAAAAAGGGTATTTAGGGTAGATTAACAAAGAGGATTTGTATATGGGAAAAACACTTTGTTATAAAATACTTGAAGAGCATTTAATCTCTGGTAAGCTTGAAAAAGGAAACGAAATAGTAATCAAAATAGATCAAACACTAACGCAGGATGCAACTGGAACAATGGCTTATTTGCAATTTGAGTCACTGTCGCTGGATCGTGTTAAGACAGAATTATCTGTTAGCTATGTTGACCACAATACTATTCAGGTTGGCTTTGAAAATGCTGATGACCATGAGTATTTAAGAACTATTGCTCAAAACAAAGGAATTGTTTTTTCTCGCGCAGGAAATGGTATTTGTCACCAAGTGCATTTAGAAAGATTTGCTCTACCTGGAAAAACTCTTATTGGTTCTGATTCTCACACTCCAACATCTAGTGCCGTTGGTTCCTTTGCCTTTGGCGCAGGAGGCTTAGATTGTGCTCTAAGTATGGCTGGTGTTGGCTTTAATATGGTTGCCCCAAGAGTTGTGAATATCATTCTTAAGGGTAAGCTAAGGCCATTTGTCAGTGCAAAGGATATTATATTAAAAGTACTAGAGCATTTTGGTGTTAAGGGTAATGTTAATAGTGTCTTTGAGTATACTGGAGATGGTGTAAAAACACTCTCTATTCCTGAGCGTGCAACAATTACTAATATGGGAGCAGAGTGTGGTGTAACTACATCTCTTTTCCCCTCTGATGAGGTTACATACGCTTTTCTTCGTGGACAGAAGAGAGAAGAGGGATGGAGAGAGCTCTCTGCAGATAATGATGCTATTTATGATGATAGTTATACAATTGATTTAGATGAATTGGAGCCTTTAATTAGCTGCCCTCATTCTCCTGGAAATGTTATGAGAGTTAAAGACTTAGAGGGGATGAAGATAGACCAGGTGTTAATTGGTTCTTGTACTAACTCTAGCTATTATGATTTAGCAAAGAGTGCTAAAATCGTCTCCTCTCATACTATTCCTTCTCATATCTCTTTTGGTGTTGCTCCTGGTAGTAGAGCAGTTTTGGAGATGATAAGTAGAAGCGGTATTCTACTTGATTTTGTTAAAAGCGGAGCAAGAATACTTGAAAGTGCATGTGGCTTCTGTATTGGTAACCATCAATCTCCTCAAACAAATGGCATTTCTCTACGTACCAACAATAGAAACTTTGAAGGAAGAAGTGGAACAAAGAGTGCTCAAGTTTATCTTGTTTCTCCAGAAACTGCTGCTTACAGTGCAATTATGGGAGAGCTAAGAGACCCAAGAGAATGTAAGTGTAATATTGAAGAAGTAAAGTATAGTGATGACTTTATTGTTGATGATTCTATGTTTATTTTCCCAGGCGAGAAGTGCGAAATTAAGCGTGGTCCAAATATTGGAGAACCACCACATTCTACTGCTCCACAATCAACTCTTAGTGGTACCTTGCTTTTAAAGGTAGGAGATAAAATTACAACTGACCACATTATGCCTGCAGGCCAATACCTAAAATATAGATCTAATATTAAGAAGTATTCTGAATTTGTTTTCTTACCTCTAGATCCAACCTTTTCTACTCGTGCACTTGAAGAAAAGAGTAAAGGACGAGCAAACTTTATTGTTGCTTCTCTCTCTTATGGCCAAGGTTCTAGTAGAGAGCATGCTGCAATTTGTCCTATGTATTTAGGAGTGAGGGCAGTTATTGCTGTTTCTATTGAGAGAATACATCAGGCTAATTTATGTAATTTTGGTATTCTTCCACTGCTGTTTAAAAATAAAGAAGACTACGACAGGCTTGATCAGGGTGACTTATTAGAGCTTTGTGATACTTTGTCTTGTATTGATAAGGGTGAGTTTATTTTAAAGGATAAGACTAAGAATATTGAGATACCGCTTACTTTATTTGCAACTGAATTGCAGAAGGAGATGCTTAAAAAGGGTGGAAGACTCAATCAAATAAAGGAGGAGATCAATGAAGAATAAAATTAAAATGACAACTCCTATTGTAGAGATAGATGGAGATGAGATGACAAGAGTTCTTTGGTCTATGATCAAAGATGAGCTAATTACCCCCTTTATCGATCTTAAAACTGAGTACTATGACTTAGGACTTGTTAATAGAGATAAAACACTCGATAAGGTAACAAGCGATGCTTCTTATGCAATAAAAAAATATGGTGTTGGTGTTAAGTGTGCAACAATTACTCCCAATGAAGAGAGAATGAAGGAATATAATTTAAAAGAGAAGTGGAAGAGTCCTAATGGTACTATTCGTGCAATTTTAGATGGAACTGTCTTTCGTACTCCTATTCTTACACCTTCTATAAAACCAGTTGTAAAGAATTGGAAAAAGCCTATTACAATTGCTCGTCATGCCTATGGTGATATCTACAAGGCAACAGAATATAGAGTAGAAGAGGGTGGTAAAGCAGACCTAGTTTTTACTAATGAGAATGGAGAAGAAACATTTAGGGATACTATCTTCTCTTTTACTAATTCTGGTGTTGTAATGGGACAATATAACAAAGATGATTCTATCGCTTCCTTTGCTCGTTCTTCCTTTAATTATGCTTTAGAAACAAAACAGGATTTATGGTTTAGTGCTAAAGATACTATAAGTAAGAAATATGATGGAGACTTTAAAGCTATATTCCAGAAAATATATCTAGAAGAGTACAAAGAGAAGTTTGAAGAAAATGGTATAACATATTTTTATACTTTAATTGATGATGCTGTTGCTCGTGTTATTAGAAGTGAGGGTGGCTTTGTCTGGGCTCTCAAAAACTATGATGGTGATGTTATGTCCGATATGGTATCTACTGCATTTGGGTCTTTAGCTATGATGACAAGTGTCTTAACTTCTCCAGATGGATGCTTTGAATATGAAGCAGCACATGGTACTGTAACAAAGCATTACTATAAGTACCTAAAGGGAGAAGAGACAAGCACAAATCCAGTAGCTACTATCTATGCTTGGACAGGTGCACTTAGAAAGAGAGGAGAACTTGACAATATACCTTCTTTAATTGAGTGGGCAGAAAAAATTGAAAAAGCATGTATCGATACAATTGAAGATGGTATTGTTACAGGAGATCTAGTTCCATTAATGGAAAAGAGGTGTACGAAAGTTAATTCCTTAGATTTTATTAAAGCAATAAGAAACCACTACGAAATGAGGCTAAGAAACAGTTAATAGCTTTGACTTCAGAAACGACTGCAACAGTAGTAAAGATAGCGATCAAGACAACTCTTGTTGCAGGAGGTTGAACAGAGGTATCCCTTATTAAATATTTGAGAACGCTCAGATTTTCTGCAATCAATGATATTTTTGCAGAGAAAGCATGGTATTTGCGTAATGCACTTGTTAGAGCAAATTATATGAATTACAAAAGGAATTTACGAAACAACGGAATATCTTGAAGTGCTTTTGAGAAATCTTCCTTTAGGAGAAAAAAACGAACTGTATATTTGCTATTTCTTCTTTTATCGTAACTCTATTACCTTTTCGTAGTTTTTGACTGCTTCTTTCCAATTAATAAGAGTTCCGAGCTTAGATGTTATTGAATGGTCGAGACCTGGAGAAGATATAGCATAAACTTTATTAAAGAGAGCACTATTGGCAGCCATTAGACCACCAGGAGAATCTTCAAAGCATATAGCACGAGAAGGCTCTTTATCAAAGAGAGAAAGAGCATATAAAAAGATTTGAGGAGATGGCTTAGAAGGAATATTGAGCATTCCTGCTATTATCTCATTTCTAGAAAAATACTTATCAAGAGATAGATTATTGTAGTACCAGTCCATATTCATTGTTGGAGCGGAGGATGCGATGAGAGTTAAGATATTATCTTTATGTGCCTTTTCAATAAAGGAAAGAGCATCCTCCTCGAGCTTTAATCCTCTTTTTTTACATAAATCCAAGTATATCTCTTCCTTCTCTATACTTATTTTTTCTTTTTCTTCTTCACTGAGATTTTGATTTATGTATTTAACACACTCACTGTCTGTTTTACCCATCATTGACAGGTATTCATCCTCCTCAAACTCTCTATTTCTATATTTTAGAGATATAATATTCCAAGCATCTTTGTTTTCGTCATAATCAAAGAAGAGTGTTCCATTAAAATCAAATACAATTACTTCAGCGTTCATCAATTTTTTTGACCGTCCTTAATGTGTATCCAGTGTAAACTTGTCTTGGACGTCCGATCTTCATGTATTCATCATGTCTCCACTCTAGGTAATGTGCAATCCAACCAGGAAGTCTACCGAGTGCAAACATAACCGTGTAGAAGTTAGCAGGAATACCAAGCATATGGAATGTAATGCCTGTGTAGAAATCAACATTAGGATATAGGTGACGAGAGACAAAGTAATCATCGTGTGTTGCCTTTTCTTCTAGTTCCATAGCTATATCCATAAGAGGATCTGTTGTATGAGTTGTATTCATAACCTCTAGTGATATTTTCTTTGCAATTTTTGCTCTAGGATCAAATGTTTTATATACTCTATGGCCAAATCCTGAGAGTCGGAAGGAATCACCCTTGTTTTTAGCTTTGTTTATAACTTCATCTATAGATAGATTGTTGTTTTTAATTGCATTGAGCATATTCATTACTTCCATATTAGCACCCCCATGTCTAGGACCCCAAAGTGCACAGCAGCCTGCAGCAACAGATGCATATAGATTTGCTTCTGACGAGCCAACTAGACGAACTGCAGTAGTAGAGCAGTTCTGTTCATGGTCAGCATGAATAATAAGAAGCTGGTTAAGTGCCTTAACATGTACTGGATTTGGTTTATATTCATTAACAGAAGTGTGGAACATCATATTTAAAAAGTTTTCACAGTATGAATACTCACACTTTGGATCAATGAAGTCTTCACCATTCATCTGGCGGTAAATATATGCTGCGATAGTACGCATTTTAGAGAGTAGTCTTGTAACAGTAAGGTCAATATTTTCTTCTGGATCCATCTCCTCTAGCTCTGGATAGAAAGCAGAGAGAGAGGCAACCATTGCAGCTAGAATACTCATTGGGTGACTGGAAGAAGGGTAGTTACGTAGATACTGTCTCATGTTTACATGTAGTAGACTGTGCCTATTAAGAAGCTGCATGTATTTGTTTCTCTCTTCCTTATTAGGAAGAACACCTTTAACCATTAAATATGCCACTTCGATAAAGTCACATTTTTCAACAAGGTCTTCAACACTATAGCCACGATATCTTAAGATTCCATTCTCTCCATCAACATAACAGATGCTAGACATACAAGAACCAGTATTCATAAATCCTGGATCATAAGTTATGTATCCTGTTTTACTTCTAAGTTTTGAGATATCAAGGCTAGTACCGCCCATGTTGTCATGTATGACATCAACTTTAAATTCTCTTCCGTCTTCTAGAATTATAGTTGCTTTTTCTTTATCTATTGTCATATTTACTCTCACTTCTTTTAACTTTTTTTATCATCAATTATAATGAGTATGAGGTTATGGTGTAAATGGAAGATATTAAGATAAGTGAAGAAGAGATTGTTGATATAGCTGATTTTTTTAAAGTTTTTGGTGACCCCACAAGACTTAGAATTCTCTTTTTCCTTTCTATAGAAAAAGAATCAAGTGTTACTAATATTTCTGAAAGCTTAAATCTAACTCAATCTGCTGTATCACAGCAGCTTAAGCTCCTAAGAACAGCAAGACTCGTTCGTTTTCGTAAAGATGGTCGTAGCATTTTATATAGATTATCTGATGATCATATTACAAAGATTCTTGATCTTGGCTTAGAGCATTATGATGAGTTACTGGGTTAAATGGAGATGAGGAAAAACTTTCTTCTTTCATCTTTATTAGTTTCATTAGTGGTAGTCCAACAACAGTTGTCCAGTCTCCAATGATTCTTTCTACAAGCGTATATCCTGTCTTTTGTAATCTATAAGAGCCTGCCGCTCCTATATATTCTTTTTTATCTAAATAGCTTTCAATTGTCTTCTCAGTTAACTTCTTGAATACTACCTCTGCTTTATCGCAGAAGGTTGTAACACCCATTTGTGGAATATATAAAGAACAACCTGTATATACTATTTGCTTTTTGCCTGATAAATAATTAAGCATTTTTTTTGCTTCTATTCTATCTTTTGGTTTGCCAAGAAGAGTATGTTCTATTTCTACGAGAGTATCAGCAGATATTGCAACACGATTTTTATCAAAAAAAGGAGAAGAAGTGTATGCTTCCATCTTATTTTTTGCATTCTTTATCATTGCTTCTTCTGTTTCTAGTCCCATTGTTGATTCGTCTGTTAGAGGAGTAAATGTATCAACAATAGATCCTCCCTTTTCTAATAAAAGCTTACGATTAGGAGAGGAGGAAGCAAGAATAAGGGAAGGGTAGAGAGAAGAAAAGCGAAGCTGAGTTATTGTTGGTTCAATTATTCTATCCATTAATAAAGCCTTTTTGTCTATTAATTAATCCTTTGTACTTTATCTAATAATAGTTATAGTTACAAGACACGAAATTCTTATAGCAAATAGTTATTTTTGATTTGTTTAAATATCTACTAAGTAATAAGAAAGGATTTTTTGAAGATTTTCTTGTATATGGAGAATATGAAGATGCAAAGCTTCTTAGTGTTTTAAATGAAAAGATTTATAACCTACCTGAAAACTTTTTTATAGATGGAAAAATATATATAGGAAAGAAGCCAGATGCAATTGTTGGCAATTATTTTTTGGAATATAAAAATATTAAATCATTGGAAAAAAATACACTGGAAAAGAGGATATATAAAGAAGGATTTGTAAAAGGAGATATTCTTTTTGCTGCCATAAATGAAGGTGTAGTTGTTGAAGGAAGAGAAAACGATAAGAACGCACCAATTGAGGAAGTTATAAGAATAATAGAGAATAAGATTAACGGTGCAGCGTTAAATTGTGAAGGAAAGATATTAATTCTTTATAGTGATAAGGACCATTTCAGTGCTTTTAAAGCAATAAAAAAAGGTACCGAAGAAACGATACCTTATATTATGAACCGGGAATCGCAAGAAAAAGCGACACTCCCCGCTCAATTAGATAATCAATCGAAAACTCAAAATAGTCAAGAGGAAAAATATACTTTTGAAAATATTTGTTAATTGAAAACTTAAATGCAACTCCAAAAGATAATAGGGGTTGCAGTAGCTTGTACAAACAAAAAATAGAGACACATTGCATTTACTTTTTTTTAGACGATATGTAATATTTACTTGTATTTTAAGTATTTATAACAAGTTTTTAGTTTCTATTATTAGATTTCTTAAAAAGAATATCACCTTTACTCACTTTTATTTAGTATCTCTAACTCTTCGCTTTTTTCTAGCCAGAGGTTTTCTTTTTCTTCTTTTTCTTCTTCCTTTCTTCTCTTTTCTTCCATCACTTTCTTAATTTTAGAAGCATTAGAGTATATTTCAACTCGTCCTGATTCTTCAGTCTTTTTCTCTATTTCATCCTCTAGCTTTTCTATTTCAGCACTGATTTTTTCAATTTCTTTTTCGAGACTCTTAATTTTGTTTCTTTTTGCCTTTTGTTGTGCATACGAGGAGGGGGAAGAAGTAGTTACTTTTTCTTCTGTTTCCTTTTTTGCTTTCTTTATTTCCCATTGCTTTTCTTTTTCTTCGATTTTACTTTCAAAGTAATCATAATCACCATTAAAAAAGATTGGTTTTTCGTCGGAAATATAGAGAATACGAGTTGCAAGATTTTTTATAAAATGCTTGTCATGAGAGACAAATATTACAGTTCCTTCATATTTTTTGATTGCTTCAAGAAGCATTTCTTTAGAATTAATATCTAAGTGGTTTGTAGGTTCATCAAGTAAAAGAAGGTTAGAAGGATGAAGAAGTATTTTTAGAAGTGCTAATCTACTTCTTTCTCCACCGCTTAGTACTTTTACCTTCTTAAATACATCATCATCACTGAATAAGAATGAACCAAGCATGCTTCGTAGTCTTGGAATATCATCTGTTGTACTGACAGTTTCTAATTCTTCAACTAAGTCATTTTCTCCATCTAGTGTATTCTCTGTATCTTGAGCAAAGTATCCTTTTACGATTCCGTTACCTTCTTCAACTAAGCCACTATAATTACTATCTACTCCTGCTAATATTCTAAGCAGTGTTGATTTTCCTTCGCCGTTACGACCCGTGATAGCAATTCTTTCTCCTTTGTTTACGATAAAGGAGAAGTCAGAGTATATTGTATTTGTTCCATATGCTTTAGTTAGACTTTCAACTGTTAAAACAATGTTAGGGGAGTGTGGAGAGGGTGGAAATGAGAATTTAAGCTTTTTTAAATGTCCTGGTATTTCCACTAGTTCAGTTTTTTCTATTGCTTTAATTCTTGATTGAACCTGCTTAGCCTTTGTTGCTTTATATCTAAATCTTTCAATAAAGGCTTCTGTTTTTTCAATTTTTTCTTCTTGTCGTTTTCTCTCTTTTTCTTTTTGCTGGATTTCAATCTCTCTCGTTTCTAGATACTTTGTATAGTTTCCACTGTATCTAGTTAGTTTTCCGTTAAAGAGCTCATAGACCTCATTAACGATAGAATCCAAAAAGTCTTGGTCGTGAGAAACTATCATTAGACCACCATTAAAGCCCTTGATGTAGTTCTTTAGCCAAGTTAAGGCTTCGATATCTAGATAGTTTGTAGGTTCGTCTAAAAGAAGAAAATCAGGATTCTCAACAAGTATTCTCGCTAGTGCAACTCTCATCTGGTATCCACCAGAGAATTCATTAGCTTTTCGAGAGAAATCTGAATTTTTAAATCCAAGTCCCAGTAGAATTGTCTCTATTCTATTCTTTCTATCGTAGTAACCACTATCAAGAAGAATATCGTGTATCTCTGAAATTCTTACTGATGCACTAAGAGCCTCTTTCTCATCCTCTTCTTGTGCTCTTTTTCCACATTCATCTAACTCTAAAAGGAGGGCTTCAAAACGTTTGTATCCTTCTTCTGCTATAGTATATATGTCTATATTTGGAAGAAGGATATCTGTTTGCGGAAGGTAGCTAACTCTCGATCCTTTAGTTAGCGTTAGATTGATACTATCTGCTTCAATATAACCTGTAATACTCTTTAAGAGTGTAGATTTTCCGCATCCATTACTACCGGCTATCGCAGCTCTTGTCCTTTCATTCATGTTAAAGGATATATCTTTTAATATTTCTTTCTCGCCAAAAGCAAGATTTATATTCTGAACCTGTAAATTTCTCATATGTACTTATAAAGTTTATAAAAGCGATTGATGTTGAACAAGTGAGTAAGATTGTTTTAAAATCTTAATAAGGAGAAATAATTGATTTGCCTTACATTATCTGGTCCAACTTTAGCTCATAACCTAAAGGAAGTTAGGATTAATCGACAATATATTGATATTTGTGAACTAAGATTAGACCTTCTTACACCTGAAGAAATTAAGAAGGCACATACATTTCCTAGTCTTGTAGATTTGCCTGTAATACTTACATATAGAAGGGTTCAAGATGGTGGTAAATGTACTCTTCAAGAAAGAAAAAGACGCTCAATTATTATTTCTACATTAGAAGAAGGAAACTTCGCTTATGTTGATATCGAGGACGATGTAAAAAAGAATGATGTTGAAATATGTGCTCGAGAGAGAGGCGTAAAGATTATTCGTTCTTATCATGATTATGAGGGAGTTCCTGAGGATATTTTTTCTCATATTCTTGCACTCTCTAAGCGTGGTGATATTGCTAAAATTGCTGTTACTCCACATTCTAGTTCAGACATAATGACACTCTTTAGAATCAATGAAGAGCTAAAGGATGTTCCAAAGATTATAATTGGTATGGGAGACTGGGGTGTTTGTACAAGAATTCTATACAAAAAGGTTGGTTCTATTTTAACATTTGGTTCTTCCTGTAAAGCACTTGCACCTGGCATGATAACTACTAAAGAGTTAAAAATGTTATATAGAGCAGATAAGGTAGATGAACGAACAGGTGTATATGGGATAGTTGGAAACCCTGTTAAACACTCTCTATCTCCTCTAATTCATAATCTTGGTTTTCATAGTATTAATTATAATGCTGTATATGTTCCATTCCTTTCTTCTTCAATTAAGTCCTTTCTCTTACTTGCTGAAAAACTACGAATGCGCGGCTTTTCTGTTACTGTTCCTTTCAAGGTTGATTGTGTTAAATATCTTGGAAATATTACTAGAGAAGTAAAACAGATTGGTTCCTGTAATACTGTTATTCGTGTTCCAAATATGTGGAAGGGAAGTAATACAGATTATTATGGCTTTCTTAATCCAATTGAAGAAGATATTGAAAATGGCAGAATTAAAAATGCGCTTGTTTTAGGTGCTGGTGGTGCTTCAGATGCTATTGTTTGGGCTCTTTCTAATAGAGGAGTTAAGGTTGTTGTTCTCAATCGTACTCTTGAAAAAGCAAAGACCCTTGCTATTAAGAATAATGCCAGTTACGACAGTTTAGATAATGTAAAAAAATATGAGGGATGGCCAGATTTGGTTGTTCAAGCAACAAGCTTAGGTTTGGAAAATGCAAAGGAAAACCCGATCCCTTCCTTTAACTTTAAAGGTACAGAAATTGCTTATGATATTGTTTATAAGCCTAAGATGACTGCATTTTTAAAGAAAGCTGAGAAGAGTGGTTGCTCTCTTCGTTTTGGTATAGATATGCTTTTTGAGCAAGGTAAGCTTCAATTTGAAGCGTTTACTGGTTATCACTATCCAAAGCTTCTTAATCCATTTGATCAGGCATAAAGTCTAGTATCCAAAGCTTCCATATTTTAGATATATCTATTGTTTTGTTATTAATGTAGAGCTTGTTCTTGCTTATTACTGCTTCTTCATTTAATTCAATAAAGTGTAGTTCTTCATCTAAGAATAGGTAACATAAGCTTTTATTTGTCTTTTTCCCTTCCTTAATTAGTTCTTCCTTCTTTTGGTAATCTAAGCCATCTGCGAATGAGAGAGAGGAAAGAGAGGAGTGAGAAAAAATCATATTGTTTTTTAGTAGAATATATTCCAACTTGCTTTTACTACTATTTAGTAGCTCATTATATCGTTTTTCATCAAATTTAATCTCTGAGGAAGTATTAAGAATGAAATATGTAGTAGCAATAGGAGATAGCACTTCTTTTTCTTCTTCGCTAAAGAGTGGACCAGTAGTAATAGAGGGAAAAAACAGAGAAAGCTCTTTCATTTTTTCTCTCAGTTCTCTCTCTTTTTTGTAATCAATGATAAAGAGTCCTTTTTTAGGGTGTGATAGTACAAAAGAAGAGAAAAGAGAGGAAGAAAACAATTCCTCGTAGCGTTCATCTACGCTTAGTAGAAGTGAACGAGAAAGGGATATCATATTCCATTCTTCCCACCACAACTCTATTTTCTCTATTAAAAAGGAAGGAACATCCTTATTAATATTTCTAAGAGAAGAGAGAATAGTTGAAGTTGTAAAACCGAAATCAAAGGCACCTTTAATACTTTCTTTACTAATTAAGTATTGCTCCATTCTGTCTATCTTTACTGGAGAAGAGAAAAAAACGATCTTTTCTTCTCTTAGACGAGTGAAGGTAAGAAGTAAATCTGATGATATATATCCTTCCTCTTCTTCATTTTCTTTCTCTATTCTTTTTCCATATAGTAGGCCATTTTCTTCTTCTATAATTAATAATGATTTTAAAAGAGGAAGTAGCTTTTCCTCTTTTTGGAAAAAGGGAATAGAAAAAAATTCTCTTTCATTTAAGGCTGAAACAAAAGAAGAGTAGTAGATTACTTTCTTTGCTTCTTCCTCAGTCATAGAAGAAAGAGACGAAAGAATATAAGACAAGCGATCCAAGTATGAAAGAGAAAGAAAAGAAAGAATCATTTCTCTTTCAAGTGAAAAGTAATTGTCTGAATTAAGGCTTATTAGCTTTAGCTTTATAAAAGAATTAAGTACTAAGGTTGAAAAAGAGAATAGAAGATCTTCCTCTAAAGAGGGAAAGATAGCCCTATATTCTTCACTTCTAAAAAAGGCTTCACTTTTTTGTGGAATTTTCTTTAGGTTTATTAGTGAGACTATAGATAATAAAAAGCTCATTGGGTAACTCTCTATTTTTTCTCTTTCTGTGCCAAAAAGAGGATAAGGAGAGAGTACCTTTTTACCTCTTTCTGTTATGCCTTCTTCTCTAAATAGGTCTAGCTTAATCAATTTCTTGTTTGGCTTAGAAAACTCTAAGTAAGAATTTAGAAGATTGGTTTTAGTTTCACTATTAAGTAAAGAGAGGTAATTGTCATTTTCCATTTTAGTATTTCTCTATAGTATAACTATATCCTTGCTCAGAAAGAAACTTCTGTCTTTTAGATGCAGCTTCCTCTTCTGTTGTATACTCAGTTATTATTGTATAAAAGTGTACTTCCTTTTCCTTAGGTCTCAAAATACGTCCCAGCCTTTGAGCTTCTTCCTGTCTAGAGCCAAATGTTCCACTTACTTCGATAGCAACATTCGCATCTGGTAGATCTACAGCAAAATTCGCAACTCTTGATACTATTAAGCATTTAATTTTGTTTTCTTTAAAAAGAGAGTAGAGCTCTTCTCTCTTTTTATTAGGAGTTGAGCCAGTAATAAGAGGAAATGAAAAGAGTCTTTCATATTCTTTCAATTGCTCAATATATTGTCCAATAATTAATACCTGGTCATCCTTATGCTTATTAAGTAATTCCTTTACAACTGAAGCTTTCTCACTATTAGTTGATGCGATCTTGAACTTATCATGACGAGAAGAAAGAGCATAATCAAGCATTAAAGAAGAAGGCAGCTTTACTCTAATTTCGTGGCAAGTAGCATTAGCAATATACTTTTTCTCCTCAAGCTCTAGCCAAGGAATATCAATTCGTTTAGGACCTACAAGAGAGAAAACTAAGTCCTCTTTGCCATCCTCTCTTATTAGTGTGGCTGTTAGTCCTAATCTATATATAGACTGGAATTCTGCAGTAATGCGAAATACAGGGGAAGGGAGCATATGTACTTCGTCATATATAACTAAGCCCCAATTGTTCTTACTAAAAAGTGAAAAATGAGGATAGCTAGAGATACTTTCTTCTTCTTTATTGTTATCACGATGGATAAGAATTTGATAGGTAGAAAGTGTAATATTTCTTATCTCTTTCCTTTCAGAGGTATACTCTCCTATATCTTCTTCTTTAATATCTGTTTTATCTAATAGTTCATTCTTCCATTGATGAAGAGAAGTTACATTAGGGCAAAGTATAAGTGTCTTTTTCCCTATTTTTTCCATAATAGAAATACCAACGATAGTTTTTCCACTACCACAAGGGAGAACGATTGTTCCGTATTTTCCACTGTTAAGGAAGGCTTCTTTTGCTTTTTCCTGGTAATCACGAAGAACTAGCTTTTCTTTTGTTTTAAAAATAAAAGGATCACTTTCTTTAAAGGGAATATTATCTGTAATAGGAAAGCCCTTCCTTATCATCCTTTCTTTTATTGTTCCCCTATACAGCTTATTTAGAAGAAAGGAGTTTTCTTCTTCACTTTCCTTTAGATACTTATTTATGCTTTCATCCTTTTTTATAAATAGAAAGAATTCTTTTCTTTTGCATTTTAAAGAATAGTAATCCTCATTTTCAGTGCTCTCTAAAACGAATTCACCATAGCGGCTTGCCATGTCTGAAATGAAGAATAAAACACGATTATCTATTTCGTATCTAGACCACCTTTTTAGAGTTGATATAATCTCTTCTTCTCTAAGGGAGGAGGAGAGAGCGTTCCAAATAGAGAGTGGAGTGATTAAAAATGTATGAATATGCTCTGGACTTTTAATTAAGTCTGAAAAAGCAATTATTTCATTTCTGCATTCCTCTGAGGAAGGAGAATGTACATCTAATAGAAGTGTTCTATCAGACTGAACCATCAGTGGTTTGTCAAAAGCACTCATATGCCTTCCTTCTTAGAAGTAGGTCTAATATAACACAGGCTTCCATAGCTTCAACAACTACAACAGCTCTTGGCCCTATACAAGGGTCATGGCGTCCTTCTATTAGTATTGTTGTATTTTCATTATTTCTATTAATTGTCCTTTGTTCTCTACTAATTGATGGAGTAGGTTTAAAGAATGTACGGTTAATTATTACATCACCATTACTTATTCCGCCAAGTATTCCTCCACTGTTATTCGTGACAAATACTACCTTACCATTTTCGTTTCTTATCTCATCATTGTTCTCGCTTCCTCTTTTTTGGGATGCCTTAATGCCTTCTCCAACTTCAAAGGCCTTAACAGCACCAATAGAGAAAACTGCGGAAGAAAGGAGAGCATCTAATTTATCAAAAATAGGATCTCCGAGTCCTATGGGAAGAGAATGGATACGAGTTTCAATAGTGCATCCAATAGAATCATTTTCTCTTCTTACTTCCTCGATTTTTTCTATCATTTTTTCCTTTTCGTCGCATTCAACAGAGTATAGAGGAGCAGAAAAAGGAGGATTCCAAGTGTAATTAGTTGCTTTGACTGTTCCAACTGCGACTAAAGCAGAATCGATACTAATGCCATATTTATTTAGTGCCATTTTCGCAAATGCACCAGCAATAACTCGTGCAACGGTCTCTCTTCCGCTACTTCTTCCTCCACCACGGTAGTCTCTTATTCCATATTTCTTTTCATATGTATAATCCGCGTGTCCTGGTCTATAAATATTCTCAATAGAAGAATAATCCTTACTATTTTGATTTGTATTTTCAACACTTACAAGAATTGGGGTACCTGTTGTTTTTCCTTCAAATACTCCAGAAAGAATTTTGTAGCTATCCTTTTCTTTTCTACTTGTTGTAAGAGCGCTTTGTCCGGGAGCTCTACGACTAAGCATAGATGAAAGAAGTGAGTGGTCAACCTCTATATTACTTGGCATACCATCTATAACAACTCCAAGTGCTTCTCCATGTGATTCACCAAAGGTTGTAAAAGAAAAGAGTTTTCCAAAACTGTTAGACATAGCCATGCTCCTTTAGCTTATTATAGATTAGATTAGCTGTTTGCCTTTTATTTGCGTAAGGACCTAGATCAATTGTTAAATCAGCATATTCTTGATATATTTTTTTTCTTCTTTCATATAGTAAATGAAAAGAATGAGATGGGTTTTCTTTGTCTAAAAAAGGAGGAATACCTTTCTTCATTATTGTTTTAAATAAGTCTCCCTCTCTTCTATCTAAGTAAATTATAACGCCACTCTCTTTCATCCTTTCCATTAGCTCTGTGTTGTCTGAAACACCACCACCAAGAGAAAGAATAAAGGATGAGGAGGTAAGAAGAAGGGAAGAAAAACGAATCCTTTCTTCTTCCATAAAGCGTTCCTGACCAAAGAGAGTATAAAACTCTCTTACGCTTAGTGGCTTTATTTCCTCTTCTATTAGTTTATCTAAATCATAGAAAGGAAGATTCGCTCTCTTTGCAACGATAGAAGAGAGTGTTGTTTTTCCTGAATGCTTAAGACCTGTAAAATAAATATTACTCATAATAAATTAGGAAATAATAACAAAATATTAGAAGAAAATATAGATAAAATTAATTTTCGTCCTCTTTAGGGAATATATAAGAGGATATAGTTGGTTTATATGGTTTATTTCTTACTTCAATTTTTCTTTCTTTTATCTCTTTTTTAATCTTTCTTCTTTCCTTGAGATTGATGAATTTTGCTTCATAATATGTTCGTCTAGATTCTTCAACATATTTATTGTATTCACGTTCTGTTTTAAAAGCATAGTGGAATGCTTGTATCATTGCATACCAGAGTATAGAAAGAACGAGTGAAAGAAAATGGTCAAAGTTAGGGATGAAAACAGAACCTGTATCTGCAGCAACTATTAGTGTTTTTATATTTTGATAGAAAAAGATTATTGATATAATAAATGGTATAATCCAATATACTCTTCCCATTCTTGTTAAGAAATACCTTAAGGAAGCAAGGGATGCAAGAAATGTAAGTAGAAGAGTTAAGAGTGGAATTAATATATTTATCATTTGCTACCTCATTGACTATTATATAGTTTGAAAGAGGAGGAGGAAAGTATGGAAAAGCTTGTCAATCAAATTTCTGCTTCAAAATTAGAAAAAAGAAGAAAAGAGAGAGAGGAAGATATTCGTGGCTCTTACTACAGAGATACTACAGCTATTATTCATTCTTCTGCCTTTAGACGTCTTAAACACAAGACACAGGTTTTTTATGCACCATCCAATGACCATATTTGTACAAGAATAGAACATGTATTACATGTAGCATCAATTGCTTCAACTATCTGCCGTCCACTTGGACTCGACACTGAGCTAAGCTGGGCTATAGGAATGGGGCACGATCTGGGACATACTCCATTTGGACATACTGGAGAGAAAATAGTGAGTGAATTAGCTCAAAAGAGAGGCTTAGAACCATTTGAGCATGAGCTTAATTCGCTAAGAGTTGTTGATTTTCTATCTAACAATGGAAAGGGTCTTAATCTTACTTATGCAGTAAGAGATGGTATTGTCTGTCACAATGGAGAAAGCTTAAAAAAGAGAATTATTCCTACCTTTGAAATAAGAGATTTTGATTCAATTAAAACTCGAAAGGGTTTAATTCCTTCAACCTATGAAGGCGTTGTTGTTCGCTTCTCTGATTCAATTGCATATTTGGGACGAGATTTTGAAGATGCTTGTAGACTAGGTATTGTCGATGAAGATATGCTTCCTAAGATAGTTAAGGATAGACTAGGCCATAATAATTCTCAAATCATTACTTCTCTCGTTACAGATATAATTAAAGGAGCTAACGAGAAGGAGGGAATTGGTTTTTCCGATGAAATATTTGAAGCTGTAGAAGCATTTAGTGCTTTTAATTATGAAAATATTTATCGTTCTCGTATCCTTGAAGGTTATACCTCTTACTTTTCTCGTCTTCTAAATTTAATAACTGATTATCTAGAGAGCTTATATAACAAGTATGGCTTAGAGGAGAAAGGATATTTAGAGGAAAAAAATATGCTTAGTGCTGGCTTTTATCGTCATATTAAGGAGATGTATCCAATATATATTGAAAAAGAGGGTAGCGATAAACGTATGATTATAGATTATGTTGCAGGTATGACAGATAATTTTGCCCTTGATGGTGCAAATGAAATACTTAAGCCTGAACACTTGAATGAGGAGATAGATCTTTCTCAGACTGGAAAATGGTTTGATGTAAAGAGGAGTTAATGTGTTAGCTCCTCTATCTCCTTAATAAATTGGTCTAAAGTATCAAAAGCACGATAAACAGCAGCAAATCTAACATATGCAACTGGACTCATACGATATAGGTGTCTCAGTGTTGCTTCTCCGATTTCTCTGCTTGTTATTGAATTCTTATTGTTTTGTGCAATTGTATATACTTCGTCTTCGATTTCTCTTAGTGTTTCTTCTATCTCATTCTGTCCAATAGGAAGCTTTTCAGTACAGGTTAAAATACCTCTTTCAACCTTTGCTATTTCAAATGTTTGATGCTTTCCGTCTTTCTTTATAACAACAATAGGCTTACGTTCTATATGTTCGTAAGAAGTAAAGCGATAACCACAATTTAGACAAAGCCTTCGTCTTCTAATACTTGTTCCTTCTTTATTACTTCTTGATTCTAATACCTTATCATGGTCTATGTTGCATTTAGGACAATTCATTTCTCTATTATAGATAATAAATAATAATTAGTTAAAGAATTAAAGAAAGCAAAATAGGAATAATTACTTGATTTCTGTTTGTTTATCTACTAACATCAAGTTAGAATAATAACATAGGGGTTGGAAAAAGTGTCAAATTCTATAGCTTATTGTGTTAAAGAGATTATAAACAGATCTCCTTTTATTTCAGAAATGCTAACTGAAGAAGTAATATCATATTCCAATTTAGCTACATTTATTAAAAGCAAGGTTGAAAGCCAATATGGTGCTGAAGCATCTCATGCTTCAATTGTTATGGCTATTAGAAGATACACTAAGGAGCTTAAAAAGCTTAATCATATAGAAGGAAGTAAAAAGATTAAGTATGAGATATCTATGAAGACAAATATTTATGATGTAAATATTAAGAGGTCTTCCTCCTTTATTAATAATCTTCCATCTCTATATGATTTAATTAAGAGCGAGAATGGTGATTTTATTAATATTAGTATTAGTGAATTTGAAATTGTAGTTTCTATTTCTGATAAATATAAAGAAAACCTAAATAAAATTGTTGAAAATGAAGCTGTTATTGCTCGTGAAGATGATATGGTTGCACTAACAATCTCCTTTGAGGATAACAACTTCCTTGAAACTCCAGGTATTACCTATCTAGCAACAAGAAAGCTTGCTTGGGATAATATAAACATTTACGAAATAATATCGACTTTAAATGTTTTAACCTTCATTATCAAACGTAAAGACTCCTTAAAGGCATATGGAGTTCTTCAAACATTCTTCAATGAAGAGCTGTAGAATAATATGTGGTGAGAAGGGAGAGGGTAAGACAACAAAGCTTCTTTCTCTCTATAAAAAAGGTGTGAAGGGTGTTATATCACTTCATGAAGAGGATGAATATTTTGCCTTTAATTTAGAGACTAAGGAAAAGACTTTACTACTAACAAAGAAGCCTATATTTCCATCCTCCTGGAGGAGCTGGTACATTAATGATGAGCTATTTTCTTCCATCTCTTCCTCTCTTTCTACTCTTGATAGTGGTGTTGTTTTTATTGATGAAGTAGGTATGATGGAGGTAGAAAAAAGGGGCTTTTATTCATTAATAAAAGCGCTTGAAAACAAAGATATAGATCTTACTATTACTGTTCGTAATGAGTTTCTTAACTACGTGCTTAGTACATTTTCTTTTTCTTCTTTTTCGATAATTAAATTAGACAATAAACAAAACTAATAAGCCTAAAGCAATTCTATATATACCAAAGAAGGTGAAATCATTTTTCTTTACATAAGAAAGAAAGAATTTGATAGAGAGTAGTGAAACTATAAAAGCTACGACAGAGCCAAGAAGAAGAGTAGAGAGCTCACTATGTGTAAAGGAAAGTCCAAATTTGATTATTTTTACAAGAGAAGCTCCAAGCATTGTTGGAATAGCCATGTAGAAGGTAAATTCTGTAGCACTTTCTCTGTTTACTCCAATAAGTAATGCTCCGATTATCGTTGCTCCACTTCTGCTTGTTCCTGGAATAAGTGATAGTACTTGAAATAAGCCAATGATTAAAGCGTCTTTATAAGTAATAGAGAGTGGAGTAGTGATAGTAAAGCTTCTTTTTTTATTCCATTTCTCAATAAGAATAAAAGCTAAGCCATAAATAATAAGAGTAGAAGCAATAATAATTGGTGTATGAAAGTTTTTTTCTAAATAATCATCAAAGATAAGGCCAATGAGTGCAGAAGGAATAATTGCAACAATTACCTTTCCTATAGTGTTTATTTTGTCTTTATTAATTTTTAGTTCTTTTTCCTCATAGGTAAAAGGAAAAAGAGAAGACCAAAACTTTACTATGACAGCCATTATTGCTCCTAGCTGTATAACAACAAAAAACATTTCTTTAAAGGATGGTGAGAAAGAAAGAGTAAAAAAGTAATCAAAGAGCAGAATGTGACCAGTACTAGAAACAGGAAGCCACTCTGTTATTCCTTCTATTAGTGCTAAGAGAACTGTTTTAAGAGCATCTGAATAAGCCATAGAGTAATGTTATATTTCTTTCTAGTTAATTGAAAGAATACAAAATAGTCTTAATAATAAAAGAAGAGGTTTTTTTGTTAATGGAAAGTAAGAAGCTAGACAATTATACATATAGATTTGAAGAAAATGGCCTTTTTTTCTATCTCCTAATTGGAGAAAAGAAGGCTTTGTTGATAAATGGTGGGAAAAAGGCAGAGGGAGTAAGAAGCATTATTCAGACAATAACTGATCTTCCTCTCTCTCTTCTTAATACTAGTAGTGAGGATATTCATATAGGAACAAATGATGAGTTTCCATACTTCTATTCTAGTCCCTGTGATGCTTTTTATTACTATAAGCAAAAAAAGAATGTTGGAATAATTAATCCACTTTTCGATGGTGACATAATAGATTTGGGTAATAGAGAGCTAGAGATAATATCTTTTCCTGGAATTACACCAGGCTCTATTGTTATCTTAGATAAATCAAGTGGTGTTATTTATTCTGGCTCCTCAATTACAAATAAAGAGATTAATCTCAGCTTAAGTATTAGTGATATTCATGCTTACCTTGCTTCCTTAAAGAGATTGGAAAACTATAGACAATACTATGATATTTTCTATTCTTCTCTCTTTAGTGGTTTTTCTTCGCCCTCCATTCTTCCACTTTTAGAAAGAGGAGCTCAAAGAATTATCAGAAAAGAGATAGTAGGCGTAGAAAAAAGGATTAAAGGAAGGGTTGTAAAAGAATATAAAGAGGGAGATATAGCATTCTATCTATGACAAGGGGAGAAAGAGCAGAAGAGAATTTCAGAAAGGGATATAACTGTACTCAGTCAGTTCTTTATGCCTTTTCTGATATTTTAAAAGATGAAAATTTAATTAAATGCACTAGCTGCTTTGGTGGTGGAATGGGAAGACTACGTGAGGTGTGTGGTAGTGTTAGTGCAGCCTTCATTATTTGTAGTCACTATTATGGATATACTAATCCAAGTGAAAAAGATAAAAAGGATTTTCTATACTCAAAAATACAACTTCTTTCTTCTCGCTTTGAAGAAGAGCTTGGAACTATAATCTGTAGAGAATTACTTAAGCTCAATCGAAAAAAAGATGAGCCAATAAGCGAAGAAAGAACGAGTGAATATTATGAAAAAAGACCTTGCGCGAATATCTGCAAGGTCTCTGCATCAATAATTGAAGCCTTTCTAAAGGAAGAAGGTCTTATTTAACAATATTTCTTACCCAAATCTGCTTCTTTACTAGGTAGTATCCAATAGCACACTTAATTAAGTCTCCTGCCTCAACTGTAAGGAATATCCACAATACTGAAAGAGAAGTATATCTACTTACTAAATATGCAATTGGTACAGATACAGCCCACATAAATGCTGAATCGAATATAATTGTTATCCAAACTCTACCACCAGAACGAATAGTAAAGTAGGAAGCATTCTTAAAGCCAAAGATAGGAAGACAGCAGGCTTGAGCAAGAATGAGCTCTGTTGCTACTAGCTTTGCTCCTTCTGTTGTGTTATATAGATTTGGAAAGTATGGAGCAACAAGCGCCATTACTATTCCAGTTGCCGCTCCAACAAGAACAGAGAAGGTAATAAGCTTACGGTCTGTATCTACAGCCTCTTCGGTTTTTCCTGCTCCTAGCATTTGCCCAATAATAATTGAGATAGCTGAACCAACACTCATAAATGTTACATTAAATAAATTATTGATAGTAGAACTAATATTAGAGCCTGCAACTGCATTTAGGCCCCTTGTTGAATAGCACTGTGACATGAATGTCATTCCTAGTGACCAAAGTGTTTCATTTAAAATCATAGGTAGTGCTGCTTTAGTTATATCTATGAGCATTCTCTTAGGAATAAGAAGTGTTGAATAAAGAGAGGATAGATAGCTGTACTTATCCTTTCTTTTATGTGAAATAACTATAATTATGCTGCATTCAACATAACGAGATAATACAGTAGCTATGGCAGCTCCTTCTACGCCAAGACGAGGAAAGCCTAATTTACCATAGATAAGAAGATAGTTAAAAACAAGATTAGTGAGGATCGCAAAAATACCAGCCTTCATTGGTAGTACAGTCTCACCACCCTCACGAAGCGTTGATGCATATACCTGTGTAATAGCAAAGCCAGGAAGTCCAAAAAGCATTACCCTTAAGTATTTTCTTCCGTAATAAAGAGTTGCTTCTAAGTCTCCTCCATCGTTACTACCTTGTAAAAACAAAGATATTAAATTTTCACCTTGAAAAATGAATAGGAGGATAGAAAAGAGAGTGATAATGGTACTAAAGATAATTTTAAATCTAATTGTAATTCTAATTCCCTCATCATCTTTTTTTCCAAAGTATTGAGCACCATATATACCAGCGCCACTGACGATACCGAAAATACAGAGATTAAAGACAAAAAGAAGCTGGTTAGAAATAGAAACACCACTCATTTCTTCTGTTCCAATTCTTCCAACCATTAAGTTATCTAAAAGGGAGACAAAATTAGTAAAGCCATTTTGAATCATAATTGGTACTGCAATAGCTAAAACTGTTGTATAAAATGCTTTGTCTCCAATATATTTATTTTTAATTTTTCCCATAATTTGCAATAATATGATAAAAGAAGATTAATTGGAAGAAGAGGAGTATATATGGATAGAGTAGTACTAGGAAGAACAGGTATAGAGGTTTGTAAGAACGGCTTTGGCGCTCTTCCTATTCAGCGTTTAAGTAAAGAGGATGCAGTCTATTTGATTAAAAAAGCATACAAGGGTGGAATTAATTATTTTGATACAGCTCGCGCTTATTCAGATAGTGAAGAAAAGCTTGGAGAAGCAATAGAAGAGTTTAAATATGATATCTTTATTGCAACTAAAACAGCATCCTTAACCATTGATGGTTTTAGAAAGGATTTAGAGAGATCCTTAAGCTTATTAAAGCGTGATTATATTGATGTCTATCAGTTTCATAATCCTCCTTTCTGTCCACTACCTGGAGATGGAAGCGGACTATATGAAGAGATGCTAAAAGCAAAAGAAGAAGGAAAAATAAAGCATATTGGTATTACTTCACATCGTTTAGATGTGGCTAATACTGCGATTTTAAGTAATCTCTATGATACTCTTCAATTTCCTTTTTGCTATATTTCTGGTGAAAAGGAAAAAGAATTAGTTAGAAAATGTAAAGAAAAAAACATTGGTTTTATTGCTATGAAGGGACTCTCTGGTGGCTTACTAAATAATAGCAAAGCTTGTTATAGCTTTATGTCACACTATGATAATGTTCTACCAATATGGGGAATACAGAGAGAAAGAGAATTAGATGAATGGTTAAGCTTTAATAATAATCCGCCACTTGTTGATGAGGAAATTGAGAGAATAATAGAGCGTGACAAAAAAGAGCTTGGCGGAGAGTTCTGTAGAGCCTGTGGCTATTGTATGCCATGCGCAGTTGGAATACAAATAAACCAATGTGCAAGAATGATACAGCTTATTAGACGTTCTCCTTCTTCTACGCATTTAAATGAAGAATCAAGAGAGATGATGTTTAAAATAAAAGACTGTATTAAATGTGGTAAATGCTTATCGAAGTGTCCTTATTCATTAAATATTCCAGAGCTACTAGAGAAGAATCTAAAGGATTATATGGACATTCTTGAGGGCAGAACAATGGTTGAAGTTACTCTTGATGCTCGTCTTGTTTAGGCTAGGGACTTTATCTTTATTCTGTTGTTAAATATAATTCATCTGTTATGAAGAAAAGATTAATTACCTCAGCATTACCTTATGTAAATAATATTCCACACCTTGGTAATCTTACCCAGGTTCTTAGTGCAGATGTCTTTGCTCGTTTTTGTAGAAGCAGAGGATACGAAACATTATATATCTGTGGTACAGATGAGTATGGAACAGCTAGTGAAACAAGAGCACTACAGGAGGGTGTAACACCTCGTGAGCTTTGTGATAGATATCATGTTATTCATCGTGATATTTATAAGTGGTTTAACATTGATTTTGACTACTTTGGAAGAACTAGTACTCCTAAGCAGACAGAGATAGTACAGGCTATCTTTAATGCAGTAGATAAAAATGGTTACATTAGCGAAAAAGAGAGTGAACAGCTTTATTGTCCTAATTGTCAAAGATTTTTAGCCGATAGATATGTTACTGGTACTTGTCCCAAGTGTGGTTCGACTGGTGCTCGTGGAGACCAATGTGATAGCTGTGGTTCTCTCTATGATCCATCAGAATTAATTGATCCTAAGTGTTCTGTTTGTGGTCATACTCCTATTATTAAGAAGACAAAGCATCTATATATTAACCTTCCTAAAGCTCTTCCAATGCTAGAAGAGTGGATGGCGAAAGCTAGTAAGGATGGTTTCTGGGCAAAAAATGCAATTCAGATTACAAATAGCTGGATTCGTGATGGCTTACAGGAGAGATGTATTACTCGTGATTTAAAATGGGGTATTCCAGTTCCTAAAAAAGGATATGAGGATAAAGTATTCTATGTTTGGTTTGATGCTCCAATTGGATACATTTCAATTACAGCTAATGCCGTTGATAATTGGGAATATTGGTGGAGAGATAATGAGAATACAGAGCTATTCCAGTTTATCGGAAAGGATAATATTCCATTCCATACAGTAATTTTCCCTTCCTCTCTTCTTGCTACAGGAGAAAAGTGGACAATGCTTCATCATATGTCATCTACTGAATACCTTAATTACGAGGGTGGTAAGTTCAGTAAGAGCAGAGGTATTGGAATCTTTGGTAATGATGTACAAGAAACAGGTATCCAAGCAGATGTTTGGAGATTCTATATGTTCTACAATAGACCAGAGAAGCAGGACTTTACTTTTACATGGAAGGATTTCCAAGAAAAAGTAAACAAAGAGCTTATTGGTAACCTATCTAACCTTATTAATAGAACGCTGACATTTGTTAAACGTTTCTTTGATTCTGATTTGGGAGAGGGTGAACTAGACGAAGAACTAAAGAGTCAGATTATTGAAAAGGAAGAAGAGATAACTTCTCTACTAGAAAGAGCAGAAGAAAGAGATGCGCTAAGAGAAATATTTGCGCTCAGTGACTTAGGTAATAAAGCATTCCAGGAGAATGAGCCATGGAAGATGAGAAATGAAGACCCTGAGAAAGCTAAAAAGCTACTTAGAACTCTCTGTTACCTTATTAGAGATCTTGGCATTATGGTTACTCCATATATGCCAGAAACTGGTAAGAAGATTCTATCATTCTTTGATGCTACAGTTCTCAAATGGGATAGCATTTCTAGTTTTAGTGGTTCAATTAAAACAGGAGACATTGAGCTATTATTTAGTAAGCTCGAGGATAAGAGAGTAGAAGAATTAAAAGAAAGATATTCTGGTTCTCAAAGTGAAAGAGAAGATAAAAAAGAAGAAAAGAATAAAAAGGAAGAAAAAAAGATGAATAATAATGAAGAGTTGTCCTTATTAGATACTTGGGCAAACAAGGTTATTTTAAAGGTTGCAAAGATTGTTGAATGTGAAAAGCATCCAGAAGGTGATAAGCTTTATATCCTCAAGCTTGATGCTAGTGAAGAAGAGAATAGAACAATTGTATCCTCTATCGTTCCTTATTATACAAAAGAAGAATTAATGGGTCATAATATTGTCTTAGTAAGTAATTTAAAGCCTGCTAACTTTAGAGGTGTTAAGAGCTATGGTATGCTTTTGGCAGCTTCAGATGCTAATGATGATAGTCATTCAACCTGTGAAGTCATTTTCGCAGATGATTTTGAAGTTGGTACTGTTTTAGAATATGAAGGACAGCCTGAGTGTGAAAAGATTACAACATATCTCAAGCCAGACCATTTCTTTGCTCTTCCTATGAAGACAATTGATGGCATTGTTACAATTGACGGAAAGGCAATTGGAAAGGGTGATAAGACACTTAAAGTAAGTAAGTATATTAATGGTAATGTTGGTTAATCTATTATCCTATTACAAGTCTTGGTCTACCTTCGGGTAGGCCTTTTTTTTGTCAATTACTACAAGCTAATCAAAGAAAAGAGGTAGTTAAATAACTATAAAGCACTTTACTTTAATATGCGGGGGGGGGTAAACTTAAAGAAGAAAAGTCAATACGAAATAGGGCGGGGCTTTTAAAAAATGGGTGGGGAACGTTGTTTTAAAGTACAGAGCTAAGCTTTTACCTAAAGATAATTTCCTCAAAAAAATAAAAAAAGGAGAAAAAATAGTATGAAGAGATTTTCTTTAATTATGTTATGTCTCTTATTAGCAGCATTCTTATTTGTTTCTTGTGAAGCAGAAAGTGAAGAATTTGTTGAACCAAAAGCAGTTGACGCTGCCTCTTTTGAGAAGTTGTTTAATGATGCTTCTGTTACTTATGTAAAGCTTGGTAACGATATTTCACTCTCTGGTAAGAGTGTAAGCTTCTCATCTGGAAATAAGAT
>CAZLYD010000018.1:0-33308 GCA_964563815.1 uncultured Spirochaetaceae bacterium
AAAATAGATTGTTGACCAAAAGACGAAATAAAAGATAAGATACAATTACCTCTTTATCCGGTGTATCCGGATCAATTTATTATGTCCACAAGGAGGAATTCATGATTTCAAATTATGAGTTCACAGTTATCTTCGATGCTAACGAAGATAAAACAAAATCAGGACTTGAAACAGTCGAGTCCAGCTTCGCTAAAAATGGCGTTGAAGTCACAAAGAAGGAAGATATGGGAGTTAGAAATCTCGCATATCTAATCAACAAACAGGATAAGGGTCACTATTTCTATTTCGAAGTCCAGGCTGATGGTGCTGTCGTTAAGAACATGTCCAGAGCTTTTGAGCTTTCTACAGATATTTTAAAGTACTTATTTATTAATCCTGAAAAGAACTGAGGTTAAGTATGGCAACAGATATCAACACTGTTACTCTTTCTGGTAGATTAACTAAAGATGGTGAATTGAAGTATACACAAGCCGGTGGTGCGATTGTTCGTTTTACACTAGCTGTTGGCAGAGCAAAGAGGAATGCTGATGGTTCATGGGGAGAAGATACTTCATTCATTGATTGTACCTATTTTGGGAAATCTGCTGAAGCCGTTTCATCTTATTTAACTAAAGGTCGCCAGATTTTTGTTAATGGTGAGCTTAGACAGAATAGATGGGAAAGTGAAGGTCAGACAAGAAGCAGAGTTGAAATTATGGTTAATAATCTTGTTTTAGCTTCTACACCTAATAGAAGTGAGATGAACGATGATTCACCAAAAGCTAATAGCTATATTTCCAATAATCAGGTTAATAATTACCAGAATAATCAGGCAAGAACACCAATGGTGTCAGGTCCTGAAAGTTTCCAGGACGATAATATTCCGTTCTAATTAATTAAGGAGTTTAAAAATGAAAGACGATAAAGATTTCGCAGAAATGGATAAGGGTGCATTCAAAGATAGAAAGCTTGGTGCTAGAAAGGCTGGATATAAGAAGAAGGTTTGTAAGTTCTGTCAGGGAGCTGCAGCTGCTGATTATAAAAATCCAGAAGCTTTAAAGAGATACATCACAGAAAGAGGTAAGATTCTTCCTGCTCGTATTACTGGTACATGTGCTAAGCACCAGAGAGCTCTCAACAGAGAAATTAAGAGAGCAAGAGTAATTGCTTACCTTCCATTCGAGAAGAAGTGATTATGAAAAAAGAGGAGAGTGAGAATAAAAGAGTAATTATTGATGGTTTAATTGCTTTAGTTGTATCATCAATTTTTTCTTATTTTTCTATTTTGTCGCTTTTTATTTCTCTTCCTCTCCTTTTTTTTGTTTTTAAGCATAATAGAAGGTATGTCTCGCTTGTTTTTGTTATTGAGGCTGTTTTTATTCTTATAAAGTCATTCTTTTTACTTAGAGGAAGTGAGTACTTATTTTTCTATATGCTTCTTGATGTATATGTCCCTATGTCACTGTTAGTGGCTGGAGGAATGTGGATCTATAATAATAGGATAAAAAAAGAAAATAGGTTGCTTTTTTCTCTTATTCCTTCTTTTGTTCTCTTTATTATAGGAGCGTTAGTTCTCTCATTAGATAGGGCGCTCCTTGAGTCCATATATTTTGGATACAAGGATGCGTTTGCAGTAGTTTTTGAAGAGATGTCTTCATTAATTGGATATGAGGCTGATTGGGATTTTCTATTTCTCTCAATTATTACTCTTTTTTCAATTATGATTCTTCCAATAACAGTAGCTGCAATCTGTGTGAACATTTTTCTTTATGAAAATGCTTTACATTCAAAAGAAAGTGATTTTAATAAGAAAGTTGAGAGTATTGAATTTAATCAAAATTTAATTTGGCTTTTAATTTTTACTCTTTTTGCTTTCCTTATTTCGCACTTTATATCTAATGAACTAGTTATGATTATTAGTATTAGCTTTATGCTATCATTACTAGTTATCTATTCTGTACAAGGTTTTTCAGTTCTTGTTGCATTAATAGGTAGAGGAAAAGCAAGCTTTAAAGTCTTATCTTTATTCCTTGCTTTGTTCTTTATTTCCATATTATTTCCGGGATTAAATATTATTATTCTCTTTGGTATTCCTTTATTGGGTATTTTAGAGAATTTCTTCGATTTGAAGAAAAGGAAAAACGATGAAAATTATTCTTAACTATGACGTTATTCACGTTGGTGAAGAGGGTGATGTTGTTACAGTAAAAGATGGTTATGCTAGAAACTATCTTCTTCCAACTGGTGCTGCTGTAATCTACAACAAGGCTAATGCTGCTATCTTCAAGGCTAAGAGTGAGCAGATTGAAAAGAGAAAGATTGAAAAGAGACAGGCTTCTGCTTCTCTTAAGGAAAGACTTGATCAGGTTACTCTTACTATTGTTGTTCCTGCAGGTGATTCAGGTAAGCTCTTTGGTTCTGTTACTTCTCAGATGGTTCAGGAAGCATTACAGAAAGAAGGTTTTGAGATTGAGAAGAAGAAGCTTGATGTTCCAACTCATTCAATTAAGATGACAGGTACTTATTCTATCGTTGCTCATCTCTATGAAAATGATAAGAGCACAATCACTCTTAATGTTATTTCTGAAGCTGAAGTTAAGGCTCAGCAGAAGAAAGCAGCTGAAGAGGCTAGAAAGGCTGCAGAAGAAGCAAAGAAGGCTGAAGAAGAGACTAAAAATGCAGAAGCTGAAGTTGCTTCAGCTAACGAAACTGTTGAAGGTTAATTAAAATGCCAAGCTCCAAGAAAAGTAGTAGTACAGACACTATTCGTATGTTACCACATGATGATGATGCTGAAAGAGCGATTCTTGGAGCTTTATTACTTAATCCTGATGTATGGACTACAGTATCCTCTGTATTAAATACATCAGATTTTTATACACCATATAATCAAAATATTTTTTTCTACTTAAATGCATTAGTTAATGAGGAAAGAATAACTTCATTTGATGCATTGATTTTGATTGAATATCTAAGGAAGAATAATGCACTAGATAAGTGTGGTGGTGTTTCCTATATTTCTCAACTAACAAATCTCTCTGTTATTACTGCTAATATTAAGCAATATTGTGATATCGTAAAGGAAAACTCACGAAGAAGACTAATATTCAAGGTTTCTTCATCAATACAAGAAAGTGTTTTTGATCCCTCTGTCGATGTTAATGATAAGCTTGAAGAAGGAGCTAAGATTCTTAATGATGCTATCTTAGCAGGCATGAATGATAAGGCAGAAGAGTACGAAATTGGTACTGTTATTTTCAATACATTTGAAGCTATTAGTAAAAAGTTTAGACAGGAAGAAGATCCAGATAAGCGTGTTGAAACAGGTTTCGAATTTCTTGATTATTTTACTAATGGCGGTTTTGCTAAAGAAGAATATGTAATTATTGCAGCTCGACCAAGTATCGGTAAAACAGCCTTTGCTTTGAGTATGATGTATAATATGATTCGTAACGGAACAAAGTTAGCTTTCTTCTCTTTAGAAATGCCTGCTTCTAGTATTGCTAAGCGTCTATTCTCTATATCTAGTAAAATTGATTTAAAGAAGATTCAAAATGCTAACTTTATTGGTGACGAATACGATAGATTATTAAGTAGTGTAGAGCAGCTATTTGAATTGAAGGATAATATGTATATCATTGATGTTCCTAATATTTCTTTAAGTGAATTGAGAACTAAAGCACGTATACTAAAGAAAGAAAGAGACATTGAATGTATCGTAATAGACTATATTGGTCTTATTAGCCTTTCTCCAAACTATTCTTCTTTAAAGAAATTTGAGCAGGTATCAATGATTTCTCTTGCTCTAAAGAGCTTAGCAAGAGAATTAAAAATACCAGTTATTTGTCTCTGTCAGGTAGGTCGTGATTCTGAAGAACAAGCACCTATACTTTCGAATTTGAGAGACTCTGGTTCTATTGAACAAGATGCTGATGTTGTTTGCTTCTTACATAGAAAGAGAACACTAGAAGAGGGTGAAGAAGCTAGAAACCTACGAGACGAAAATGGTAATCCTAATATCCAGGTTACAAAATTTATTATTGCTAAAAACAGAAATGGTGAAGTTGCTAACTTTAAAATAGGATATAATAGACCACTTACTTATTTTGTTGATGTAACTCAAGAAGCAGACTTTATTGATTACCAGCCTAAGGATAAAGGTAAGAAAGCTAACTAGATATTGGCAAAAATGACCATGTATTCATTATTATTACTATAGTCCAAGCAGCTACCATACCTGAGATATGAAGTATAAGGTATGTTTTTGGTTTAAGTGTTTTTCTTACAATTATTTCTACAAAAGCAATTAACATTTGTCCCCCATCAAATGTTGGAATAGGTATCAGATTTCCAATGCATACACTTATAGAAACGATAGATAGAAGATACATTATTGTTCTTAGACCACTATTAATGCTTGATTCAAAGGCTAAGAAGGATATACGACCAATAGTATGAGCACTAGTGAATGGACCAGAAATAACAGAGAGTGCTTCATCAAAGTGAAATGAAAGTAATTTGGAAATAGCTTTAATAGTACTCGTTGTTATACTAATTAAGCGTTTATAAGCAAGAGAGACTGGCTTAGTGCTATCTGGAGAAATGCGATATTCACTTTTGAAAGCAAATGGGAAGGAGGCAGAGGGATATTTAACTAAAACTCTTTCACCATCTCTAATTAATGTAAAATCATATTCTTCTGCACTAATAGATAATAGGTCTAAGCTCGAGTTAATATTAACTCCATTAACCATTTCTATTATATCACCATCTCTAAAGAGCTCAGATTCACTACGACCAATAATAGGAAGAATATAATTAGTTAGTCCATAATAATAGCTGTCATCAATTAATGTTGGCTTAATTACTACAGTTATTACTTCTTCATTTCTAAGTAGAGTTAATTCGACGTCTTTTCCTTTTACTTCATCTAGATATGAAGATAAATCCTCATAATCTATTATTTCTTTTCCATCTGCCTTAAGAACTAAATCTCCATTTTCAATGTTGTTTTGTTCGACATGTACATTAAATAGCTCAGGATAAAGAGAAGATGGAGCTACATATGCCTTATTCGATATTCTTTCAACAGGATAGGAAGAGACAAATATAAGAAGAATAAAGGCAAGAATAAAGTTAGTTAATGGTCCAGAAAGATATATAAAGAATTTCTTTAAAGCACTAACGCCAAAGAGTGAACCATCTTCAGCATATTTAATATGCTTTTTATTATTCTGTAGTGCAAGCGTTAGATCTTCAGAACCACTAAGACGACAATATCCACCAAATGGAATAAGTGATATTCTAAATTCAGTATTCTTTCCCATATAAGAAAAGATAGTTTTACCAAATCCAAAGCTTAATACTTCAACGTTTACTCCAACTATTTTTGATGCAAAATAGTGACCAAGCTCGTGGATAAATATTATAAGACCAGTAAGAAGAAAACCAGGGATAAAGTATAGTAGCCAATTTAGTATACTATTTATCAATTCTCTATCTCCTTAATTATTCTCTCAGCTTCTTTTCTTGCTTCTCTATCTAGCTTTTCAACGTCTTTGTAATTAGTTGGAATAGGAGAGGATGAGAGTGGAGAAGAAAGGACAGAATAAACAATTTTTTCTATATCTAGGTATGATATTCTTTCTTCTAAGAAAGCAGAAACAGCACATTCATTACTAGCATTATAAAGTATAGGACCAGTATATTTAAAAGAAAGAGCATCATAAGCATATTTAAGAAGAGGAAAGCGCTTATAATCAGGTTCTGAAAAAGAGAGTGTTAGGTTTTTGAATGAGAGAGGCTTAACAACATCAGACAATGGATAAGCTGTATCTGTTATAGCAGAGATGATAGGAAGTGTCATATCTGGAGGAGATAGCTGAGCGTAAACACTACCTTCCTCTGTTCTAATCATAGAATGTATAATTGACTGACGATGTATAGTAACTTCGATATTCTCTTTATCAAAGCCAAATAAATATGAAGCTTCAATTACTTCTAAGCCCTTATTTGCTAGAGTTGAAGAATCAATTGTTATTTTTTTACCCATCTTCCACGTTGGATGCACTAATGCATCCTCTACCTTTACATTCGATAGATCGTATCTATCGAAAAATGGCCCGCCGGAAGCTGTAATAATTAAAGATTTTGCTTTCCTCTCCTTTAAAAGATTATAGATAGCAGAATGCTCACTATCGACTGGTATTATTCTAGCATTATTCTTTTTTGCTTCATCAAATATAAAAGATGAACCAGTTACAATACTTTCTTTATTTGCCAGTGCTAAATCGATACCTCTTTCTAATGTTAAGAGAGATGCATATAAACCAGAGAATCCGCTAATACCATTTAGTACGATATCTGGCTTAGTTTGGTCTATAAATGATGATAGAGATGATGGATCATCTCTTGTTAAGAGATATGGAGCATTAAATTTAAAAGAAAGCTCTCTTATTTTTTCTTCATTATTTTTACTGACTAATCCAACAACATTCACTAAATCTTTGTTATCTTTTAAATAAGAAAGACAGGTAGTTCCAATACTACCTGTAGCTCCAAGAATTAATAGTTTTCTCATAGAAGAATAATCTCTGAAAGAGCAACAAAGATAGGAAGAGCTAATGAAATAGAATCGATGCAGTCAAGGATTCCACCTCTACCAGGAATAATAAATCCAGCATCCTTTATTGAAGCACTTCTCTTTAATAAAGATTCAAATAGGTCTCCAAGTGTCCCAAAGAGTGAAGTTAAAAAGAATAGTATAAGGGTCTGAAGGGTAGTATATGGGATTAAATTTGGATTAATAAGTGTAACTAAAACTCCAATGAGTGGAGGAAGTAATATTCCCCCAGCAAAGCCTGCGATGCTTTTATTAGGAGAGCATTTAACTAAGCCCTTGTTGTTTTTTCCAAAGAGCATTCCAGTAAAGTATGCAAGAGAATCAGAACCAAAAACAATAAAAAGAAATAAGAAGATAAGAAGGGAAGGGGATGGAAGGTAGCAGATTCTAATTGCATAACTCATTAAGAGCCCTGGGTATACAATATTTAATGCTGTAGCAGCAATGCGATATATTGATTTTTTATAATTGTCCTTTGCTCCATTAAATATTTCAAATAAAAATGATATTCCTAAGAAACAAGCAAGAGCAAAATATGAGAGTTCAATATTAGGGAGATAGTTAATTTTAAATAGTTCGACGATAGGTAATAGAGTGCCTAAATATCCTGTAAAAGGAACATCTATTACTTTCTTTAGAATATTATTATGTAGTTCCCAGCTACCAACAAATGTAACTAATACTATAAGAATAGAAAAAGCTAAATGATTATAGTGGGGAAGAAAAAAAATTAAAACAATTAAGAGTGGAATAGCAACGGCTGCTGTGATTAATCTAGTTTTTAAAGAGCTACTCATTATCTAAAACCTTTCCAAATTTACGAGTTCTATTATTATAAATATTTACAATTTCATCTACAGTTTCTTCGTTCCAATCAGGCCATAGCTTATCTAAAAAGGCAAACTCAGCGTAGGAGGACTGAAAAAGTAAAAAACCACTAAGTCTTTCTTCTCCGCTAGAACGAGCAATCATATCTGGTTCTGGAACAAAGGGATTATCTAAAAAATGAAGAAGAGTATTATCATCAAAGCTTTTTACTCCAGAACTCAGAGCATTATTAATTGCTCTTTTTATCTCATCTCGTCCGCCATAGTTTATTGCTAATTGAACTGTAATAGTAGTATTATTCTTTGTCTTTTCTACAGCTTCATCGAGAGCTTCTAATGAGGGGAGAGGAATACCATCTCTGTTTCCTAGAAGAAGTATTCTTATTCCTTCTTTGTTAAAACGAGGAATATTATCTCTTGTTTGAGTAGATAAAAGACCCATGAGGAAGTCTACTTCCTCTTTGGGTCTTTTCCAATTTTCTGTTGAAAAACAATAGAGAGTGAGGAACTTAATTCCATTTTTAATGCAACCTCTCATGACTCGTTCGGCAGCCCTAGCTCCTTCTTCATGGCCTTTTGTTCTTTTTAAACCACGATTTTGAGCCCATCTGCCATTGCCGTCCATGATAAGTGCCAAGTGGACAAGTTCTTTCATCTCTTAGATTTCCATTATTTCCTTTTCCTTTGCTTCAGCAATTTTGTTGATTTCAAGGATAGAGGAATCTGTTAGCTTCTGAATTTTTGTTTCACCTTCTTTAAGCTGGTCTTCAGAAATCTCGGAAGCTTTTTCCATTTTTTTGAGCTCTTCCATTGCATCTCTACGGATGTTTCTAACTGCTACTCTTGCACCTTCTGCTGTCTGTTTAGCACTCTTTGCAAGTTCTTTTCTTCTGTCTGCAGTTAGAGGAGGGAAGTTGACTCTAATTAGCTTTCCATCATTGTTTGGATTAAGGCCAAGTTCAGATTTCTGAATTGCCTTCTCAATCTGAGAAAGAACAGATTTATCCCAAGGCTGAATGACAACCATTCTAGCCTCAGGAACAGAAATTGATGCAACCTGGGAAAGAGGTGTTTCTGCACCATAATAATCAACCTTAATCTTTTCAAAGAGTGTAGCAGACGCACGACCTGTGCGAAGGAGGCTATATTCAGTTTGAAGACTGGATATACTTTTTTTCATCTTCGTTTCGCAATTATTGATAACAGTCTGCATACCTACTCCTTATTTAAGACCAGCCTGGAATACTGAATAAGAAGCGATCTCGAGCTTTGCACCATAGCTCTTACCACAATCTGCAAGAACCTGAGCAACATTTCTTGAATCATCTTTAACGAAAGCCTGATCTAGGAGACAGATTTCCTTATAAAGCTTCTGGAGCTTACCTCTGATGATGCCTTCCTTAACCTTTTCTGGCTTAGAAGCAAGCTTTTCATCCTGAGAAACCTGAGTGCGGAAGATACCAAGCTGTTCCTCTTCATATTCCTTCTCAACAACTTTATCAGAAAGATACTGAGGCTTATAAGCTGCTACATGGAGAGCAAGGTCATGAGCTAATTCCTGTACACTTGCTTCCTTAAAGATATCAGCCTTATCTGAAGTAAGAACAACAGAAACAGCAACAGCACCATCGCCATGAACATAAGTAGAGCAATATCCGTTTTCTGGGATATCTGTAAGTGTAAACTTAACAAGGTTCATGTTTTCTTTGATGATTGCGATAAGAGCATCAACCTTTGCTGTTAATTCTTCGTTTACTTCTGTATAGTTCTTTTCGAGAATTGTAGCACAAAGATCCTTTCCAAGCTTTGCAAAGTCTTCATTCTTTGCAACGAAGTCTGTTTCGCAGCTGAGAGAGAGCATGACAACCTTCTTGCCGTTTGATTCTACAAATACTCTACCATTCTCTGTTGCTCTATCCTGTCTCTTTGCAACTGCTGCTAGACCCATCTCTTTAAGGATTTTTTCTGCACTAGCAAAATCACCTTCTGCCTGAGTAAGAGCCTTCTTACAGTCCATCATACCTGCACCAGTAACATCTCTAAGTTTCTTTACATCTGCTGCTGAAATATTTGCCATAATTTTTTCTCCTTAAATAGTGGACTTATTTGTCGAAGTATTCTTCTTCCTCTTCTTCCTCTTCCTTATCTTCTGCTTCAGGCTGAGTATAGTTAGAGTAATCTTCAATAACTTCATCCTTATCTGCTACTGGAGCTTCGTTAATAGCATCTTCTTCGTCATCAAGAGATTCAACAATCTGAATTCCACCTTCACTAAATGCATCTTTAACAGCATTAGCAATGATTTCTACGAAGAGTGAAATAGCTCTAATAGCATCATCATTACCAGGGATTGGATATGTGATATCTGTTGGATCACAGTTTGTATCAACAACTGCGATAACAGGGATTCCAAGTCTCTTAGCTTCTGCAACTGCAAGTGCTTCCTTCTTTGTGTCAATAACAAATAGTGCACCAGGAAGTTCCTTCATATCTTTGATACCACCAAGGTTCTTCTCAAGCTTTGTCTTTTCTTTAGTTAAGAGAGCAACTTCTTTCTTTGTTAAAGAATCGAAAGTACCATCTGCTTCCATTCTTTCAATTTTCTTAAGTTTAGCGATACTTTTCTTAATTGTAGAGAAGTTTGTAAGCATACCGCCAAGCCATCTGTTAGAAACATAAGGCATGTTACATTCTTTAGCCTGTGTTTCAATAGCCTGCTGTGCCTGCTTCTTTGTACCAACAAATAAAATTTGTTTGCCGTTTCTGACCTGTGCTCTTACTGCTTCATATGCTTCAACAATACAAGCTGATGTTTTCTGTAGGTCGATAATGTGAATGCCGTTTCTTTCTGTGAAGATAAAACGACCCATCTTTGGATTCCATCTCTTTGTCTGATGACCAAAGTGTACGCCTGATTCTAATAGGCTCTTCATTTTTACTACTGCCATAGTAGTCACTCCTTCTCAAACCACTCAAACTATAACTCTTTATAGCGGGTTCCCATCACTATATCTCTTCCATACGGAAGGAAATTTGTCGCAAAAAGCAACAAAAGAATAATAATATTTCTTTTTGTATTTATTCAATACTATTTATGTTATTTATTTTTCTTTATTGTAACCAATAATGATGTAAAATAGTTATTAACAGTGGGGGGAAGAATTCTCCTATAAAAATACCTCGGAGGTAATTGATGAAAAAGATTCTAACAATAATGATGGTATTATTCCTTATTATTACTCTTTCATCCTGTGATGAAGCTGTTTCTTTTATGGGGAAGATGGGAACAAATGTCATGGGTGTAGATAAGGAGCAGGTATCTAAAGCTATTGAAAGCACAAAGGTAACTGAAGATAAAAAACCTAATACAGAAAGTGCAAGTGGTTCTACTTTCACTTTTGAACATCCTACTTATGGTCCACTTCCTGGAGTATTAGGAGAAGGAAGTAAAACACACACAATCGGTGAAGGTGAGGACACTACAACAATTACTACTGGTAAGGCTAATATCGCTGGAGAAGAAGTAAATGTACTTGGTATTGGTGATACAATTTTACCTCTTACAAATTCTAAAACTGATCTCTCTAGTGTTGAAACTATTCTTACTCCTCAGGATTTATCTGAGCTTACTTCTTCTTTAGAGGGAGCTGGTAAGAGCGAAGCTATTGAAGAGCTTAAAAAGCCAGTTGAAGATGAAGATACAAAGAAAGCTGCTGAAGGAACAAAGAAAATTGTTAATGCTCTTCTAGAAGAGGCTATTGGTCAAAGTGGTATTGATCCAGAGAGCGAAGAATTATCAGAGACAGAGCAGCTTCTTGTAGATCTTCAGAATAGTTTAAGCGACCCAGAAAAAGAAATGACATATGCTGACGTTGCTGTACTTCAGGCTTTAACTAATGTATTGATTCCTAATGTTAATGATATTGCTGGTGCTGTTGCTGGAAATGAAGAAGAACAGAGTAATGCAGTAGATAACTTATTAGAAAATGCTAATGATAGTTTAATTGAGCTTGTTTCTGTTGCTAATAATGTAAAAGATGCAACAAGTGTATTTAGTTCTCTCGATCTATCCTCTGTTATTGGTTCCTTAGGTTCCTCCAGTTCTTCAGGAACAGAAACAGAAGGCAACGCTTGAGCATAGGGGGTAAAGAAAAATGAAAAAAATATTAACAATTTTATTAATTTTAACTGTTGTTCTTTCTTCTATTTTTGCTGTTACAACAGAAGCGGATAAGAATAAAATGGTAGAAGATTATGTTAAGACACCTAATGCATATAGCTTTACACAAAAGCCTTTTGTACCAACAAATGCAAAGATGCTTGGTATGGGTGGAGCAGGCATATCTATCAACGATAGTAGCTATGGTCTATTTGTAAACCCAGCAACAATTGGTAATGGTGAATTTAATCTTTCTCTTCCTTCTATTAATATTACTCTTTACCACACTTATGATATGCTTCAGAAGGATAGTGAAGGGAAAACATTCTTTGATAAGATTCAGAATACAGAAGAAGTTGGTGATATTCTAAACTCTGCTATCGATATCGTTGGTAGTCAGTTTACTCCGCTTCTTTCTTTTGATGCTGATGCTTCAATTGTATTACCATTTGGTTTAGCTTTAGGTGTTCTTGTTAAAGATACAGTCTATACTTATTCTGGTAGTGTTATTGATGAAGCTAACGTTTCTGCTGCTCTTGGCTTTGGTCAGACTTTTGATCTTGGTTATGGCTTTAAGGTTGGTCTTGGTGGAAATATTAAGCTAAATGCTATTGCATTCAACCAAAGACTTAAGGCTGCTGACTTAACAGGAGATGAGAGCTCAAGTATTCAAACTAATATTGCAACAGGATATGCTATTCCTTTCGATATTGGTGCAAGAGTAGAGTGGAATGGATTAAGCATGGCTGTTGTTGCTCAGAATATTAATTCTAATTACAAGATGGACATTCTCCATTATGATAGTGCAGATGAAACAATAGACTATGAAAATCTTGAATTCGGCAAATATGAAATCAAGCAGGATTCTGTAATTAGTGTTGGTGTTGCATATGAAAACGACTTTGTTAAGATTGCAGCAGATAATACAGATGTAGTTGGTATGCTCAATGAATTAAAGGATACGACAGATAAAAAGAGAGTTGTTATCAATCATCTTAATGCAGGCTTAGAAGTATCTCTATTAAATATTGCATACTTAAGAGGTGGTATCTCTTCTGGATACTGGACAGCTGGAGCAAGCTTCAATCTTGCAGTATTTAGAGTTGATTGTGCTTACTACTGGAAGGAGTTAGGTAATAGAGCTGGTCAAAGACCAGTTGATGGTTTAACTCTTCGCTTCAATCTTGGTTGGGAATAATCGAGAGTAAGAATTGTCCCTCACGTAGTGTGAGGGATAATTTTTTTTGGTATAAAAAGCCCCCGAACCTTTGGAACGGGGGAATCTGTTGTTAAACGCGCATACAGGACATCTCCAGTACGTCTAGGACAGTCCCATCTAATGGCAACCTGGATAACCATTTAAGTCCATGTTTGTAATTTAACATTAGTAAATCTTTTTGTAAATACAAAAGTTATATAATTTTTGTGATTTTTTTCTAATTTTCGATACCTATTATAATAGGTAAATTGTTTGTTTTTTTCCTTCTTTCGAATTGTTTCTTCTCTTTTATTTAGTTATCTTTATTGTATGATTGGATTATTTACTAAAAAGGCCTTTTTTGATGGATGGGATAACTTCCTTTCTATGGTAATTCATAATATGCTATACCTAGCTTTATTAATTCTTACTTTAACAGGAATTAGTTTCCTTGGAGAGAATAATTTAGCCTTCTATATTATTTTACTTCTTTTCTTTTTTTTCTTTTCAATTTTGATGGGTGGAACAGCAGAGGTAACTAAGAATTATTCTAATTATATTAGCGAAACATGGAGACCATTTTTTAAAGGAATTAAGAGAAATATTAAGCACTCACTTGTATTCTTTTTTCTTACTATTATTCTTATTTTTCTTGCCTTCTTTACTATTCCTTTTTATGCATCTATTTCTGGAATTTTGGGAATAGTATTATCTGTAATTATGTTTTGGGTTTTAGTTATTATTCTCTTTTCCCTCCCTTATTATTTTCCATTAATGACACTCATGCCAGGTGATGGTCCATTCAAAACACTCAAAAAGTGCTTCTTAGTCTCTTCTGACAATCTTGGTGCAACACTATATTTAATTCTTCATTTTGTTGTAGATGTTGTTTTTTCTGTTTTAACAGTTGGTTTGATTTCTGGTGTTACAGGTATTATGCTCTCTAATCAGGATATGATGAAGCTGATAATGAAAAAGTATGATTATCTAGAGGAAAACCCAGATAAGACAAGAAAAGATATAAATTGGGATGAATTATTACAGGAAGAGAAAGATACTATTGGACCACGTTCACTAAAGAGTATGATTTTCCCCTGGAAGTAGGAGACTAGAATGATAGAAGTTGAATTGAAAGCTTTTGTTTGTAAGGATGATGAAAAAGGTTTTCTCCTTAAAGAAAAAATAGATAATTTATATGGTAGTGGGAAAACAGTAAATAAAGTCGACCAATACTTCAATAGAGCTGGTGAGGTTCGTCAAGCTCTAAGAATGAGAGATAATAATGGAACATTAGAGTTTACAGCGAAGAATACAAGTCATAACAAGCTTGGTGAATTAAATAAAGAATATGAGTTTTCGACAACTATGGATCAATATGATAAAGCATATGATTTTTTCATTTGCCTTGGTTACGTTCCTTATTTTAAAAAGATTAAAAATGGCTGGGATTGGTTTGCTGATGATATTCATATTGAACTATTAGAGGTTAGTGGATCTTATAAAGAAAAAGAAATTTCTCTTGGCTATTTTTTAGAAATGGAAATTTTAATTCCATTTAAAAAAGCGAATATAGATGAAAGGGAAGAATATAATAAGCTTTATAATCTTTTAAAGAGATTTGGGCTTAATCCAGAGAGTGTATGCTCTTCTTCCTATAGGTCAATGATTATAGGAGAAAACTAATGGAATATAGAGCATCACATATTTTAGTTAAGGACCAAAGTACAGCTGAAAAACTATATGAAAGAATAAAGAAGGGTGAGAATTTTTCCTCTCTTGCTCATCAGTATTCTACTTGTCCAAGTAAGGAAAAGGGTGGAGATCTAGGATGGTTTTGTGAAGGTAAAATGGTTCAAGGATTCGAAAATGCCGTAAAGAGAATGTCAACAGGCTCTGTTTCAAAGCCAGTTAGAACTCAATTTGGTTACCATATAATTAAAAAGACAGGAGTTAGAGAATGATTAATATCTTTACAGATGGTGGTTGCTCTGGTAATCCTGGGCCTGGTGGCTGGGCTTTTGCTGTTAGTGAGAATGAAAAAATTGTTTTTTCTTCTAGTGGTGGAGAAAAGGAAACAACAAATAATAAAATGGAATTAACTGCTGTAATAAAAGCTCTTGAGTATGCTATAGACAGAGGCGAAAAAGCTGTAATTATTCTTACTGATAGTCAATATGTTAAGAATGGAATAACTGTTTGGATTAATAATTGGAAGAAAAACGGCTGGAGAACAAGTAATAACAAGCCTGTTAAAAATATGGAATATTGGATGAATTTAGATAGTCTTAATTCCTCTCTTTCTGTTAATTGGCAGTGGGTAAAGGGCCATGCAGGAATAAGTGGAAATGAAGAATGTGATAGACTTGTAAGAATGGAGACAGCTAAGTTCCTCTCTTAAAGAAGGTTTTTATAAAATTCATTTTCTTCCGAGAGAACACTTATTATTTTTTTGTTTTCTGTAAATAAATGTAGGGCCTCATAGCTAGCTGTGATGGCCTTTTCCTTTTCTCCTAAAAGAAGAAGAGAGTCGATATAAAGGTTGAATATTTCTTCGTTATATGGCTCTAGAGCGAGAATCCTTGATAATGTAGATGAGTAGCTTTCAATATCTTCCAATTCTTTATAAGCATTTGCTTTGATTTTTAAGAATCTTGAGTATTGGGGATAAAGCTCTTCTGCAATTTCACATTCATCAATTACAAGATAGTAGTCTCTATTTTCAAATAGTGAATAAATATAGTTATAGCGTAATTCTACATTCTCATTGCTACATAAAAGAGTGTAATAATATGCACTAGCTTCTCGTCCTCTCAAAGCATAGCCCTCTTCGTAACTAAGAGTATCATTACTTTTTGTTTGACAGGATGAGAAGAGTAGTACTATTGATATACTAATTAAGAACAGTCTTTTCAATTTCAATAACCTGATCTCTGTATAAGTTGACAATATTTGAACCATAGTCTGCAATGAGCTGTATCATGTTTCTTGGCTCATCACCTTGGTCAACACCATTGAGTCTATCTCCAGCATCTCCTAGGCCAGGAAGAATGTATGCTTTTTCATTTAAAACAGGATCCATCCATAGTGTATATATTTCAGCTTCCTCTATAGCTCTAGTAATCCTAATAGCTCCTTTTAATGCAGATATAACATTAATGAATTTAATTGATTTTGGTTTAACACCATTATCCTTGAGGTATTTTACTATAGTAACAAGAGAACCACCTGTTGCATTCATAGGATCTGCAAAGATCAAATCTTTTCCATTTAAAGATTCAAGATCAAAGAAGGATCTATCTAAATCTAATACGTAATCCATGTTTGATTCATTCTTCGATTCATCTCTCTTAATCTTAAAGAGTGCAAAAGGAGTTATTGTTTCATCAGATGAATAATCTTCAAATTCTTTACTGATAATCATTGATGGTAGTAATGCTCCTCTTAGCATTACACACATTACAGATGAATGTGCTATTTCATCAACATCTGGAATGCGATGAACTGCATAGTTGCGACAAGGATTAGTTACAGGTGTTTCTTGTATCATTGAACGTTTGTTGTTTAAGTTTTTATCTGCAAAAGCATGACTAAACATTATTTCATAGGCTCTTTGAATGTAATATAGAAATTCCTCGTGCCCTGTTTTGGGGTTACGTAGCTTAGCTATTATTCTACTAGCTTCTCCATGCTGTTCTCTTGGTGTTTCAAATGAATAAACATGGATTCTGTCGTTTTCTTGGCAAACAGTTTTTAAATAAGAGCCAATCTCTTGTGCACTTTTATTAAGCTTTTCTTTTGCTTCTTTATTAGTACTATCTTTTTCTATTAAAGCACATGCAGCTAGACTAGCTTTATAGAGGTCATGTACCTCATCTATGTGTTTTTTATCTCTATCTGTTAAATAACCATCTAAGTCTTGTGCATGAAGAATTATTTTGTTCATAAATTACTCCTTCTTCTACTGTAAAGCAAATATCTCTTCTTGAGTAGAAGAAGAGATTAAAATTTATTCTTTTCTATTTAATATCTTAAGTCTTTTTGATAATATTTATTTTAGAGGAATATAATATGAACTTAGTATTTTTAGGCCCTCCCGGAGCAGGTAAGGGAACAATAGCAAGCGTTGCTAAAGACTATTTGGGAGTCCCTCATATTTCAACAGGAGATCTCTTTAGATCTAATATTAAGAATGAGACAGAATTAGGAAAGCAGGTTAAAGCTATTCTTGCTTCAGGTGGTCTTGTTCCAGATGAAATAACTATTAGTATGGTAGAAAACAGACTAAAAGAAGCTGACTGCGCTAATGGTTACATTCTTGATGGCTTTCCACGTACAATTAAGCAAGCTGAAGCTCTTAGCAAGATGAGTACTGTCGATGGAGTAATCAATTTTGTTCTTAGTGAAGAAGAGATTATCAAAAGACTCAGTGGTAGAAGAATGTGCAAAAGCACAGGTCGTACCTATCATATTCTTTTTAACCCTCCAAAGGTTGAAGGAAAGGATGATGAGACAGGTGAAGATTTAATTCAGCGTGATGATGATAAGCCAGAAGCAATTTCTCACCGCTTAGAAGTATATAATGAATCTACAGCTCCTCTTATTGATTACTATAAGAATAAGGGACTTGTTTTAGATTTAATTTGTACTAATGATCCAGAGGAAACAAATCAGAACTTCTTCTCTCTAATAAAGAAGAAATAATTTATATACTATTTTTTTCAATCCCCCTTTATGATACTATCACCAAAGGGGGTTTTATGTCTAAATTACCTTTAGTATATTCTTCTTTTGGTACTTCCTTTGTTTCTCCTTTATTTCCCAAAAAAGGAGAAGAAGTAAAGCTTAGTATTGCTTTTTCTTTTCCAGTTGATTCTGTTCTTCTTCGTTATTCTTCTGATAATGGTCTAGTTATGACAGAGAAAGCAGAACTACAAGAGCAAAATAACAGAGCCATAATCTATTCTGCAAAGGCTCGAACAACAACAGAAGAATTCCCTTTTTCATATTTTTTTGTCTTTTTTTATAAAAGTATTAGCTACTATTATTCAAAGGTTGGAATTACTCGTTATACCCCAAAAGTAGGTGATAGGTTTTCACTTTTGTCTTCTCCTAATCTTCCAACCTGGGTTAGTGGATCAACCTGCTATCAGATTTTTCCAGATAGATTCTGTAATGGAGATAGTACTGTTGGAGCTAAAGAGGGAGAATACACTTTTGATGGAGCAAAGGTAACAACACCAAAGTGGACAGATAGGCCTAAGAAATGGGACGAAAGTAGATGCTGTGATTTCTATAATGGAGATTTAAAAGGAATTGAAGAAAAGGTTGAATACTTTCTTTCTCTTTCTGTTAACACTCTCTACCTTAATCCAATCTTCCAATCTCGTTCTGTTCATCGTTATGATACAGTTTCTTTTTTTCATATTGATGAAAAGCTAGGTGGAGATGAAGCTTTAATTAAAATGGTTGATACTATGCATAAGAATAACATTAAGGTTATTCTAGATATCTCCATCAACCATACTGGTCTAGATAGTATTTGGCTTAAAAAGGCAAAAGAGGATAAGGAGAGTATTGAACATCAGTTCTACTACTTTAATGAAGACGGAAGTGTTTCTTGCTGGCAGGATGTTCCAACTCTTCCTCAGCTCAATTATTCTTCACTTCTCTTAAGAGATTATATGTATCGTAGAGATGATTCTGTTATGAAGAAGTATCTTCTTCCTCCTTTTAATATTGATGGGTGGAGATTAGATGTAGCGCCTGAGGTTGGTAGGAGAGGTAGTGATCAGCTATGCCAAGAAGTATGGAGAGAAATAAGAGAAGAACTCAAAAGGATTAAAAAGGATCTTTATATTGTTGGCGAAGACTGGGACGATTCTTCACTCTATATGACTGGTGATATGTGGGATGCAACAATGAACTACTATGGTTCAGGTAGACCACTTAGAAGCTGGTGTGGCGAGCGTGATAGATTTCTTGAAGCATTCTGGGGGCATAATCCAGAGGAGGAAGAGAAATGGAGTAGCTACGAGCTCTCATCCTCTCTTACTGATGCATTTAATTCTTGTATTGGACAGTCTGCCTTTTTCCAAATGAATCTATTTGATTCTCATGATACACCTCGTCTGCATACACATAAGAAAATATTTGATGAAAAGATATACTCTGGTGTAATAATGGCTCTCTATATGCTTCCAGGTATGCCTAACATTTACTATGGTGACGAAGTCCTATTAGAGGGGGAACTTGGCTCCAATGAGGGTGCTAGATATCCAATGGAGTGGAGAGAAGAAAGGTGGAACAAAACTATATTGAGCATATATAGAGAGATGGGAAGGATTCGAAAGGATGAAGAGCTAGCATTTGCCTCCTTTTCTACTCTTGCGCTAGATGAAAAGGCCTTAGCTATCATTAGACGAGGAAAAGAAAGAAGCTACGTAGCTCTTCTTAATAGAGGCGAAAAGAGAAGAGTCTCATTACCACTCTTTTTATTACAAAATAATAGTATTAAAGCTCTTTTCTCTAATGTAGAATTAAAAGAGGAAGATGAGAATCTATATATCGACTTAAATGAAAAAGAATCTTTAGTTTTAGTTTTTTCAAATTAATTATAAAGGGAGAGAAAGAATGAAAAAAATAATCAGTTTATTAGTTTTTTCAATTATTTGTTTATCTTTGTTTGCATCATTTGATGCTAATTACAGTGATTATTTGTTCTATAATGAAAATGATTATGAGGCAGATTTTGAATACTTAAAGGGAGAACTTGCAAAAAGTAAGAATGATAAAGAAAAAGCAGAGATACTTTGGAGATTGAGTAGAACAAAGCTTACAATAACAGATGTCGAGAAAGAGAATTTAAGTGAAAAGGAGCTTCTTTCTTCTTATGGTGATTATTCTGCTAATGATAAGCCACTTTCTTCAGATACTTCTTCTGCTTTCTATTATGCCTATAAATCAATTGAATTAGGAGAAACTCCTAATGCTTATCATTGGCTAGCTAGTGCTGTTGGAAGATGTGGACAGGTTCATGGTGCTCTAAATAGCCTAGGTAAGGCTAGTCCTATGAGAAAATTAGAAACTAAGGCTTTAGAGGATTTTTCTTCTTTTCCTTTAGAGACTGACAGTTGGTATGTTCTTTCTGTTCTTTATCGTTCTCTTCCTGGTTCTCCAATAAGCTTCGGTAATGATAATTATGCTATATCATATATTAGAAAGTGTATTGCAACTCAGGATATGACTAATAGAACAAATGGAACAAATTACTTAGAACTAGCGGAACAGCTATATAAGAGAAATTGGAGTCAAAGTAAGAGAGCAAAAGAGTTTGGTAATATGCTCAAAAACTATAATAAGAATATAAGCAAGGGTGCTACCGAGTATAATAAGTACTTTGAAGGATACTACAATAGCTTAGGTGCTCCTTTCTATGTTGCTGCTTCATTAGATACAATTAGCGATAGAGTTGAAGCTGAGTGCATACTACAATATGCTTTGTCATTAATTAATTCTCGTATACCTTATGCTAATGGTGAAAAGAATTTAGAAAAAATGCTTAATGAAAAAGCAGAAATTGAAGCTAAACTCTTAGAGTGGAAATAGTTATTGTATTAGTTTTAAATATTTGGCTACCTCTGGGTAGCCATTTTTTATACTTTTTTATTGATGTTTTATATAATTTTTATCAAAAAAGTGTTGAAAAGTGGGGTGAAGTGGGGTAAAGTGTCATACAGGATGGGTATAATTCCCATAGGAAGGATATATGACACAATTTCTCACAGGAATGTATGATGGAAAGATAGACGACAAGAGTCGCCTCTCTTTGCCTGCAAGACTGAGAAGTGTTTTGTCCAGTGAACAGGTTGTGATTCTTCCAGGCTTAGATTCAAATCATCTGATGCTGATGACTCCTGACTATTTTCAAAATCAGTTTTGTAAGCAAATTCTCTCAACCCCACTTGCGCTTATGGATAAACAGACAAGACAATTAGTTAGAAAGCTCATATCACCAGCACAGACAGTTGATATCGATAGTGCTGGAAGAATCAGTATTCCTCCTCGTTACCGCGATAGTCTTGGTCTACTTCCCAAGTCAGAAGCTCTTTTGATTGGGACTGGTTATGCAATTGAAATTTGGAATTCAAAAACATACATGGAAGAGGAAGAAAATGAAGATATATCAATTTCTGACTTAGCTCAAGAAATCTATGATGGGGAATTAAAGTAATATGGAAATTTTACACTATCCTGTAATGCATAATGAAGTTTTAGAAGAACTTCCTTTAGATAAGAATAAAGAAACAAAAATGATAGATTGCACAACAGGAGAGGGTGGACATACTCAAATCTTTCTTGATAATTATCCTCTTCTGACAGTCTATGGTGTTGATATTGATAGTAGTATTCAAAAGAAAGCAATAGAGAGATTTGCTTCCTTTGGTGATAGATTTAAACCAATTCATAGTTGGTTTAATGAGTACTTAGAAGGCTGTGAAAGTGAAACAGTTGACGCAATTCTTTTTGATTTAGGTATTTCTATTTTCCATTACGAAGAAAGCGAAAGAGGCTTCTCCTTTAGAAAAGATGAAAAGCTGGATATGAGATTAAATCCAGAGCAAAAGTTAAGTGCTTGTACAGTTGTTAATGAATATAGCGAAGAAGAGCTTGCTAATTGTATCTATAAGTATGGTGAAGAACGTTATTCTAGACGAATTAGCAGAGCAATTTGTGAAAAAAGAAGAGAAAAGAGGATTGAAAGTAGTAGTGAGCTTGCTTCTATTATCGCCTCTTCTGTTCCTCGCGAATATAGGTATGGGAGAATTCATCCTGCAACAAGAACATTCCAAGCTATCAGAATAGAAGTTAATAAGGAATTAGATAGAATTGAGCCAAGCCTAGTTGAGGCTTTAAGAGTTTTAAAGAAGGGTGGAAGAGTTGCTGTTATTACCTTCCATTCTTTGGAAGATAGAATTGTTAAATGGACTTTTAAGGAGCGTGAAGCAAAATATGGTGATATTAAGATCCTTACTAAAAAGCCCATTATACCAACTGATAAAGAGTGTGATGAAAATGCACCCTCTAGATCAGCAAAACTAAGAGTTGTGGAGAAATTATAAGTATGAAGTACAAAGAAGACAGACGTAAGATTTTTGATGCAAAATCTAAACTAATCATTGTTGTTTCATTATTATTGTCATTTATGATTCTTATGTTCTCTGTTTGGCAAAGTGGACTCAGCAGAACTAACCACTATGAATTATTAAGTGCACAGAAAAAACTTAATGATTTAGATAATGAAGAAAGAAATTTAGTTGCATTTATTAGTGAAAAGGAAAATACTCAAAAAGCAACTGTCGTTTATAAAGCTGAGATATAGAGGAGCTTTCCCTTAATGTATGAGGAAAAGGATAAAAGAAGCATAGCTATCTATGATGATTACGAAAGTAAAGAGAATGATAATAGTAGTATAGAGGGATTTTTCTCGCCCTTTACATTTCTATGTTTTATTCTAATACTTTTACTTTTTGGCCTTGTTTCTTTATTCTCTGCCTCTTTTGATGAAGCACTTAGGGAAGGAATTTCCTTTTATTCATACCTAGTAGATCATCTTTTTTCTATTGGTATAGGAATAGTATTTGGGATCTTTATTTCTCTTCTTCCTCTTAGAGCTTTTAAGAAGATATATTTATTTACTTTTCCATTATATTTAATACTACTTGCTCTCTATTTTTTCCTTCCAAATCTCTTTTCTAGCTTTATTTTTACAACAATAATTGGAACTGTCTCAATTCTAAGTATTATACTCATGCTCTCTGATATTGTTGAAAAGACAACTAATAGTGAAAGAAAGGGATTTTATATTATTTTCCTTTGTTTAATAGAGCTGTTTTTCTTAATTTCTACAACATATATTTGTGGCTCAGGATATTTTTTCTTAATAGTTATTTCATCAATTTCGCTAATGATTAGCTATAGAGTAAAGTCATCATTTATTCTCTATTATCTTATTTGCTCTCTTATTCTATTATTTTTACTTATTTCTAATGTAGATAAGCTTTTCTATAGCTTTTCATCGTCTCTTTTTCCAAATACTAAAAACTACTCGGAGTCACTTTCCCTTTCTCTTCTTGCAATAGAAGATAGTGGAACATGGGGAGTAGGAATAGGTAAGGGCTTATATAAGCTAGGACTAATAGAAGAACCATCAGGCTTATTTATTTTCGCTACTGTTGTTGAAGAGTGTGGCCTATTAGGGATTGGTTTAATTTTTGTTTCTCTATTGTGTATTTTGATTATTGCAATTAGAACTCTAAATAGAGCAAAGAAAAAGGGAGAAGACTATATAGCATCTCTTGTTTTTTCCTTTTCTCTTACCTTTGTTAGTGCATATTTTATTAATGCCTTATATGCCTCAGGATTGTTCTTCTTCGATGGTATTATAATGCCATTATTTAGTTATAACCCGTATTGTGAAGCAATATTTGTAGCATTTCTCATTATTCTTTATAAATTCATCTATAAAATAGGAAGAGAACAAAATAATGAGAAAAACTAAGCTATTTGTTTTACTATCCTTTCTTATTCTTTTCTCTATTCTTCTACTTTTTTCTTTTAATATGCTAGGGCATTTTACCTGTAAGGATTACTTAATTCAAAGAATGCCAAAGACATATACAATAGAGAGTGAATTAGTTAAGACAATAGGAAAGAATTCACTTTTACTCAATAGAAGAGATATAAAGAAGACTATTCTTAATAATCCATATATTACAAAAGTAGATTTAAAGCTTAATAAAAATACTGTTATTTTAGATGGTGAAATAAGTGAAGCAGGTTTAATAATAAAGAGTGATAATTTGTCATATTTTTACTGCGATGGTATATTAAGTGAATTAGATTACAAGGACATATATGCTCTAAAGGATTATTATATTGTACTAAATATCGATAGAGAGACTTTGCTCTTTATTCAGAACTATGGAATAAGTGATGAATTACTATCTTTATTATCATCTTTATCACACGAGTCATCCCTTACTCGCTTGATAACAAGGGCAGAATATGACAATAATAATTCTAGTATATTTTCTGGTTCTCTTTATCTTTATTTAGATCAATTAGAATCTATACTAATTGTTGAAGATATAAGGGAAATTGATAAAATAAAAGAAGCGATTCTTTTTATTGAAAAGAATTATAATGATTCTAAAACTAGATTAAATAGTGAAAGAAAAAAGTATCTTCTTTCTTCTTCACAATTAATAGAAATGAGGTGACAAGGTGGCGGCAGATAAAACAATTGTAGGCTTAGATATTGGAACAAGCTCCACTCGTGTTGCTGTTGGTAGCGTATGTAGAGATGGTCAATTTGTAATTGAATGTGTTTCTGAGCGCCAAAGCGAAGGTGTTAAAAACGGTTCAATCGTAAATATAGAACAGACGATGAAGTCACTGGGTCAAGTTATAAGTGACGCAGAGGTTGAGTCTGGAAATGAGATATCATCTGTTATTATTGGGATGGGTGGTGAGCACATTAGAGGAGTTAAATCCAATGGTGTTGTTGGAATTAATTCTAAAGACCAAGAGATTACTAAGGATGACATAAGACGAAGCGTCGATGTTGCAAGAAATATCCAGCTACCACAGAACATGGAAATATTGCATTCTCTAGTTCAAGACTTTTATGTTGATTCACGCTCAGGAATTAAAGATCCTGTCGACATGCTTGGACATAGATTAGATACAAAGATTCTCTTAGTATTAGGTTCTTCTCCTATTTTACAAAATGCTAAGAAATGTGTTCAGAAATCTGGTCTTGCTGTACAGAAGGTTATATTCCAAGCTTTAGCAGATGCTGAGGTTGTACTATCTAACGAAGAGAAGGATATGGGTGCAATTGTCATCGATATTGGAGCTGGTTCAACTAATTATATTGCTTATTCTGGTGGTGCTCCAATACATGTTGGTGGAATTAATCGTGGTAGTGATCTCGTTACAAGTGATATAGCATATCTATTTCAGCTTCCAAAGGCTGCTGCTGAGTCACTTAAGATTACAGATGGTTCTTGTTATAGTCCGGGAGTTGGAAAGGATGAGATGATAATTACTCCTCCACTTGGAGGAAAGCCATCCATAAGAATGCCAAAAAGAGAGTTTGCAAAGGTTATTGAAGCAAGAATGGCTGAAATACTACTTATGATTCAGCAAGACTTTCAAGACAATAATGTTAATGGAACATTTGGTGCTGGTATTATACTTGTTGGAGGAGGGGCTCTTATGAGTGGTGTGACAGAGCTTGCTGCAGAAATATTCCGTCTTCCTGCTCGTATTGGTTTCCCTGAAGCCTTTAGTGGCTTAGATAGATCTTACATTGATCCTAAATATGCATCAGTTTTAGGTCTTTTTAAGAGTGAAGCAAGGAAATTTAGAGATAATATTGATATAATTAGTGCTAAAGATAATCGTGGTATTGGAAAGAAAATCAAGGGTTTCTTTGGTAAGTTGTTTTGATAAGAGGTTGCAATGAGCTTTAATTTGTTTGATATTGAAGACACAACTACAGGTGAACAGACAACTCCTACAATCATTAAGGTTGTTGGTGTTGGTGGCGGCGGTGGTAATGCTGTTAACAGAATGATTGCAAATGGACTTAAGAAGGTTTCATTTGTTGCTCTTAATACAGATGTACAAGCTTTACAGCGTTCTAATGCTCAAACTAGAATTGCTATTGGTAAGGAGCTTACTGGAGGCTTAGGCGCAGGTGGTCAACCAGAAGTTGGTGAAAAAGCAGCCTTAGAGAGTAAAGACGAAATTAAGAGAGAGCTTGAGAATGCAGATATGGTATTTATCACAGCTGGTATGGGCGGTGGTACTGGTACCGGAGCTGCTGCTGTTGTTGCTGATATATCAAAAAGCTGTAATGCATTAACTGTTGCTGTTGTAACAACACCTTTTGCCTTTGAAGGAAAGAAAAAATTAGCTCTTGCTGAGCAGGGTATCGAAAAGCTTCGTAAGAGTGTTGATACTCTTATTATCATTCCTAATCAGCATTTATTAAATGTTGTAGAACAGAATACACCAATTAAGAAAGCCTTTTTACTTGCTGATTCTGCTCTATTACAGGCTGTTCAAGGTATTAGTGATCTAATCACTGAGCCTGGCGAGATTAATATTGACTTTGCTGATGTTAAGACAGTTATGAAGGGTAAGGGTGATGCTTTAATTGGTCTAGGCTTTGGTGAGGGTACAGATAGAGCTGTTGAAGCAGCTAAGCAATCTATTAATAATCCACTACTAGAGAATGCAAGCATTGAGGGAGCTAAAGCAGTTCTTGTTAATATTGCAGGTGGTGATAACTTAACTCTTCAGGAATACCAGGATGTTGTAGAGCTTATTACTCAAAATGTAGATGAAGAAGCTCTTATTACAGCTGGTCAAAGCTATAATCCATCTCTTGGCGAACGAATTAGAGTTACTGTCGTTGCAACAGGCTTTGAGCATCGTTCTGTCTCTACAGGAGCTAATGCAGCAGAGATATTTGGAACTAATAAGAATCGCTTTGACTCAATAGAGAGTGAGAATAGTGAAGTAAAGAATGATGATAAATATAATAAGCCTTATTCTAATGGTGTTCAGCAGGCTTCTCAGAATAAAGAAAAGGAAGCTACTGTTATTAATATCAATAGATGGACAGATTTAAAGAATCAGCTTTCTTCACGTAATACTGGTAACAATTCTGATTATACAACACCATCTATTCTCAGAATGCGTAATGATGATGACGACAGAAATTAAAAATAGCGATAGAGATTTAATAAATTCATTCTCTGATTCTCTTCTCTATTTATATCGCCTCTCGGATAAAACCCGGGAGGTTTATTGTAGAGAAGTAGCTCTATTCCTTTCATATTTAAATAGTTGTGGTATAGAAATAGAGAATTGTAATGCTTTAACTGTTGAAAAATATCTAATAAAAAGAAGAGAGGAAGACAAAATTAATGAAAGAACTTCTTCTAAAATATTATCTAGCTTACGAACCTTCTTTAAATTTCTTGTACAGCACAATATAAGAGAGAATAATCCTGCAAAGGAAGTTGAGAAGCCCAAAGAAGGTATCCATCTTCCTAAAACAATTAGTGAAGAAGAAATAGAAGATATTATGTCATTCTTTAATGAAGATGAAGAATTGGATATTCGCGATTATGCTCTCTTTGAGCTGATATATTCAAGCGGAATGAGAATAAGTGAAGCAATATCACTAAATGTTTCATCTATTAATTTCAAAGAAAAATCTATTAACGTAATTGGAAAAAGAAACAAAGAGAGAGTAGTTTTTGTTGGTGATAGAGCACTAGATGCTATTCGTTTTTATCTAGAAAAATCTAGACCTAAATTGCTAAGTAAGAAAAATACAAAAGAAAGGGCTCTATTTATCAACAGACGAGGTAATAGAATAAGTCGACAGGCTGCACATTTAAGGTTTCATCGTGTTGTAGATCAGCTTGGCCTAGATGCGACAATTCATACTCTTCGTCATTCCTTTGCTTCTCATATGTTAAATAAGGGTGCTGATATTAGAAGCGTGCAAGAGATGCTTGGCCACTCTGATATTAAAACTACTCAGATATATACTCATCTCGACACTGATGCTATTTTAAAGGTCTTTGATGAGTTTTCACTCGATTTTGATGAGGATTAACTTTTTTCTCTCTTTTACTGTTTATTATTTATGGTAGAAAGAGAAATAAAAGAGACAAAAATAGAAGGAATTACTCTTAGATATATAGGGAGATTACCAGAGAAAAGAAGTATCTTTTTCTCTTTTAGTAAAAGGGGAGGAAGAGAAGATAGAATATATAGCTATGCTTCAGTACTTGAAGCAATATTAAATGGATACGACTGTATATACATACCAGAGAGTGATGCTTCTTTTGGAATAGAGAAGGCTTTTTATGACTCTAGAAAGGGCTCTCTTTTTGCTTTTGTTCCATATGGCTTAAAAAGTGTAAGGAAGAGCATTCTTTCAAATGCTCTTATCACTAATGGCGGGATTCTATCTATAGTTGAAGATGATTCCTTATTTAGTATTGAAGCACTCAATGCAACAAAATATGTTGCTTCCTCTTTTTCTTGCGCAATTATTTTATCTGAAAAGAAGTGTAATTACGAACCATCCTTTATCTCTGATATGATTTCTATAGGGAAGGATATTGCTATTATGAAAAATAGTTTAAGCGGAAAAGGTATGAGAAAACTAATATATAGTGGTCTTCCTCTAATTAATTCCTTTTCAGATTTTCTTCTTTCTCCAGAGTATTTTCTTTATCTAGACAAGTTCGGTAAATATGGAATAGATGGCGTTCATTTTAGTATAATTGATGTTAGAAATGGAAAATATTGAATTAATTGAAAGCTTTATCAATTACGAAGAAAAGATAAGGTTTTTATCATCAAATACAATTATTTCTTATAAAAATGATCTTATGTTACTTCTTTCATATATAAATGAAAGAAGAATGGATTTTGTTGATTTTACTCTTTCTGATTCTAGTGAGCTAATTAGAGTTCTTAAAAAGAGTTATAAAGAAAAATCAATACTAAGAAAGATTACTACATACCATAATTTTTATTCTTATCTAGTAAAAAATGAAATAATTAAAAATAATCCATTTGATTCAATTAGCTTAGTAGAAAGAGAGAAGAGATTACCTTCTGTCTTAACAGAAGAAGAAGTAAAAAGGCTTCTCTCTCTTCCCTTTTCTTCTTTCATAGAACTTAGAGACCATATTCTTTTTTTATTTTTATATACAACTGGTGCACGAATAGGTGAGGCACTCTCTATAAATATTGAGAATATAGAGTGGGGTGAAAGAAGAATAAAGATCAAAGGAAAGGGCAATAAGGAAAGATATCTTTTTCTCTCTCATCACTTAGTAAAAGAACTAAAGTATTATCTAGAAGAAAGAGAAAAATATTTAATTGAAAAGAAAAACGAAAAAGAGAATGCTCTTTTTATCGGGGAAAGAGGCAAAAGGTTGCCCTTTTCTTCTGCTCATATTATTTTTGATAAATATAGGGATATACTTCATTGGCAAAAGGAGTTTACTCCGCACACTCTTCGTCATTCATTTGCTACACATCTACTTAATCGTGGAGCAGATATTAGAATGGTGCAGGAATTGCTTGGACATGAGAGTATTTCAACTACACAAATATATACCCATGTTTCGGTAGAGAGACTACGTAATGTTTACAATACGACACACCCACATGGGAAAGGAAATGAGAAATGAAAATGAGAGGAACAACAATTGTTGCAGTAAAAAAAGACGGAATGGTTGCGATTGCAGGTGATGGTCAGGTTACACAAGGAGATACTGTTGTTAAGGGTAATGCTCATAAAGTAAGAAGGATATATGAAGGGAAGGTTATAATTGGCTTTGCCGGAAGTACTGCAGATGCATTTACTCTTTATGAATTATTTGAAGATAACCTTAAAGAAAATGGTGGTGACTTAACACGTGCCGCTGTTCAACTTGCAAAAAAATGGAGAATGGATAAGCAGCTTAGAAATTTAGAAGCAATGATGATTGCTTCAGATGGAAATAAGATGCTTATGATTAGTGGAGTTGGGGATGTTTTAGAGCCAGAGGATGATGTTTTAGCAATAGGAAGCGGTGGAAACTTTGCTCGTTCTGCTGCTCTTGCTTATTTAGATAGTAAAGCAGATTTAAGCTGTGAAGAAATAGCAAAGCGCAGTGTAAAAATAGCTGGTGATATTTGTATTTATACTAATCACAGTATCATATGTGAAGTTAAGAAAGGAGATAATAACTAATGGTTTCTTTAGAAGTAAAAAGACTAGATGATATGACACCAAAGCAGATTGTACAGTCTTTAGATAAATATGTTATTGGACAAAATGAAGCAAAACGTACAATTGCTGTTGCTCTTCGTAATAGAGTAAGAAGAAAGAGACTAAGTAAAGAAATTAGAGATGAAGTCTCTCCAAAAAATATATTAATGATAGGACCAACAGGTGTTGGTAAGACTGAGATAGCAAGAAGAATTGCGAAGCTTAGTAATGCTCCATTTATAAAAGTTGAAGCAACAAAATATACAGAAGTTGGTTATGTCGGTAGAGATGTTGAATCTATGGTTAAGGATTTAATGGCTGCTTCTGTCACTCTTGTTAAGGAAGAAATGGCAGCAGAGAAGGAAGCTGAAGTAAGTAAGAATGTTGAGGAAAGATTATTAGATCTACTTCTTCCTAATGTTGATAAAGAGAGCGAGAGCTCTATCAGCGTTAGAGAGTCCTTTAGAGAGAATTTAAGAAGAGGAATCTTAGAAGATAGAGAAGTAGATATGGTAGTTCAGTCTAAAGCTAACATTAATATAATGGGTGGTGGTTCTTTAGATGATTTACAGAACGCAATGTCATCTCTTTCTTCAATGCTCGGCGGTAAAAACTCTAGCCATAAGAGAAAGATTACTATTAAAAGAGCTAGAGAAATTATTAGAGACGAGGAGATGGAAAAGATTGTCGATTATGATAAGGCAATAGATGAGGCTAAGGAAAGAACTGAAGAGATGGGAATTATCTTCATAGATGAAATAGATAAGATAGCCTCTCGTGGTTCTTCTACTACAACTGATGTTTCACGTGAAGGTGTTCAACGAGATATTCTTCCGATTGTTGAAGGAACTAAGGTAAATACAAAATGGGGCGTTATAGATACAACTAATATTCTCTTTATTGCAGCAGGTGCCTTCTCTGTATCTAAGCCTTCGGATTTAATTCCTGAGCTTCAGGGTCGTTTCCCTCTTCATGTAGAATTAAATGATCTTAAGAGTGAAGATTTTTATAGAATTTTAGTTGAACCTACAAATGCTATAACAAAGCAATATGAAGCACTATTAAGTACAGAAAATGTGAAGATTGAATTTGATGATGAAGCTTTGAAAGAGATAGCTAACATTGCATATACTGTAAACAAAAACAATGACAATATTGGTGCAAGAAGGCTTCATACTATCATGGAGAAATTGTTAGAAGAGCTAAGCTTCTCAGCTGATGAGCTTTCTGGTCAAACTATTGTGATTACAAAGAGCTATGTTAATGATAGACTATCTTCAATAGTAACTAACCAGGATCTTTCTAGATACATACTCTAGTAGTAGGGAGGCTTTAATGCAATACATAACAGTTGTTGGTAATAGTTATGAGGATGCAGTAAAACAAGCTAAAAAAAAGTATGGGGAATCAATAAGAGTACACTCTAGGCGTGATTACACAACCCAGGGTGGACTCTTCACTCGTAAAGAAAAGAAATGTGAAATTACATGCTATCTATCTAATAATGGTAGAAGTAATATGAGTGGAGTGAAAGACTCAGATTTCAATGAATTTGAAAAAGAGGCGAAGACACCGAATCCACATTCTCTTTCTGAAGCTGAGCGACTTGATACTGAAATACATAGAGGTGTAGGCGAAGCAATAAAAGAAGCAGAGAGATTACTTAGTCTTAACTATATTGATGGCCCCTTGAAAGAACATTTACTTAAGGATTTTTCTTCTAATAAGGAGAATGTTGCTTCTCTATTATCTGAAAGAATAATTGAAAGTACAAGAATGGATTATGATGCTCAAATACATCCATCTCGTTTTGTTGTCTTTTTAGGTCCAACTGGAGGGGGAAAGACTACAACATTAGCTAAAGTAGCATATATGTATAAATCTAGTGGCAAAAAAGTAGGAATTATAACTCTTGATTGTTACAGAGTTGGTGCATACGAGCAGATTAAAGCTTTTGGTAATGCTTTTGATATTCCAGTATATGCAGGAGCTAAGGAAGATCAATTATTGGCAGCTATCGATAAGTTTTCTTATTATGACCTAATCCTTGTAGATACTATGGGGCTCTCTAGTAAGGATACTGAGCTCAATTTAAGACTTAAAGGATTATGTATGATTCTTATGAAGATGAATACTACCTTCTCTTTAATTCTTCCTGCATCAATGAAAGAAGAAGATATGATGCGTCATTATGAGCGATACAAGGATGATTTTAATATTACATCAATTGTTGTAACAAAGGTTGATGAATCTAGAACTATTGGTAATGCGCTCTCTTTCTCTTATAGAACTAATCTTCCGATTCTCTTCTTTACAGATGGTCAAAAGGTTCCTGAGGATTTAGAAAAGGCCTCCACTGAGGTTATTGTGGAAAACTTAGAAGGCTTTGGCTTAAATATTAGATCCTTTAGAGGTCAATTATAATTTACCATTCTTCCTTAAAAGGCTCTCGATTTCTAAGAGAGTCTTTTCTTTTTCAAATGTAGTATAGATAAAAAATGAAGATAGAGTAGAGCAATCTTCTTGATTAAATGGCAAGTCAATATTTCTTTTTTTTGTTATTCCATCAGTTGTTATTGAATAAACAAAAGAAGAAGAATAATCAAAATTATTACTTGAATAATAAGCAATTATTTCCATATTTGAATTTAATAAAAATAAGGAGCCTTCTTCATTCTTGTCAAAATAATAATCAAAAATTATATTTTGGTAATCTTTATCTAGTGATAATACAAGATCGCTTCCATTTGAATATGCTTGATTGATCTTTGGTGTTGCTTTTAAATAAGTATTAAAGCTTTTTTCTATACCACTTGTTCCTTTTTTATTGCTATCAACTGTACCAACAATAGATGAAAAAGAAGCGTATGGATAGCGACGAACATAACGAGTAGTAAGAATAATTGAGTTCTCTAGGTTATATTCTTTAATTAAGTTATTTATTTCTTCCTTATTAAAGTAGAATTGAGAAAGAGGAATAAATGCTTCATTTTCATTATCTATAAGTGCTGAGATTTCTAAGGGTGAATAATCGGTATATTCTGAGATAAGAGTAGAGATTTGTTGTGAGAGCGACGCATCTAAGACAGAAAAACCATATTCAATTGTATCGAGAGCGAGAATATTTCCTCTTCTATCATATATTGTTCCACGATTATTGTTTTTTGATACTACAGGATCTGTATAGTTAATTTCGCTTGAGTTATGAGAAAGAGTAATAATACGAAAAACTAGAATAAAGGAGAGAATAATGAATAAGAATAGAATTATTATTAGAATACTATTGTTGCCTTTATTATTCATATTCATATAATAAAATTTGAGTCGAGGTTTTGTCGAGCATGAGTAGGTATGATTATGATGATTTACCATCTAAGAATAATGATAGAGCAAGAAGAAGTAACAGAAAAACAGCACTCTTTACATTAATCTCTATTCTTTTAGCATTAATTGTTCTTGTTGTTTATTTAATTCTTAATCCAGATCAAGATTTGGAGTTATCTTCTTATGATGCAACCTCTACTAATGAAAGCTCTTCTTCTTTTAATACTGAAGTGGGAGATAATTCTGAAGAAATACTCGCAATTAATGAGGAAGTTATTGGAGTAGATTTAAGTGTTGATGAAGCTATAGTTATTAAGGAACCAATAATTGTTGAGGAACCA
>CAZLYD010000019.1:0-32408 GCA_964563815.1 uncultured Spirochaetaceae bacterium
TAATTAAAACATTACTTAAATTATTTTAAGTATTTTGTTGATTTTTTTATTAAATGATGTTCTCATTGCTGATATAATTAGTAAAAAAATAATAGTTTTTTGATAAAAAAGCATTCTTTTTTTATTGCTTAATCTTTTTATTGTGGGACATCATTTATCCTTTTTTTTGAAAGAAAAACAACTTTTTGATTTTTTAAGAAGTTTTGGTAATATTAAAGGAGAAAAACGGAGGTAATTCTATGCTGCTGTCAATGACACTTGCAAATTACAAGTCTGTGAAAGAACCTCAGACTATTTCATTCGTCGCCCTAAACGATAAGAGACTTGATCTGACAAAAACAATTGTTGGAACAGATAAATTTAATGTACTTAAGTCTACTGCTATCATCGGACCAAATGGGGCAGGAAAGAGCTCTTTCGTCAGAGCTTTAGAAGCTGTTAAAGGTATTTGTTTTGCTCCCGAAGACAGCCCAAATCCTCTACGCAGATATTTAGCTAAGGCTGCTTTCGCTTATGGTGATGGTAAGACAAGACCTAGTGAAATTAAGATGACTGTCTTACTTGATGGTGGCGTTCCTAATAACCCAGATAGACCTAGTATTATTGCTGAATATCTAATTAAGGCAACACAAGAACGTTTCTATGAGGAATCTCTATACTATACTATCAATGGTTCAAAGAAAGTAATGTTTGAACGTAAGTGGAATAATGACCACTATGAATATCGCTTTGGTAAGTATTATAGAGGTGAGAAAAAGAGACAGGCTGCTAAGCTTAGAGAAGATAGATCATTTTTACAGGGTGCTGCATTAAAGGGTGGTCAGACAGCTAACGAGCTCTATTCTTGGATGGAAAATACTCTTGATGTTCTTCCTCTTGGATATGGTGCTAATGCAGAAAAGGTTGTTATTGACAGCTTAAAGGCTCATCCAGAGTGGTCTGAGCAAATTGTTAATTTCCTTTGGGCTCTAGATATTACAGATATCTATCGCTTACAGGTAATTAGTAATGATAAGGGACAAGAGACAGTTGGTATTAGTCATTGCTTTGTAAACGCTAAGGGAACAGAAGCATATGGTCAGACATTTATGAATGAATCTCTATCACTGAGAAGACTTATTCTTATAGCAGTCTCTTTCTTTAATGCTTTTATTAATAAAAAGACAATTGTAATTGATGACTTTGGTCAGCTATTGCATCCATATGTGCTTTGTCATATTGTTGAAATTTTCCATGCTAACGATATGGACTCACAATTAATTGTTGTTGATTGTAATCCAGCACTACTTCAGAAAGACTTACTTAGAAAGGACAGTATTTGGTTCGCAGAGAAAGGTACAGATAGCTCAACAGAGTTTGTTTCTCTTTCTGATTTTAGAGGCGTTAAGGGTAAGATTAATGCTTATGATGCATATTTACAGGGTGTCTATGGTGCTGTTCCTATCGAAAGTGATTTTAATTTCAGAACAAAACAGTAAAGGAGAAAGAGTAATATGACAATTAGAAAGAAAACAAAAGTTGAAGCTAAGGGCTCAATGTTACTTGTTTGTGCAACAGAAGCAGAAGTAGCATTCTTTAATCAGCTTAGAAAGGATTGTAGATATTCAAACCTTACTGTTGTTAAAGCTAGTGCAAATACTCTTGAAAAAATTATTAGCGAGAGCTCAAGCCTAAGAATTAAAGGTAAATATACTACTGTATGGGCTCTCTTCGGCTTAGACGAAGTAAATGCAACAATGGAAGATGTTCTAGAGGTAGAAGAGAGTGCAGAAAAGAAGAGAGTAAACTTACTCTATTTTGCTCCTTCCTTTGATCTCTATTTTGCACTCTTTGAGATGTCTCCAAGAAAGCTTGTTACAAAAGAAGAACTTGAGAGAAGATGTCAGGCTGCCTTTTCCGGTTATGCTCTTACAACAGAGTATTTCTTAACAGAAGGATTAAATCTTAACTTTAAAATCTATCCACGCTTGGCCGTTGCTGACCAGAATGCAAGACTTTATAACGAGCTTAGTGAGATGGATACAGGATACAAAGCAACGACACTTCCACTATTCTTTGAGAGTTTAAAGAATGTTTGTGGCAAAGCAGATATGTCTCACGCAAGAAGCAGATTCTAATTATGGATAAGGCTGCAGTATTAGTAAGTTTTTTATCTCTAATAATAGCTTCAATGAACCTATCCCTCTCTATTATTCTTGCAAAAAAGAATAAGGGAGGGTGGTCTTTGTGGAATATTGTTTTGGCTGCTACGCTACTAGCTATGGCAGTATTTTATAGCTTGAATTTATTATCAAGTTTTCTCTTTTCAGGTATTCCACTAATAGTTTTAAATTATGTTTTTGAAGCATTTTTCATAATAGATACATCCTTTGTAGTTGTTTTCATTTGTCGCTTTGTTAATTGGTTAATTGCTCGTCCAATGAGCAAAATAGAGATAGTTTCAACATTTGTTGTTGGGATTATGTACTTTATAGTTTCTGTTCTTTCCTCAATAATAAACTATTCTCTTTTAAGAACTATTCAGCCACTTTTGCCAACTCTTAATGTTTGTTATTGCATTGCAGTTATAGTTCTTTCACGTAAGACAATTTCTAATGTTTTAGTTCGTGATGCACTATTTGTTTTCCTTATAGTGACACTAACAACAATTCCATTACTCGTCATTTCTTCTATTTGGTATGACTTTAGACAGCTTGTTTTTTCAATTATAGAATTAGCTTATTTTATTGTTCATCTAACATTTATGTTTATTTCTATGGAAAAGGCTGAAAACAGAAGACAAAAGGGAGTAGATGAAGAGATAAAGCTAGAGGATTTACAAGAATTCCATATTACAGAGAGGGAGTTTGAAGTAATTAAACTAATAAAGAAGGGTATGACTAATAAAGAAATTGGTTATGAGCTTGGTATTAGTGTTAATACTGTTAATAACCATATTGCCAATATATTCCAAAAAACAGGTGTTAAGTCAAGAATTGACTTACTAAACGTTCTTAAGGCGGCATTCTGGTGAACCTTGCATTACCATATATTTTTACAGATAGCTTAAATGATACTAAGCTTTTAAAGGCTTCGAGACCCTTTAAAATTCTACATAACGAAAGAAGTGAAAAAGCAGCATTACTTCTTCATGGCTACATGGGGTACCCTGGAGAGCTAGTAAGTGTAAGTGAAGAGCTATACTCTATTGGTTATGACTGCTTTGTTCCACTTCTTCCCGGTCACGGAACAAACGGAAAGGACTTTCTCTCTTCTTCTGCTTCTGATTGGCTAAAGAAGAGTGAAGAGAGCTTAGTTTCCCTTCTTTCTGAGTATGAAAGAGTAGTTGTTGTAGGTCACTCTATGGGAGGAAGTATTACTACAATTCTTCTCTCTAGGTATCCTGAAATATATAGAGCAGTATTATGCTGCCCTGGATACTCTGTCTATGGTTTAGATAATAAAACGCTTTCCTTCTTGAAATTGGCTTCACTTTTTAAGAAAAGAATAAAAAAAGAATGGCATAGTGATAGTGAATATAGAATGCACTATGAGAATGCTCCCGCAGACGACGAAGCGCTCGGAAGAGAATACTGGTCATATATTTATCCAAAGCAGCTATTGGAGTTTAATAAGATTAGAACTAGAGCTATAGAGAGTATTTCAAAAATAGAAGCTCCAACACTTATAATTAAGGCTGGGGAAGATGGTATCGTATACTATGATGAAAACGTTTCATCTTTAATAGAAAGGAATAATAAAATAGAGGTAGCTAGTGTTGATAGAGCTACTCACTATATTTACTACGACAAAGCTGAAGAAGCAGAAGAAAAAGCTTTACTCTTAACCAAAGATTTCTTTAAGGCGTAAGAGTATTGTTCTTTTTGTGTTGTTTATTTCTCTTCATTTAATTAGAATTTTAACAATTAAGTAGAGGAGAAAACGATGGAAGTTCGTGTACGCTACGCCCCGTCTCCAACAGGGTTGCAGCATATCGGCGGTATTAGAACCGCATTGTTCAACTATTTTTTCGCTAAATCTTCAGGAGGAAAATTTATTCTCCGCGTTGAAGACACTGACAGAGAGAGATATACAGAGGAATCTCTTGAGGATTTGTATAATACACTTGATTGGTTATCAATTAAGTGGGATGAAGGACCTGTTGTAGGTGGTCCCTGTGGTCCATATATTCAGTCAGAGCGTTTTAATATTTACAAGGAATATGCAGAGAAGCTCGTTAGAGATGGAAAAGCATATTATTGTTATTGCTCTCCTGAAAGACTAGAAAAATTAAGAGAAGAGCAAGTCGCATCTAAAAGCGATTATCAGGGTTATGACAGACACTGTGCATCTTTAACAGAAGAAGAGAGAAAAGAATTAGAAAAAAGTGGAATAAAGCCTGTAATTAGGCTTCGTGTTCCTCGTGAAGGTAAGACAACCTTCCACGATATTTTAATGGGTGATATTACTCGTAAGAATAAAGATATTTCTCCCGATCCAATTCTTTTAAAAAGTGATGGTTTTCCTACCTATCACTTGGCTAATGTTATTGATGACCATATGATGGGAATAACACATATTATGAGAGCTCAGGAGTGGATCCCATCTGGCCCACTTCATATTCTCTTATATGAAGCATTCGGTTGGGAGCCTCCTATCTACTGCCATCTTCCAATGGTAATGGGAAAGGATGGACAGAAGTTATCAAAGCGCCATGGTTCAACCGCTGTTAGAGATTTCAGAGCGAAGGGATATCTACCTGAAGCAATTATTAACTATGTAACTCTTGTTGGTTGGGCTTTAGATGATCACACAGAATTCTTTAGTAAAGAAGACCTAGAGAAATGTTTCAAATTAGAGAATATACATACTTCTCCTGCTGTCTTTGATTATAAGAAGCTTGATTGGTTTAACGGTCAATATATAAGAAAGTGTGATGATGAACGCTTATACACTCTTCTTCTTCCATACTTGCAGGAAAAGGGATATATCTCTAAGGAAGTAAGCGAAAAGGAGAGAGAGCTTCTCTTGTCTCTCATTCCAAGTGTAAAGGAAAGAATGAAGGTCCTTTCTGATGTTGTTCCACTCACTTCCTTCCTCTTTGAAGATAATCCTGTCTATGATAAGACACTATATGTTGCAAAGGGAAGTGATGAAAATAGCGCACTCGAAGCACTTAAAAAGGGTAGTGAAATACTTCTAGGTGGATTAGAGAATAATAAAGAAGAGAGCATGATTGAAGAAGAATTAGTTAATCTTTCAGCTTCTCTCTCTGTAAAGGTAAACGGAGTATTCCAGCCCTTGAGAGTTGCTATTACAAATTCTACAGTATCGCTACCACTCTTTGATTCTATTTCTCTATTAGGAATAGAGGAAGTGAGAAGAAGAATTGAAAGAGCTATAAAAATTTTGGAGGAAAAATAAAATGGCTGAAGTCACAATGGACAAAATAATATCACTATGTAGAAGAAGAGGTTTTATCTTCCAGTCTTCTGAAATCTATGGTGGCCTTAATGGTGCTTATGATTACGGTCCAATGGGAGTCGAGCTAAAGAATAATATTAGGGATTTCTGGTGGAAAGAGATGACAAGAATGCATGATAGCATTGTTGGCTTAGATGCTTCTATTTTAATGCACCCACGTGTTTGGGAAGCTTCTGGACACGTTTCTAACTTCACAGATCCAATGGTTGACTGTAAGGTATGTAAGTCTCGTTTTAGAGCTGACCAGATTGATCTAAACGCTCCTTGCCCAGTTTGTGGAAACAAGGGCTCCTTTACAGAGCCAAGAAACTTTAATTTAATGTTTGAATCACATATCGGTGCTAATCGTGATGCAGCCTCTGTTATCTATTTGCGTCCTGAAACAGCACAGGGTATCTACGTTGATTATAAGAATGTTCTTCAATCATCAAGAGTAAAGATTCCTTTCGGTATCGCTCAGGTTGGTAAGTCATTTAGAAATGAAATAACAACAAAGAACTTTATCTTCCGTTCTTGTGAATTTGAGCAGATGGAGATGCAGTTCTTCTGTAAGCCAGGAACAGATGAAGAGTGGTTCCCATACTGGAGAGAAGAGAGAATGAAGTTCTACGAAAAGATGGGTATTCGTCTCGATCACCTTAGATGGCACCAGCATGGACCAGATGAATTAGCTTTCTATGCTAAGGATGCTTATGATATTCAGTTCCTCTTCCCAATGGGCTGGCAGGAATTAGAAGGAGTACACTCAAGAACAGATTACGACCTAACACAGCATACTAAGTTCAGCGGTAAGGATTTAACCTATCTTGATCCAGAGAATAATGAACGTTACATTCCTTATGTTGTTGAAACATCCGCTGGTCTTACACGTAATGTCCTTATGGCTCTTTGTGATGCTTATGACGAAGAGACAACACCAGAGGGAGATGTTAGAACAGTTCTACATTTCCATCCTTCTATCGCTCCTGTTAAGGTTGCTGTTCTTCCACTGGTTAAAAAGGATGGACTAGGTGAGTATGCACAGAGGCTCGAGAAGAGTCTTAGAGATGACTTCACAACATTCTTTGATCAGTCTGGTGCTGTTGGTAGAAGATACCGCAGACAGGATGAGATTGGTACTCCTTATTGTGTTACTGTTGACTATCAGACACTAGAAGATAATACAGTTACTGTTAGATTCCGTGACTCAATGGCTCAGGAAAGAGTATCTGTTGATGCTCTTATTCCATTTATCAAGGATAAAATGAAGGAATACAAGAGAATATGAACAAAGCACTACAGGTTTTATTTGATAGAGGATTCGTAAAGGATTGTACAAATCTTGATGGATTATCAGATTTGATGGACAAAGAGAGTGTTTCATTCTACTGCGGTACAGACCCAACAGGTCCTTCTCTTCATGTCGGTCACATTGTTCCTTTCTTTGCTATGCACCATCTTCAGCAATATGGTCATAGACCTATTGCCCTAGTTGGAGGTGGAACAGGATTAATTGGAGACCCTTCTGGTAAGACAGAGATGAGAAAAATCCTTCCTGTTGAGCAGATTAATGAGAATGCAAAGAACATTGCTAAGCAGCTTTCTAAGGTTGTTGATTTCTCCTCAAATCCTCCTGCTGGCTATGGTAAGGCTGAGATCGCTAACAACGCAGATTGGCTTGTGGACCTCAATTACATTGCCTTTTTACGCGATGTTGGTAGATATTTCTCTGTTAATAGGATGCTTACCTTTGAAGGAGTAAAGCAGCGCTTAGAAAGAGGCTTATCATTTATTGAATTTAATTATCAGCTTTTACAATCTTATGACTTTAAGAAGCTCAATGAGCGTTATGGAACTCGTCTTCAAATTGGTGGAGCAGATCAATGGGGTAATATTGTTGCAGGTATCGATCTTATTCAAAGAATGGGTGGAGAAGAATGCTTTGGCTTAACATTTAATCTCATCATGCGTGCCGATGGTAAGAAGATGGGAAAGAGCGAGCAAGGTGCTGTTTTCTTGGATAAAGAATTATATTCCCCATATGATTTCTATCAGTATTGGAGAAATATAAGTGATTTAGATGCAATTAAGTTTATGAAGCTCTTCACATTTATGGATCTTGATGAGATTAAAGAATATGAGGATCCAGCACGTAACATAAATGATGCTAAAGCAAAGCTTGCTTACGAAGTAACAAAGATTATTCACGGTGAAGAAGAAGCTGAAAAGGCTAAGGATGCAGCTAAAAACCTATTCTCTGCAGTTCTTACTAATAAAGAGAACATTCCTTCAATTGAACTTGATAAAGCTCTCTTTGAAGAAGGGATTGGAGTTTTGGATCTCTTTACTAAGAGTGGTCTTACTTCCTCTAATGGAGAGGCAAGAAGACTTGTTATGCAGGGTGGAGTAGAAGTAAATGGAAAGAAAATAACAGATTTCAAAACACAATTTACTCTCTCAGACAGTGATGAAGATGGTGATTTCCTCTTAAAGCTTGGAAAGAAAAAGCATATGAGAGTCATAGTTAAATAACTATTTTCTTTTTATCTTTATGCCTATGGTTTTACCATGGGCATAATTATTTAATTAAAGTCACTTTTCGCTAGACAAAAAAAGTTAGCTAGTATTATCTTTTCTTTATGAAAAAGTATTCAGATATTAAAACAACACCACTTTCTTTCCATAGATTGTTTTCTCATTTAATTCTTCCACTTAATTCTTTTTTAAGTATTTATTCATTATTTTCAATTATTATGAGCATCTCCACAGAAGCTCAAATAACTATTTATGATCTTATTGTCCTAGTAGAAACAGCTCTGGCACTGGTACTGACATTCAGTACCTATAGAGGCATGATGAGATTCAAAAAGAGTAGCTATTGGACACTAATTGCACTTCTTTCTTTAAAGGTGTTAGATAATCTTTTTTCCTTTGTTATATATCTTAAGTCAGAGCTTTATACTCTCTCTTATGCTGCTGTTTTAGGTGTTTTCTTGGCTATTTTAGTCTTCGTTTATTACTATAAGCGAAGAGAATTATTTGGTTCTAAGAATGTAGTAGAAGAAGAAACCACACAACAAGTGGAAGAAATAATAGTAGAAGAAGAGGAAGAGGAAAGAGTAGAAGAATATGACTGCCCTAGATGTGGTCTCCATATAACTAATGGTGCTGTCTTCTGTCCTCGTTGTGGTGCACAGACGAGGAAGGTGAGAAATTAACAAAAGATTTATTCATCATCGGTAAATAAAAAATCAGCTATCATATTTCAGGTACTTCTTATAAGAGAGGTACTTTTTTTTAAGAAAAAACTTGCACTGTGGGAAAAATATGGTAAATTGAAATAAAATATATCTTTTTTAATAAAAATATATTTTTTACAATTTGGTTATATCTAACCTAAGAGGAGTGCAAAAATGAAAGTAACACAAATAACAGCAATGATTTTAAGAACACCTATGAAGACGCCTTTTACTTCTGCAAGAGGCTGGTGGTATAAAACAAAGAATGCGATGCTTGTTAAGGTTGAGACTGATGAAGGTATTGTAGGCTGGGGTGAAGCATATGGACCTGCAGAATGTACAAAGACTGTCGTTGACAATTTGCTCTCTAGTCTTGTTATTGGTCAAGATCCGTTTGATACAGATGTAATTTGGGAGAAAATGTATCAGCGTCTTGAAGATTATGCTCCACAGGGATTTGGTATTGCCGCAATGAGTGCAATCGATATAGCTCTTTGGGATATTAAGGGAAAAGCACTTAATGTTCCTGTTTACAAGCTTTTAGGGGGAGCACATCGCTCTTTTGTTACTCCTTATGCAACGGGTCTCTATTTTACTAAAGAGGAGGGTGATTTCATAACACCGAGTGTAGAGGAAGCCTTGCGTTATAAGGAGCTAGGCTTTAAAGGCATAAAGATGAAGATTGCTCTAAATAGAAAAGAGGAATTAGAGCGAGTTGCTAGCGTTCGTGAAGCAATAGGAGATGATTGTGAATTAATGGTAGATGCTAATCATGGATATAGCTTGTATGATGCACACTACTTTGCAAAGCAATTTGAAAAATTAAATATTAGTTGGTTTGAGGAGCCAATTTCTCCCCATGATTTACAGGGCTATAAGGATCTAAGGAGTAAGACAAGCATTCCACTAGCAGGAGGAGAGAATAGTTTTACTCGCTATGCCTTCAATGAAATAATTAAAAATAGAGCAATGGATATTATTCAGCCAGATCTATGCTGCTGTGGTGGTATTACAGAAGCTATGAAGATTTCTACTCTTTCAGAGGTTGGTGGAATAACAATGATGATGCATGTTTGGGGCTCCGCAGTTGGCTTACATGCTGCTCTTCAAGTAATGGCAGCACTTCCTCCTGCTCCACATTCATGGAAGCCTTCCCCAATGTGGATGGAATATGAGCAAACAGAAAGCCCATTTAGAGAACAGCTTGTTCTTGAGCCAATTAAGCGTGTTGACTCAAAGGTTTATATCCCTCAGAAGCCTGGTCTTGGTTTCACTATCAACGAAGAAACTATTGAGAAATATAGGGTAAAATAATGGCTAAAATAATGCTCTCACATACTCTCTGCAAAGAGGGTATGGAATTTTTAAAAGAAAATAAATGTGAAGTAATTTGTCATAATACACCAGATATTAATTCTGTCTTAGATGACTTTAAAAGCTGTGATGGTTATTTACTAAGAATTGGAAAAATAGACAGAGAACTAATAGAGAATGCACCCAACCTTAAGGTTATAGCTCGTCCTGGTGTTGGATATGATACAATCGATGTTGAGGCGGCAACAGAGTATGGTATTCCTGTTGTAATTACACCGGGCGCAAATAGTATTTCTGTTGCAGAACATACAATTGGATTAATTTTTGCGCTCGCTAAAAATACATATGAGAGTGTAAAAGAAGCTAGAAACGGTAATTATTCAATTAGAAATAAAGGTGCTTCTATAGAGATAAGAGGGAAGATACTAGGCATTATTGGATACGGTAATATTGGTAAAAATGTAGCCCAGATGGCTAGGGGTATTGGCCTAAGCGTTATAGTTTATGATCCATTTTTAGCTAATAGAAAAGAAAAAGTTGAAGGCGTAGAGATTGTTAGTGACATCTATGATATATACAGGCGAAGTGATTTTGTAACACTACATTTACCACTTACTAATGAAAACTATCATATGATAAACAAAGAGAGCTTGTCTCAGTTTAAAGAGGGTTCTTTTCTTATTAATTGTGCTAGAGGTGGGCTAGTTGATGAGGAAGCATTGTACCATTCTCTCTCTAGTGGGTATTTAGCTGGAGCTGGTGTTGATTTAATGGAAAATGAACCATTTTGTACCTCTTCTAAGCTATTTACTCTTCCTTCATTTGTTGCAACACCACACATGGCAGCCTTAACAAAGGAGAGCTCTGCAAAATCTGCATTAATGGCACTAAGCTCAATGCTAAAAATTATTAATGGTGAGCCTATCTCGAATGTATGTAATCCAGAAGTTTATAAAAGCTCAAAATGGAGGGATAAATGAAATGAGATTACTTACCTACATTGATGAGAAAGGGAACTTAAAGCCTGCTTTAGAAATAGAAAGAGGAAAGGTCCTAGATATTGAAAAGGCTTCTTCTAAAAAAATAAAAAGCATAATGGAGCTTATCAGGATGGATGGGTGGTATGAATATGCTCTTACTTTACTTGAAGAAGGTAAAGACTGTATAGAGACAATAAGCTCATTACAGTACAGAGCACCAATTTATTCTTCTGATAAATTTTTAGGTGTTGCTTTAAACTATAGAGATTTTTGTATAGTTGGAGGCTTGGAGGAGCCTAAAAAGTTAAAGGTATTTGGCAAGTATCAATCTAGTCTTAATTACGACAATGGCGTTTTCTCTATAAATGGACAAAATGTTACATATGAGGGTGAATTAGGCGTCGTTATAGGTAAAAAATGTAAGAGCATTAAAGCAGATGAAGCACTAGATTATGTTCTAGGATATACAATTGTTAATGATCTATCTGCCAACAACTATATAAAGGAAGATATCCAATTATTTAGAGGAAAGAACCTAGATGGAGCGTTTCCCTTTGGTCCTGTAATCGTAACAAAGGATGAGATTGTTGACCCCTTGAAGCTTCATATCACAACAAAGGTTGATGGTGAAATAAGGCAAGATGCAGACACATCAAATATGATTTTTGATCCATTCCAGCAGATAGAATATTTCTCTCAATTTATGACACTTTACCCGGGAGATATCATCGCAACAGGTACTCCTGCCGGGACTGCTCTTCAATTTAATCCTCCTAGGTTTTTAAAAAGAGGACAGGTTGTAGAGATTACGATCAAGGAAATTGGCAGTTTAAAAACTGCTATTGAATAAGATTTCATTTTACAAAATTGGAGGTAAATATGAAAAAAGTCTTAACACTTTTAATTGTTTTAGTAACTGTAATGGGTATGCTATTTGCTAATGGCAGTAGTGAAACTAGTACTTCTCTAAAAAATCAAACAGTGCCAAGTGATGTTATTATTTATGGCGGAACAACTGGTGGTAGTTGGAATTTGTTTACTACAGTAGTGGGTAATTTTCTTCCAAAGGCTATTCCTGGTATTAGAACAACAGTATCTCCTGGCGCAGCCTTAAGTAATATTAAGGGAGTTCAAGATGGTACTATCACGCTAGCTGTTTCAAAGCTTCCAACAACAATAGATGCTTATAATGCAGTTGCTCCATTTACAGCTCCACAGGATAAGGTTGTTAATATGGGATACCTTTATACAGAGCATTATCACATTATTGTAAATAAGAATTCTAATATTTATTCTGTTGCAGATTTAAAGGGTAAGCGTGTTACAACCTTTACTAAGGGTAATACAGCAGAAATCATTTGCAGAGATATTCTAGGTGCTTATGGCTTAACATATGATGACTTGGGATCTATCAATTTCTCATCTCTTTCTGATATGGGCGAACAGTTTAAGGATGGTCTTACTGATTGTTTGATGTTTGCTTCAGCTCTTCCAGTTTCTACTGTACTTGATATTACAACTGCAAGAGATATTAGACTTATTTCTCTTACAGATGATGATTTTGCAAAGCTAAAGGAAGTTTCTCCTGCATATCTAAAGAACATTATTCCTGCTAATACATATTCCGGTCAGACAGAGGATGTTCCATGCTTGGGTAACATGCAGCATATTATCGTAAATAAGGATTTGGATGAAGAATTTGTTTACCAGATGACAAAGGCAATTGTTGAGAATCTTTCAGAAATTGGAGCAACACATGTTGTATACAGAATCTTAACTCCAGAGCTTATGGCTCAGGACCTTGGAATCCCAATGCATCCAGGTGCAACTCGTTATTACAAGGAAATTGGGGCAATTAAATAAGAGTAAAAACTTATTCTCTTTGAGGAGATCTTTATGAATGGCGAAAAGAAATTATCGGACTACAAGGCAAGAGAAGTAATAGTTGCAGCAGTAGCTTTTCTCTTTGCATGCTTTCATCTATATACTGCAATTACTGGTTCTTTGATGGCTATATACCAGCGTGGCGTTCATTATATGTTCGCTGCAACACTTCTATTTCTTACTGTTCCGACAAAAACGAAATCGAAGATAGCAAATATAGCTTTGGATTGTGTTTTTCTATTGTGTGCAATCATTCCTATCCTATATTTACTATTGAATGAGAAGTGGCTTATCAACAGGTTCTTCTATATTGAAGAATTTACATGGTACCAGTATCTCTTCTGTGCGATGATGATTCTCGCCATTCTTGAGTCAACAAGAAGAAAGCTTGGAAAGGCTCTTCCTATTATTGCATGTGTTGCTATGTTTTACATGCTCTTTGGAAAGTACCTACCGGGCGCACTGGGTAATGGTGGTTTTTCCACCATTGCCTTTGTTGATACGCTTTATACAACAACTGAGGGTGTCTTCGGTTCTGCATTAGGCGCATCTAGTACATATGTTATTTTATTTATTATTTTTGGGGCCTTTTTAGAAGCTAGTGGAGTAGGTGACTACTTCATCAATGTTGCTATGCTTTTAACTAGAAGAAGTAAGGGTGGACCAGCTAAAGCTGCTGTTATTTCCTCTGCACTTTTTGGTTCTATCTCGGGCTCTGCTATTGCTAATGTTGCAACAACTGGTCAGATTACAATCCCTATTATGAAGAAGGCCGGATATGATTCTGATTACTCAGGTGCGGTTGAGGCTGTTGCCTCTACTGGAGGGCAAATTATGCCACCTGTTATGGGAGCTGTTGCCTTTATTATGGCGGAATATACAGGAATAGCTTATGTTCAGATTCTTAAAGCAGCAATTGTTCCAGCGCTTCTCTATTATACAGCAGTATTCTTAATGGTTCACTTAGAGGCGGAGCGCTTAGGCTTAGAGCCAATTAGTACAGATGCTTTAACAAAGGAAGAAAAGAGTGTTTTAATTAAAGGCTCTTATCTCTTTATTCCTTTAATTGTTTTAGTTGGCGGTCTTGTTTTGGGATATAGTGCTACCTATTCATGCTTATTTAGCATGATTGCAGTCATTATTGTCTCAATGTTTAAAAAGGAAACACGAATCACTCCTAAAAAGTTTGTTCAGTGTCTTATAAATGGAGCAAAGGGTTCTGTTGGTGTTGCTCTGGCTTGTGCATGCTCCGGTATCGTTGTTGGGATTATCAATTATACAGGAGTAGGAACAAGACTTAGTTCTGCTTTAGTAACTCTAAGTGGTAATAATTTAATACTAGCTCTTATTCTTACAGCAGTTTCTTGTCTTGTTCTTGGTATGGGACTTCCTTCTGTTCCTGCTTATATTGTTGTTGCAACACTTCTTGTTCCATCTCTTGTAAAAATGGGCGTATCTCTTATGGGTGCACATCTATTCGCCTTCTACTACTCAAGTATAGCAAATATTACACCACCTGTTGCTTTAGCTGCTTATACTGCCGCAGGCTTAAGTGGTGGAAGTCCAATGAGAACGGGATATAAGGCATTTATGCTAGGAGTCGCTGCATATATCGTTCCATTTATGTTTGCAATAAATCCAGCACTCCTGTTAGATACGAGTGTAGGAATTTTCTTTATTGTTCAGTCTGTTATTACAGCTTTTATTGGAATTATGTGTCTTTCTGCTTCTGTTGAAGGACAGTTTAAAGGAAAACTCAAGGTATATGAAAGGATATTCTTGCTACTGAGTAGCCTATTAATGGTTTATGCAGGAACAATAACAGATCTCATTGGCTTAGCTTTAGCACTTGTTGTAGCTATCCCAAGAATAATTGGTGCAAAAAAGGTTAAGGAAGCATAAAATGCAAGGTTCATTAATTAAGGATGTTTTTGCAAGGCAGGTTTTTTCTGGAAGGGGACAACCTGCTATTGAAGCAACTGTTGTTACTGAAAATGGTAAGAGTGGAACAGTGCAATGTGTTGCGGGCCTCTCAATCGGAACACATGAGGTTGAATTTGTTTATGATGGCGGAAGTGCTTGGAGAGGTAAAGGGCTAAGTAGAGCTGTAGACAATATTAATAATATTATCGCACCTCAAATTATTGGAATGGATGCTTCTTGGCAGTTTGAGGTTGACAATAAAATACTTACTCTTTTTGGCTCTGATACTAAGCATAGAATTGGAGGAAACGCTATAGCTGCTGTCTCTGCAGCTGTACTCAAGGCTGGTGCCTCTGCTTTAGATATTCCTTTGTATCAGCATATTGGTGGAACTAGAGCAGTAACACTGCCTAATGCTGCATATGGCGTTATTAGCGGTGGAATTCGCTACTGTGACGGTAAAAAGAGTGGAAGTAAGCCAACGTATTCTATGATTGGCTACGGCTTTGACTCCTTTAGTGAAGCTCAATATGCTCTCTTTGAGCTATTTACTGAATGGGAAGAGTATATGAATAGAAAATGGGGACTTAGGTCTCAAGAACCATCTCCATTCTACTCTTGCTGTGGATTCTTTAGTATTCCATATGGCGTTATTGATAATGACTATATTCTCATGGATTCTTTAACTGAAATTATCAACAAGCATGGATACGAAGGAAAGGTTGGACTTCAGATAGATTGTGCTGCAGATTGCTATTATGATGCAAAAAGTAGAATTTATCAGGGGCTTTTTAATAGTGAAAAACGAACCAGAGATCAACAAATTGATGAAATCTTAAAGCTTGCGAAGAACTATCCATTTGTAATAATTGAAGATCCTCTTATGGAGGAGGATTATGAAGGCCATGCTCTTATTACCAAAGAAACAGGAATTCAGATTGTTGGAGATGACTTATTTACAACAAATGAGGAACGTGTGAAGAAGGGAATAAAGGCGGGTGCATGTAATACTGTTCTTTTGAAAGTTAATCAGGTTGGTTCCATTACTGAATCTTTGGAGATGATACAGCTTGCCTATGAAAATGGTTATGCAATAATGCCATGCTCTAGTAGAGGCGAAAATAACGACATTTGTGATTACTGCGTAGGCTTAAATACTGGAACCGTTAGAGAGTCATCACTAGGCTCTCCTGGTACTCGTTTTCTTCAAATTGAGAATGAGCTTGGAAAGAGAGCTCGTTATGCTGGTATCGGTGGCTTAAAGGGCTGGAGGTTCCGAAATATGGAGGCAGGAAAATGAACTTTGATACTAGAATATATTCAATAGATGCGATGCCTTCCTATTCAGACAGAATGAAGGCGGGGCTTCTTGTTCGTGTTGTTACTGCATCAGGGGCAGAGGGTGAAGCGATTTGGTCACCAGGTATTTCTGTTGGACGCTTTGAAGAAAAACCAATGTATGATGAAACTGCTTTCTTTAATGGTTGCGGGCAAGAAAGGGCTGCAAAAATAATTAATGAAGAGATAGGACCATCACTAGTAGGAATGGATTCAATATTGCAAGCAGAAATAGATAATAAAATTCTCTCATTTGGCGAAAAGGCCGCAATAAATGTAAGGTCTAGCTTGTCTAATGCTATTCTTAAAGCAGCTAGTGCCTCATTAAACATTCCACTATTCCAGCATATTGGGGGAGTGAGAGCATTCACTATGCCAACACCTGCAGCTTTAATTGCAACAGGAAGTAATCGTTATGGCTTTGATAAAGGAATTGGATATAAGCCAACATATTCATTTCTTGCATATGGCTTTGAAGACTATAACGAAGCAAGTGTTGCACTTTGGAATACCTATATGAATTGGAATGATTTTATGACAAAGAAGCTTTCAATTAAGATGCAACCAATTGCAGGTATGGCTATTCCAAAAGGAAAGCTGGATAACGATTATCAGCTTTGGCAGTATATGAATCAAGTAATACATGAGTCGGGATACGATAATAGAATCGGCATTCAGGTTGATATGTCTGCTTCTTCTTTTTATGACGAGGAGTCCCAGTCGTATATAGGGCTGTTTTCTCCCGAGCCTAAGGGAAGAGAGGAAATGATAGAAATAGTCAAAAAAATGGCCAAAGAGTATAATTTTGTTTCTATCGAAGACCCACTTTGTGAAACAGACGAAGAGGGCTTTAAGCTTCTTACTCAAGAGACTGGTATTCAAATTGTTGCCGATGATCTTATTGGTGGCTCATTCAGTCGTCTTAAAAAAATGATACATGAAAAGGCTTGTAATGCTATTCGTGTTGCTCCTGGACAGATTGGAACAGTAACAGAAGTTGAAGAATATGCTTTGTATGCATCAGAGAGAAAAATAGCTCTCTGTGTTTGTGGTGAGCGAGGCTCCGGTGTTGATGCTTGTGATTATGCTGTAGCATTAAATGCCGCAAATGTAAAAGAGATGGGAATGTGCTATTCAGGTAATAGACTTTCTGATATATGTAGCAAAATAGGTCACAGAGTGAGATTTATCAACAATATCGGTCTAGTTAAGGGTTTATCATGAGAATAAGGAATGCTGAACAACTTCAATCTGTTGGCAATGTTAGCTTACGTAAAGATATTCTTGATATTGCAGAACATGGGCTCGAGGCATCGGATCCATACTTTAATACGATGAAGGCTATTAGAATAGAGAATGGACACATCCTTCATGTGGGAAATCCTTATTTTAATATTTCTGGTGCTCCTTACGAAAGTGATACCGTTCTTGATCTAGATAGAGATGTAGATCGAATTTTTGTATTAGGTGCAGGAAAAGGCATACAACGTATAGCACAGGCCCTAGAGGATATATTTGAAGAAAGAATTACAGGTGGAATTGTAATTCTTAAAAAGGGAGATGATAATCCACTTAGGTACATAACGGCTCTTTATGGTAGTCATCCAATCCCAGATGAATGTTGTATTGAATCATCTAAGAAGCTGTTATCCTTTATAGAGAAAGCAAAAATAACAGAGCGCGATATAGTATTTACAATCATCGGTAATGGTTCCTCCTCTCTTTTAACACTTCCACCATCCTCTCTTTCTCTATTAGATGTTCAAGAGGTTACAAGAGTATTACAGATCGAAAGAGGTATGACTACACCTCAAGTTAATCTAGTGCGTAATCAAATTGATCTATTAAAGGGTGGAAGACTGACTAGAATAATTGGAAAATGCCATCAGTTTCATCTCGTTTCAATCGATTTAGATGAACCTAATGCTCTTGGTGGCGTGGGCTTTGATGGACTAATGAAGAGAAACTTTTGGATTCATTGTCTTCCTGATTGTACAAGTCCAGAATTAGCGCTTTCTTTTATAAAGGAGAAGGGACTTGGTGAGTGTTTGCCTTGTGCAGTAATTCAGTATATAGAAAATGAAGCTCAAGAGCACCCTGTATTGAAAGAAGAGGAATATAGGGAGCTAGGTTGCAGAATCTATGGTCTAATGCCACACAGGGCTAGCTTTTTACCATCCATAAAAAAAAGATGTAGGGAGCTCGGGTATAAACCATATTGCCTAACGAAAAGAACTTTCACAGAAGCAGGTGTTTCGGGAGAGCTAATGGCAAGAATTGCTGTGAATGTTGCTTTGGAAAACGAGCCTTTTGAGAAACCTTGTGCTATAATAAGTACCGGTGAATTTAAAGTAACCGTTGATAAGGCAATTGGAATAGGGGGACGTAATCAGGAATTTGTGCTTAGTACTGCACAAATTATTCGTGGTTATGATATTGCAGCTTTCGCTGTAGATACTGACGGTACGGATGGTCCGGGAGGAAGCTTTAGTGAAGAAGCTTCTGCCCTAGGCTGCTTTAATCTTGCTGGAGGACTATGTGATGGTGAGACTATGTCTTTATCAAAAGAGCGAAAGGTCGATATAGAAAAGGCAATTGAGACACACGATACGTCATCTGTATTGTGGAAGCTTGATTCTGGCGTTTGGATGGCTCATAGTATCAGTGTGCAGGATCTTGTGATTTTCCTTATCAAATGATTATATATGGGTGGGGTTTTTAGTATGATAGAATCGCGTTTTAGGACAAAAAAAGAGATGGTATATAGCTATTTGAAAGATGACATCCTTCATGGTGTCATTAAGCCTGGAACGCGTCTTCTCCTTGCTGATATTGCTCATAAATATGAAGTGAGTGAAATACCTGTTCGAGAAGCAGTTCAGATGCTTGTTAGAGAGAATCTCTTAGAAAACTGCGGTGGCGTTGGTATACAGGTTAAGGGTTTCACACGAAAGGATATTATTGATATTTTCCAAATAAGAATAGAGCTTGAGTCTCTTGCAATGAGACTAGCTGTAGATAATATTTCAAATAAGCAAATTAGCAGGCTTTCTGAAATAATTGAAGAATCAAAGCCATTTATTAATAATTTAGAGTTTGAAGAATATTTTAATAAAAATAGAGAATTTCATTTTGCTATCTATTCTATTTGTGATAATCCTCGCTTGGTAGAAATAATTGCAAACTTATATGAAATATCACGTCGATATCCTAATTGGTATACTAAAAAAAGCGAAATGGAGAAATCCTTAAGAGAGCATGAGAAAATTGTCGATTATCTTTTGAAGCGTGATACTGATAAAGCAATTAGTTTAATAAAAAAGCATACTGAAGACTCTTGTGTTCACGTCATAATGAGAATGGATCAGGAAGCAAAATGCTAAATAGAGATAATGCTCTCTATTTCTTCTATATTCCTTATTACTATATTAGCTGTTTCTTCCAGCTCTTCTCTAGAAAAGGTATCTATAACTCCAATTATTAATCCAACTCTTGCTTTTTTAGCCATCCTCAAGTCTGTTGGAGTATCTGAAACGAAGGCGATTTCTTCATTTTTAAGCTTATATTTTTTTCTAAATTTCTCAATCGTTTTAAAGCTTGGCTTATGTGGGTGAGACGAAGATGAGACAGTATAAGAAAAGTAATAATCTATCTTTTCCTCTGTTTTTTTTATTGCTTCTTTTTTGTCGTTTGAAAAGAGAGCTAACACAACTTGCTTTTCACTCAGCTTTAATAAGGTATTTTTAATTCCTTTCCAATCATAATCTATAGTATCTAAGTATTTATATCGCTCTTTAATTTTTAATATAGCTTTAGCTGTTTTTATTGGATTAAGAGAAAAAGAAAAGACTACCCCTACAAGCCTTAATACTTGGCTTATTTTGTTCTTTTCATTAAAAACAATTCCGCTTTTGTGCGTTATTCCATTTTTATCAATACCAATTATTTCCTCTAGGGCAAGAAGTGTTTTTTCTTCATTTTTCTTTAAAGAGAGGTTTTCTCTTAGTATGCTGTCGATAATTGGAGCATATATAGAGTATGGAAATAGAGTACCATCCTTATCGAAGATAACAGCTTTTATTTTTGCCATAAAATAATCGTACTCAAAGCTTTATATTTTGACTACACTTAATTCATGAAGAAAAGAGTTAAGGCATACGCAAAGGTAAATATAGGACTGAAAATAGTTGGTAAAAGAGAAGACGGCTACCATCTTCTCTCTTCCTACTTTCTACTTATCCCTCTCTATGATGAGATAGAGGTAGAGATAGAAAGGGGTGAATACTCTGTCACTATTGAAGGAAATGATTATATAAATAATGAAACAGACTTGATGACGAAGGCTTGTAATCTTTTTAGAGAAAGAACTGGACTTAATTTCAAAATAAAGATCATCATCAAAAAGAATATTCCACTTCGTGCGGGGCTCGGAGGTGGTAGTAGCGATGCGTCTGCTATTCTAGTTCTTCTTAATTCTTACTTTTCATATTTTTCTACTTCTGAATTAATCTCTTTTTCTTCTCTTATTGGTGCAGATTGTCCATTCTTCGTTTCTGGTTATAAGCTAGCTTATGTAAGTGGGATAGGAGAAAGAGTTGAAGAGAGAGAGTGGACGCTTCCTTATAGCTACATATCACTTTTTAGAAGAAGCGATAAGGGAACAAGTACTAAAGAAGCCTATAGGAAGATAGATGAGATAAAAGAGAGCGAGAAGGATGAAATACTTCCTTCTCTCTCCTATCCAATAAGACGCTCCTCTTTTCCTAATGATTTTGAAAAAGTAGAAGGAATTGAGCTGTATGAAAGTATTAAGGAATATTTAGAAACAGATGATTATATCTCTCTCAGTGGTAGTGGAAGCGTTTGGTTCCTCCTTTCTAAAAAAGAATGGCAAGGAGATAGAAAATATTTAATTTCCACTAATAGACTATAATTAGCTTTTCTGTTAAATTCTTTTATTGCTTAGGGGCATAGCCCAATGGTTAAGGCAGGAGATTTTGATTCTCCATATTGCAGTTCGATTCTGCATGCCCCTGTAATCCAGCGCTTTATGCGTTAAAAAATGGTAGTGGGTAAAACCCACGAGAGTTAAGGAGAAAAAAATGGCTACAGAAAAAACTCTTAGTGCTAAATTTAGAACTGAAGATTTTGGATCAGCTGGTTCTAGAAGAGTTGTCAGAAGTGGAAGAATTCCAGCAGTTATCTATGGTAAGAAGGACGTTGCTCCTCTCTACGTTACTCTTGATGCTAAGGAATTCAGAACAAAGCAGAACACATTTACAGAAACAACACTTATTAATCTCGAAATCGAGGGTGGTGAGACAAAGAGTGTCTTCGTAAAGGATGTACAGGAAAACCTTCTTAAGAACGTTATTAACCATGTTGACTTCTTCGAAGTAACATTTGGTCAGCTTCTTAGAACTAATGTTAGAGTTGAACTTCAGGGTTCACCTGTTGGTGTTAAGGATGGCGGTGTTCTCGAACAGGTTGCACACGAAGTTGAAATCGAATGCTTCCCAAGACATCTTCCTGAGCTTATTACAGCTGATATCTCAAATCTTGGCCTCAACGAAACTTTCAGAGTTTCTGATCTTGTTGTTCCTGAAACAGTTAAGATTCTTACTGATGCTAATGAAACAATTGCATCTGTTAAGTTTGTTAAGGAAGCTTCAACAGAAACAGCAGCTAGCGATGATGCTAATGCAGATGGTGCAGCAGAAGAGAGCAAATAATGATTATATTCGGTCTTGGTAATCCAGGCTCTGAATACAGTGAAACAAGACATAATGTTGGTTTCATGACAGTCGAAAAAGTAGCAGCGCTTAAGGAAGAATCTTTCCGTAAGCGCTGTTTTCGTCCTTATCGATATTGTAGATTAGATGGTGGCGAAAATACTCTTATAGAGCCTTTAACATATATGAACAACTCTGGAGAAATAATACCTCTTATTTTAAACGAAGAGGATACCTTGGTAGTTGTTTGTGATCAAATGGATTTACCACAAGGAAAAGTAAGGATTAAAAACAATAGTGGCTCTGCAGGCCACAACGGCTTGAAGTCTATATTGAAATATTGGAATAAAGACTTTATTCATATCTATATTGGAATAGGAAGACCTGGGGAGAATATTGATGTTCCGACCTATGTTCTTTCTTCATTTACAGAAGAAGAAAAGGCCTTAATAGATAAAGCAACGAGCGTTGCTTCTTCTGCTATAATAGAGATGATTGAAGGAAAGCCAATTAATGAAATTATTCAGAGAGTCAACTCTTATGATCCCAGATAATAAAAGATTTTTGGTTGCTTTTTCCGGTGGCATTGATTCTTTATATCTACTTTCTATTTTACCCAAGGATAGAACTACAGCACTCTATGTTAACCATAATCTAAGAGGAGAAGAGGAACTAAAAAAAGAGATTGCTCTTAATACTAAGAATGCTGCCCTTCTTGGTATTCCTATTGTTATAAAGGAAGTTGAAAGAGGCCTAATTGAGAGGGAAGCAAGGCTGAAGAATATAGGAGTGGAGGCTGCTGCAAGAAACATTCGTTATTCTATTCTCTCTCACTATAGAGAAGAAAATAACTTTGATTATATTCTTACAGCTCATCATAGAGATGACCAATGTGAAACTCTCTTAATGCGGATGCTATCTTTTTCTCCCTTTTGGGCTTGGGGTGGAATAAGAGAAAAAGATGGAAATATTCTTAGACCTATTTTAAACACAAGTAAGAGTGAAATAAGAGAAGGAGTTAAAGGGCTAGGACTAGTGTGGAGTGAAGACTCGACAAATAGTGACACCTCTTTTTTTCGTAATAATGTAAGGAAAAATATACTTCCACTTCTATGTGAAAGAGAAAAAGAATTATTAGCTAGAATAGCTAGTAATGTTGCTAATTTTAAACACTCAGATATTCCTCTTCTACATAATTCTATTTTTGCTTCTTTCTCTATTCCTCTCTTTTTGAGTGCAAACGAGTGTGAAAGAGAGAGACTAATATTTTCACTTTTTTCTCTATTTAGAATAGAAAAAAGAGTATCAAGAAGATTTATTGGAGAGCTTGAAAGAGTAATAGAGAATAATGAGAGAAGAGTAGAAACAGATAGTGTTATTTTTGTCATTACAAAAAATGAAGTAAGAGCCTATAAAAAAATTGAAGATTTTTCCTTTATCTTTTCTTCTCTTTCTTCATCTTACTATCCTTTTTACTTATACGAGAATGATTCTCCGCTTTCTTTAGAAATACCGGAATCTGTTCTGGTAGGCTCTACTATTAGAAAAAATCGAAAAGGAGACAGTATAGAGCTAAAGGACGGAAGAAGAAAGATTAGCTCATTGAATAAGGAAAAGAAGCTTCCTTATTCCATTGTTGCGGAAAAGAATGGTGAAATAGTTGCTTATTTTGCTTCATTTTTTGGAGAACGAGATAGGCTTTCTGCTTCTTTGAGAGGAAAGAAGGGAATAAAAGTTAGTATTGGTGTAGCAGAAAATTAACGAGTGTGTTAGCTTAATTGAGGTGAATAAAATGAATAGCTTTTATCTTTTTATGCAGCAATATGGTTTTTCTTATATATCTGTATTAATTGTTGCCATTTTGGGCATTCTTATTATAAAGAATCTATTGAGAATCGTGGAAAAGATTCTAATCTCATCTACTCTTGATAACTCTCTTATTGGTTTTGTTATTACTATTTTAAGAATTGTTCTATATATACTTTTGCTCTTTATTTGTCTATCAAGATTAAATATTCCACTAGGTGGTATTGTATCTACAATAAGTGCATTAACTCTTGCAATAGGTCTTGCTGTTCAGGACATTATTGGCGGTGTTGCTAATGGCCTTATGATGGTTACATCAAAGCTATTTAAGGTAGATGATTATGTAGATATTGGTTCTTATTCTGGTTCTGTTAAGGAGATAAAGCTTCTCCATACTGTTCTTGTAACACCAGACAATAAAACAATAACAATACCTAATAAGACAGTATTCTCATCCTCTATCACTAACTACTCTGTATATAAGGTAAGAAGACTCGACGCTGTATATACAATTGATTTTGATAGTGATATTGAAAAGGCTAAAAAGGCTCTGCTTGATTTAGCCCTTTCTTGTGATATGGTGCTAAAGGATCCCCTTCCAATGACTGTTGTAAAGGAAAAGGGAGAATACTCTGTCTCTATTCTTTTACGTGTTTGGGTATCGAGCTCTGATTATTGGAAGCTAACCTGGTTCTTAAATGAGGAAGGAATGAATGTTCTTAAGGATAGTGGTGTCACTCTTCCTTATCCACAACTGACAGTAAGCTACCGTGAGGAGGAAAAGAAATGAAAGAAATAATTACTGGTTCTTCCTTTATTAACTACTGTGGTTTTGTTCTTGTATTTGTTATTTTGTATCTCATTACATTCTTTTTGTGCAAAATTCAAGGACTAACAAAGGATATGATAGAGAGCGCTTTAAAAGATATAGTAGCTATTAAGAAAAGCCTTAATCTTTTTCTTTCTTCTCATAAAGCTACCTTAAAGAGAGATAAAGCTAGAAAATTAATGGTTAAGATTCGACTTTTTCTTAAGAATGCTCAATCAACACTTCTTGTTTATCAATATGAGGAAGAAGAGGATCCTGCAATTGGGAGCGCAATAAAACGTATTGATTCTATACTCGCTTGCTGTAATGACATTGCTCTTTATTATAATACGAACGAGAAAGAAGCGCTTTCTTTAGAGCTAAAAAAAGCATTATCTATGGCAGAAGATGTTGAAAAAATTCTCTTTGAGATAAAAAAGGAGAAGGAAGAGAAGAGGCTTCAGGTTATTTAACTTCATCTCAAATACACAAACGATTATATTTTTTTTGATTATCTATTAATTATAGTTCTTACTTGTAGTGTAATAGAATAAAAAGTATCATTGATTGAAAAGGAAAATGAATGAACAACGAGGATAAGGATAAAAAAAATGAAGAAGTAATTGGAGAGATAGTCCAAGACGAAAAGGAAAAGGATAAATCTCCAAATTCTATTGAAGAAGATAAAAAGGATAAGAAAAAAGAAGACGATAAGAAGAAAGAGAGTGTCTATGATAAATATAGATACTGGGGTAGTGAAAACCAGAATTCTAAAAATGGAGACCAAAACAACGGAGGAGATAAAAATACCTTCCGTAATAGATTGGCTTTAATTGTACTCATTCTCCTTATTTTTTCATTCTTCTTTGTCTTTTTACAGGATTCAAGAGGAAATAGAGCAGTAGCAACTACATATACTGAGTTTAACTCTCTAGTTGAGGGTGGAAAGGTAGTAAGTGCTGAAATTGTTGGAGGATCTACTGTTAATTATGTAACAAGTGATGGTTCTACCTATTCAACACGTATTCCATATTCAGATTTGTCTCTTATGGATAGGCTTATGGAATATGGAGTTAATGTTAAAGGAACAGCAGAAACAACCTCCTTCTGGCTTATTCTCCTTCAATTCCTACCTTGGATAATATTTATATTCCTAATGGTCTCTATGCTTCGATCCTCCGGAGCTATGGGTGGAAATAATATGATGGGTTCCTTTGGTAAATCACTGGCTAAGGAATACCAAGCAAAGGACAATAAGACAACATTCAAGGATGTTGCAGGACAAAAGGAAGCAAAGTACGAATTACAGGAGATTGTAGATTTCTTAAAAAATCCAGAGAAGTTTGCTTCAATTGGTGCAAAGATTCCTAAAGGATGTCTTCTTGTAGGTCCTCCAGGAACAGGAAAAACATTGCTTGCTCGTGCAGTTGCAGGTGAAGCAGGAGTATCCTTCTTGCATACTTCAGGCTCTGATTTTGTTGAGATGTTTGTTGGTATGGGTGCTTCTCGTGTAAGAGACCTATTTGCTCAAGGACGTAAGAGTGCTCCTTGTATTATATTCATCGACGAGCTTGATGCTGTTGGTCGTTCTCGTGGCTCTGGCTTAGGTGGTGGCCACGACGAAAGAGAACAGACTCTTAACCAGCTTCTTGTTGAGATGGATGGCTTCTCTTCTGAACCAGGAGTAATCGTTCTTGCTGCAACTAACCGTCAGGATGTTCTTGATCCAGCTCTTCTTAGACCTGGTAGATTCGATAGACAGGTTACTGTTGGACTTCCTGATGTTCAGGAAAGATTAGATATCCTTCGCATACACGCAAAGAAAATCAAGGTCGCAGAGGATGTTGATTTAGCTCGTATTGCTAGAGCAACTCCTGGTAGCAGTGGTGCAGACCTTGCTAACCTTGTTAATGAAGCAGCACTATACGCTGCACGTAAAAATAAGAGCGTTGTTGATATGGATAACTTCGAAGAAGCTCGTGATAAGATCTTATTGGGTGTTGCTAAGAAGAGTGCATTTATGACAGAAGATGAGAAGAGAGCAACTGCTTACCATGAAGCAGGACACACACTTCTTCACTACTATCTTAAGCACGTTGATCCACTACATAAGGTTACAATCATTCCTCATGGTCAAGCATTAGGTTTGACAATGAGTTTACCTGAAAAGGATCAATATACTATCCAAAGGAGTTATCTAGAAGACAGAATTAAGATCTGCATGGGTGGATATTGCGCAGAAAAAATAGTTTATGGTGAGACTACAACTGGAACCAGCAATGATATTAAGCAAGCAACAAATATTGCTCATAGAATGGTTACAGAGTGGGGTATGTCAGATTTGGGCTTTGTTAATCTCAGTAGTGATGGAGAGCCACTATTCTTGGGTAGAGAAATTACTCAACACAAGGATTATTCGGAAGAGACAGCAAAGAGAATAGATAGTGAAATGAATAAGATACTCTCTTCCTGCTTAGATGAAACAACAAAAATATTAACAGACCATAGAGACCAGTTAGACTTATTAACAGAGGCTCTCGTTGAGAGAGAGACACTATCTGATAATGATATTAGAGAACTGTTTAATATGGAGAAGATTGAACACGTTACAGATCTTAAGTAATTAGTTATGGAAGTTGATGTAAAAAGAAAAAGAAATTTCTGTATTATAGCTCATATCGATCACGGCAAGAGTACTCTTGCCGATCGTTTCATTGAAAAAGCAAGATTAGTACAATCTAGAGGTCCCCAGCAGAATCAGATATTAGACAATATGGATATCGAAAGGGAGAGGGGAATAACGATTAAGAGCCAAGCTGTAACTATTCCTTATACAGCTTCTAATGGAGAAGAATACATTTTAAATTTAGTAGATACTCCCGGTCATGTTGACTTTACTTACGAAGTATCTAGAGCAATATCATCATGTGAGGGTGCTCTCTTGTTAATTGATGCTACTCAAGGTGTAGAAGCACAGACATTAGCTAATTTGTATCTAGCTATGGAGCACAATTTAGAGATTATCCCAGTAATTAATAAAATCGATCTTCCTTCCGCTGATATCGATTCAGTTTTAAAACAAATTGATCATGATTTAGGCCTCGATAGTGATATGGCAGTAAAGGTTTCTGCTAAAACAGGGGAAGGAGTTGATTCTTTATATGAAGCAATAGTTAATTACATTCCCGCTCCTCCAGATAGGGAAGAAGAACCATTAGAGGCATTAATTTTCGACTCTCATTATGATCCATACCGTGGTGTAATAGTACACATGAGAATATTCAGTGGTAAAGTAAGAGTCGGAGATGAGATTCTTTTTATGCACTCTAATTCCTCATATAAAATTGAAGATTTGGGACTTTTTCAGATAAATCTTAATTCTAAAGAAGAATTAAAGGCAGGGGATGTTGGCTTCATTATTGCTGGAATAAAGAATATTTCAGATATTAGAGTTGGTGATACTATCACTCTTAAAAATAGGCCAGCAGCTAAGCCACTTCCTGGCTTCAAAGAGGTTAAGCCTGTAGTATTCTCATCAATATATCCGGTAGATAGTAATGACTACGAGGAGCTACAGGACGCAATTGAACGCTTGAAGCTTAATGATGCGTCTCTTATGTATGAAAAAGACTCATCTGCCGCTCTTGGCTTTGGCTTTAGATGTGGCTTTCTTGGAATGCTACACTTAGAGGTAATACAAGAGAGAATCGAAAGAGAATTTGACTTATCTATTGTTTTTACTTCTCCTTCTGTTTGTTATACAGTCCATATGAAGGATGGAGAAACATTAAAAATAGATAATCCTCTAGAATATCCTGATCCAATGAGAATAGATTGGGCAGAGGAGCCATATATTCAAGCTAATATTATAACTCCTACTGAATATGTTGGACCTATTATTAGCTTGTGCCTAGAAAAAAGAGGCGTTCAGACACAGATGAATTATCTTGATACTAAGCGTGTTGAGTTAATTTACGAGATGCCTCTTTCTGAAATTCTTTTCGACTTTTATGATAGACTTAAATCCATTTCTCGTGGTTACGCTTCATTCGATTATACAGTTATCGGTGAAAAGCGCACAGATCTAGTAAGAATGGAAATTCTTGTTAACTCTGAGCCAGTTGATGCTCTCTCAACTCTTGTCTTCAGAGCTAATGCTCAAACAAGAGGACGTCAAATAGTTGAGAGATTACAAAAGGAAATACCACGTCAGCAATTTAAGATAGCTATACAGGCTGCTATTGGAGGAACAATAGTTGCTAGAGAGACAGTTAATGCCTTTAGAAAGGATGTAACTGCAAAGTGCTATGGTGGTGATATTTCTCGTAAGAGAAAGCTACTTGAGAAGCAGAAGGAAGGAAAGAAGAGAATGAAGATGGTAGGAAACGTTGAAATCCCACAGTCTGCATTCTTAGCTGTTCTTAAAACAGAGGACGATAAATAATGCAAAGAGTGAGAAGTTTCGGTTTTTTTGATAATAAGGAAGTTAAGGTTGTTACTCTCATCAGTGGTAAATGGAAGGTTGAAGTCTCTACCTTTGGTGCAACTCTTATTTATTATGGAACTTCTTCTTATAATGCTGTAACTACTTTGCCTACACTTCTTGATTATATTAGTGACAGTAGTGCAATGGGCAAGGTTATTGGACCCTTTGCTAATAGAATAGAAAATGCTTCTTTTATTCTAGATGGTGAAAAATATTTTTTAGATAAAAATGACGGTGAAAACACGCTTCACTCAGGTCTTGCTAACTATGGAAATATGGTTTGGGATATAGGAGGAGTGTCGAATACGACACTTACTCTCACTCTTTTTTCCCCAGAAAAGGGTGGATTCCCAGGGGAGAAGGAAATAGAGGTTACATATTCCATTACAGAGGATGGAGTACTAACTATTTACTATAGGGCAACAAGTAGTAAAAAATGCCCTGTTAACTTAACTAACCACGCATACTTTGTTCTTGATGATAGAGACTGTAGATACGTTAGCTTAAAGCTTCCTTCAAAATACTATATTGCTGTTGATTCCTCTCTTATTCCATTAGTGGATAATCCAACGAAGGTAGAGAATACAGATTTTGATTTCAATACTCCTACGCTCATTGGCTCAAGACGTAATGGTAACTATGATAACAGTTGGGTTCTTGAAGAAAATAGCGTAATTGAATGCGAAGGAAATAGAGCAAAATTGTACTGCAGAACAACAGAAAATGCAGTACAGGTTTATACAGCTCAATACCTTGGTGGTCTCTTTAATAAAGCCTATGGTGGAATAGCCTTAGAGACTGGAAAATATCCAAATACACCAAATAGACCAGATTTCCCACAATTCTTTACAGAAAAAGATAAGATATATGAATCTAGTACTTCTTACAAATTAGAGGTGAAGGAATAAAAAATGGTTAAGATAATAGGTATTACAGGTGGCTCAGGCTCTGGAAAAAGCACAGTAGTAAAAAGAATTAAAGAAAGATACCCTAATGCTGTTTTGATTGAACAGGACAATTATTATAAATCTGCTTCCTTTGTTAACAACAATAACATAACAGCATATAACTTTGATCATCCCGATGCTTTTGATATGGACCTGCTGCTAAGTAATATTCGAGATCTTAAAAGTGGCAAAAGCTGTAGAATGCCACAGTATGATTTTGTTCACCATACAAGACTAGATGAATATATAACAGTTGAGCCATCCTCAATTATTATTATTGACGGCCTTATGGTATTCTACGATGAAAGAATAAGAGATATGTTAGATTTGAAGCTCTATGTTGATACTCCTTCTGATATTCGTTTTATTCGTCGTTTAACACGTGATGTTAGAGAGAGGGGAAGAACTGTAGAGTCTGTGATAGAGCAATATGTTAACGTAGTTAGACCGGGACACTTCAATTTTATTGAGCCAAGCAAGAGCTATGCTGACTTAATCATTCCTGAGGGTGGCTATAATGATAATGCTATGGAGGTATTATTCTCCTTCATTGGTTCCATGATGCTTTGATTCGAATTCCTTATCAAAATTTTTAGGCTTTCTCAGTGCTATATACCTATTTTTGACATAAGAAAAAGAAAAGCTATCTGGTACTGGATCAAAGCCTCCGAAGTATCTTGGAGAGCATCGAAGTATTCTACCTATTCCTAGTATTGTTCCCTTAATTATTCCAAACCTTCGCACTGCGTGTAGAAAATAAGTTGAGCAAGAGGGATTATAGCGACATACACTTCCGCCCTTGAGTGGGCTAATAATATGACGATAAAAGTGTACAGGAAGGAGATAAAATTCTCTAATAATCTTCATTCTTCTATCTTAGCCCCTATTTAGATACTTGAATAGAAGCTATAGATGAAGTATATTCATTCTTGGTTTGTAATTATCTCTAGGTTGACTAGGGTTAATTCTTTTGGTAGACTTACAAATCGTTATATTCCAATAGGATAATAGAGAGGTTTAAAATGGCAACTCCTAAGTATAAAACATCAAAGTCTAAGGCAGCATCAAGAAAGGCTGCAAACATGAAGCTCAAGGCTCCAAATCTCGTAGAATGCCAGACATGTGGCAACCTTATTCCTTCACACCGTGTTTGCCCAAAGTGTGGTTATTATGCAGGTAAGCCTGTTGTTGTAAAGGATGAGGAGTAATTTAAATGACAGAATCAGAAGTTTTCAATCTAGTAAAGAATCTCGTAGTTGAAAAGCTTGGCGTTGAATCAGAGAAGGTTACAATGGACGCTTCTTTCCGTAAGGACTTAGGAGCAGATAGCTTAGATACTTATGATTTAGTATATGCTTTAGAAGAAGAAACAGGTGTTTCTATTGCTGATGATGAAGCTAATGGCTTCGAAACAGTTGGAGATGCTGTCAATTATTTAATGAAGGAACTTAATTAAGTTGGCATACTTCTTTTCAAAGGCTCCCGCTCTTAGTGATGAAAGAGAGAGGGAGCTTATTTTGTTTGAAAAAGAACACAATCTTTCTTTTAATAATTTAAATCTGCTTAATCTTGCTTTTACTCATACTTCTTACTCTAATGAGATCAAGGGTGAAAGAGATAATAATGAGAGACTTGAATTCCTTGGCGATGCAGTACTGGACCTTGTTACTGCTGAGTATTTGTTTGAAAATTATTACACTAAGTACCACGAAGGAGAATTCTCTAAAATTAAAGCTGTTGTAGTAAGTGAGGATTCCTTGAGTGAGGTTGCTCAAAAAATGAATTTTGAGAAATATCTCTTACTTGGTAGGGGTGAAAGTAGTCAAGGTGGAAGCAGAAAAAAGGCAATACAAGCAGATGCCTTAGAAGCTGTTATTGCTGCTATATATTTAGATAAAGGCTTAGACGCAGCAAGAGATTTCATTCTCTCCTTTATGCCTTGGCAGATAGAAAACGTTTTAAAAAACAAGGTTAGCTATAAGGATTACAAAACAAAATTACAAGAGTACTATCAAAAGAAGAAAGGGAAGGTTCCTATCTATACGCTTATTTCTCACTCAGGTCCAGACCATGATCAAGTTTTTGAAGTAACAGTTGCACTTGGAGACAAGGTATATGGTCCAGAGAAAGGAAAGAGCAAAAAACACGCTGAGCAAAATGTAGCACGAGAAGCCTTAATTCATTTAGGCTTAGAACCAAATAATAAAGATATTAAAAACAGAGAATAATTTTTCTCAATCAATGATAGAGAATTAAAAGATTAACGATAGAGTGTTGATCCTTAATAAAAATCGTTGATCCTGCACATGAATAATGCTTTAAGATTGATTTCATCATAAGTAATATATTTCTTGTTTCATATTAGAGAAATAAATGGCTCTATTTTAGAGCATTGAGTGCTTATAGCTTATAAATGAAAGTATTATAGCTTTGAATGTTTACGTTATCAATTTTTCGGAAAGGATATTAATTTTGACTAATAGACTTACGCTGATGAAGGGTGATAAGG
>CAZLYD010000020.1:0-28996 GCA_964563815.1 uncultured Spirochaetaceae bacterium
TCTTAAAAATATTTTTTTGTAAGTTATTATACATGTATCTCATTTATTAACAAAAAAAGAGAGGCTTTCACCTCTCTCTTTTGCCTTTATAAAACTTTTTCTAGCCTATCTAAATCTTCAGCAGTAGTTGACCATGAGGTGCACAATCTAATTGCTGTATTTTCTTCGTCAACCTTCTCCCAAAAGCCAAATTTAACACTCTTACTTAGTTCTTTCATTTTTTCGTTATTCACAACAATGAATTGTTGATTTGTTGGAGAGTTAAAATAGAAGGAATATCCCTTCTTCTTCAATATTTCTTTTAATCTTTCAGCCTTCTCTATCGCGTTTCTACCTAGCTCAAGGTAATAGTTATCAGTAAAGAGTGCATCAAACTGAAGAGCAAAGAGTCGACCCTTTGCAGCAAGAGCACCATGCATTTTCTTTATGGATTGAAAATGAGATGGATATATATCTTTTTTATATACTATTGCTTCGCCACAAAGAGCACCACACTTAGTTCCACCTATATAAAAAACATCGCATAGCTTACTAATTAAAGGAAGCGTTACATCTGTATTTTTCGCTTCTAATCCATAAGAAAGACGAGCTCCATCAAGAAACAAGTATAAGCCATATTGAGAACAAATTTCTCTTATATCACATAGCTCCTTTTTACTATATAAAGAGCCCATCTCTGTTGGATGAGAAATGTAGACCATCCTTGGATAGACCATAGCATCTTTATTTCCATCACTATGAAAACGCTCTAAGTAGGAAGCTAAATCATCCTTATCAATCTTTCCGTCTCTTTCTTTAATTGGTATTACTTTGTGACCAGAATACTCGATAGCTCCTGCTTCATGAGTATTAACGTGCCCTGTTTCACAAGAAATTACTCCCTCAAAGCTTGAAAGAAGTGAACTAATTACAAGCTGATTTGCTTGAGTACCACCATAAACAAACTCTATTTTTGAATCTGTATTTTCAATTGCTCTTCCTATTTTCTCTTTTGCTGAACGCGTAAATTCATCGTCTCCATATCCGGAAGCAAAGGTAGAATTGGAAGAAACTAAGCCGTCTAAAACCTTAGGCGCAGCACCATTGTTATAATCACACTCAAAATAAAGCATAAAAACCTCAATAAAAAATAGACTACAAAAGATAATAGCTCTTTGTAGTCTACTAATAAATAAGTTAAAACCTAAAACTTATTCAAAGCCTTTAAAATCTTTTCTGGCGTCATTGGCCAACTCTTAATCCAAACGCCACAAGCATCGTGAATAGCAATACCAATAGCAGGGGCTGCACCATTGCAGGCTATTTCTGAGATACTCTTAGCTCCAAAAGGACCGGCGTTATCATTTACATCAATTAGTATAGACTTAAAGTCATCGGGTGCTTCATTAATCATTGGAGTACCATAATCTGTAAAATTAGAGTTAATATTAACACCATTTTCATCAAGAACCATATTTTCATAGAGAGAGTGTCCAATACTCTTCATAACTGCACCATAAATCTGACAAAGTGCAACTTCAGGATTAATTGGAGTACCAGCATCCTGAAGAGCATAAAACTTCTGCAATTTTATCTCACCAGTCTTAATATTTACAGCGACCTGAGCAAAATGAGCTCCATATGGGACAGAAGATGCAGTCGTTACGAATGAGCCATGAGATACAATTTGACCTCGTCCATCTCCGCTTATTGCTTGGTGGCTAAGATCAGCATAAGAGAGTGTATTTCCTGTCTTCTCACTATATACAGCACCAGGCTTAACTAGTACTAAATCTTTTTCATCCTCTCCCATCTGTAGACTAGCCTCTTTAATGATCTTTTCTTTTAATTTCTCTACAGCAACAAGAGTTGCATTACCACTAAAGAAGGTTCCAGAAGAAGCATAAGAACCAGTGTCAAAAACACAAGAGTCTGTATCACCAGAAACAACAGTAATTCTATCCATATCAAGCATCAAAACCTCAGATGCTATTTTGGCACTAATAGTATCAAGTCCTGTACCTAGGTCTGCACCACCACTATTTATGATAACTGTGCCATCTGTCTCTAATTTAGCAAGACACTCTGCATGGTCTAAGCCAGGAAGACCGGAGCCCTGCATGATCATAGCAAAGCCTTTACCGATTTTCCAATCACTGTCGCCACTTTCTTTCCTCTTTCCCCATTCAATCATCTTGCAGCCCTTTTCTATTGCTTCATCTAAGCCACAAGAGCCAACAGGAACAACATTACCCTCTCTACCTTCTCCTAGTCCCTTTAATATTTCAAGCATATAGCCTTCGCCTACATGGTTTTTCTCAACCATAGTTCTGTAATCAACACCAAGCTTTTCAGCTAACTGTGCCATTACCATCATTAGGCCATATGTACCTTTAGGAGTACCATAACCTTGATAAGCACCAGCAGGAGGAGTATTGGTATAATAGACCTCTAGGTCATATTTCATATTGTCAACCTTAAAGAGAGGAAGTGTCTTTGAACAAGAGTTCATAGGAACAGTCAAACAATGGTTTCCATAAGGACCAGTGTTTGCTCTGACTTCCATATAGATAGCAGTAATAGTTCCATCTTTTTTTCCAGCCATCTTTACATGAACTCTCATTGGATGACGAGTACTATTAGCATAGAATTCTTCTGCTCTTGTATTTCTATAGTAGACGGGCTTTCCCGTAAGATAGCTAGCATATCCAGTTACATCTTCAACTAATATATCTTGCTTACTTCCGTAGCCACCGCCAACACGTTCTTTGATAATGTGAATTTTATTCTCTGGAATTTGACAGACCCAGCTAACAATTCTTCTAACATGATAAGGAACCTGTGTTGAACAATGCATTACAAGACGACCATTCTCAACATTAGCATAACAGACATGTGGTTCAAGTGGAGTACACTGCACTTGGCTTGTCTGATAAGTATCTTCAACAATAGCATCAGCCTCTTCGAAGGCTTTATCAACATCGCCTATTCCGCCCCTATTTGATGCAGCAAGATTTCGTCTAATGTCAGCTCTAAGTGGGAATTGGTATACAACCTTTCCTTCTCTTTCGTCGCCTTGCTTTTTATTGTACTCATCTAAATCAGATGGAGCTCCTGCTCTATATTCAACAGGTCCATTATGAACAAGAGGAGCATTCTCCCTCATAGCGTCTTCTACAGTAAAGATAGCATCAGTTGGCTCGTATTCAACCTTAATTAATGAAGCAGCCTTTTCTGCTATCTCCTTTGTTCTGGCTACGATACCACAAACTCTATCACCAACGTGTCTAACCTTCTTATTAAAGAGTCTTCTGTCGTGTGGGCTAGGTTCAGGAGAACCCTGTCCAGCCTGCATATAGTAAATATCAGGACAGTTGAAAGCTGTAATAATAGCAGCAACACCATCTAGCTTCTCTGCTTCTGCTGTATCAATACTCTTAATGTAAGCAGAAGCAAAAGGAGAACGAAGAATATGTAGTGTATATGCATCCTTAGGAACCTTATCTTCTACGAAAACTCTTTCGCCAGAGACTAAAGAAGCACCATCAATTTTATCAACAGGCTTACCTATAACACTCAGCTTTGGTCTAAAGGAGGGAGCTATCTCACTCTTATATTCTCCATAATCTCTAAGCTCTGTTGCTAGCTTTACAGCTAAATAATAGTGTTCGTATCCAGCATCTCTAATAAAAATACCAGATAGAGCATCCTTGATTTCTTCCTTAGTTGGATAAGGCTTTTTCTCTAATAGCCATGTAAGGATTAAAGCAGCAGCGGGAGCATTATAAGCACTTTGTACAACACCAGAGCTTACCATAGCCTTCTGTACTACATTTAACTCTCTTTTATTCAATAAGCCTTCCGCTGTTCTTATCACAGCACCCTCTGCCTGGTAAGCAAGAATAAAATTAGAGTACATTAGCTTATCATTAAAGATAATAGTATCACTACCCGCAAAGCCCTCTGCATCATCACTGTCTCTGACAGAATTAAAGCCGTAATTAAAGAGAACATCTCTCAGCCTTTCGTCTTCCTTGCACTCAAAAACAATGTTTTCTCCGTTAACAATACATTTGACTAACATAGCTGAGCCTCCTTAAGTGTAAATACTATAGATGCTAGATATTTCTTATACTCTGCACTACCAGTAATATCATCTACATAACTTATTTCTTCATAAATAGAAGGAGTAGTACCAAAGATAAAAGGACTCCCCTTTACACTTAGTGCATAACAGCTAGTAGAAGAAGCTGCAATAACAGAAGCATGAGAAGTAGCTGTTAGACCAAACCTCTTAACAAAAGCTTTTTTTGATGTATCAAGAAGGAAATAATCAATTAGTCTTCTACACTTAGTATTAGCATATTCACTAACACTTTTCATCTCTTCTCCATGAGGAGTAAAAGAATGAAATGTTACACCAAGAACAGTAAATAGTGCGAGAAGAAAGCTATCGTCGCGTCTCGAGGCAATATTTCCTCCAACTGTCGCGCTATTACGTTTTTCAAAGGATGAACAAAAATAGCAAGCCTTTTTCACACACTCAGGAACTAATGGACTATCTATTAATTCCTGTAGCGTTGTAAGTGCACCTATTCTAATAATAGAACCACTCTCTTTTTGGATTCCTTTTTCAACAAGATTATTAATGTCAATCAAAGAGTCATCACTACCAACAGAAGAACCAAGTCTAAGATTCTCAGTTCCACCGGCAAGAAAAACAGAACTATCTATCTTTTTTCGCAACTCAACAGCTTCTAGTGGAGTTTTTGGACGATATATAACCACAATTATGCTCCTTTCCTCTTATTCAATTCTTCCTTCGCTTTTACCACTTGCTATGCAGTCAATAAAGTAATTAAGCATACGTCTCGTTGTATTTCTTCTATATTCCGGCATTGCATGGGGCTTAATAACACCATTCCAGCCGTCAAGAAACTCTTCCTTATATTTTTCTAATTCTTCAACTCGTTTTCCAATAAGGATAGATTCAACCTCTCTACTCCTCATAACCTTTGGACCTGCAGCGCCAGAAGAAGCACGAAAATCAACAACAATACCATCTCTAATTTCTGAAGCACAAGAAAGAGTAAGCTTACTAATTGCATTAGACCTTCTCATTCCAATCTTTTTGAAGTAGTAGTGCGTAAAATGGGTGGGAGGAATGAGAACAGAAGTAATTAATTCGTCCTTTCTCTTATTTGTCTTCTTTGCAGAAATAATGAAATCATCAACCTTCATTCTTCTTTCTTCATTTATACTTTTTAAAACAACCTCAGCATCCAAAAGGATTAAAGGCTGTGGCATATCACCTTTAGGAGAGGCATTACCAATATTACCACCAATAGTGGCACTATTACGAAGAGCAACAGCACCCATGCGAGATGCGGCATCTCTGACAAGTGGATGAACTAGAGGTGAAGAAGCAATTTCACGTGATGTAGAAAGAGCACCGATCTCAACCCAACCATCCTCTCTTTCTCTTATTCCTTTAAGCTCACTAAGAGCAGATATTATTACAACACTCTTACCACAGGAGGAGTCTATTCCACTTCCATTAAAGCCTGATACCATCAAATCTGAGCCACCTGCAAGTGGTATTACATCATATTTATCCATTACCTCTAACGCTTCAAATAAGCTATCTGGCATAAAATATTTTATTTCTTCCATAAATCTGCTCCTTTGACTGCTGCTAGATGAATAGATTCAACGATTAAATCATATCCTGTACATCTACAAATATTTCCGCTTATTCCCATTCTAATATCCATTTCGCTAGGATTAGGATTGTTCTGTAAGAGGTAATAAGCTGCCATTACCATACCCGGAATACAGAAGCCACACTGCACAGCACCGCCCTCTGCGAAGGCATCGATAATGCATTTTCCTTTTTCAGTATCTCTAATACCTTCAATAGTTAATATCTCACTACCATTACAGGATCCAACAGGAATGATACAGGAGGTAACAAGATGACCATCCTTTAAAACAGAACAAGCACCACACTCACCTTCACTACAGCCTTCCTTAGTTCCAGTTAATGTCAAATCTTCTCTTATAACATCTAATAGTCTTCTTAAAGGATCTCCCTGATAAATTATTTTCTTTCCATTTAAGGTAAAAGTAACATCACTGTGCATTTTTCTTCATCGCCTCCTCAATATCTTCCGGTGGAATTGGGATAGAATTAAATTCAGTATTAAGGGCTCTCTCTACAGCATCAACATATGCGCAAGATGCACCATTAAAGACTAATTCTCCCATTCCTTTAGCCCCGCTAGGTCCCCATGGATATGGATTATTCTGTATGTGATAGAACTGTGTTGGGAAATCCATACTTGTTGGAATAACATAATCACTCATTCTTTTCTGTTTGAAGAAGCCGTTTTTGTTTTCAAGCTTCTCCATTGAAGCATAACCAAGAGATTGCATAACGCCACCATTAATCTGGCCATGAACAATTAATTCATCTATTGCTTTTCCAATCTCATGACTAGTCCAAACACCAGTTGTCTTAACTTCATATGTAAGCTTATCGACCTCAACCTCAACAATTGCAGCACCCCAGCCCCAACCAAGATAAGCATCTCCACGGAATGTATTCTGATCCCATGGGTAACCTTCTGGGTGCTCATACTCAACCTCAGTTGTTATATCTCCCTCATTCCAACGTTCCTTCATCTCTAATGCAGCTCTTTCTACTAATTTTCCAACAATCATAGTAGATCTTGATGCTGCTGTTGGACCGGAATCTACAACCTTAGAGGTATCTGGATTATCATAATCTACATTATCGATAGAAATACCGAGAGTAGAAGCACAAATCTTTCTTAGTGTTGTCTGAAAGCCCTGTCCCATCTCTGTAGAACCAACTAAGATTCTTACTCTGTCACCCTTTCTTTCGAGTCTTGCTCTGCCTTTAATTATAGACTGCTCACCATTACCAGTAAAAGCACCACCATGCAGATAGAAGGCAACACCGATACCTTTACCAGAACCAAGCTTGTACTCTTTACTCTTACGCCAATAATCAGATTCCTTTGTAAGAACCTCGACCATCTCAGGAAGCTTTACATCCTCAATAATATGGCCATTAGTAACTGTCTCTTCGCCCTTCTTAATAAAATACTTCATCTTAAATTCTAATGGATCGAGTCCAAGATGACGAGCAATATGATTCATATGAGTTTCGACAGCAAAAATAGTTTGAGGAGCACCAAAGCCACGGAAGGCACAGGAAGGGAATGTGTTAGTTCCAATACCTTCTCCAACTAAATATGTAGATGGTATGTTATATACGCCATTAGCATGGAAGACACCTCGTTGTAAAACAACAAAGGAAGAAGAAAGATAAGCACCTACATTATAGTATATATTGGCATACATACCTGTGATCTTTCCATCTTTAATAGCTGTCTTATAGACATTCTTTGAAGGATGTCTCTTAACTGAGAACTGTGTATCCTCCTCTCTATCAAAGACAAGCTTTATTGGCTTATGTACAACGCTTTCTGCAACAAGAAGAGGTCCACAAATAACATCAGGGAAGTGCTCCTTACCACCAAAAGCACCACCTGTTGTACACTGTCTGACAATAATCCTGTCATAGCTAATATTTAATAGTCCAGCAATACTCTTACGAATGTAGAATGGGCATTGTGCAGAAGCGTAAAATACATAGTTATCACCTTCCATAGTAACGATAGCACTATTAGTTTCAAGATGCACATGCTCCTGGAAACCAGTTGTAAGCGTTTCTTCAATCACTTCATCTGCTTCTGCTAAAACCTCATCCATTGGTCTTCCCTTCTCACAATAGAGGTTACAGAAGACATTATTGCCTTTTTCTGGGAACATTGGTCCACCAACACTATTAATACCATCATCAATAGATACCGCCGGTGTCTCTTCTTCATACTCAATTACAATATTATCTCTAAGAGCCTTTAAAATACCTCTATCCGGACCAACAACAAGACCAATTGTTTCACCAACATATAGAACATAATCCTTAGCGAAAGCTCTCCAGTCCTTACTTATCATCCATAGTTCGTTCTTTCCACCTTCCGGAATATCACTAGCGGTAATAAAATAGTAACCCTGTGGCATTTTAGGAGCTTTTATGCTCTTAATTTTACCGCGAGGACAAGTTGAACGTACCATATATGCATAATTCATATCTGGTAGCATCATATCGCATACGTATACTGCTTCACCTCTCGCTTTTGTTTTAGCATCAACTCTTATTACTTTATCATTGAGATTTGTGGCTGGCACTTTATCCTCCCAAAACCATTATATTTCTAAATAAATAATGATTTCCTATCTTTCACCAAATAGAGGGAGAACACACTTCTCCCTCCGCTATTCATCATATTTTTTTTAATAAGCAAAGACAATTACTCATGCTTTAATCTTATCAACTTCCTTCCATAGCTCCTTTGCTATCTGACTAGCTCTATTGTAAATATCTTGAGCATCAGAACGTACAAACCTATGGTCAGAAAAGAGAAGCTTACCATTTACAATTGTAGAGTTAACAGAGCCGGAGCTCATTCCCCATACAAAGTGACCTGGAGCATTTTCTTTTACTAAAGGAGTAGGATTATTGTAATCAAGAAGAGCCAAGTCTGCTTTATACCCCTTCTCAACTCTTCCAAGCTTAAATCTATTTCCAAATTGAGATTCAACTAATCTATTTCCTCTATTTAGAGCAGTTAGGAAATCACTTGGCCACCATTCTCCACCTTCATCCTTATGCTTAAAGAAACCGATTTTAATCTCTTCAAACATATTGCCTCCACAGCCATCAGTACCAAGACAGAGATTCTTAATCTTTGGAAGCTTTGAATTATAACCAATATGATTGTTCATATTAGAGCGTGGATTAACAGCAAAGAAACAATTGCGCTCGTTAATTAAATTAATTTCATTCTCTGAAAGATGAACACCATGCACAATTAGTGTTTCTGGTCTAAGAAGACCGAACTCATCTAATCTTGTAGCAATATCTTGGTTATAGAAATGATGAGACCATACACTATCGTAGGAGGCTTCTCCACAATGAATGTGAAGTCCTCTCTTTGTTTCATCCATTGCAGCAGAAATGAGCTTTAATCCTTCATTTGGAATTGTAAAAGGAGCGTGTCCTCCGATAGTTGCTTCGCATAAAACATCCTCTCCCTTCGCTCTTCTTTCATCGACTTCTTTTGCAAATCTAATGTTTTCTTCTACTCCTTCTCTTACTTCATCCATACCTCTGTTACGGTCAGTAATTTCAAAGCAAGTAGATCCTCTTACTCCGATCTCTTCCATTCCCCTACTGATAGCAGAGAGAGAGCCCTCAATATAAGAAGGAGAAGCATGGTGGTCAACACAGCTTGTTGTACCAACGCTGATAGCATCTAAAGAACATATAAGAGATGAATAATATGTACTCTCTTCTCTTAATCCTCTATCTAAACGCCACCACCATTCCTTTAAAACCTGGATGAAATCTGTCTGAGGACCAGAAGAAATAAGCATACCTCTACTAAGACCAGAATAATAGTGATGATGAGCACAAACATTACCAGGAATAAGAGTCTTTCCCCTTCCATCAATAAGTGTTGTACAGCTTAGGCCATCCCCTGCGCCCTTACCGACAGCACTAATAAAAGTGCCGTCAATAACTACATCCACATCTTCTGTCACAGTAAAAGGTGGTTCAGTTTGCATTACTCTAACATTTTTAATGATAATATCTGCCATTATTATTCCTCCACTGGTCCGAGTAAGTATGAATAAGAGATAAGAATAGTCTCAATCATTGCTTTAACTGTATCACTAACTGGAGCAACAAGCTTACCATCTCTATCAATAGAGCCCTTTAAAACAGAACCATCAAGACGAATTGTTACTTCATCATTATCAATAAAGAATCCACTATTAGTGCTATTTTCAAAATCATCCATTCTGCTAAAGAGAGTAAATTTCTTAAGGTATGGCTCTCCAGAGTGTGGACAGAATGCTGCACAGTTACCACATTCATTACAGTAAGCATCCAAGTGAAGAATCTGGAATGGATCATCAAATAAGCCAGTGTCTCTTAAATCTACTATTACATTTGCTCTGTTTGGACATACTTCACTGCACTTATTGCAATAATAAGAGCACTCTAAGCATCTCTTTGCTTCTCTCTCAAAGAACTCCTTTGCTTTTGCTTTCTTATCAAGGGAAGTGAGGATTCCTGCTTTCTTTTCTCTAATAGAAGAGAAGAACTCATCTTCCTCTTCTCTTATTTCTTCCATATCCTCATCTTCATCGATATATTCGTCTTCTTCTTCGTAAAGGCTCTCTTCATCTACTTCTTCATCATCTTCTTCACTCAAAATCTTGTCATATTCAGCGTCAATAGCTTCGTCTACAGCCTTTTGAGCAGATGCAATACATCTAACAACAGTACTTGGTCCAGTTGCTGTATCACCAATAATCCAAAGGTTCTCTACTCCATCTGTCTTTAATGCAGATAGTACATTCTTATCTGCTTTTTCTCCGATAGCAGAAATAAGATAGTCGCAATCAAGAGTAAATGTTTCATCACTCTCAACAGGCTTTCTTCTACCGCTTTCATCCTTTTCAGTAAGAACCATCTTCTTCAATAGGAGCTTTCCATCTGTCAAATCAGAAGGATTAGAAAGGAAGTAGAATTTAACGCCGTCACTTACAGCTACTTCAAACTCTTCTCTATCTGCAGGCATTTCTTCTTCACTTCGTCTATAGACAACAGCGACATTTTCAACACCCTTTGTTCTAATAGCCATTCTTGCGGCATCCATAGCTGTATTACCACCACCAACGACTACAACATTTTCTCCAACATTAACACTATCACCTCTCTTACTTCTTAAGAGGAAGGAAATAGCACTTTCCTTTGGGCCATTACCTGTAACGTGAGGATCATTAGAGGAAGTAGCTCCAACAGAAACGAAGATGTATTCAAAGCCTTCTTCTCTTAATTCCTCAACAGTCTTTTCTGTATTAAAGAAGAATTGAACTCCATGTTCCTTAATAAAATCTACATCCTTTTGTACTGCACTACTTGGAATACGGAACTCAGGAATAATATTTTGTACAACTCCTCCTGCAACACTTTCTTTTTCAAAAACAGAAGTGTTGAAACCAGCAATAGAGAGGAAATATGCAGCACTAAGACCAGCTGGGCCTGCCCCAATAACTGCAGCCTTAATATCGGAAACAGATTCTGGCTTTTCCCAATATTCCTTCTTAAATTCCTTAAAACCATTTTCAACGCAAAGCTTCTTTACCTCTCTTATCTGAACAGGACCCTCGTAATCTAATCTTGTACAATGGTTCTGACACTGATGGTCACAAATCCAACCAGTAATATTAGGAAGAGCATTTGATGTATATATCAAGGATAGAGCCTCAGCAACCTTTCCTTCTCCTGCTAATGCAACATATTCAGGAATAGGCTGGTGAATTGGACAAGCTTCAACACAAGGTGCTACATAACAATCAAAGAGAGGAAGTGGTGTTCCCACCTTAGCTCTATTTGTTCCTCTAAAATCCTTTGCTGCAATACCGCATGGTGAAGATACCTTTTCAACAAACTTTCTTAGCTTGGAAATATCTATATGCTCCATTTTCCATGCAGAGCTAGAATCATAAACGATTTCACAAAGCTGCTTCATCTTTGCATATCCACCAGGATGTAGCATATCTGTTGCAAGAGTAATAGGATGAATACCTGTTTCAAATAATTCCTTAACAGAAAGAGCAGATACACCACCGGAATAAGAGATTGGTAGAGTACCATTAAACTCTTCAGAGAGAATAAGAGCAACACGAGATGAAAGAGGAAGAAGAATTCTACCAGATCCATATCGTTCGTCTCCTGGAAGTACATCCTGTGGATTTACGTTTCCAAGAGTATTTGTAAGCTTAACACCAAAAGCTCTACCCTCATTCTTCGCTAAATCAACAAGGCGGTGAAGCATTGCCTTTGCATCAGCAAGCTGAAGGTCATGTTCAAAGCTCTCTCTCTTTAAAACAACATAATTATATCCAAGAGAATCAAGAACCTCTCTTACTGTATCATAACCAAGAAGAGTTGGATTGAGCTTTACAAATGTATCGAGATGCTTTTCTGTTAAAAGATATGAACAAATGGCTTCAATTTCTTTTGGAGGACACCCATGCATTGTAGAAACTGTAACGCTCTTACAGATATTCTTCGATACTTCGTCTAGTGTTAATAATGCTTTTTCCTTTCTCTCTTCAAGATCTGTTCCATCTAATAAGCCATCCTCTAAGAGAGCCTTTGCTTCACTAATATATTGGTCGAATAGACTCTTATGAGAAGCATCGATCATTGAATCGATAAAGATTTGCATCTTTTCTTCTTTAATACCCTCAAGATTGTAGCCGCATGACATATTGAAGATAAAAGAAGGCTTAGTAACAACCTTATTCTCCATCAAAGCTTCAATGATGTGAAGTGCGATCCATGCCTTTAGGTATTCATCATATGCTTTCTCTAGTGTATATTCTGTAGACCACTCTACATTGTATCCTTCATCACGAGCATCGATACAAGGTTTAGCAATCTCTAAATGGTCCATAATCTGTACAGTTTTAAGCTCAATAAATCTTGAACCAACAAGGTATGATGCAACAATATTCTGTCCTAGCTGAGTATGTGGTCCTGCAGCCGGTCCCATTGGTGTTGAACACTCTTGGTTAAATACCTTTACACTGCGCTTACCCTTATCATGATAAAATTGCTCTCTATTAATGCTGAATATAGAATTGTGGTTTCTATATTCGCCAAAAATTCTTTCTAACAATTCAGAAAAAGGAATGGGTCTCATTAAATCTGCCATTTTTATTCTCCTCTCAAAACTTTTTTCCGTATTATTAGTTTACCTTGTTAAATTTCAAAGTCAAATTATAATTGCAACAATTTGCAACAGCTAACATTTTCTAAAAATGAGCTTTGTTAAACCTTTAAATCTTTCAACTTTTTTGTTATATTCACACAAAATCTCTATAAGGAATAAACAATGATTGAAAGAACTTTTATTGCAATTAAGCCGGACGCAGTACAGAGGGGTCTAATTGGAAAAATTATTACCCGTATCGAAGAAAAGGGATACAAAATTATTGCTCTAAAAATGCTTCAAGTTGACCAAGAAAAGGCAGCTAAGCATTACGCAGAACACATCGGAAAACCATTCTATCAATCTTTAGTTTCATTTATTACCTCTGCGCCAATTGTGGCAATGGTTGTAAAGGGCGAAGATGCAATAAACGGCATGAGACAGATAATGGGCAAAACAAACCCAAGTAACGCTGAAGTTGGTACAATTAGAGGAGATTACTCACCATTCATGAGCTACAATTGTATTCATGGCTCAGACTCTGTAGAGTCAGCAGAAAGAGAAATAGCAATCTACTTTAACGAAGATGAGATGTGCGAAAAATGGAAGACTAGCTTTGAAATAATTAAAGAAAGCTTATCAGAATAAAGAATAAGGCGGGTCTCCCCGCCTATTTTAATTTGCTAATTCCTTTGCTAGCTTTTCAAGACTTAATAAGGATGAAGGATCAAGAGAGCTAGTAATCGTAACACTATTTTCAGCCCACTCTATATCCTTCTGTTCTGATAAAAGATTAGTCATAATTCTCTTTGCAACGATTCCCCAGGAACCATTTTCAATGAAAGCAACTCTTCTTTTTTGGAAGTTTCTTTCACAAAGAGCAGAGATAAAGGTTCTCATATATGGAAAGATATCACCATTATAGGTAGTTGTAGCAAGGACAAGAGTCTTATTAAAGAAAGCATAAGAGACGGCCTCACTCAGTTCAGAGCGTGCTAGATCAAAGGTAGATACACTAACCCCTTCCTTCTTAAGCTTTTCTTCTAAGAGTAGAGCTGCTTCTTTTGTGTGACCATAGACAGAAGTATAACAGATTGTAACTCCATTTTCTTCTGCTTCATACTTAGACCACGTGTCATATAGGCCAAGATAAAAAGAGAGATTGCTATCTAGTACAGGACCATGAAGAGGACAAATTATTTCTATATCCAACGAGCTTGCTTTCTTTAGTAGGCTCTGTACCATCTGACCATATTTTCCAACGATTCCTATATAATAGCGTCTTGCTTCATCCTTCCAATTAGTACTAACTGTGTCATTAGCACCAAATGTTCCAAACGCATCTGCAGAAAATAGTACCTTGCTTAAAGAATCGTAGCTAACCATAACCTCTGGCCAATGTACCATAGGTGCAGCAATAAAAGATAGAATATGTTCCCCTATAGTAAGAGTTGAACCCTCCTTAATCACAACGGAAGAAGCTGAGAAGTCTTTCTGAAAGAAATTCTTCATCATGGTAAATGCTTTTTGAGAGGAGACGATTTTCGCTTCAGGATACTTATCAACAAAAGCTAAAATTCCGCTAGAATGATCAGGCTCCATATGGTGAATAACAAGATATGTTGGGCTCTTTCCGTCCATTTCTTTTTCAATTTTTTCAAGCCAAAGTGGAACAAAAGCCTTCTCTACTGTATCCATGACAGCACTAACACCGTTACTCTTAATAATGTAGGAGTTGTAAGAAACACCTTTTTCAATTTTATATTGTGATTCAAAGAGATCTGTTGAGTGATCATCTAATCCAATATATGTAATATCTTTTGTTATTTTCATAATAATTTCCTCTCGATGATTCTAAAATAGTGAAATTATCAAGTCAACAAAGCAAACAAATTTAGGAATAAGCGAAGCAAATGAGATGTTAAGATTTTTTTAAATAATCCAAGTAAATTTTACATATATTTGATGAAAAACTCAAAACTAAAAAAAAAATGAATATTTACCTCAATTTTTTTCTTTACAAATTCATTAAGGGCAATAATACTTTTAGAAGAATAGGAGATGATTATGCTCATTAATTTAAAGAAAAATCCAAAAATAATTGCAAAGAACGTCGAAAGATGTAGAGAAAAAGGAATCACACTTCCAACTTTCGCACAAATGAAGAATCCTGATTTAATTCCTCAGGAAGTAAAAGACAAGCTAAAGAATGTAGGACTATGGGATGTTAATCCTCTCAACCTCTATAGAATCAACTGGCATAATGATCCTGTTGAAAAAGGTGGACAGTTTGGTGATGTTAACTATATTGAAATCCCACGTGCCATCACTGGAACAAAGGCTCACATCTATGCCTTAGCAGGAAAATTCTTCCCTTGTGGTGTCCATAAGGTCGGTGCTACTTATGCTTGTTTAGCTCCAGCTCTAGTCTCTGGTAACTTCGATGCTGTTGAGCAGCAGGCTGTTTGGCCAAGCACTGGTAACTATTGCCGTGGTGGTGCTTATAATTCAGCTCTTCTTGGTTGTAAGAGTATTGCTATTCTTCCAGAGAATATGTCTCAAGAAAGATTCAACTGGCTCAAGACAGTAGCTGGTGAAATTATTGCTACCCCAGGATGTGAATCAAACGTAAAAGAAATCTTTGATAAGTGTCACGAATTAGATGAAGAAAGAGGAAAGCACATCGTAATCTTCAATCAGTTTGAGCAATTTGAAAACTACCTCTGGCACTACGAAGTAACTGGTTCTGCTATTCTCGAAGTTATAAAGAAGCTTGGAATTAAGGCTGATAACGTTCGTGGTTATGCTTCTAGCACAGGCTCAGGTGGAACACTTGCAGCAGGTGACCACCTTAAGAAAGAATATCCAAATATTAAGATTGCAGCAGGTGAAGCTCTACAGTGTCCTACTCTTCTTAGAAATGGCTTTGGTGCTCATAGAATTGAAGGTATTGGTGACAAGCATGTTCCATGGATTCACAATGTAAAGAATACTGACATGATTTGTGCTATTGATGACCAGGATTGTATGGATATCTATCGTCTCTTTAACGAAAAAGAAGGAAAAGAATACCTTGCATCAATCGGGCTAAGTGAAAAAGAAATTGAATCCCTTTCTCTCTTTGGTATTTCTGGTATCGGCAATATGCTCAGTGCTATCAAGATGGCTAAATACTATGAAATGGATGAAGATGATTGTGTCTTTACTATCCTTACAGACTCTTCTGTTATGTATACTTCACGCTTGAAAGAATTAACAGAGCAGCAGGGCGAATTCTCTACTATGGAAGCTGCGAAAGTACATGCTTCTGCTCTTATGCATCAGACAAGTGAAAATGCTCTTGAGCTTACTTATTATGAAAGACTACGTGTACACAACCTTAAGTATTATACATGGGTAGAGCAGCAGGGTAAGACATATGAAGAACTCAACAGACAGTGGTATGATAGAGACTACTGGACAAGTATTCCTAAGATGGCTAAAACTATTGATAAGATGATTGAAGAGTTCAATAGAAAAGTTCAGGCTTGATTTATCTATTACATTTAGGCCGGGTTCACACCCGGCTTAATTTTACTAAGGAGTAATAATGCGTTTTAAATATATTTGTTCTGACTGCGCTAAGGAATATGTAACAGATAGTGTTATGTATCTCTGCCCAGAATGCAGTAAAACCAATAATGATGAGAGCTTTCCAAAAGGAAATTTAATTGTTGAATTAGATGAAGCTGTTTTAAAGAAAGCAAGAGAGAAGGATCACGTTACACCAAATGATTTCTATCCATATCCAGAAGAGGATGAATCTATCTACCCTATTGGTGTTACACCATTAATGGCTCCAAAAAGACTAAGAGAGATAGACAATGCTCCTAATCTCTTTTTCAAGCTAGACACTCAGCTAATATCTGGCTCTTTTAAGGATAGAGCAAGCTATGAGGTAGCACTACAAGCAAAAGCCGTCGGCGAGAAGAAAATAACTCTTGCCTCTACTGGAAATGCAGGTGCTGCAATGAGTGCAGTTGGAGCTGCAATGGGCCTCGATATAATCCTATTTGTTCCTGCCTCTGCTCCTATCAATAAGCTAATGCAGTCTGTTTTATATGGAGCAAAGGTTATTCCTGTAAACGGAACATACGACGATGCATTTAAGCTATCAATAGAATATACTCGTCTTCATGGTGGCATTAACCGCAACACAGCTTATAACCCAATGACAATTGAAGGAAAGAAGAGTATCTCAATTGAGCTTTTTGAACAGATGGGAAGGAAAGCTCCTGATGCCATCTACGTTCCTGTTGGAGATGGCTGTATTATTGCAGGTGTAGCTAAGGGATATAGAGATCTACTCAAAGCTGGATTAATTAGCAAAATGCCACATATTATTGCTTGTCAGTCAGAAGAGAGCCCCGCTATAAGTAATGCTATAAACAATGAAGACTATAGCGCTGTAAAGGCTACAACAAGAGCTGATAGTATCTCAGTAGATCTTCCTGCTAATGGTAGAATGGCTGCTAGATTTGTTAAGGAATCTAATGGCTGGGCTGTAAAGGTAGAAGATAAAGAAATATTAGACAGTCAAATTGTTCTTACCTCCAAAAGTGGTGTTCTTGCTGAGCCTGCAGCAGCTTGCGCTTATGCTGCATTCAAGAAAGACAGAGAAAATGCTATTGAAAAGCTCGGAAAGGATGCGACTATTGTAGTTCTTTTAACAGGAAGTGGCTTCAAAGATATGAAGGCCTTTGATTCAAGAGCTAGTCTTCCGCCAAGCATTGAAAATAGTATAGAGGCAGTAAGAAAACTAGACTTCTAATTAAAAATAGAGATATTTATTATTTCCAACTACAAAATAGGGAAACTAAAAATTTCCCTATTTTTATTAGAAGAAAAGCCCATCGAAATAATACTAAGCCTATTGAATAAAATAAATAAAGGTGCAAGGATTAGATGTTTCGGGATATAGCGCAGAGGTTTAGCGTACCAGTCTGGGGGACTGGGGGTCGGCGGTTCAAATCCGCCTATCCCGACTATTTTTTTATCTTTTCAAGTGAGACTATATTAGCAAAATAAATCTCCTCGTCTTCTAGTAAAATAGTATTATCTATCTCATTTTTCTTTATTACGACACTCTCCTTTGTCTCATATTTAAATCCATTATGGTACTTTATTCTCACTCTATCATTCTTCTCTAAGGAAATGAGAGTGGAGTTAATCTCTCTTTCCTTTTCTTCAGAAAGAAAGACTCTATCTTCCTTCTCCATCTCCTTTCGTTTTCTTTCTAATGCTTCCTCTAGTCCACTTACAGCAGAAAAAGGAAGGAACTGCTTTGCCCTTTTCTCCCTTGTCATCCTTTCACGTTCCACTCTTGTGTCCCCCTATTTGCATATTTCTTTCTCTTTGCGTTGCCCCTTCTTGGTAATCCATCCCTTTTAAAATAGCATTTTTCCCGTATTCATCTTTAATTTTTAAAACAGTTTGTGCTATTTTTCTCTTCTTGTTTTCTTCCTCTTCATCAATAAAAAGATCAAGTTGGATCGATTTATCATCCTCTTTTACAAGATTGGTCGCATTAAGCATGAATCTACGAATCAAGAGAGCTTTATCAGGAATAGATGAATATATCTTTACTAATATAGAGCGAATAGTTGTATTTAGATTTGATGCATTATCTATTGTAGTGGAAGAAGAAAAATATCCCCCACCACTACGCTTAGAAAAGCCAATACTAAGAGAAAAAGTTGAGGCCATCACCTTTCTTCTCTCTAGCTCTAAGGAAAGAGTATCTGCCATCTCCTTAACTACAACTAAAGCTTCACTAAAGCTGTAGTCTCTCATTAGGACTTGCCCACTACTAACACTATTACTTATTGGCTTATATGCTTGAATATCAGATATTGTAACAATCTCTCTTCCATTAGCATGATCAATCATTAATTCGGCGTCACAGCCAAATTCTCTATATAACAAATCTTCTGGAGCATGTGCAATTTGACGCATAGTAAAGATACCATATCTTTCAAGTCTTCTCGCTGTTCCTTTCCCTATTCTCCAAAAATCTGTTAATGGCCTATGGTCCCATAGCGTCTCTTTAAAGAGCTTTTCATCTAAGTATCCAACAAAAGAAGGAGAATGCTTAGCACTAATATCGAGAGCGATCTTTGCCAAATATAGATTAGTTCCAATACCGCATGTTGCTCTTACTCCTATCTCACTCTTTACCTTGTCCATCAAAAAAAGAGCAAACTCTTTTGCTTTCATATTATATCTACGTAAATAACTAGTAGCATCAATAAAAACCTCATCAATAGAGTATACAAAGATATCTTCAGGAGCGATGAAACGTAGATAAATACCATAGATATTAGCACTGTAATCTATATACTTTTGCATCCTTGGAGGTGCTGTAATATAGTTAATATGAGATGGAATTTCAAAGACACGAGAACGATTCTTAACACCAAGTGCTTTTAAGGAGGGAGAGACTGCAAGACAGATAGTTTTGTCACTACGCTCGGGGTCTGCAACAACAAGATTTGTCGTCATAGGATCCAACCCCCGTTCTACACACTCAACAGAAGCATAAAAGCTCTTGAGGTCAATACATAGATAAGTTCTCTCTTCCATATCTATTATATTAGCTCAAGAGCTTTAAAATAATAATTATTTTTCTATTATGTTAATTCAGTTGTACCACAATAAAGGTTATAGTAGACGCCCTTCTGCTTTAGTAAATCATCATGGTCACCCCTTTCTATTATTCTTCCATGCTCTAAAACCATTATTGCATTACTATTTCTAACTGTACTTAAACGATGAGCAATAACAAAGACTGTTCTATTCTCCATCAGACGATCCATACCACTCTGAACAAGAGACTCTGTATGTGTGTCGATACTACTTGTTGCTTCATCCATAACAAGTATTGGAGGATTAGAAACAGCAGCACGTGCGATAGAGAGTAGCTGTCTTTGACCTTGTGAAAGATTTTCACCATTATTAGTTATAAATGTATCATAGCCTTGGGGCATCATCATAATAAAGTCATGAGCATTAGCTAATTTCGCAGCTTCTATTATTTCTTCATCCGTTGCATCTAGTCGTCCATACCTAATGTTATCACGAATAGTACCAGTAAAGAGATTAGTATCCTGCAGAATCATACCAATAGATTTTCTCAAATTCTCTTTCTTGATGTCCTTAATATTAATTCCATCAATTTCAATACTTCCATCCTCAATATCATAAAAACGATTAAGAAGATTAGTTATAGTAGTCTTACCAGCTCCAGTAGAACCAACGAAAGCAATTTTTTGACCAGGATGAGCATAGAGCGAAATATCATGAAGAACAGTTTTACCTTCAACATAAGCAAAATCAACATCCTTCATTACAACGCTTCCCTTAAAGGGCAGAAGAGTACCATCTTCCCTTTTCCAGGCCCAGAAGCCTGTATATTCACTACATTCCTTCATATCTTGACCATGTCCATTTACTCTAGTAAGAGTAATAGTTCCATCGTCAATTTCTTTCTTTTCATCAAGTATTTCGAAAACTCTTTCAGCACCAGCTAAGGCAACTAACACATTGTTAGCCTGCTGTGAAACCTGACCAATATTATTAGAGAAGGACTTAGATAGCTGCAAGAAAGCAGCAAGTGCACCAATTGTATATAGATTTGGCTTTATAATAATAAATAATGCTCCAACAAGAACCAATACAACGTACTGCAGGTGCCCCATATTATTATTAACGGGACCCATAATACCACCATATGTATTGGCCCTAGCCATAGATGAATTGAGAGCCTCATTTATCTTTGAAAAATCCCTCTTACTCTCTTCTTCGTGAGTAAATACCTTAATAACACGCTGACCATTAATCATCTCTTCTATAAAACCATTTACTTCAGCCAAATCCTTTTGTTGTGCTTTATAGTACCTACTACTCTTACTTCCAATTGATTTTGTTACATAGAGCGTTAAAGCTAAGAAGAGAATAACAACAAGGAATAGAATAAGACTATTAAAGCACATTGAGCATATAACCATCACCATTGTCATAGCTGAGGTTAAAAGCTGGATAAGACCATTAGATACTAATTGGTTAATTGTATCTGTATCATTAGCAAATCTACTCATAATAGCACCACGAGAATGCTGATCGAAATATGAAAGTGGAAATGATTCTAACTTATCAAACATATCCTTTCTCATCTTATAGATAGCGTCTTGTGATATTCCAACCATCAAGTATGAAGCTAAGAAGGATGCAATAATAGAAAAAAGAATAACCACTCCAAACTTTACTAGAGCCTTGATTGCTGGGGTAAAATCTGGATTTTTAACTCCCTTAAGTGGAATTACTATATCATCAATAAAGCTACCAATAAATGAAGCAGAATAGGTTGTCGCCACGGAGGAGAGAATAATACAAAAAAGAATAATAAAGATATATTTCTTCTTACCTTCAAAAACACTCTTCATTAAACGTAGGAAGGTTGCTTTTGGATTCTTTGCTTTTTCACCGAACTTCATTTTACCCATTAGTCTTCCCTCCTTGTCTGTGTTTCATATAGATTTCTATACTCAGAATTGCGAAGCAATAATTCATCATGCTTTCCAATGTCTTCTATTTCACCATTGTTCATTATGATAATCTTATCTGCATCCTCAATTGATGAAAGGCGCTGACTGATTATAATACGCGTCATTGAGTTAACATCACGTCTTAGAGCACTTCGAATTTTACGATCAGTTGCTACATCAACTGCGGAGGTTGAGTCATCCATAATCAAAATCTTAGGCTTCTTTAATAAGGCTCTAGCAATACAAAGTCTCTGTCTTTGACCGCCAGAGAAGTTTGTTCCGCCTTGCTCAACATGAGAAGAAAAACCACCTTCCTTTTCCTTAATAAAGGAGAGAGCTGATGCGATTTCTGCGCACTTTTCCATCTCTTCTTCGCTGGCATTCTTATTACCCCACTTCAGGTTTTCAGCAATAGTTCCAGAAAAAAGAGTATTCTTTTGAAGAACAACAGAAACATTATCTCTTAAAGAAAGAAGATTATATTCCTTAGCATCAACACCACCAATTAAGATACGCCCCTCTGTTGGGTCATACAATCTTGCGATAAGAGAGACAAGTGTTGTTTTACCACTACCTGTTGTACCAATAATACCAACCATCTCTCCACTCTTTATCTCAAGATTAATATTCTTTAATACTGTTGAAGTTGAATTATAACCAAATGAAACAGAATCAAAAACAATACTTCCGTCCTTTACTTCTTTCTCACCATCCTCATTTTTATCCATTGTAGGAGAGTAGGAGAGAACCTCCTCTACTCTCTCTAAGCTAGGCTTTGTCATAGCATACATGACAACAATCATACCCGTGGTCATCAAGGATGAGAGAATTTGAGACGAATATGTATAAATACTCATTAAAGAACCTGTATCCATACGAGATACATTTACAAGCTTAGCTCCAAAATATGAGATAGCAATCATACAAGCATAAGAGACAAACATGACAAGAGGATTCATTGCAGCCATCATCTTTTGTGCTTTTTCAAAATTGTATTTGATTCCAACACTAGCTTCATCAAACTTCTTCTTCTCTTCACTCTCTCTAACAAAGGCCTTTACTGTTCTTATTCCTAGTAGGTTTTCACTAACAACCTGATTAAATCTATCGTAGCCCTTGAAGGCTGCTGTAAAGTACCTATGTGTTTTTGTTGTCATTAATAGAACCCCAAAGATCATAACAGGAATTACAACAATAAAGACAGCAGAGAGAACACCACCTACTCTATAAGCCATAATAGAAGCAAAAACAAGCATCATAGGACTACGAATAAACATTCTTATTGACATAGAAAAGAGCATCTGAATTCTCTGAACATCAGTAGTAAGCCTTGTGATGAGAGAGGAAGGAGAAAACTTGTCTATATCAGAAAAAGAGAGGTCTTGAACCTTTGAATATAGATCGAAACGCAGATTTGTTGCAAAGCCAGAGGAAGCTTCAGAGCCAAATTTGGCACCCAAGCATCCAAATGTTAATGAAAGAATAGCAGCAATAATTAAATATATGGATAACTCTATAATAATAGGGATATCCATACTAGATACACCAACATCGATAATCTGGGCCATAAGAGAAGGAATTAAGACCTCCATCAAAACCTCTAAAATCATAAAAAGAGGACAAATAATGGCCTTCCATTTATACTTTCTTACTCTCGAATATAGGGATAAAAGCATTAAAAACACTCCAATAAAACAATAAACACCAAAGAAGGCTAATGATAAATAACTAATTAGTCAACAAAAAAAACAAATGTAACCTACACGGGGAGTGTGTAGATTACATAGAGATAATTATTAACAAAAACTGCTTAATTATATAAAAAAAGCATATGCCTTAGCCAATAGAAGAGAACGAAGAAACAGGGATAGAGAAGACAACTGCCTTACCCTTTTGAGATAAAAATGGAAGACTATTTATCTTTTCAACTATTTTTTCTGCTTTGTTCTTTTCTTCAACAATTAGTAGTATTTCCTTTTCTGCAGTAATTGGATAACCGAAGAATTTAGTATCATCTTCCTTTGCTGTTCCGTGTCCCTTAATTACAGTTCCACCTTTAGCACCCTCTTTACGAGCAGCATCCATAATATCATCTGCATAACCACTTTCACATATAATCTGTAGCATTACTAAATCTTCTTTATTCATATTCTCATCTCCTTTTTCTCCGAGAATTGCAACAACGCCCTTAGCTTTTACAGTTTTAACTGCATCTAAGCATTTTTCTTCTAATTCTTCCTTAATCATAGAAAGAAGAATCTCTTTTTTTGTATCACCCAATCCAAGTAGAGATAAAATAGAAGAGGTTGCTGTCCCATGTGCATTTATTACAGTACCTCCCGTTGCTCCTATACTGCGAAGAGCATCCATTACCTTACTACTCTCACCCTTATCTATAATTGAAAGAAGCATCTTACCTTTTATCATACAATCTCTCCTTTTCCTTTCTTCTTCATACTTAACGAGAAGACAAGACCAAGTATTTCAATAGCTATTATTGGCATCATGGCAACTAGTCCAATCATACCAAATGCCATTGCGCCAGGGTCCAAAGCTAACACACTAGCAGCTCCTGAAACGAACGGAAGCAAGAACGTAGAGGACATAGGACCTGTTGCAACACCACCAGAGTCAAAGCCTATTCCAACAAATAGAGTTGGAACAAATGGAAGCAGAAGAAGAATAACAGCATAACCGGGAAGAAGGAAATACCAAATAGATGAACCATTGAGAATACGAATCATTGCTAGAGTAACAGCTCCTGCAACACCAAGAGCAATAAAGGAAAGAAGTACTCTCTTTTTTATCTTTCCTTCACTAACCTCTTCTACCTGCTCTGTTAATACCCAAATAGCAGGCTCTGCTAGAACAACACAAGCACCAAGAATAAAACCAATAGGTATTAATACTCCTGGGGAAACAGTTGCAATAACTCTACCCAGCTCTCTAGCAACACTCATGAAGGATGCTTCAACAGCAAAAAGGAAAAGAACTATTCCTACATATGAATAGAAAATACCAACATACATACGTGTAGCTTTAACAGGAGGTAGCTTCATAAAGAATACTTGGACTAAAATACAGATAATAACCAGTGGTAAAAGTGATTTAGTTACAGATAATGCAACAGATACAAACAATTCACCTAAGCTATGTGTAGCTTCTGCTTCAACAATAGCAGCACTACTACTACCACTTATTGCACCAAAAAATAGAACAGCAATAACAGGACCAAGAGATGCAATACCAGTAAAGCCAAAGCTATCCTCTTCATTGTGGCCATGAACAGAGGCTACACCCATTCCTAGAGCCATAATAAATGGTACTGCCATAGGACCCGTAGTTGCTCCACCAGAGTCAAAACCAACAGAAACAAAGAATTCAGGAGCAAATGCAGCAACTGCAAAGATAACTACTATTCCTATAAACATAGTTATTTTCAGCGAAAAGCGTGTTAAAGCTCTAACATAACTAAGAGCCATAAAAATTCCAACACCTATAGCAATAACAATAACAAGAGTATCTGCACTAATATTGGGATTCATCTGTGCAACTTGATCTGATAGCACTTTAACATCGGGTTCTGCCATAGTAATAAGAACACCAAGACATATACCAGAAAAAACCAGAAGTGGTACATTTCTTTTTTGTGTCAGCATTGATCCAAGATGGTTACCAACTGGCAAGAATCCAACATTTACACCTAATAAAAACAGTGTAAGACCAAAGATAACCAGAATCGCTGAAAATAGAAATTGCCCGTAGAGACCGATAGTGAAAACGCCAAATATCAAACCTAAAATTGTTGCTATTACAACTATAGGCAAGACAGAAATAGCGACTTCTTTCATCTGCTTAACAAAGTCCATTCTTATCCTCCATATAATAAAAATAAATAAGAATAAGGCCTTTAGACAATAGTCATTATTAAAAGATAAGTATAGTTTTTATAGCGCTTAAAAACATATAAAAATAACGAGAAAAAACTGAGATAAATATAAAGTTAAAAGTATTTGACCGGTTCAATAAAGTAAATGTAAACTGTTTGAAAAGGATTTTTCAAAATGAAGAATAAAAGAATAACAATTGCCGATATCGCAAGAGAGACTGGATACTCAAAAACAGCTGTATCTTTTGCTTTTAATTGTCCCGATAGAATCTCTAAAGAGGCAGTAGATAAAATCCTAGAAACAGCAAAGGACCTAGATTATATTCCAGATCCAATGGCACGTAATTTCTCTCTTGGTCGTCATCTTACCCTTGGTTTTCTTGTTCCTCAAAATTTTGATTTATGCCTTTCAAATCCACATGTTGTTGAAGTTTTAAGGGGTATTGGAAGTGTCTGTGAAAAGCATGGATACACCTTTACTCTCATTCCCCCACTCCATTCATCAATAGCTGAGTCAATTAAAAATGCTACTGTTGATGGCATAATTGGTATGGGCTTGGAATTCGATCCGGAAATAAGAGAGTCATTAAAGAAGAGAAAGCTTCCCCTTGTATGTCTTGATGCAATTTTAGAAGAAGACGTCGTAAGTATATCTGTTGATAACGTTGAAGCAGCAAAAATCCAGATGGAAACTGTATTAGAGTATGGACATAGAGATATAGCTCTTATTACTCTTCCCTGCGCTGCTTACGTTGAATCTACAGATACAACTCCACCAGGAATCGCAAAAAGCAGAAGTATTGGATATTCAAAAGCAAGAAGAGAATACTCAATAAATACACCCTTTCCTGAATTCTCTAGTGATGCAACAGAGGAAGGTGGAAGAAAGGCTACAGCAGAGATACTAAAGAGCTACAAGCCTAGCTGTATCGTTACTATGTCAGACATTCAAGCTGCAGGTGCTATAGCAGAGCTTGAAGAAAGAGGCATAAGAGTACCTGAAGATATTTCAGTTGTAGGTTTTGATGGAACTATTAAAAACTACAATGGAAAAAAACTCACAACAATAGACCAAAGTGGTTTTGATAAAGGTACAAAGTGTGCAGAATTACTATTTAGAATAATTGAAGGCGAAAACATTGAGAAAACGAAATACCTTCTTCCATTTTCTCTTCGCCTTGGAACTACCCTCGAGAGAGTATAAAAACTCTCTCATTTTATTTGGTTAATTTGTAATTATTCCTTCGAGTCCCACTTATAACAGAGATCAATAGATGTAATGGTTAATAATAAACTCACAATAAAGCCAAAATTGAAATGTAGAGCAATTAAACATTCCCCTTCAGAAATATCTTCACTTATTTTACGAATTAACACACCCTTTGAATAATCCCTCTATTACACAACTATACATAATTTAAGATTTAGCAAAAACTTTTGATAAAAACAAAAACGGACTTCCTGAAAGCTCGAAAATCTTCAAAAAAAGAAATATATTAACATTATTCCGCAATATATCGACATCATTCCGAAATATATCAACATTATTCCGAAAACGTGTTACAATATTACCGTAAATTGTGCGTGGAGGTATATCGAGTGGCCGATACTATATTTGTAAAAGATGCCGCAAAGCTTTGGAACATATCAGAGAGAAGAGTCTCCAATCTTTGCAGAAAAGGACAAATTAAAGGAGCGGTTAAGCAAGGAAAGTCTTGGCTTATTCCGATTGATGCCGAAAAGCCTACTGATGGCAGAATAAAATCGGGGGCTTATGTTAAAAATACACGCAAAAAAAACTTACCTTTACCTGTTGGTATTTCCGATTTTCGCTTGGCATCTACCGAGTATTATTATATCGACAAAACGATGATGATTAAAGATTTTATCGACGAACGCCCGATGGTATCTTTGTTTACCCGTCCTCGCCGTTTCGGAAAAACCTTAAACATGGATATGCTCCGCACGTTTTTTGAAAAAACCAATGAAGACACATCTATATACTTTAAAGACAAAATGATTTGGTCTTGCGGTCAAAAGTACCGTGATTATCAAGGACAATATCCCGTTATTTACGTAACCTTTAAGGATATTAAATGTGAAACATGGGAAGCAACATACGACCTAATATATAAAACGATACGTAATGAATTTGAAAGACACAGCGAACTTCTCGAAAGTTCTGCATTAAGCTCATACAGTAAGGATTACATTCGTAAAGTGCTTGATGGTAAGGCATCGGAAAACGATATGATGATGTCGCTATCAATGTTGACGCAAATGCTGGATGAGTATTACAGCAAAAAAGCCATCATAATCATCGATGAATACGATATTCCGATTCAGCAGGGCTATCTAGAGGGTTTTTATGACAAGGTAATACTTTTTATGAGGAATCTATTCTCCGGTGGATTTAAAGACAACAAGCATCTATCCTACGGCTTTTTAACTGGGATTTTGCGTGTTGCAAAAGAAAGTATTTTTAGCGGACTTAACAACCTAACAATCAATTCCGTTTTAGATAATAAATACAGTTCGTATTTTGGATTCACTTCTGACGAAATAAAGCAAATGGCGGCATACTATGGTGTTCGTGATAAGTATGACGAAATATGTGAGTGGTATGACGGATATCGTTTCGGTAAAACGGAAATTTTCAATCCTTGGTCTGTCATAAATTATTTTAACAATGAGTGTGAACCGAGAGCCTTTTGGCAAGCAACTGGAAGCAATGATATTATTGGTGAGATTATTGCCGAAGCAGACAGAGAAATTTATGAAAAACTTACTTCTCTTGTTAATAGTGAAACTTTTACCACCTATATCGATACAGACGTTATTTATCCTCAGATTAAAAATAATCCCTCAACGATTTACAGTTTTTTACTTGTTGCAGGCTATTTGAAAGTGCTTAAAACAACACCGGCATTTAACGGCGATTTCATGTGTGAAGTGGCACTTCCAAACAAAGAAATATCTCTTGTTTATAATAAGGAAATTTTACAAAAACTCGATAATATCATTCCACAACCAACTGCGATTTCCATTCAGGAAGCCATTTTTTCGGGTGATACAGGTAAGCTTAAAACATCTATTCAAACCTTGCTCACTCAGTCGGTAAGTTCTTTTGATACCGCGGGTGAAAACTTTTATCATGGTTTTATGCTGGGTCTATGTGCTTTGCTCGGAGGTTATTTTATGTCGTCAAACAGAGAGTCTGGCGACGGCAGATACGATATTCAACTAAAGCCTGTGAAGAAAAACCTACCTGGAATTTTAATCGAACTCAAAGCCGAAAAAAAATGTACAAGAGAGCAGCTTAAAAAGTTGTCCGAAAATGCACTTAAACAAATCAATGATAAAAAATACGACAGCGAGCTTATCGCCACCGGCGTAAAAACTATTTATAAATACGGCGTAGCATTCAGCGGAAAAGATGTCGAGGTTGCTGTGGGATAATCTTTGCCTTATTATCCCACAAATGCCTTTTCTTCAAACCCGGGTTCGTTAAAAGAAACGAAAGGATACAAGGAAGCAATACTCTTCAAGCGACAAGATATATGTATCAAACGCCTCATGTGTCTTGTTTGCTTTGATTTTTCTTAACTCTTAGTGTTAAATCAGAAACACTTCTATCTACGCAACAGGTTCTAAGTAGAGAC
>CAZLYD010000021.1:0-27662 GCA_964563815.1 uncultured Spirochaetaceae bacterium
ATATGAATATATGAGTAATTATTCATATATTATAACAAGGAGTCTCTTATGTCATACATATATAGAATCAAAAATATTTCATCATTGGATCTAGAAAAAATCAAAAAAATTGATGGCGTTGAAAGCGCAGAAATAGACGGTAATAATCTAATTATTGAAGGCTCAGTCAAACCAGAAGCAATTGAAAAGAATATTGATTCTCCTGATAAATATGAAACATATAGAATTAATGCAACAATAGATTGCGCAGATTGTGCTAGAAAGGTCGAAGAAGGTTTATTAAAAAACAAAGGTGTAGCATCCTCTTCATTTAACTTTTCCAAAGGAGTTTTGACTGTAACTACTCTTCTATCAAAGGAAGAGATAAAGGAAGCAGCAAGAAAAATTGAAGACGATATTTCCTTTTTTGATGAAGAATTTATTAAGTATACATTCAATGTTTCTATAGACTGTGCTGAATGTGCAAGAAAAGTGGAAGAAGCATTAAACAAAAATGATAAAGTAAAAAAAGCTATCTTCAACTATCCAAAAGGAAAACTCATTGTTGAAGCTCTTCTTAAGGAAGATGAGATAAAGCAAATTTGCAGAGAAGTAGAAGATGAGATAGTCTTTATTGAACCAATAAAAAAATATGTTTTTTCTCTTACTGTTAAATCAAAGGATGCTGCAAAAAAAATCGAAGAAGGCTTATTAACAAATGAGAGTATAAAGAAAGTACGTTTGGACTACAAAAAGCAAAAGCTCTATGTATCCTCTGTATTAAGAGAAGATGAAGTTAGAAGACTAGTTCTTTCTCTAGATAGTAGTATCATTTTTCATACTTCCACTCTAGAAAAAGAAAAGGATTATACTCCTTATAGAATCGTTGTCTCTTTAATCTTACTTTTAATCTCCTTCGTATTTAAAAATCCCTATATATCAATCCTATCCTACCTTGTTAGTGGATATGATGTTATTTGGAAAGCGATTAAGAATATAAGTAAAGGAAAGGTTTTTGATGAAAACTTCTTAATGACAGTAGCAACAATTGCTGCCCTAGCAATAAGATCTTACGAGGAAGCTGCTTCCGTCATGATTTTTTATCAAATTGGTGAATTCTTCCAGAATCTAGCTGTTGGAACAAGTAGAGATAGTATTGGAAAGCTTCTAGATCTATCTAGTGATTATGCAACAGTAAAGAGAAACAATGAATGGAAGGAAGAAAGGGTAGAAAATATCGAGGTTGGAGATACACTTCTACTTAAAAGTGGAGAAAAGCTAGCTATCGATGGTATTGTTACTGAAGGTGAATCATATATAAATACTGCAGCACTAACTGGAGAATCTGTACCTGTAAAAGTAAAAGAAGGAAGCACTATTCTTTCTGGTTCTGTTAATGGTGATACATCACTCATTATTAAAGCAACAAAGAGGTATTCTGATTCTACTCTAAGCAAGATAATGAAGCTTGTAGAAGATAGTGAAACAAAAAAAGCACAAAGTGAAAAGTTCATTTCTCGCTTCTCTCTTTATTACACTCCATTTGTCTGTATCTCTGCCCTTCTTGTTGCTTTAATTCCACCACTATTTGGGTTAACAGAATGGAAGGATAGTATATATAGAGCTGCAATGCTTCTTGTTATCTCATGTCCCTGTGCTCTTGTTCTATCTGTTCCACTTACCTATTTTGCAGCTATGGGTTCCTATGCAAAAAGAGGCATCCTTGTTAAAGGAGATGATGCTATTCAAAAACTAGCACATATAGCTATTGTTGCAACTGACAAAACAGGAACAATAACAGAAGGCGTATTCTCTGTTCAGAATATTAAAAAGTTAACACAAGATGATGACCATCTATTAGATATTATCTATAGCTTAGAACGTGAATCAACACATCCTATTGCATCTGCCTTAGTTAAATATACAGGCGAAAGAAACGTTAAAGCCCAAAATGTTCATACAATAAATGGCATTGGCATTGAGGGTGTTTTAGATAATAAAAAAATAGCTATTGGTAATAGTAAAATCACAAATGAAAAAATAGATATTGATACTGATGGTACTCTTGTATATGTAACTGAGGAGGGAAAAACACTCGCTGTAATAGCTATTTCAGATAAAATCAGAAGCAACGCGAAAGAAACAATACTCAGTCTCAGAAAAGAAGGAGTTAAGACTATTGCTCTTATTAGTGGAGACAGAAAAGAAAGAGTTGAAAAGACAGCAAGGGATTTAAATATTGATGAATACTACTACGAGCTTCTTCCTCTTGATAAACTAAATATTCTTGATTCTCTAAAGAAAAAAGGAAGACTAGTATATGTTGGAGATGGTATTAACGACTCACCATCTCTTAAGAGTGCAGATTGCGGAATTGCAATGGGTGGTGTTGGTTCTGATAGTGCTATTGAGGCTAGTGACTGTGTTATTATGGATGATGATATCTCCAGAATACCAATTGCAATTAAAATAGCAAAAAAGACAGAAAAAATAGTTAAAGAAAACATTGCATTTTCTCTTATTATAAAATTTGTTGTTTTTATTCTTGCTATTTTTGGTTTAGCAAACATGTGGTACGCAGTTTTTGCCGATACTGGTGTAAGCTTACTTGCTGTAGCTAATGCATTAAGAGCTTTAAAATATAAAAAAGATAATAATTAAACCTCTTCTCCCCCATTATTTAGGGGAGATTTTTTTATAAAAATGACGGATAAGTATAAAGCTCATCCGTCATTTAACTAATAAATAATTTATAAAAGCTCTACAGAACCTTGAGAAACATAATTCTTTTCGCTATCAAAAAGAACGATAGAATCTCCCAGTAAAGAAAGTGGTAGCTTTTCTTCTACTTTAAAATCTAAAGAACCAAAGAAAACAGAAGAGAATACATAATCCTTTACCTTTAGTCTTAATGTTGTCTCCATTCCAGAAGGAAGGGATGAAAGTACTTCTCCTTCTAATTTTCCTTTTTCATCCATAACAACAAACTCTGGCCTAATCCCTATAATAGGATTATTTCCAATTTCCCTTGCTTCTTTTTCCTTACTATGGAATTTTATCCTTCCAATTGGAGAATTTAAAACTCCATTTCCCTCATTAGTACAGTTTAAAAAGTTAATTGTTGGACTACCAACAAAATCTGCAACAAATGTATTAGCTGGCTTATTATAAACTGTAAGAGGCGGAGCATATTGCTGAAGAACACCTTTATCTAAGAGACAAATCTTTGTTGCAAGTGTCATAGCTTCTAATTGGTCATGTGTAACATAAACGAAAGTTGCTCCTGTTTCTCTATGTAGTCTCTTTAGCTCTGTTCTCATTTCCATTCTTAGCTTAGCATCCAAATTAGATAGTGGCTCATCCATTAAAAGAACACGAGGATTAGTTGCAAGAGTTCTAGCAATAGCAACCCTCTGCTGCTGCCCACCACTAAGCTCAGATGGGTATCTAGAAGCGTATTCTTCAATCTTTAATAGAGCTAGAAGCTCCTTTACTCTTTCTTGAATCCTATTCTTTTCCCATTTTAAATTCTCTAAGCCAAAGGCAATATTCTTATATACTGTCATATGTGGCCACAGTGCATAATTCTGGAACAAGAAGCCAACATCTCTTTTGGAAGGAGAGACATCAATCATATCGACTGAAGAAAAAACCTTTTTACCATCTATAATTATTTCACCGCTTGTAGGAGTCTCTAAGCCAGCTATCTGACGAAGTGTTGTTGTCTTACCACAGCCAGAAGGACCGAGCAGTGTTACAAAATCACCATCCTCAATGGTTATAGATAAATTATCAACAGCAGGAAAATTCCCACCAAATATCTTTGTAATATTCTTTAGTTCAATTTTTGGCATAAATCAACCTCCTATGCCTTTATCTATAGATGCTCCTGTAATCTTATTAACTAGAGCATTAACGAGAAGAACTATGATAACAATCATTAAGTTAATTCCGTTTGAATATTGGCTCCACCCTTTCTCGTTATATTGGAATAAAAGTGTAGTTAGAACTCTGTTTTGAGGAGTTACTAATAAAACGAATAGAGAAAGCTCTCTCATGCAAGACGTAAATGGTAGTAGATATCCAGAAATAAATGAGCTTTTCTGAATTGGTATAACAAGTCTTGCCATTCGCTTTGACCATCTTACTCCAATAATCTCTCCTGCCTCCTCTATCTGATTAGATAGCTGTAGCATTGAGTTAATACCACTACGAGATGCAAAAGGCATATACTTAACTGTTCCAATTAAAACAAGAAGGAAAAATGAACCATATAGAGCAGGAATTGGACCATGACGAGTACTAAACATAGATAGATATATGACAGAAAAAGCCATACTTGGCATAAGATAAGGGAAGAATGCTAAGTTATCAACAGCCTTAGCAAGCTTTGTTCCCCTTCCTCTAACAATACCATATCCAGCTAAGAAGCCAAAGGTTCCAGCAGTGATAGCACAAATAAGAGAAAGCTTTAAAGAATTATAAAGAGCCTTCCACAAATTTGGATTGAGTAGTAAGCCTGCTTCATTATTTGCAATTGAGTTTTCTTCTGCACTTCCAATCCAAAACTGCAGAGTAAAATTGGAAGGAGAATAATTACCTGGCTTGAGAATAATAGATTCGAGAGCAAAGGAAATAAGTGGAAGAACTGAAACACAAATAACTAATACAATAGCAATTATACTAATTACATTTCTTCCCTTTTTTAAATTCACTAATGAAATATTGCCACTTTTACCTGTAACAGTTGTATAGTTTTTTCTCGTTCCAACTATTCTTTGATTAAATGCAAGAATTGCAACACTAAGTAAAATCATAATCATAGCAATACAGTATCCTTGGCCGGGATTAATTCCATTAAGTGTTCTATAAAGCTGAGTTGTTAATACTTGGTATCTTACAGGAAGTCCTAAAAACTGAGGGACAGCGAAGCTACTCATTGCAGAAGAAAAAACGAGAAGAAATGTCGAAAGAATTGCAGGAAGAATCATTGGTATTGTAATCTTTCTTACAATTCTATTTCTACTTGTCTTAAGCGTCATTGCGGCTTCTTCCAAATTGGCATCCATATTCCTTAGTACACCACCAATCATAATGTAAGCAAAGGGAGCGTAATGAAGCCCTGTAACAAGCGCAATAGGAAAAGCACCATAAGCAAACCAATTTGGGGGCTCTATTCCAGTTAAAGCTTGAAAGGTTCCAGGGACTCCTCCAACAATTGAATTTTTAAATATGTTGTACCAAGCAAGAGCAAGTGTCCAGCTAGGCATGATATATGGAAAGATAAATAAAGAAGAAAGAGCCTTCTTCCATTTAATATTTGTTCTAGTAATTAACCAAGAGAAGACTCCCCCAAAAATTAGAGCAACAAAACAAGCCCCAATACTTGTAACGAGAGAATTCAAAAATGGCTTATAAAAAACACTTAAAGATGAGGGATCAAATAAAACTTTTATCCAATGATTAAGTGTAAAGCTTCCTGGACTTTGCTTTAGACGCATAGATTCAGGAATATGGACAGTAAAAGTATCCTTGAGCATTTGTAGCATTGGGAAAAGTGTTAAATAGCCCAACGCAATAAGAAGTATAGTTAAAATAATATTGTAAGGCTTCTTGATAAATTTATAGAAACGATATAATTGCTTCTTGATCATTTAGACTCCAAAAATGTACCAGCCTTAATCGACTGGTACACTCAATAAATTTTGATTAAACGATACTTGAAATAAATTCTTCAACATCAGCTCTAGATTCAGCACACCAAGCTGGATCCTCCCAAACAAGCTGGTTCTTCCATTCAACGATTGTTAGAGTATCTTCCTTGTTAGTACTAAGCCAATCAATTGGAGAATAGTCGCCAAGAAGATTAAATGGTTCCCATCCTTCCTCTGTGAAAGCAAATTCAATGAAAAGCTTAGCTGCGTTTGGTGCTTTAGCATTAGAAGCAACAAATACATATGCTGGATACATAAAGCCTGAGAATGGTTCCATACCATATGCTGGGCTAAGAGCAAGATCCTTACTCTTTGCATTTCTCATCTTATTAAGGGTAAATAGACCAACAATATTTCTGTGCTGACCCTTTGCACCAACGTTTTCGCCGATTGTTGTATCACTCTTACCAAGAACACAACCATTATTATATATTCCCTTAATCCATTCGTAACCAGCATTCTTTGTTGTTAGAACAATATCCTTACCATAGTAGCTCTTATAAGCATCAGCAATTTTTGCTGCCCAGTCTTCTCTAGTAATCATAGCAAAGAAGTTCATATTAACTGCTTCTGAGAAAGGATCCTTAAATTGAAGAGCACCTCTCCATTCAGGTTCTGTAAGCTGCCAAATATTAGTTAGCTTCTGGTCTCCACCGTCTTCATTATTGTAGATAAATACCTTTGGCATTCCTTCAAATACAAGTGGATCAGCAAATTCATCATCAACAATATGTCCTACGATTGTCTCTGGTACATAGCCTTTTACATATCCTGTATAGACTAGTTCAGGAATAACTCTAGAGCCATCCTGACAGAAAACTACGTCAGCAGCATCCAAATCAGCAACAGCTTCCTTAGAGACCTTTTCAATCATTTCAGTATCCTTGAGCTGTGTTACTTCAACAGGAATTCCATATTTAGCTGTAAAAGCATCACCAATCTTTGTTGTTCTACTTGAGTAAGTATAAACAGTTAGTGTTCCTTCCTTTTTTGCAGCCTCAACTAATTCATCATGTGTTAAAACCTTCTCTTCAACTTTTGTATCTACTGTTTCTGTCTGACCATTTGCAAAAACAGGAATAGAAAGAAGAAGAACAACCATCATTAATGAGAATAATTTAATAGTTTTCATTTAAAACCTCCTACAAAAGGTCTAGGACCTTACATTTAGTTTTTTTTGATTTTTTTTAGATGTCAACATAAAAATCATTATTTGACTGAATTTTTTACGTAATTTGATAAAAAATCACTTGTTTTCGTTAAATACTGATAGTAAAATCATAAAAAACACTAAATTAATTTACTGTGAGCACCTATATGACAACACAAAACAAAGCATCAAGATTCCGTATGTTAGTTGAAGAACTTCTACCTAGTCTCGGTATACAGGAAGGAAAAATAGCAACGTGGATGATTGAAAATGAAGAGGATGTAGTTAATACACCAATAAAAGATATTGCTTCTATTTGTTCTGTTAGTCAGCCATCAGTTGTAAGGCTATGTAAAAAGCTAGGCTGTAATGGTATTAAAGAGTTAAAAATACTTGTTGATTCATTAAAAGCAAACTCAGAAAACTCGAATCCTTGTACTTTTGATGATGAGCCTAAAGAAATCTTTAAAAAAGTCTTTTCATCATCACTTGAAAGTATCGAAAGAACCTTTTCAGATATTAGCTTTAGTGAAATAGAATCATCTTCAGAAAAAATAATTAATTCTTCAACAATATCTGTTTTCGGTATTGGAGGCTCTGCCTTCGTTGCTCGCCACCTCTCCGACCAATTACTAAGATTGGGATTAAAATCTATGTGCTTCACTGATTCATTTTCAATTGAATCTAGTGCATCTAATTACTCAAAAGATGATCTAGTTATTTTTATTTCTAGACAGGGAGAAAGCAAATCTCTTTTAGAAAAAGCAAAAAAAGCAAAAAATCTAGGAGCTCATATTTTAACAATAACAACTGTTGAAAATTCAACATTATTTCTTCTTTCAGATTCAGCATTAAAGGTCTCTGAAAACCAATACATTCTTGATGATAGAAATTCCTACTCTAGACTCGGAGAAATTGCTTTAATCGAAGCTCTGTATATAATGTGTGCTAAAAAAATTGGAGAAATTAACCCAACATTTAGAGAGAACTACTTTGGATTAACGAACTATAAAAAGGAGAAAAAGTAATGTACACAGACATAAAAACAATACTAAAAAATGCTAGTGAGAACAAATATGCCGTTTTGGCAACTAGTCCTATAAACCTAGAATCCGCTAGAGGTATGGTTAGAGCTGCAGAAGAAAAAAAAGCCCCTATTATCTTTCTTTTGGGACAGAATATGATGCGTCAGCATGCCAAAGCAGAATTAATCATACCAATGATTAAAACACTAGCTGAATATGCATCAGTCCCAATCGCTACCTGTCTTGACCATGGTAATGATAATGAAAGATTACTCTATGCATTTAGAAACGGCTTTTCTTCTATAATGTTTGATGGTTCATTACTTCCCTTTGAAGAAAATATCAAGCAGACAAAAAGAATTGCTTCCATTTGTCATCAATTCGGAATGGGAATTGAAGGAGAGCTGGGACATGTTGGACTTGCTTGTAATGGTGATGAAAAAGACGAATCTATCTATACAAAAGCAGAAGATGCAAAACGCTTTAAGCAAGAAACAGAGGTTGACTGCCTCGCTATTGCAGTAGGAACAGCTCATGGTGAATATCCAAAGGGCTTTATTCCTCATATAAACTTCGACAGGATCAAAGAAGTTAAAGAAGCAACCGGAGGGATGCCAATTGCACTACATGGTGGAAGTGGCAGTGGAGATGAAAATATTATTAAGGCTGTTGAAGCTGGTATTAATAAAGTAAATATGGTTACAGATGTTCTTGTTTCAATGCGAGAATATACAAAAAAGCGTCTTTCAGAGGATCCTAAAATTAGTTATTTATCTCTTATGATGGAAGTTGAAGAAAATGTAAAAGAATACATAGGAAAATGGATCGAATTAACTAATAGCGCTGGAAAAGCAGAACTGTTTAAACCAGTAGATAGAATTGGCTTACTTACACCAAAATGTGCTATTGGAGTTGGTGAATAAAAAAAGTGGGGGCTACAAACGTAGCCTCCAATTAATTATTCGTCAATTCCTGTTACCTTGTATCCTTCGTTTTCTACAGCTACTTTTAGCTCTGTAGATGATACATCACTCTCTAATTCCACTACAGCTATTCCTTTATTGTGGTCAACATCTGCATTTTTAACACCCTTAATAGCACAAAGAGTCTTTTTTACTCTTGCCTCACAGTGCTCACACATCATTCCTTCAATATTCATTGTCTTTTTCATAATTAGCTCCTTATTCTCTAATTTTATTTTTTTCCTATTTTTTACCTTATGGATATTTACCAAGTTTAATCTTAAAGCGTTTGTAACAACACAGAAAGAGGAAAGACTCATTGCTAAAGCACCAAACATAGGATTAAGTGAAAGTCCTAATAAACCAGAAGCAATAGGAATTCCTACTATGTTATAGATAAATGCCCAAAATAGATTTTCATATATATTAGTTAGTGTGGCACGACTAATAATAAATGCCGACACAACATCCATTAGACTATTCTTCATTAATACTATTGCTGCAGAGTCAATGGCAACATCTGTTCCACTACCGATAGCTATGCCGACATCTGCTTCTATTAAAGCTGGAGCATCATTTATACCATCTCCTACCATAGCAACAAGTCCATGTTTTTTAAGCTTTCTCACCTCTTCAGCTTTATTCAAAGGTAGTACATCGCTTACTACATAGTCACAATCAACATCTTTCAAAATAGCATTGGCACTGTCTTTATTATCACCAGTTATAACAACAGTATTTAGACCCAATCTATTGAGTAGGCTAATTGCCTCTTTACTATCATTTTTTATTGTATCTGAAACGGTTATAGCACCTTCTAAAGTACCATCAATGGAAAGATAAATAGCAGTAGATCCACTATTTTTAGCTTCTTCTTTAACATTGTTTATAAAAGATTCATCAAAAGAAGCAAATAGAGAAATATACTTAAGATTACCACAAATAACCTCTTTTCCATTAATCAATCCTCTTAAACCCTTCCCACCTTCCTCTTTAAATGAAGAAACGTCTAAGCTGATTAATCCTTCCTTTTTAGCCTTAGCGATAATAGCTTTGGCTATTGGATGATCACTCTTATTCTCTAAGCTATAAAACAATTGTAGTAATTCTTTTTCCCCAGTTTCACCATTAGTAAATATTTTTGATACTTCTAATTTTCCATTAGTAATTGTTCCTGTCTTATCTAAAGCAACAGTTTTTACTTTTGCTAATGCTTCAAGGGATGTAGCATTCTTATAAAGTATTCCATTTTTAGCACCTACTCCACTACCAACCATAATAGCAACAGGAGTAGCTAAGCCTAGAGCACAAGGGCAAGAGATAACAAGAATACTTATTCCCTTTTCAAGAGCAAATGAAATATCACCATTAGTTAGGAAAAGCCAAATAATTGTTACTACTAAAGATATAAAAATTACAGAAGGAACAAAGAAGCCTGATACCTTATCTGCGATTTTTGCGATCGGTGCTTTACTTGTACTTGCTTCTTCAACAATCTTAATAATTTGATTTATTGTTGTATCCTTTCCAACTCTATCTGCCCTTACCTTTAAAAACCCAGATTGATTAATTGTGGAAGAGAAAACCTTCATTCCTTTCTCTTTTTCAACAGGTAGACTCTCACCAGTTAAAGCTGATTCATCTACTGCAGCACTACCATCAATTACAGTACCATCTAAAGCTATTGCTTCTCCTGCTTTGACGATAAAGATATCACCTATTGCTATATCATCGACATTTACTCTTTCTTCCTTACCATCAATTAGAACAGTTGCTTCATTAACCTTAAGCTTAACGAGAGAGTTCAAACTATCTGTAGTTTTACCCTTACTTCTAGCTTCAAGAGTTTTTCCAACACTAATAAGAGTTAGAATCATAGCACTAGATTCAAAGTACAGACCATGTATTTTCTCCATAGCTAACGCGCTATTACCAATAGCCATATCACCTGATGCACCAAGAAGTAAAACAAGTGACCACAAATATGAAATACCAGAGCCCAAAGAAACAAGAGTATCCATATTAGGAGAAAAGTGAATAAGTGCCTTAAAGCCAGAAATGAAAAACCTTTGGTTAATTACAAGTACAATCGAAGCGAGAAACATCTCTATTATTCCGATTGCAAGATGATTATTCAAAAAAAATGAAGGAAGAGGGAAAGACCACATTAAATATCCCATAGAAAAATACATTAGAACTAATGTTACGATAATTGAAGAAACGAGCCTAATAATTAAGCTCTTTGTATCGCTCTCTTCACTTTCCTTTCTATCTTTTTTTTCATTTTTTAAATGTACTTCATATCCAGCTTTTTTTACTGCTTGAATAATACTTGAATCACTGGCAGAACCACTAACATTCATCGAATTCGTCAATAGAGAGACAGCAACAGAATCAACACCTTCGACCTTCCTTACAGCATTTTCAACTCTATTCGAACAAGCAGCACAGCTCATTCCTTTTATAAAAAAGGTCCTCATTTCATCATCCTTTTTATAATTGTTATTGTTTCATCAATAGCTTCATCGTTGCCCTCTCTTATATCTTTTGACATGCAGTTCTTCATATGATTTTCAAGTATTTTTCTTTCGATTGCCTCCATTGCTTTAATTACTGCAGAAGTCTGCATTAAGATATCAATGCAATAGCTATCACCTTCTATAAGCTTTTTAATTCCATTCATTTGACCAACAATTCTATTTAGTCTAGTGATTGTGTCTTTTTTTTCTTTTTCATCTCGATATGTATGTTTTTTTTCTTCCATAACCATTTCCTATACCCCTATGGGTATTTATAAATATACCCACAAACGGTATCTTAGTAAAGTATTAAAAATTGATAAAAAGCTTTTAATGTGCTACTCTCACTCACATGGAAGATAAGAATATACGCAATATAGGCATCATGGCTCATATTGATGCAGGCAAAACAACAACAACAGAAAGAATTCTATTTTATACAGGTGAAAACCATAGGATCGGTGAAGTAGATAACGGCGAAGCAACAATGGATTGGATGCAGCAAGAACAGGATAGAGGAATTACAATTACATCCGCTTCTACTACTTGTTTTTGGAAAGATCATCAGATTAACATTATCGACACTCCCGGTCACGTCGATTTTACAGCTGAAGTTGAAAGAAGCTTGAGAGTTCTAGATGGAGCTGTTGGCGTATTTTGTGCCGTTGGTGGAGTTGAGCCTCAGACAGAGACTGTCTGGAAGCAAGCAGATACTTATCATGTTCCACGTATTGCTTTTATCAACAAAATGGACAGAATGGGTGCAAACTTCTATAGAGTCTTAGAGGAGATGAAGAAAAAGCTAAATGCGAATCCAGTTCCTCTATTTATTCCTGTTGGAGAAGAAAGCTCCTTTTCTGGAGTCATAGATTTAATAAGAGGAAAATATCTTACCTTTAGTAAGGATGACCAAGGATTTAGCATAATTGAAAATGAGATTCCGCAAGAAATGGAAGAAAAAGCAGAGGAGGCAAAAGAAAGCCTTATAGATAGCGTTGCTTCCTTTTCAGATGAAATAACAGAATTATACTTTGAGGGAAAAGAAATTCCGTCCTCAATGATTATATCAACGCTTAGAAAATGTACTCTTGATGGCTCTCTTTTACCTGTTTTTGTTGGATCATCTTTAAAAAATATTGGAGTACAAACACTTCTTGATGGCATTATTAACCTCTTACCTTCTCCACTTGATATGCCAAAAATCGAAGTAACAAATGTTAAAAACAGCGACAAAAAAGAAGAGATATTACACAACCCTAATGGTCCACTTGAAGCACTCATATTCAAAATTCAGGTTGATCCACAAGCTGGTCCACTATGCTTTGTTCGTGTCTACTCTGGAACACTAAAAAAGGGTGTTGCTGTTTATAATATTACTAAAGGAAAAAAGGAACGTATCAACCGTCTTGTCAGAATGCATGCAATGAGAGAAGAGGATTTATCTGAACTCAAAAGTGGCGATATTGGCGTAATAATTGGTTTTAAAAATGCACAGACGGGAGATACAATAGGAAACGAAAATCATCCATATTTACTTGAAAATATGGTTTTCCCAAACCCAGTAATCTCAGTTGCTATTGAACCAAATACCACATCCGATATGGCTAAGCTACAAAAAGCACTTGAAGTCCTTACGATGGAAGACCCTACCTTCACATATAAAGAAGATAGTGAAACAGGCCAGCTTGTAATTTCTGGAATGGGAGAATTACACCTAGATGTTCTCGTAACAAGACTAACGAAAGAGATGAAAATTGAGTGCCGTGTTGGTAATCCACAGGTCTCCTATAGAGAATCTATTAAGAATAGTAATAGTGGCACAGAGGAATACAATAGAGTAATTGCTAATAAAGAGAACTATGCTAAGCTTTCACTCTCTGTTAATCCTAATCCTCCTAAGACAGGTAATACACTTACTATTTCTGCAAAAACTCGTGATATTCCACAGGAGATAATTGAAGCAATTAATAATGGCATTAATGGAGCTTTCAATAGTGGCATTAAATATGGATACGAATGCACAGATATTAACGTTGATATTACAGAAATTGATTACGATCCTCTTACCTCAACACCACTAGCCTTCACTAGCTGTGCTGCTCTTGCTTTCGATAACATCTGTTCTAACGCAGAACCAATAATTAAAGAACCAGTTATGAAAATACAAGCAACTGCACCAAGTGAATATATTGGAGATGTAATATCTTCTCTTACGCAACGCGGTGGAATAGTATTATCAATGGAAAGTAAGGTCGGTAGTGATACAGTAATAGCACTTTGTCCATTATGTAAGATGTTTGGTTATACTACTATTCTTCGTTCCTCTACTCAAGGAAGAGGTACATTTAGTATGGAATTTGATCACTACGAAGAAAAAAGCGGAGGCCTTGGCTTTTAAGAGAATAAACTCTAGTTTAAAAAAAAAGTAATTAAGCATTTTTATGCTATATTTAGTAAAAAAGGGAGAAAAAAACATGAAAAAAGTATTATTGTCACTATTAGTTCTAATATCACTTCTATTTACTTTTGTTTCTTGTGAAGCAGAAGCAGAAATTTCTACACCCCAAAAGTTAAATGACACCGACACGAGAACTCTAGATCTATTATTAGACGATTTATTCACAGAAACTGAAAAACTATCGTCAACACAAACGCCACTAATATCCGATCTAAGTTCACTTTTAAATGATGCATTACTTTCTATTCAATACAGTGACGCAACAAGCACAAATAATGGTCAAACTATTTCCTTTGATGTTACTATTACAGAAGAAAATAACACAGAGAAAATTGATGTATTAATTACAATGAAAAGCTTAAGTACACCAGTGGCAGACGATAATGGTGCAAAGCATATTATAACAGGTACCATAAAAGGTAGCTATAAGGATGATAGTCTTATTGATAGTGCTAGTTTTGTTGACAGTGCAAGCTTTACTATAACTTATACTAAGGATGGAGTTGAACAGGCTCCTATTAGCGTTAATATAACAGAAGAAAATATAGATAGTTATTTTACAATCAATGATAAAGAATACACTCTTACAACCTATTATAATACAATACTAAACAACAATTGTTTTATATCCAATTCTTACGAAGACGCTTTAGTAAATAAGATTAAAAACGAAGGTATATCCTTTGAATCAGATATTGCTAAGGTATACTTTAAAGGAGAATGGGAATTAAGTAGTCCAATTTATTTATATCTAAACCCTGTAACTATAGAACTAAAGAGACCAATTTTAATTAATAATAAGGAGTATAGTGGAAAAATAGAAGTAAAAGCATTGCTCCTTGGTGGTGGAAGCGATGTACTCTTAGATATTTCTCTCTCCTTTGATTTAGAAAGAAAAGATGGTGAAGCAAAAAACAAATACTCAGGAGTAATTGATTTTAACTTAAATACTCTTGGTCATACTTCATCCTCATCAACTGATATTCCTCTACTAACAACAGTTAAGTCCTTCTCAATTAATAACAAACCAATAGTAACAAAAGATGTATATGATCACATAGTCGAATTTATAACAACTAGAGAATAGTATTAGTAAATTCAATCCAACGAAGTCCCAAGGTTACCTTGGGGCTTTTTTAATGAAGAAAAAAAGTAATTTAATAAATAATTACTTAAATTTTATATTGACAATACAAAACACATTGCAATATTTTACTAGAAATTTAGGAGATTATTGCAATGAAACATTTATTATTACCATTATTTTTGCTTCTATTACTCTTTACAATTACTTCATGTAACAATGAACCAAAAGTAGTTCCAATGAGTAATGAAGAAAGAAGTGTTATTGATTCAATTTTTACTGATTTTGAGAAAGAAAAGGAAAAAGAAGCACTGCTAGCAGAAGAAGAGAAAACAGAATTACAAGAATTACTAGATTCTAACAATTTTAGCTTTTCTTATAGAAATACGACAGTAATGAACGAAAATAATTCACCTATCGCTACCTTTGTAATAGATGATACTACTTCAACTATTACAGTAAATATTAATAATGCTTCTTATTCCGATATAAAGGAATTAAAAGGAACTATTAAATATAAGTATAGTAATACTTACCGTACTTTATTCACTTCTTCTGACCTAATAAACATAGATATTAGCTATAAAAATGCTTCTAATAGCGAGCTAATAGAAGTAAAAGAAACGGATGACGAAACATTCTCTTTTATGGACCTCAAGGAATATTTATATGATATTTACTTACAGCAGCTCATTAGTGAAGGTTTTGTAGTTGAAAATGACTTTGCTACAATCACGCTAAAGGGAAAGATTAATTCAGATTTAACTAATATCGATCTTAGTCCTATAAGCGTTAATATAAAAAAGCCTCTGCCAATAAACGATAAGCTTTATTCAGGAAAAGTCGAAATGAAGCTTTATATTTCAAACAGCAAGGATAGTTCAAATATTGATGCTAATGCTGACTTTAATTTAATTATTAATAGTAAAAAAGAAACAACTACTATTAGCGGTAAAGTAAGACTATCCTTAACAATTTCAACAGAAGAAAGCATCACATTTGACTATAAGTATTCTCTCGAATCATTCAGTATTAATAATAAGGCTATAAACACAAAGGAAGTAGAAGAATATATTAAAAATAAAATATCTCTTCTTTCAGAAAAAGTAGATTAATCATTAGTACTTAATTTAAGCTACCTAGTTTTAGAAGAAATTAGGTAGCTTATTTTATTTATCATATTCACCATATTCACAGCCAACATGAGTAGCTTCAATTTCGTCAAATAGGACTAATTTACCATTCTTTTTATCGTAAAGCTTAACGCTTCCCCAACCATTACCTCCATTGAAGAGCCTGTTGTGCTTCTTACTTCCATCTGGTGCTTCATAATTAATAAAGAGCATATCTTTTCTCTTACAAAAAATCTCTGTTTCCATAACTGCTTTAGTATTTTCCTGTCTCACGTGCCAGACAACTACATCATCCTTTTCTTCAAAGCTGAAGTCTGTCTTTACTTTTAAATGGAGTTTTGAAAAGTTAAAATCATATTCCTTTCCTTCATAATAAAAGACACCCAAAAGTCTTCTATCTAGTGGAACAAAGTATATTTTAGGTCTTCCACCACCTATATCGAAAACACTATTATTGAGCATTTTTCCACTTTTCTTACTCTTCAAACAATTTGAAGAGAGCCAAACCCATGGAGTCGTAAAATCTCTGCCCCAGTTTTTATCAGCATAGCCATAGCTGTTTTCTTTTTCTACTATATAATGCCTTCCGTTAAAATCAATTGTTCCACTGTATCGACTTTTCATGCCTTCTGCATGCCAATACATTGCAAAGGCTTCTACTTCTCTTAATACCTTACTAGCACCATAACCAACATTAAAGGCAATATCTTTTTCTATTGTAAGATTCCATGACATTTCACCACTATCACACATCCATTCAGGGTGCATCATAGAGTCTTCCTTACTAACGCTTACACTACCCTTTAGTATGTTTTCTGAAGCATAGCAATCATCGGCTAATACAGAATATGGTGCATTTGGATGAATTTTAACTTTTTTTAGCGAAAAAAAACGATGAAGCTGACAAGCATCTTCTCCCCATGTTCCTACCTTAACCATCAAGTATGATGGTTTCTTATTCTTATCTTTATTTGCTTTAAGCTGTCCAAAAACTGGTTCATCTTCACCTAAAGCTGGATTACAAATAAGAAATTCAATAAAGAATGGCTTTTCTTCACCCGTTTTTTCTTCTCTAGAAGTAAAGGAATGCCACCACCAATCATAGCCATGATGAGAAAGAGGTCCATGTAGCATAAAAGAATTACGGGAAATATCATGATGATTAAACATATTAAGCCTCTCTAAATAACAACGATCTATATAATGCTTGTAAATCATTGATAACAAAATCATTTAGGTCTAAAGATATAACAATAACTATAATTAATTAGTTTCAAATATAATGCTTTATTTCTACATTAAGGGGTTGCACTTACCTTTTCAAACGCCCTTATTTACAAATTTTTAAAGTTTTTTTTGACAACTATATAATCTTACACTTAGAATAGATAAGGTATGCTTAATTACAGTAAAGGAGGTAATGATGAGCGTTGAAACAAAAGAAATCAGGAACGTTGCAATTGTAGGACACAACGGTACTGGAAAGACAAGTCTTGTTGAAGAGATGCTCTACTATACAGGAGCAATTTCTAAAGCAGAAAAGGTTGATAGTGGAAAAACAACAAGTGACTACACAGAAGAAGAAATATCAAGAAAGATTTCTGTCCACACATCTCTTTCTTCCACACAGTGGATGAACAAGACAATCAACATTCTCGATACTCCCGGTACAGCTGACTTTGTAGGAGAAGCAATTTGTTCTTTTAGAACTGCTGAATCAGCAATAATGCTAGTAGATGGTAGAGACGGAGCTCAGATCGAGACAATTAAACTTTGGAGAAGATTAGACCAAAGAAATAAGCCTAGAGCAGTCTTTATTAACAAGATGGATAAAGACAGAGCAAACAGTAGAGAGGTTTTAGATAATTTATCTGAAGAATTCAATTCTAACTTTGCTCCAGTAACTATTCCAATGGGCTATGCTAACGAATTCAAGGGTGTTATTAACCTCATTGAAAATAAAGCATATATTTTTAAAGAAAATGGAAAAGAAGAAGCAATTGATGTTCCAGCAGAATATGCTGACGAGGTTGCATCATATAGAGAAGAATTAATCGAAAAGGCAGCAGAAGGTTCTGATGACTTAATTGAAAAGTTCTTTGAAGAAGGTACTCTTAATGATGATGATATCAGAAGAGGTCTTAGAGAGGGTTTAAAGAATAATAGTGTTGTTCCTGTATTTGTTGGTGCTTCCGAAAAGGGTGCAGGTCTTACATCATTATTAAACTTCATTACAAACAACTTCCCTTCTCCAGAAGGTCAGTTTGAATATGTTGTTAATGAAGATGGTTCTATTACTCGTGACTATGCTATTGCATCAAAGAGTACAACAGAAGCTTATGTATTTAAAACAACTATTGACCAGTTCTCTGGTAAGTTAAGCTTTGTTAAGGTTGTTAATGGTAAGCTCACAGGCGAAACAGACCTCTTCAACCTTGAAAATGGAAAGAAAGGAAAAGCAGGAAAGGTCTATAGAGCTCTTGGTAAGAAGCTTATTGAGGTTGATGGCTTAGAAGCAGGCGATGTTGGTATTATCACAAAATTCGATCCAGCATTTACTAATGCTACTTTAGTTTCTGATTCTAATGATAAGGTTAAGTTCATGGCTCTTAAGCTTCCTCAGCCAATATACGAATTAGCTATTTCTGCTTCTGACAAAAAGAGTGAAGATAAGATGAATGATGCTCTTCATAGAATTACAGAAGAAGATTTAACTTTCGAAATGAAGTTCAATGAAGAAACAAAGGAATCCATCATTGGTGGTATGGGTGAGCTTCATATCAATATGATTCTTGATAAAATCAGAGATAAGCAGAAGATCCAGATTAATACAAAGACACCAAAGATTGCTTATAGAGAAACAATTACAAAGAAATCAGGATTATCAGAGTACTCACATAAGAAACAGTCTGGTGGACATGGTCAGTTCGGTCGTGTTGTAATTGAGATCTCACCTATTGAAAGAGGTCAGTATTATTTCTTTGAAAACACAGTTAAGGGTGGTGCAGTATCTAAGGGCTATGTTCCTGGTATTGAAAAAGGTATCCATGAAAAGATGGAGGAAGGCTTCCTTGCAGGATATCCTCTTGTAGACATTGGTATTAACCTTGTTGATGGTAAAGAACATCCTGTTGACTCTTCAGAAATGGCATTCAAGCTTGCAGCTAAGGGTGCTATGGATGTTGCACTTGCTAAAGCTGGATGTGTTCTTCTTGAACCATTCTGTAAGCTTGAAGTATTTGTAGACCAAGAATATCTTGGAGCAATTCTATCTGACCTTTCTGGAAGAAGAGGAAGAGTACTTGGACAGGAAGACATGGGTCACCTTACATCTGTTAAAGCAGAGGTTCCTATGGCTGAGCTAAGGTCCTACGCTATCGACCTCAAGTCAATGACTCAGGGCTCTGGTTCTTTCGAACTCGAATTTGACCATTATGAAACACTTAATGGAAAGCTAGCTGAAGATGTTATTGCTGAAGCTAAGAGAGAAAAAGAAGCAGCAGAGAATGCTTAATTTAGACTAAACTAAATTAGAAGAGCAGGCGTTTTGCCTGCTCTTTTTATTTCTTTTCAAACCAAATTTCATTTATTGTATAATCTTTATCCATTCCCTTTTGCTCAAACTTTGTTAAGGGTCTCCAAGCAACAGGAGGGGCAAAATCATAGAATGGGTTATATAAAAGTGGTTCACCCTTTACCATTTCTAATACCTCATTAGCATACTCTTCCCAATCTGTTACCATGTATATATAACCATTCTTTTTAAGCTTTCTAGCCAATAGATTGAGAAATGTAGGATTCATAATTCTTCTTTTATGGTGCTTTTTCTTTGGCCATGGGTCTGGGAAGAATATATGAAAACCAAAAATTGAATTATCTTCAACCATATTATTCAATACATCTACAGCATTGAATCTCATAATCTTTACGTTATCAATATTATTTTCGCCTAAAACGCCCAATAAATGAACGTAGCCCTTCAAATAGACATCAAGACCTATGTAATTATATTCAGGCTTAATCAATGCCATTTGAGAGGTTGTATCACCATTACCAAATCCAATTTCAATAATTAGCTCTTTATTGTTATTAAAAACACTATCACTATTTAGCTTTTGTTCATTAGAAAAAAAGATTGAATGTGTTGGTGAATATTTTCTTACAATATCCTTTTCCTTTTCATCAATTACATTATTTCTAAGAACATAGCTCTTAATTGTTCTTTCTCTGCCTTCTCTAATTTCAATTTTATTTAAGCTCTCAAATAATTCTTCATCGTTCATCTATAATAGTCTCCTCAGCGTTTCTAAAATCAATAATGCTTTATCTTTCAAGGATGCAGTTCCACTCTCAATAGAAAGATGATTGAATCTCTTTTTATCAAGCTTCACTCTTCCATTGGAAAGCGTTACTAAAGATACTACCTTACTAGGATTGAGAGATGCAACTCTCTGGAATTCTACATCAATTACACCTCTATACTCTTTTAAAGAAGATATGTCTAATTTTTTACATACTATCTTTATTTCTGCAATACTAAAGAGATTATCAACCTCATCAGGCATTGTTCCATATCTATTTTCAATTTCACTCTTGAGGCCTTCAACCTGGCCCTCGCTTTCAACGGACGCAATACGCTTATATAATTCAAACTTTGCAGATGGATCTTTAATATATGTATCAGGGATAAAGCCAGTATAATCTAGCTGAACTAGAGGATCACGCTTTTCTTCTCCTCCATTCTCACAGGTTATCCTTTCTACTTCCTCTTCAATAAGCTTCATAAACATCTCAAGACCAACAGCTTCTAAGTGTCCAGACTGTTCTTTTCCAAGTAAGTTTCCAGTTCCTCTAATTTCCATATCTTTCATTGCAACCTTAAAACCGGAACCAAGCTCTGTATTTTCACTAAGAACTCTAAGTCTCTTTATCGCATCATTATTGAGGCTTGTACCATCACGATAAAAAAGATAGCAATAAGCTTTTTTATCACTTCTACCAACACGCCCTCGAAGCTGATAGAGCTGACTTAGCCCTAGTCTATCTGCTCTATCAACAATAATCGTATTAACATTTGGAATATCAATTCCATTTTCAATAATTGTTGTAGAAACTAAAACCTGCACACCCTCATAGATAAAACGATGCATAATATCATCAAGCGATTCACTATCCATTCGTCCATGTGCATATTCAATTATAGCTTCAGGTATTTTTTCATTTAATGCTTGTGCTATCTCACTCAAGTCTTCGATTCTATTATGTAAATAGAAGACCTGCCCTCCCCTCTCTAGTTCACGTCTTATTGCTTTAGAAACTAAATCTATATCATATTCACCAATGTAGGTATCTATAGGTAGTCTTTCTCTAGGTGCTGTTGTCAATAAAGACATATCTCGTACTTTAAGTAGTGACATATATAGAGTACGAGGAATTGGCGTAGCAGATAGCGTTAAACAGTCAATATTGTGTTTAAGTGACTTTATCTTCTCTTTGTCTTTAACTCCAAACCTTTGTTCCTCATCGACAATTAGAAGACCTAAGTCTTTAAATACAATAGAAGAAGAGAGAATCTTATGAGTTCCAAAAACAATATCAACTGTACCATCCTTGAGACCAGATAATACTTTTTTATTCTCTTTAGATGGAACAAAACGAGTCGATAGACCAGCTCTAACAGGGAAATCTTCACATCTTTTTAAGAAGTTCTCGTAGTGCTGTTGCGCAAGAATTACAGTTGGAGCTAAAAAAGCAACCTGTTTACCAGACATAATAGCCTTGAAAGCAGCGCGGAAGGCTATCTCTGTTTTTCCGTAGCCTACATCTCCACAAACAAGACGGTCCATGCATATATCAGATTCCATATCACTTTTAATTTCTTCAATGCATTTAACCTGGTCAGGAGTCTCTGTAAATGGAAAACCAGCTTCAAAAGTAAGCTGCCAGTCATTGTCCTTAAGAAAAGGAAAGCCATGACTATTTTTGCGTTGTGCATATAGATGTAATAGCTCGTTAGCAATATCAGAAGCACTCTTTCTAGCCTTTTCCTTTTTCTTTGTCCATGAAAGACTTCCCATTTTATCTAACTGAGGTGGTCTTCCATCATTACCAATATATTTTTGAACAAGATTAGTCTGTTCAATTGGAACGTATAGTACTTCGTCTTCGCTATATCTAATTTTTATGTAGTCACGTTCTGTATCACGGCTTTTAACTCTTTCTATCTTTTCAAATTGACCAATTCCGTAATTTATATGAACAACATAATCTCCCGGATTAAGAGAAACAAAAGAATCTAGTGGCGAAGAAACTGTCTCAACTAAAGCTTTTGCTCTCCTCTTCCTTCTCCCAAATATCTCTTGGTCAAGTATCACAGCAGTTTTAATGTTTGTAATAGAGAAGCCAGAATCTAAAGAAGAAACACTAATATCTAAATCTAATTCTTTAAGAACATTTTCTAATCTTTGCTTTTGAATAATAGTTGGGGCTAAAACATAAACTCGCCACCCCTGTTTTAACATCTCAAGTGTCTCATCTTTAAAGAATTTAACGTTACCAAAATATGAGTGAGAAGGTTCAATTCCAAAATGATGATACAATGGTGAAACTATTTCATGAATTACAGTAGCTTTAGTAATGGAAGAAAAGAAGTCTGTCCAAGAGTATAAATACTTTTCATATCCAATTGCATCAATCTTTTTCTTATATATATCCCTATAACGAGCCTTAGCTTCATTTACTAATGCTTTCCAGGATGCATCTGACTTCTCCTTTTCTGTAATAATGAAGTAATCATCTTCTCTAAGAAAAGTATTAATGCTAACAAGCTCTATATCGTTTAAGCTTTCTTCTGTAACTAGAGGAATAACAAGCTTTCGTTGTCCTTTTAATAGTGAGTGTGTAATCGGATCAAATGGAGCTATTTTTTCAATTCTATCCCAATCAAGATAAACTCTATATGGTTTATCTGAAGAGAAAGGAAAGACTTCAACTACTTCACCTTTGATAGAAAATGTTCCTTCGTCAGTTGCACTTGGACTTCGAAAATAACCAGCATTTATAAGTGTTGACGCAAGCCTTTCAGTATCTAATTCATCTGAACAGCTTAGTGTAAGATTATATTTATCTAAGGTATTAGGTGAAATAAATGGCGAGAGGAAGGATCGTAAAGAAAAGATCGATATTCCTTTTCTTTGAGAGAGAAATTTCTCTTGGCTTTTCTTTCGATTTAAGCTTGTTCGATTCTCTTCAAATTCACTATACAGTTGTCTACCATCAGAGGGAACATATAGAAGAGTTGTATCATTTACATCAGCTAAATCTTCAAAAAGTAGCTTTGCGCTATCTTCTGTTGGTGTTATAACAATAACTCTTCCTCCCCTTTTATCAGATATGCTTTTAACAAAGCGTGAAAGGGGATAAAGAGTTAGAGTATCAGCATCTATAACCGTATTTTGATTCAATAAGAATGCCTTGTAACCAGAACTATTCTTGATATAATCTATAATTGTATTTTCAAGTGACATGACTAAAGAAAATATACCAAAATAAGAAGAGCTTAACAATGAGACTAGATAAAGCAAAGCTAGATTTATTGGCAAATGAAATAAAAAGTTGTGGTTTATGGGCAAAAGAAAAGCAAAATGATTTGCACGTTTCAATAAAAGAAGATAAAACTCCTGTTACTGAAGTTGATATTACTATCTCTAAGAGGATCATAGCTCTAATTAAAGAATTATTTCCTGAGTGTGGAATTATCAGTGAAGAAGAGAAAACAGAATTAATTAATGATGTGCCATTCACTTTTGTTCTTGACCCAATAGATGGAACTGACTCCTATTCTCAAGGACTTCCATCCTTCGCTATTGCTCTAGCTATTCTTGATAAGCAAAATCTTCCACTTGGTGCTATTATTTACGCTCCTCGTTTTGGAAAAAGCACAGATGACGGACTCTTTCTTAGGCTTGATCCTGATGGAAAAATAACACTTAACGGAAAAGAATTAATAATTGTTGGAGATAAGAAGGAGTTAAAGCAAATTACTATTTCTTCTACATTTACACAATATGTTGATTCTTCTCAGTATAAAGGAAAGCTTAGAATATTTGGCTCTTCAATTATTCATCTTCTTGCACCAATTGTTTTTCCTCAGATACAAGCATGTGTAGCAACACCTTGCTATATTTGGGATTATGCAGCTTCTCATGCCCTACTTCTTGCTACTGGTATGGATATTTACAATGAAGATGGTACTCCTTTTAGATATTCATATTCTTTTCTAAATAGAAACAAAAGCATTGGTGTAAAATACGCAGGATATAAAGAAACAGTAGATAAATTAAGAAGAGAGATCTTTAGTAACAAAGAACAAATTACTAATTGACCTACATTATCTTTTGTGACAACTTATTCTAGTGTCTTTAAATTTGTCTTCATTACTTAATCCAGAACAGGCCAAGGCAGCATCTCAAATAGAAGGTGCTGCATTAATCATTGCAGGCGCAGGCAGTGGTAAAACACGTATGATTACTTATCGAATTGCCAATATGCTTGAAAATGGAATAAAGGAAAACGAAATTCTTGCTTTAACATTCACTAATAAAGCTGCAAAAGAAATGGCAGAAAGAATAGAAGAAATTGAAGGCAAAAAGCTAAAGAAGCTTACAGCTACAACATTCCATTCCTTTGGCTTAGGAATTCTTAAGCAATATATTCAGCATCTTGGTTATCGTAATGATTTTACACTCTATGATGATAATGACAATCTATCACTTGTTAAAAATTGCATTATAAACGCTGGATACTCTTTACAGGATTATAATGCAAACACCATAAAATCCTATTTTTCTTCTTATAAAACAGGAAGAATGAAAAAACCTGAAGAATCAAGTGCGATTAGAAAAATATATGAGGAATGGATTCTTACTCAAAAGGCCTATAATGTAGTTGATTTTGATGACCTAATTCTATTGCCAATTATTATATTTGAACGATACCCAAAAATATTAGAAACAATACAAAATAGATATAAATATATTATGGTTGATGAATTCCAAGATACATCAATGCTTCAATATAAGCTTATATCACTTATTGCTAAAAGAGATAGGAATATCGCGGTTGTTGGAGATGATGACCAATCAATATATTCTTGGCGAGGTGCCAACTACGAAAACATTGTCCAATTCGAAAAGGACTTTCCTGAACGTATTGAATATAGATTAGAGCATAACTATAGATCCTCAGATATTATTCTTTCAGCTGCAAATGCAGTAATTGTTCATAACAGTGAAAGAAAAGACAAAAAGCTATGGACTGATGCAAACGGTGGAGAGAATATAATAGTTAAAAATCATAAGACGCCAGATAGCGAAGCCTTTTGGATTTACAATGAAATTAGAACACTTATGAGAGAATACAAATATGGCTTTAATGATTTCGCTATTCTTGTTAGAACAAATTCTTTACTCTCTCCTATAGAAACTTCACTAATGGAACAAAGAATTCCTGTTAGAGTAAGTGGAGGAAGCTCTTTTTTCGACAGAAGAGAAATAAGAGATTTTATTTGCTACCTTAAAGTTCTCATTAATGAAAATGATGATAATTCATTACTTAGAATTATAAACACTCCTAGACGCTCTATTGGACGAACAACAGTAGAGAAGCTTCGTAGCTATGCAGATAAGAATAATACAACTCTTTATACTGCTTTATCGTCTTTAACAGATAGTCCTGATTTAAATCAAAAAACAAAAGAAGGAATGAAGAGCTTACTAAGATGTATTTACAAATGGAAAGAAATACTACATAAGCCAGAAAGCCTTATATCAACAATCCTTCGTGATACAAACTATGCTGTAATGCTTAATGAAGAATTTCCTAATAGTAGTAAGGCTGTTGCATATAGATTAAAAGGAATTGAAATGCTTGGAAATAGTATAAAACGCTATTTTTCAAACAATGAAGGGAAAAACCTACGTGACTATTTAAATTCTGTTTCAATAATAGGAAGTGAAGATGAAGAAGATGGTGGAAATAAAGTAAACCTAATGACAATGCATGCATCAAAGGGTCTTGAGTTCAAGGTAGTCTTTCTTGCAGGAATTGAAGACAATATTATTCCAAGTAAACGTGCACTAGAAGAAAATATAAAAAATATAGATGAAGAAAGAAGACTCTTTTATGTAGCTATTACAAGAGCCAAAAAGCATCTATATATAAATTATTCAGAAACAAGACAAGATTTTGAAGGAAAATTAAAAACAGCACTACCCTCAAGATTTATTGATGAAATACCATCTAAACTCTTTAAAAGTAATGATATTTCACCAGAAGAAGCAAGGAAAAACAGTATAGAAAAAGGAAAAGCCTTCTTAGAAATGCTACAAAAAAGTATTAATAAAAAATGATTTCCATATAATTAAATATAGAAATCATTTGCGTTTAACAATTTTTAATAGAATAAATATATAAGAATTATATCAAATAGATATTATTTATCATTATTACCATATTTCTTTGAGAACTCTTTAAGAGCAAAACGTATTCCAGCTGCCCAACCAAGGCCCATATCAGAAAAAATATTTTCTAATTCTTCTTTAAAAGAAGGCTCAATAGAAAATGTAGTAAGAATCTTTTTTTCCTTACTTTCTTTAACATTACCAAAAACCTTTTTAGCTACTATTCCGCCAAGACTTTCGCTAGAATTCTCATCAACTTTCTTTAATGCCATACTAAACCTCTTAACTCCATATGATCTTGTTGATTTTAAACAACGCTTCAATTGTGCCAGGCTTCAAGCCTCTTCCATTAACCTTATATTTTTGTGGTACACGATGAGCAGTTTGTGCCTTTCTGAATAATGGATCCACAGGAATCCTAAAAACAGAATATTTACCAGACAAACAAGCCTCATTATATATTTCTCTAGCTTGCTTAACTCTTTCATCGTATGAATTTATAATAATTTTATTATGTTTAACAGAAGCTTTATAATTCTTCTTAAGTCGTGCTAATTCATCAACAAAAATCTCAAAACCATCAAGGCTGAAGATTTCAGTTGTCATAGGAGTAATAACCTCATTACATGCAATAATTGCAGATCTCTCAAGTTTCCCAAGACCAGGAGAAAGGTCTAAAAGAATTCTATCAAATTCATTAGATAACTCTCCAACTAAATCCTGGATAATAAAAGGTTCATCATTAAGCTTTGTTTCACTGTAGTTTTTTAATGAGCCACCAATACTAAAGGTTGGAAGAATATAAAGATTATCAATTTCAGCAACCTTCACAATAGCATCATTCCAATAGCACTTTCCTTGTAATACATCACTTAATTCAAAGTTAGGAGAATTTTGCAAAAACCATGAAGAAAGGTTACCTTGGGGATCACAATCAATCATCAAAGTCTTTTTACCACCTAAGGCACTCTGACAAGCTAGTGTACCACATACACTAGTTTTACCAACGCCACCTTTTTGTAAATGAAAAGCAATAGATTTTGACATTCATATACCCCAATTTTTAAATCATTATAGATTCGTTTTTGTAAATAATGCAAGTGCATTTTATTAATAATTTTAAGTTTTAATATTTTATTAGTTTTAATCAATATTTAAATTATATAATTATTATACAC
>CAZLYD010000022.1:0-27549 GCA_964563815.1 uncultured Spirochaetaceae bacterium
GACATATTATATTTGTTATTCTTTATTACAAATTATAATAGGGAATCAATTATTATTGATTTATAAACATGTGAACGTATAGAATTAGAGCTATGAAATTTGAAGACCTGGAATTTGTTAATTATAAAAACATAATTGAAGCTATAGCTACCCTAGACTCTCCCTCTAGAGCAAGAGTAGCTAAAGAGCTTTCCCTTTCAAGAACTACAGTTTCATACGTTGTAACAGAATTAATCAATAGAGATATAGTTGAAGAAACCACAACAGAAGATAATGGAAAAAGAGGTCGCCCCGGTCTTGGATTAAGACTCAAAGATGATGTTTGGTTTGCCATAGGTGCTTCCTTTGACTCAACACATTGGAAATTCATCAAGACAACGCTAAATGGTACTATTGTACTGCTCCATGAAGGCGATGATTTAAAAGATATTACACCAGAAACATTAGTATCAAAGCTCATTGAAGGCTTAGAGTGGATGTTAAATCATTCAAAAGAAAAGCTTCTTCCTGCAATAGGACTTGGACTACCAGGGATTGTGGATTCAACAAATAGCAGAATTCTTCTTGCCAATGACCTAAAATGGCACTCTCCTATAAATATTGGAGAGATAGTTAAGAAGAAATTAGGTTTCAATGTCTATGCTATCAACAGATTTACTGCAGCAGGAATTGCAGAATTCAGGTACGCGAACCCAGAAAGCGACCAAAATCTAATCTATATTGGATTGGGTCAAGGTATTCGTTCTGCTATTTTCATTGATGGAAGACTTCTCAGGGGCGCTCAATATGCAGCAGGTCGTATCGCACACATAGTTGTAGAGCCAAATGGTCCTACATGCGACTGCGGAAAAAAAGGATGCCTCTTAACAGTAGCAAATAGTAATTCATTAATAAAAAAGGCTGAGGAACTAAGAAAAGATAGACGATATCTTACATCTAGACTCAACAATATAACAGAACCATTAAAAACAGAAGACATATGCCAATTAGCAGATGATTATGATAGCTGCGCAATGGAATGCATAGATTCCATAGTATCTCCGCTATCCAAAGGACTAGGAGAAATCTGTGATATAATCAATCCTAGAAAGATAATAATTGGAGGACCTATCGGTTATTCAAGTAAATACCTAGTATCAAAACTAAGAGAGAATATGGAAAAAAAAGCCACCTATGATATTCCTGGGGGAAAAATCAAAGTAGAACAAGCAAAGCTCAAAGATTATGGTTCTACTTTAGGAGCTGCTTCTCTAGTACTGGAGAAAAAGGCAGAACTATTATTCACAAAAGAAGTTGAAGATAAATAGTTTTTTCACTAATCTAAATTTTATGAAAATACTCATTGCATCAGACATTCATGGCTCAGAAATAAGAGCAAGACAAATATACGATATATGGAAAAATGAAAACATAGATAAAGTAATACTTCTTGGTGATTTATTATACCATGGACCAAGAAATGATCTTCCTTTCTCTTATAATCCCAAAAAGGTTATTCCTCTTTTATCAGAAATGAAGGATGACATTATTGCTATAAGGGGAAATTGCGATGCAGAAGTAGACCAGATGGTACTTCCCTTCTCAATTATGGAAGAAAAGAAGGAACTAGAATTAAATAATAGAAAGGTTCTACTTATACATGGTCACCAAGCTTTACCAAAAACAGATGCCTCTATAGTCTTATCTGGTCACACACATATACCACGTTTAGAAGAAGAGAACAGCGTAATATACTTTAACCCGGGCTCTACGACAATACCAAAAGATGAAAATGGTCCCTGCTATGGTATTTGGGAAGATGAGAATCTTATGATTATCAACTTAGATAACAACAAGATTATTAAGATGAGGAAGCTTTAGTGTTACAACAACAACTGAATTCTCTTCTTCAATAGTTACACTTGCACTATGGAGCTCCATAATCTGATAAACAATAGGAAGTCCCATGCCAGAGCCGCCTTGTGTTCTAGAGCTGTCACCACGACTCCATGGTTCAAAGAACTGAGGAAGAGGAGACGGAAGAGAGCCATCATTAGATACCTTTATTACAGTTTCACAATTTCCAACGTAAGCTGAAACCATAGGTTCTCTAGTGCTATTACGGTATTCAAGCGAATTCCTTAAAATTTCCTCAAGTGCTCTTGAGAAGAGCTTAACATCACAATAAAGAGTAAACTCAGGATCAAAGTTTTCAATTACTCTCTCTTTTATTTTACCCCTTGTAAGATCTAAAGAAGAAGAGAGTAATACTTCTTCTTTTTCACACCTTACATCAGGAGAAAGAAGATAAGAATAATAAGCTACGCTAGCTATTCTCTCTATTAGCGTATCATTTTCCTTCTTTAAAACTCTAACTGTTTCTTGATTAAATGGAAAAAGACCATCAGAGACACCTTCAAGTACCATATTCATACTTGTAAGGGGTGTATTAAGATCGTGTGATATATTTCGTATCCACTCTTTTCTAGAATCAGAATGGCGCTTAAGATCCCTTCCTAGCTCCATAATAGAGTTTCCAATTCTATTATATTCTTCTACCTTGCTATCTTGAACAGTTATATCAAAATGACCCTCACTGATTTGATTTAAGGCCTCTTCAATGCTCTTAATATTCTTTTCTGTTCGTTTTGATACCACATAAGCAAGAATGAAGCCAACAATAATAACAAAACCGATAGATATCAGAATTACCCTATATACCTCATATAAAACAAACTTTGTAGGAGTATAATAATCAACGCTGTATACTAATACATCTAAATAAGCAAATAAAGAGTCGTTGATATAAATAGAAATAGTACCAGCAATATCACTACGATTAACACTTGATGGATATGCAACCGACATTTTTCCTTCGTCCTTAGTAGGAATAAGAGAAGCCGAGGTAATAATCATACTTAATGGGCTATCAAGCGTAACACTTAGCTTATATTTAGGATTATCTAGCTCATATGTTGATGTTTTTATCTTTGAATTCTTCTTTGAAACATCATCTATATATGTGAAATTATTATTAACAAAGGACGAGAGCTGTGGGATTATTTGACCACGCCCAGATTGACCGAAGCTAAGCATTTGAGAGCCACTTGAAGAGCGCAAAATAAAGCCACTTATACGCTCAGAGACATTAGAAAAGACATAGTCATATATGTTATTAGATGTATCAGTAAATGAAGCAGAAGAGAGAGATGAGCTAATATTATTTACAAACTCATCAAAAACCTGTCCAGACCAAGCATATACAACACGTTGAGAAAATACAGTGATGCATACTAATTGAACTACAGAAACAATTAATAGAATAAATAATATTGCACAAAGTAATCTAACAAATTGTCTATGCATTCATTACTTTTCCACTAAACTTATATCCATAGCCACGAACTGTATCTATCCAGTTACCAGGTCTAAGCTTTGTTCTAATATTTTTGATATGTGTATCTACAACACGCTCATAGCTTTCAAATGAATAATCAAAGCATTCTTGAAGAATTTGAGGACGAGTAATTAAATTGGGAGCATTATTAACTAAATTTAATACGATTCTCCACTCAGCAGCAGTTAAGTTAACAATGCTATCATTAACTTTAATTTCGTGGATATTTTCATCAATCGTTAAAACATTGTCACCATCAACAAATTTTAAAATATCCCCATCATCCTTTTTAGAAGTATCATCAATACGTCTAAAAAGAGCTTGTATTCTACAAACTAATTCTTTTGGTGAAAAAGGTTTAGTAATATAATCATCAGCTCCTAATTCAAAGCCAAGAATTCTATCACTTTCATCAACTCTTGCAGTTAAAAAGATTACAGGAAGCTTTGGAGAAGTAACCTTTAATTCCTTAACAAAGGCAAAGCCATCTCCGTCGGGAAGCATAACGTCCTGAATTAGAAGATCTGGCATTTTGTTTGAAAAAGCAAGACTCGCATCTTTAATAGATTTGAAACCTTCTGCTTCATAGCCAGAAAGAGAAAGATATTGAACAACTCCACTTCTAATGACCTCATGGTCTTCAACTACATAAATCAATTTCATACTTTAATTGTTCTACGGAGATTTCTATTTTTCAACACCTACTAGTATAAATATACACAATCTTCAATTTTCTAGAGAAAAGATGAGATAAATTCCTTCTCCTTTCCTTCTTTATAATTAAAGCTTCTTATTCCACATTCCTCTGCAGCAATACAATTAAAGGGGCTATCATCAATAAAGATAGCATCCTCTTTTTTCACTTTTTCTTTTTCAAGGATATAGGAGTAAAAAGCGTGAGATGGCTTACTAAGCTTCATAATATGAGAAAAATAGAGCCCATCAAAATGAGAGAAGACACAATTATCCATTTCTTCTATTTTCCTTACATGTACACCTACTGTATTTGATGCAACAACACACCTCTCTCCCCCTTCTCTTATTCTATCAACTATCTCAATCATCTTCTCGTTGACGCTGGGATTGAACAAAGTATAGAGTAAATCTTCTCCTATTTTAATATCAAACTCTTTTTCTAAATGATCCATATAAGAGAGCGTTGTCATATATCCTTCCATCATTGGATATATATATTTATCATGGTCCTTCTTTAGGATAGAAAGAAGGATATTATATTTCTCACTTATTCTTTCTAAGTAATCAATATTCTTTAGTAAAACTCCACCACAATCAAAGATATAGAGCACTACTGTGTATTCTCCTTATTCTTGTTAATAAATACTTTGTAACCAATAATGCCAAGAATTGAAATCAATACAATAATACCAACCATAATAAGAGCAAAAACATAACTCTTCTCTCCTGCAGCACTTCCGCTGAGAGCACTTATGAGAGCAGCCGGAACACGAGCAAAGGTAGCTATAAAGAAAAAGATTAGAAAAGGCATATCTGTTAGGCCACAGTAATAGCAAAGAAGATCCTTAGGTGTTCCTGGAACTAAAAACAGAAGAAGTATTATTAAATCTCTACTTCTAGAGGTTTTTAAAAACCTTAGCTCACTTATGCTTTCCTTAGAAAAAAATACCTCTAACAATCGTTGACCGAATATTCTAACAAGAAAAAAGACAGCACAAGAACCAAGCCCAAGCCCTATAGTGGAGAGAATTGTAGCTTCAAGACTCCCAAAGGCATATCCACCTGCAAGCTCTATAGGCCCACCTGGAATAATAGCAACAAGAACCTGTATAAAACAAATCCCAACATAAATAAGCTGGCCCCAAACACCCTTACTCTCTATCCAATCTCTAAAGACTTCTGGCTTATTCGCATTCTTAATAATGGGAATACCTATCAAAAAAAAGACTAGAAGAGTAAAAAGAAGAAAGATTATGCAAAAAAAGAGTGCTTTTTTTCTATTTGTTTTATCATTGGCTTCACTTTTCATAGCACTCTTCCTGCTTTAGCATTTAATACTTCATCTTCTAATAGTGCTATTTTACCATTTACTATAACAGCCTCTATTCCTTCGTTTTTTTCTCCGTTAACCTTTAGCTTATTATAGTCAAAGACGACAATATCTGCTCTTTTTCCCTCTTCTAGAGTACCTCTATCTTTGAGAGAAAAACGCCTTGCTGTCTCCCCCGTCATCCGTCTTATAGCATCTGGAAGAGTCAAAAGCTTTTTATCTCTTACATACTTTGATAAAAATTCAATGGTAGAGTGTTTAGAACGAGGATGAAGAATCGGAGAAGAATATAAGCTATCTGTTCCAAAGCACATTAACGGATGGACCATTATTTTCTCTAAGTTTTCCTCTGTTTCTGTCACATCTGTCATAACAGCTAAGCCTGTTTCGTCTCTCAAAAGATCAAAGAGCGTATCTAACGCGTCTACGTCTCCTCTCTCTTTTGCTATCTCAGTTAAGCTCTTACCTGAATACTCAGGGTAAGAAGACAAAAACAGAACATTTATATTTTCAGGTCCAACTAATGGATAGATACTATCCCAATCTGTATCATGCATTATCTCTTTTTTTATTGCTTCTCTTTCACACTCTAAGGAAAGTGCCATCCTCTGCTCTAAGCGAGAATAGCTCAAAAGACGTGGAGGAAGAAGAGAATAAAGGCTCGTAGAACCAAAAGTATATGGATATTGATCAAAGCTTACCATTAAGCCAGCTTCTCTATATTCCTCAATTAAAGATAACATCCTATCTACTTCCTTCTGGTTCTCTTTCCCAATTGCCTTCAAATGTGATATTTCTGTCTTAACTCCACACTCCTTAGAGAGCTCTAAAACACTCTCTAAGGAAGAAGTACAACCATTTCCTTCAGATCTATGGTGCACTGTAAAAATCTTATTTTCTTCCTTTACAACAGTTAAAAGCGCTTTTAATTCTTCACTAGTTGAATAAACACATGGAGAATAATAAAGACCTGTAGAAAAGCCTATCGCACCCTTCTTTAATTCACATCTTAAAAGAGAAGCCATTTTTTCTATCTCGTCTTGGCTTGCTTCTCTCTTACAATCCTCTCCCATAACAAAGGCTCTGAGAGCTGTATGTGAAACTAAAAATGCTTCATTAATTGCAATTCCTTTTGTCTCTAGATATTTTTTGTAGGATGTAAAATCATGCCAAGCCCAATCATCCCACTCTCCAAGTACATCCTTGACAAAATCCTTTAAAATCTCATTGTTGTATGGAAAAACTCCTATTCCACAATTACCAGAAATATCTGTTGTTATACCCTGTCTAATTCTATCCTGCATAAGAGGAGAAGAAAGAGGTAGAAAATCTGTATGTGTATGGGCATCAATAAAGCCTGGAGAAATATACCTTCCTTCACAATTAATAACAACCTTAGCTCTAGAAATCTCTTTATCTGTAACAAGGGCAATTGAATCAGAAAAGATAGCAACATTCTTCTTTTCTGGTAGCGAGCCCTTACCATCTAAAACTAAACCATTCCTAAGAATAATATCATACATGCTTTTTTAGTTCCCCATAGCTTCTAGAAATAACACGCTCAATAAGCATAGTTAGGTCTGAATATACTCCCTTAGAAAGAATTAGAGAATAAGAAGCTTTTACTTCAAGTAGCAGTGAAGGATCGAAAAAAGGAGGAATAAAGCCACCATTCATAATTACAGAAGCTAATACCAAATAGAGGAAGAAGCTCTCATATTCTTCATATACACCTATTCTTCCTAATTCACCAAATAGTATTGTAGCTGAAACTATAGGATGAAGATTAGACCAAGATTGTTCATATTGAACAAAGAGTGTTGCAATAGCATCGATAATGCTAACGTCTCCATTTTTAATACTGCCCCTTCTATATTCTATCGTATCCTTTATTCCATGCATTAAGAGTGAATATACTCTCTCTATTTCACTCTCATTCCACTTAATTTTTTCTTCTGCTATTTTTTTTAAGAGATAAGCGAAATTAACTATTAGAAGATGCTCTTTAAGAGTAAGAGTATATGAAATATTACCATTTAATACGCTCTGTACCTCTAGTGGAGAAACAGAAACATTTTCCATTTCAAAAAGAAAACTAATGGTTCTGGAAAGTAAAGCATTGTAGTAAGGAGAAGAAAAAAGAGAAGAAAGAGGAAAACTATTTTTTAAAGAAGAGAGAGAATCAACATCAACATTTCCAACTCTTATTTCATAGTTCTTAAACTTTCTTAGAGCCCTTGCATCCTTAGGCTTTGGAGTATTTTCTGGAATTGACCATGACCACCCATTGCGGAGTGCACCATCAACTCTTCCTTCGTTACATAAAATTCTTACTCTTCTTGGGGTAATGCCCCATTTTTCACTAGCTCTCTTTACATCCATGTTTGCCATAAGAATTATTTTTACTTTAAGAGATAATTAATCAATAGCTTTTACTCTTTTTCTTTCCTTTCTCGTTAAAGATTCCACTCCAAGACTCTCTCTAGCCAAGAGCGAGAGAGATTAAGCCACTCTTGGGCTCTCTTCTCTTCCCCCATTGTATCCTTTCTACATACAGATAAGCCATGCTTACCATCTTGGAAAAGATGGTATTCAAACTTAACCTTCTTCTTATAGAGTTCCTCTATTAACAAAATCGTATTCATTGCAGGTACAGATTCATCTTGAAGCGTGTGCCAAATAAAGAGAGGAGGACAAGAAGGTGATATTTCCTTTTCTAAGCTATAGTACTCTCTTCGCTCTTTGCTCTCTCCTGCAATATTAAAAAACGATTCTTCGTGGCAATAAAGAGGATTAGAAGTAACAACAGGATAAGAGAGAAGTGCAAAATCTGGACGTTCTAGAATAGAAGAAAAATGACAACAAGCACTAAGTGCTAAGTGACCACCTGCTGAAAAACCAATTAATCCTATCTTATCTTTAAAAAGGGAGTATTCATCACTTTTTTCTCTAAGTAGCTTTATACTCTCTAATACCTCCCTTTCAATTTTTCTCTCCCCAATATTTTCTCTTTTTACAGTATAATCAAGGACAAACACTTGGTAGCCTAGGGATAGAAAGTGAAAAACGATTGGATCTGTTTCTCTCTTAGAGCGGTAGCTATATGCCCCACCAGGGAGAACAATAATACCAGGTCTTCTCGTTTTATTAGTAGCATCATATTCGTCATTAATAAAGGCATGAAGAGTAACACCAAGTACTCTCTCATTAGTTATTCGCACGATGTTCACTCCAATAGGACGCTGTATCACTAATAATCATAGAAGCAAAATTTTTAGTATTAAAATCAATTGGTAAGCTATTCATAGCTTCCTCAATTTTCTTTGCTTCATCTCTATCTAAGAAGAATTTTTCAATTATATCTAATTTTCTTTCTCCATCATCCTCACACCACCCGCAGTAATAGCGATCAAAGAAGAGCTGTGTGGAACGTCCCATATATAATACTTCAGAAACTAAGAATGGTCTCTTTAGATATAAAGACTCCATTAGTGAGTTAGCACCAGCCTTACCCATTTGCATATCACAAGCCATGATATACTCCTGCACATTATCAACAAAGCCACGCATCTCTAAATCAAAATTTGGATTCCTTTTATGAAAGATACTAAATGCTTTAGCTGTACTCTTACTCTTACCACCTATAACAACTACTTGTACATCAAGGCCTCTATCTACTAAGCCATATAAGAATTCTGGGCTTCCTATGCCTTCTCCGCCTAAATTAAGAAGAATAGTAAACTTATTCTTTAATCCAAGCTTCTCTCGCGCTTCTTTCTTAGTAAGCTTTTTAGATACAGCAAACTTTTTAGAGAGTGGGAATGGACAGAGCTTAACAGTTTCTTTAGGCTGTCCCATCCTTATTGTGTGTTCTACTCCTATATCTGTTGGAACATAAACCATATTAAGCTTACTCTCGATTCCGGCCTTAACCTGATCAAAAAGGTCTGCAGCATAGTCATAGACAGGGCAACTAATTCCTATTTTCTCTAAAATATGAGGAAGCATTGTTGCTCCAATAAAGTTAGTAGAAATAATAAAGTCTGGCTTTTCCTTTTCAAACCACGCTTTAAAGTATTTTAATCCTCTAACATCTTTAGTTAGCACCTTAAGAGAAAGATAAGAAATATGCTTTTCTGAAAGCTTATTAACCTTCTTCTCAAGTCTTGGATGTCTAAGTAAATATCTCCAATATTCTTTACAAATCCATTTAAAAAGAGGAAGACGGAAGACTAGTAATAAATCTTCAACTACTGCTTCATGACCCATGTCAACAAAGGCATCTGCCAACGCAACAGCAGGAACATAATGCCCCTTTCCTGCATCTACATATAAAAAAGCACCTTTCATATTTTCCCTTTTAGAAGAATACTTAGTACTCTCTTCTTCTCCTTATTATACTTCAGTTTATATTCTTTTAAACTAAAACCACCAAAAATAATTTTAAAATAATAAAAATAGTATTTACTAAGAAAGAACAATGAACTGTAAAAGGTTACATCCCTGTCCTTTATTTCCAATCCAAAGTTAATATTTGATAAATATCCATCCATCTCGTCAAGCGCTTTCAACGAAAATGAAGCATGACTAAGCCCCTCTCTGTTATATCTATAGTTATAGACAGCGTCCCCCTTATAATAAATTCTCTTTGCTCTATACATAACACGAGGCATTAAAAAAACATCCTCAAATATTTTATTCTCAGGAAAAGAAAGAGAAGAAAAGAGCTCTCTCTCCATTAAGCGTGAATGTGGATAGCAAAATAGTCCGAATGGTCTAACCATCTCTTTCAAAAGCTCTTCTCTACTAAGCTCTCGATCCTTTTTCTTTCTCACCCTTTTTATTTTCTTTCCTCGAAAAGTAACAACACGAGAAACAACAACATCTGCCCCACTTTCCACTCTCGCTCTATATAAAGAAGAAATAAAAGATGGAGAGAGAATATCATCACTATCAACAAAGAGAATTAGAGGAGACGAAGAGAGAGAAATAAGCCTATTTCTCGTATATCCAATTCCCTTATTTTCTTGGTTTATGAGCACAATTCGCTCATCCTTATAATGTGAGATAATATCTAAAGTTTTATCTGTAGAGCCATCATTAACTATAATCAATTCAAAGTTATCATAGTCTTGTATTAGAATAGAATCGAGCGTTTCTTTTATATACCTTTCGCTGTTATAGACGGGAAGTAAAACACTTATTCTTTCATTCATTTTCTCTTTCTGTCTCCCTTTACGAAGGCTCTACCATCAAAGAACGACTTTATTGTATCAAAGAAATAGATAGAAGTAGGTAAAAATACAAGAGTTGAAATCATACAGGAAAGAAGTGTTACAACCATCAATAAGCCAAAATACTTAATTGGAGTATATGTACCAAATGATAGCATTGCCATGCTCAGTACAATAGATAGAGTTGTAAGAATAATCGGACGCCCTGTTTTACTAATAGTCTCTCTAACAACTTCTTTGCACTCACTAGATGGGTGTGCTTTCTTATAAGCATTGTAATTAAGTGTAAAATGTAAAGCATCATCAACACCACAGCCAACAGCAATATTAGAAAAACTAACAGTAACCATATCAAAGGGAATATGAACTAGATACATAAAGATGTAGTTAAGCATAATTCCAGAGAGAACTGGAACTAACACCTCCACACCCTTTATAGGAGAAAGTAAAAAAAGTGATGCAACAATAAAAATCAAGAAAATAGAAATGCTGGTTGAAACACTTTGGTCAGAAAGTAAGCGTGAAGAATACTTTTCACTAATAATTGGATAGCCCGAGATAGAAGCCTTTGTTCCTTCAGGAAGAAGAGCGAAAGCAGCAACCATATCTGAATAGACATTTCTAATACTAGAGGAAGTAGCAATATCTTCTTTAGAAGCATCCCAGGTTTGAACAGTAATAGTAAGTGTATTATTCTTATTACTAATAACCTGGCTTATGCCTTCAATTGATTGACCATATAACATAATTAGAGAGGTTAAAATACTCCCCAGCCCCTCATCACGAGGTATCTCATACTCTCCAACTAGCTCTCGATTAGCAAAGGCAATATAAGAGGGAAGAGAGATAATTTGAAGAACATTATCATTAGCCAACATATGCTCCTCCCACTCTCTTACTGCTCTTAGGTTTTCGATATCTAAAAAGAAGTTTTCCTCTCCCTCTGGAGCCGTAATTGTTACGGTAAATGGAGTTGTTCCTCCAATCTCCTTAAAAAAGAAGCGACAATCCTGTCCGAATGGGTCCTTTTCTGAGAAATAAGACATGTAATTGGAGTCAATGCTAACCTTATCTTTAACAGCGAAAAATAGAACAACAATAAGTAAAAAGACAATAACGAGAATTGGATAGAGAAGGTATACCTTTCTGCTCCACCATTCAACTGCCTTTTGAAGCCATCCCCTATTAAGCCTTTCTGCGTTTTTCCTCTTGGGATAAGGAATAATAATAAGAATAGATGGAAGACAAATAAGTGCCATAAGAGCAGAAATTGCAACACCCATAGAGACAGAAAGGCCGAAATTCTTTAGTGTTCCGGAGGGAGCAATGGATAGAGAAAGGAAACCTAGTATTGTTGTTATACAGCCCAAAAATACAGTCATTAATACTCTCTTGGTAGACTTAATGACAGAAAACTCTCCCCCTCTTGCAACCTCTCTATAGTATTCATTCAAAACATGTATTGAATAAGTACTACCAAGGATTAAGACCATACATGGTGTTAATATATTCAAAAGGTTAAGCTCCATATTTAACAGAACCATTCCACCAAGAGTCCAAATAAGAGATACAACAGATAAAAATGAAGGAATAATAACTGCTCTAATAGACCTAAAGGAAAAATAATAGACACCCAAAAGAACTAGAAGAGCTAGGGAAGCAAGAAGAGTAAGGTCACGCTTTAGCGCATTAACAACCTCATAGCTCACTACCATATTACTCATTAGTATTACTCGACCTCCCATTTCCTCCAAAGCGGAAAAAACAGAGGCGATAGAATCCATTTGAGATGAGTCATAATTATCTGCATATAAAAACTCGAGCATAAAGGAATTACCACTTCCACCAACAAGAAAGTATGGGACAATTGGATCATTCTTTATTCTTCTTTCAAGCTCCTTTGCACTTTTTTCATTCCATTTTTCTCCCTTTTCTAATGGAGACATTTGATTAATATCTATATAGTCGCCTTCACCGGTTAAAGTAAACCAATCAAGAACAGAGGAAGGACGAGCACAATCACGCCTATTATCGATAGTATCAATACAATTACTTAATTCATTTAAAAAAGAAGGAGTATATAGATTATCAGAAGAGACTAGAATATATAGTGTGGAGGTATAGGGATAATCTTTTTCCCTTTCTCCATTCTCTAAGCCAGAAGAAGCAATCATACCTGTTCTATATTCAGTTGTAATATTTACCTCTTCTTCCTTTTTCTCTGCTAGTATTGCTTCTTGGTTTTCAACTCCCCCTATATAGTAGTCTGTCATTTCATTCCAAGGAAGAAGAGCTGTAAAATCACCACTTATTCTTAAATTCTTAAGCTGAAGAGCAAAAAAAGCAGTTAAAGCAAGAACAATTAAAATTATAAGAATGGAACCAATTTTTTCCTTTTTCATTCTTCTATTCTCCTATAGCTATAGATAATTGCTGAAGAAAGAACAAAAAATAATTGTTCCATCGTTCCAATGAAGAAAATACTACTCTCTGCCACCTCATGTATCAAAAAGAATACAAGAATAGAAAAACAAAATAGTAAAAGCCTTTTATCTTCTTCTTTTACATTCTTTATCTTAAAGAAGGAGATAAGCAAAAAGATAAAGATCGAAACAAAAGAAAAAAGTGCAACAAAACCATATTCAACCAAGAATTGGATAAAAATATTATGCATAAGATGCTTATTAGAAGCATAATCAACAGCGCTTTCGCTTGCCCCTCTTTTAAGTAATGATAATCTCATTTTTTCACTATTACCGCCAAAGCCTAAAATAAAATCCTCAGCATTCATATTAGTAATTGTCTCAGTCCATATTGAAATACGAGAAGAAGACAAAGCATCTAAGCTTTCAGCATTGACTGTTCGAGAAGAAGAATAGAGGAAGAAGGATGCAGTAAGAACTAGTAGAACAATAGCCACAACCACTACTAAGGATAAAACTCTATTCTTTCCACATGTAGAGAATAAGATTCCAAAGAAAAAGACAGCTATAATGAGCGAAATAATCGATGTTCTGCTGTCCGATTTATAAAGAGAGAATAAAAAAACAAAGAGAGAAAAAACTAAAAAAATATTCACTAGTACAGTAAGTATTACATTCTTTTTCTTTCCAAAGAGTGAAAGAGAGAGGAGAATGGAGAGAGAAGAGAGAACACCTACCGCATTACTTTGCTTACTTAGTCCATCTAATCTTTGGCTTCCTCCACTATATAGATAAAGCGAAAGTAAACAATAAAAGAGAGAAAAAATAAGTAAAAAGAAGGAATAAACTGTCATTATTTTAACAATATCTTTTTTTACATTTATTACAGCTATTGCAATAGCCCAAGCCTGCAAAAGAGAAAAAAGTGCAACAAGAAGTCTATCAGTACTACTATTGTTTATGACAGACGAAAAAAGAATAGTAAACGTAAGAATTGTTAATGAAATAGAGATAACATTTTTTTTAAATTCTTTATAATAAAAGAAATAAAGAGTTACAAAGAAAAAAGAAAGAAGAGAAAGAATTCCATCATATATTAGCACAAAATTAAAAAAAGCATTAATTTTTTCTAGTGCGCCACCAATAACAAAAAGTGACAATAGAAATAGAGATGGATAATACCAAATATTGTTTTTTCCTTTTTTTAACTCACTCATTTTTGTGCTTACCTATTATCAAATGAAAAGCTTCTCTATCAATAGTAAAGAAAAGTAAAAGAAATATCAAAAGAAGAGCTAAATTAAAGATCAAGCTCATAAAAAAAGAAGTGTAAATACTAATTTGGTACCACACTAGAATAAGTGCCATAGCAATAGTTGTTAAAAAGCTTTCATGCGATATAAAATCCCAGCTATCGTCAGAAAAACAATATTTCATCACAGTTCTCTCTTCTATCCATAAAACTATAGCAACATAGCTTATTGCAAAGCCCAGTGGAACACCAATGATGCCATACTTATATGAAAAAAGAATAGAAAGCACAAGAGCAAGAAGGATTTCAATGACTGCTTTAAACCAATCCTTAGAATAAGTTCCACTAACATCTCTATACACTAGCTGTGTTGTTCTTAATGAAGCAAAGAAAAAGAGGAAAGCAAGAAGAACATTAATAGAAGAAGGAAGAAGAAATTCTCTACCAAATGAATACGTAATGAAGATAGGAAGGAAGGTAAGAAAAACAAAGGAAAGAGAGAGTGAAATAAGATAATTATAGAAAAAGAACCTCTTATACTCTCTCTTATTTGTTTCAACATCTCTATTAAGACAATTAATCAACACAGAAGGAGTTACACTAGACTGAAAGATCCAGAATGGAGTTAAAAAAATAAAAGAAAAAAATAAATAATTTGAATATAGACCAGAAATACCTGCACCAAAAAGAATACCAACAATAACAGGCTCGAAGGAACGAAAGAATACAGAAGATGCTCTATGAGTGAACATTCCTAAAATATTGTCTCTGTATTTTAAGCTTTTTAAATCTATGCCCTTTATTCCTCTTACATATGGATACTCTCTCCCAACCTTTACAAAAAGAAGAAAATATTGACAAGCTGTCACAAATGAAAATGTAATAATGTAATATAGGTAATTAGCTGTAAAAATAGTTACTAGCATTAGTAGTATATACAAGACTATACGGCCACCATGAACAAATAAAGATACTTCCCAATTACGTTCCTTTGCAGAGAGCAAAATAGAGCGCCATCCCCAATAATACTGGCTAAGCATCCCTATTAGATATATAAGAAAAAAAAGTATTGTCTCTCGACCTATCTCTTCTTTAGTAAAGAAAGGCATAAAAATTGAAACTACTAAGCCAAGAATTAGCACAACAGAAAAGGCGAGAAAAAAATATGCTTTTACTCCTCTCATTGCATCCATTGTTTTTTTCTCATCTTCGTCATGAAGAGAAGAGATAAGATAATTAAAGAGGTAGGAGGTAACACCAAAATCAAAGGTACTTATTAAAAGAAAGACATTTTCAAATATACTATTAAGGCCCAGTAGAGATATATCCATCCTTTTAGCAAATACAAATCTCTCTACAAATAAAACAATACCTGATAGAACAGAGGAAGCTAAGCCCAAAGTATAATTAAATTTTGCCTTTCTATAACTACCTTCCATTCTCCTCGTCCTTTATTACTCTTTCGAAAATATTATGTAGCTTTTCTCCAAAGATTTTTAGAGAAAACTTCTCACTTGTCTCTTTCGCCCTTATTCCAACCTCTTTTCTCTTCTCTTTATCGCTAATAAGCATTTCTATTATTTTTACATACTCATCGTCACTTTTAAAAGAGAAGCCATTGTAGCCTGGAATAAGATAAGAGGAGAGAACAGAATCATCTTTTACAACTAAAGGAAGAGAAGAAGCCATTGCTTCTAAGTATGTTAAGCCTTGTGTTTCACTAAGAGAGGAGCCAACAAAAATCTCACCAATTTTATAGTATTTCCAAACAGAGCTCCGCTCTATTTCATCAGTAAAGATAACCTTGTCTTCAATTTTTAATCTCTTTGCTTCTTCCTTGAGAGCACCAAGTATACTACCACCCCCAACTATCAAGAGCTTTAAATTATCTATTCTCTCTTGAGCTTTTTTAAAGAGTCTAATTACATCATCAATACTCTTTTCTCTACTTAGTCTAGAGACAGTTATAAGAATATGGTCGCTACTCTTAATATTCCATTTTTCCATTAGCTTACTCTTCTCTCTTTCATCCAAAGCTCTATAAAAAGAAAGAGTATCAAAACCAACAAAAACCTTCTCTATTGGCTGCTTTACACCATAGCTCTTTATCAATGCTTCAATTTTATCTGTCGAACAGATGATAATCCTTGCTTTTTTGATCAAAAGAGGAACAACCTTTGAAACCCAATAATCAAAAGTCTTATAAAAATGAGAAGTAAAATGAAAAGAATAAGAAACAAAATCAGTATGACATGTGTGAACAATCGGAATACTAAGCTTTTTTGAAATATGAAGAGCGAAGAAAAAAGAAAAGAACTCTGATTGAGAATGAATAATATCTGGCTTCCATTTAATAATATCTTTTACAAGTGGATCCTTAGTATTGAGAGAAGAATATGAGTCCTTATAAAACTGAGGAAGAGTTGCCTTTATATAATAGCATTTCCTCTCTTCATCATAGTGGCTTTGTTCATCATTAATAATACTCAAAACTCTAACATCGTCACCAAAAGGCTCCAATGCTTTCATCTCTGATAGAATTGCTGTAGTTACTCCACACTGCAACGGCAAAAACAACTCTGTCGTTATTAAAACTCGCAAAACATCCCCCAATTATTTATAAAAAACACCTTGGTGCTTAAATTAACAAAGTAAAATTCTCTTAAAATTCTTATCTTCAAATATAACAAAGCCTGCACAAAAATGTTACACCCTTTCTAGAAAACAAATAAACTTTTCTTTTTTGCTCATTATTTATAATAAAATTATATTTTTAATGCAAACACTTCTGTTAGCTTTTTATACTTACATTGACAGTTATTAAAGTTAAATGATAATTTATTAGATAGTGCTTATTGGCACATTATATTGAAATAAAGAGGTCTATCATGAGTGAAGACAAGAACGTTGTAACGTTGCCAGAGAAAAAAGACAATGGGAAAAAAGCTAAAAAAGGTGATAAAAAGTCCATTGGTTGGATTATCGGAGTTGCTATCCTAATCCTTATTTCAGTCTCCTTCGTTCTACCAACAACTCTAATGTCTGGTTCTCAAAGCGGAGCAATCAGCTTTGGTAAATATGACGGCAACAGTATTGAATTATCTGCTAACAGCTATTTCTACTATCAGTTGAATTCAATTTACAGCTACTATGTTCAAAATTATGGTGAAGCAACAGCAAATAGTGCTTCTTACAATATTTATTATTCTGCTTTCCAGCAGGCTTTAGTCAATGAAGCTTTCCAGTCAATGGCTAAGAAGGCTGGCTTTAAAGCAACACCAACTCAGATTTCTGATGCTGTTATTAATTCAGGTTACTACTCTGATGGTACAAATATCTATTCTAGTGAAGTATACAAGAATGCTTCTGATATGCAAAAAAAGCAGATCATTGATTGGATGGAAGAATATGTTCCATTCGAAGAGGTTGAGAATACTATTCTAAGTGCTCCTATTGGTAAAGCAGAAGAGAACTTTATTGCTAATATGAGCAAGGATGCTAGAAATATCGAATATATCCCTGTTACTGGTATTCTATATCCAAATGAAGATGCTCTTTCCTACGCTCAGGAGAGAGAAGAATTATTCCACGTTATAGATTTCACAAGAGCTACATATGCTACAAGCGCAGAAGCAACTAATGCATATACTCTTCTTCTCGCTGGTTCAAAAACAATGGAAGAAGCTGTTACAGAATCAATCGACACTTCTTTCGAAGATGGTGGAAAGATTGAAAATGCATATAGATACATGATGGATAACTACCTTTCTTCCATTAATCCAGATTCAGCAGAAGAGCTCTATAGTGCAGAAGAGGGAGCATTTGTTGGTCCTGTTCTGACAAGTGAGGGTTATACAATCTTCCGTATTGATACTCCTTCCTATACACCAGATTTCACAGATGAAGATGTTTTACTCGTTGTTAAGAGCTACATCGCTTCAAATGACTCTGAGGCTATGAAGGCTTATCTCGATACAGTGATAGACGAAATCTACAAGGATGCTCAAGAAGACTTTGAGGGTGCTGCTGCTAAGTGGGGCTTACAGATTGGTATCGTTTCATCAGTTGCTGAAAACACAGGTGATAGCCAATATGTTTATTCTTATAACTACACTTCTGAAAATGCTGCTTATACAGGCTCTTTAACAAATGGATATCTATATACAGCTTCTACAGAAAATCCTGAATGGAATGAAAAGCTATATTCCTCAGACTATGGTACAGTTCTTGAACCAGTTTTTGCTAACAATGCTTATGTTATTGCTCGTCCAGAAGAAGGAACAAGCGACAGCTACATGTCATCACTACTTGGTACAATGTATACTTCCTCAGCTCCTCAGAACACACTCTACGACTTTGAAAGCAGTATTGTAACATCAGACAAGGTTGAAGATAACTTTATCAATGGTTTCTTACAAGCTGCTTATGGCGTAACAACAAGTACAGCAACTAACTAATTATTGTTATTTTCGTTATTTTATAAGGCTCGACTATTCGAGCCTTTTCTTTTATCCTCTAGTTATGTATTCAACTTATCCCACACCATCTATCTTTGAGTCTCTTTCCTTCTCTTCCTTAAACAAAAGAGAGGAGGTTGTAACACTACTCAACCACAAGGAAAGATGGGCATTAGTCTTTGATTATGAGAGAAATAAGCTACACTCTAGATGCATAATTCGTTATATAGATTTAGAAAGAAAAATCATTAAAGAGACAAGAAGTAAGACACTCCGTTTTAAAATTAAGAGTACCTTTGCTTCCCTTCCCTTCGATGACGAAGCTGTAACATTTACAGGTGGTGGCTTCACATCTTCTCTTATCTCAAAAAAATCGAATTATCGTCTACTCTCTGCTATTCCTGATTTTTTCAGAATCAAAACAGATATCTCTTTTTCACTAGATAAAGCTTCTCCTTCTTATAATCAGCTATATAGTAAGAAAAGATTGTTTGAAACCTTTCATGCGTCTTTTTCTAATACTATTAGTGGAACCATTAGTAGAGAAGAAAAAAAGAGAGAGATGATAAAAGAAGACTATGCCATTTATTACACATGGAGGGTATCATCATTTCCTCTAAAAAGAGACTCAATTATAATCAGTGCAAATGGTGTTGAGAATAACATACCCTTCTCTATTTTTTTCAATCCTAAAACAAATAAGCTAACTCTTATTAGAGAAGGAATAACAATAATAGATGATGATGTGAAGATAAAACAAGAAAAGACTAATATCTATTTTGTCTCGCAAAAAACAAAAATTGAAGCAAGGATCTTTGCTCCTATAAAGGAAAAAAGTGGTCCCTATAGATTAGAAAGAAATATTAATTATGCACTTTTTTCTGGTACTATCTCTCATTTTTCATTTTCAGGAGCACTAGGAGTAATAGAGCTTTCATCCAAAAGAATGAAAAATTCAATCTCTCGATAGACCTTATTCAAACATTCTGTTATTCTTTCTCGGGCAAGAAAATTATATGAGTGAAGAAATTACAAATAATTTATTTAAAGATTTAGGATTAAGTGAAGAAACACTATTAGCAATTAAGGCAAAAGGATTTGAAGAACCATCAGAGATACAGAGAAAATGCATTCCTCTTCTACTAAAGGAAGGCACAGAGGTCATTGGACAAGCTCAAACAGGTACAGGAAAAACAGCAGCATTTGCTCTTCCAATCCTTGAAACAATAGATAGCGAAAAAAAAGAGGTACAGGCTCTAGTCTTAACACCTACAAGAGAATTAGCTTTGCAGGTTGCACAGGAAATTAACTCGCTAAGAGGAACTAGAAGGGTTGAAGCATTTCCTATCTATGGTGGTGCTAGTATGGAAAACCAGATCAAAAGACTCAAAAAGGGAGTCGGTATTGTTGTTGGAACTCCAGGAAGAATACTAGACCATATTAAAAGAGGCACTCTCATTCTCTCTTCTCTTTCTTTTTTAGTTCTGGACGAAGCAGATGAAATGCTAGACATGGGCTTTATAGAGGACATTGAAGAAATATTAAAAAACAGTGGCGAAAATAAGCGCATGCTTCTTTTTTCTGCAACAATGCCAAAAAGAATACAAAAATTAGCTGAAAACTTCATGAAGAATGCCATTGTTGTAAGAACGCAAAGTAATGATAGTGCAACAGAAAGTGCAGACCAAATATACTATGAGGTTAAGGAAGCTGATAAAATAGAGGCACTAACAAGAATAATAGACAGAGACCCAGATTTTTATGGTGTTGTTTTCTGTAGAACAAAGCTTCAATGTGATGAAATTGGTCACACACTCCAAGCAAAGGGTTATGATGCAGAAGCCTTACATGGAGATCTTTCACAACGCGAAAGAGAAATAATACTAAGAAAAATGAGGGAGAAGCTAATTAGAATACTTGTCGCAACAGACGTTGCAGCAAGAGGCTTAGATATACAGGATCTAACACATGTAATTAACTACTCTCTTCCTCAGGATCCAGAAATCTATATTCATAGAGTAGGAAGAACTGGAAGAGCAGGCAAAGAAGGTACTGCTATTACCTTCATTACTCCAAGTGAGGCTAGAAGATTCAGCTATATAAAAAAAGCAAGCAAGGCTGAAATAAGGAAGGAAGAAATCCCAACGCCTAAGGAAGTAATAGAGAGAAAGAAGGAAATATTGATAGAAGAGCTAGAGGAAGCACTGGAACAAAGTGGAGAAAAAGAAGAAAGAGATATTGCTTCTGCCCTTCTATCAGGAAGAAAGGCCGAGGATGTCATTACATCTCTTATCCATCACTTCTACCATGCATCCCTCGATATTACTCAATACAAAGATATCGCACCAAGGAAAAAGAAGGAAACAGATAGAAAAAAAGCAGACAGAGAGAGACCATATGACAAGGTTCACACTCCTTCTCTTGACGAAAATGGTATAACTAGACTCTTTATCGCACGAGGAAAGAAGGACGGAATAACAAAAAGGGCGCTAGTAGAAATCATAAATGAACAAACAGGTGTACGAGACAGAGATTTAAGAGATATTCAAGTAATGGATGAATTTAGCTTTGTAAATGCCCCTTACGATACAGCAGAACATATTCTAAGTGTCTTTAAGAATATAAGAATCGATGGAAGAACCCTTATAGAAAAGGCAAAAAGCGATAAAAGTAAGACAAAAAGAGCTGAAAACAAAGGAAAAAAAGACTCTAAAAAAGACGAAAAAAGGGAACAAAAGAGTACAAAAAAAAGAAAAGAAGTAGAAGGAAGAAGAGGTAAAAAGAGAAGCAGATAATCGCTAAATATGAGTTTCATCATATTTATGAGAAAACCATTTTCTCATAAAACCATTCTTCTTTTTGAGCATCTTTGAGCCTCTTGTAATACGGCAGAGGCTCATTGATCTAGCTTGAGCAATATCACGCTGTGACTTTCCTTTCCATAAATCATCCATCAATAGGTACCTAAGCGCAATATCATGCATTTCATTATCTGTTAACATATCAGAAAGGAAAGCAATTAAATCTTCTCTATTTGTAATCGAAAGAATGATACTAATTAAATCTTCCATTCCTCTCTTTTCTTCATCATGCTGAAGTTTAGTACTGTTTCTACTCATAGTAATTATTAAACAATTCTTTTTTCCAATCGTCAATTAGAATAGAGGCGAAAGAATTCTCGCAACTGCTCTATATATCCTTCTAAAAAGTGGTAATTTACCCTCGTCTCCACTGTGTATCTCCTCCGAAAGAGCAATAGTATCTAAAAAGTTAGCCTTTAATTCCTTAATAATTGAAGAACGGAAGAAAAGAACACTAAGCTCAAAATGAAGATAGAAGGATCGATAGTCGAGATTTGTTGTTCCTACAACAGCAACCTCATCATCACTTATAAAATTCTTTGAGTGTATAAAACCAGGAGTAAATTCATATATCTTTATACCACTTTGGAGAAGAGTTTCATAATTAGAGCGAGTAACCTCAAAAACACTCTTTTTATCTGGATAGTGAGGAGTGATAATTCTTACATCTACTCCACTCTTACTAGCTATCTTTAGTGCTGCCTCCATAGGCTCATCTAAAATCAAATATGGTGTTGTGATCCAAAGATAGTGCTTAGCATTATTTATTATCTGCAAATAAGTATCTTCTGCGATTGTCTTATCATCTAATGGGCTATCATCAAACATTTGGACATAACCATCGCTAGGAAAAACCTTTGTAGGAACAAAATTAACAAGATCATCATTGTCCCCTGTCAAACAGTCCCAATTACGAAGGAACATCAGCGTTGCATTCCAGCACCCTTTTCCTTCTAGCTTTATTGCATCATCCTTCCAATATCCAAATTTGATACAATCATTAGCATACTCATCTGCTAAGTTTACACCACCGGTATAGCAAGTATTACCATCTATAATAAATATCTTTCTATGGTCTCTAAAATTTAATCTTGGATTAAGATGTACCTTAATCTTATTAAAGGCCATAGCTTTAATACCATAACTCTGAAGTGTTTTTTCGTATCTATGAGGAAGAACATTAATAGAGCCCATGTCGTCAAAGACAACTCTAACATCAACGCCCTCTTTTACCTTTTCCTTCAATATTTCTAATATTCTTGTCCACCAAAGTCCCTGATCAATTATGAAGTATTCAACAAAGATAAACTTTTCAGCTTTTTTTACTGTTTCTATTAAGTCAAAAAAGAAATCTTCACCATTAGCAAAATACTTTACACTTGTATCCTTGAATGCAGAAAAACCGGTAATATTTTTAACGTATTCACTCTGTCTCTTAAAGGTTGAGGAAAGAGCATAAAGCTCCTCATCAGCACTTTCTAGACCGAATTGAGTCTCATCAGGAATATGCTTTTTAAAATCTAGCACCTTCTTTTCAGATAATGATCCAATCTTTTTATTTGAAAAAAGAATATAGAAGACTCCACCAAGAAAAGGAATAATGATTAAAACATACATCCAAATAAGACGATAAGCATTATTCTCTTTTCTTGTAATTATAATAGTTGCCATCACCATTGATAGAACGAAGAAAAAGATATAATTCTCTTCTGTCATTGCAGACCAAAAGACGAAATAAGCAATAGCAGCTAGCTGAAGGCCAAAAAAGACAACCATCCAAAACATTCGAGATGTCAAAATTTTATATAGCTTACGAATCATTATCATTTCCTTTAGAAAACTCACAGCCACACCATTTTTGTCTATATAGGCCCATTTCTTTAGACAACGCACAAGAGAGAGCAAAGCCATCCTTCTTCTTAAAGTCAATCTTTTCAAAGCCCTCTAGGTCCTCTGCCTGCATAAAAATAGTCTCGCTGTTTTTAAATCTAGATACAGTAAGGGTAGTACAAAAGCTCTCTATACCCAGTTCCTTCGCCTTTTCCTTTGCTCTTAGTAAATTAAATCTAAAGCACAATTGGCATCTTTTTCCATGCTCTTTCTCTTTTTCGTATCCCTTAATCCAACTCAGCCATTCCTCATGAGAATAAGTATCCTTAATAACATCCACAGAGTAGTGTTTTGCCACAATTAACAAATTCTCATATCTTTTTTCAAATTCTTCTTCAGGCCAAATATTCGAATTAGAAAAAAAGAGGGTGGGCTTCCATCCTTCATTAAGTAATCTATAAATAGATGATGTGGCACAAGGCCCACAGCATACATGGACTAAAATTTTCTTTTCCATTGTTATACCACTATTTTAACATTATTATTAAGTATTGATAAAAAAAACTCCACAGGAGGAGTGAAAATGACAAAAAAAGAAAAACGTAAGAAATCTTTTTCTTCTATTATTATGGGTCTTCTAATTATTGGAATACTCTTTATTACATATTCAGACCCACTAAAAAAGTGGTGTGGCGTGGGTTTCTTCGCTCTTGCTCTTATTCTACTATTTTTCAATAGTTTAGGAACATTTTTCTATGCTAAAGGAGCAAAGCTCCTAAAGGGCAATAATCCACCAGTAATAGATGCTCTACCATACTTTAAGAAAGCAATAAAATGGGGAATGGATGGTAAAAATGAAGTATTAGTCGCAACACTTCTTATTCAATATGATGATATTGAATTGGGTAGAAAGGTATTAGAAGAATATATTAGCGACCAGGATGTAAAGATTAGTGGAAGTGCAAAAGTTGCACTAAGTATGTACTATGAACTAAAAAAAGACAGAGCAAAAGCAATAGAATTAGTTGAAGAAGCATATAGTATGGGCTACAGAGACCGTAATCTCTACATAAATCTTTGTACCTATTACCTAGAAGATAGAAAGCTTGAGAAGTTTAAAAAGTATGCAAAAGAAGCAAGAGAGAAGAACCTTGCAACAGCTGCTACTCTAGACCTAGAGGTTGTTTACTACATGATGCAAAATGATTGGCATCGTAGTGGTAATATTCTTAAGACTATCTTTGATGCAACTCTTCCAACCTTTATTGACCCTTACCTGCATAAAGCTATGATTCTCCTACACTATGGAGAATGGGAAAAGGCAGTTAAAGCACTTAAAGAAATCGAAGAAAATTGTCATTATACAAATACGGCCATTTATTCAAAAGCACAAATTGAGACATTCATTGCTTATATAGAGGACAAAGAAACAAGATGGGGATTCTTATCGACTATCAACAGTGATCCTCATTCATTTTTAATGGGTAAGGTTCCACAGCCTGAAGTCGGCGTTCCTCTTCCTTCTTTTACTCCAATACCTGAGTTTGAAAAAGATGTAGAAAAGGAAGAAAAGGAAGAGGAAGAAACAATAGCAGACGATAGAGATATCGACACATCTCTAAACGAAGAAGACGAAGAGTGGATTAGAAAGCACCAATAATACTCTACTACCGGCAAAAGCCGGTAGTATTTTTAAAAGACAGAGGAGAAAGAGAGAGATGCAGTAATATTATTTGTCAGCTCTTCTCCTCTTTCATATCCAATCCTCATAACAACAGGTAGTTTTACTAATCCTATTAAGGAAGCATCTGTTTTCATCTCAATACCAATAGAGAAGCCATATCCCTCTTTAGTATTTAAGGAACTGTAATAGAGACCCATTTCACAATTATCAAGAATTAAGAATTCACCAAAGGTTGGAGAAATATGGAAATGATAAGAGAGTGATGCATTAGAAAAGATGCTATAGGAAGAACTCGAACTACGTAGAGCACCAAGTCCATATTTAATACTTTGAGAAGTATAATTGTCGTAGATAAAGGTTGGTACACTACCCTTTTTATCTAAACTAAATCTTATTCTACAGCTAGCATCAAATACGATATTCTTTGTAAGGTTATATTCAAACCTTGCACTTACTTGTCCATAATTAAATACATCGTTAAGAGTTGGAAGAGTAAGTAAATATCCAGCATCTCCACCAACAGAGAATTCATCTGCATTGTATTCTCCATTTACAATAATAGAACCAATAAGTCCCCTTTTATTCTCTCTAAAGTGCTCATCATAAGCATAATCTAAGCCCTGGTGAATTAGTAAGAAGCCATCCTCATTATTGAAAGCATAGATATCTATAGCTTCTCTAGCTGTTAAGAAAGAATCATAAGCAGCACCAGAACGTAAGAAGTCTGAATAATAGTCTAATCTAACTCTAGTATTAGAGAAAGGATACCAAGAGACCTGAGCACCCAATGTTGTTGCCCACTCTGATGCTATCAAGTTCTGAGCATTGTTACTTAAACCCGCATAAGCACAGATATCAAAAGTAGAGAATAAAAATCTATACTCAAAACCAATTAGAAGACTGTTTTTAAAGAAGAAAGGAGATAGTTCCGATTCAAGAGAAGAAAAATCAATACCAAACATTGTAGTTGGAGAACTAGTTTTTAGTCGTCCAAAATACTGAAGGCTCTTTTTCATCTTCTCAATTTTACTAGAAAACTCTTCCTTCTCTTCCCATTTTTCTTCCTCTGTCTCAGGAATAAGAGACTCTAATTCATCCTTATGGCGCCTAGCAGAGCTATAACCAATTTCTGCCATCTCTTCTGCTTTATCAAAATCCATAAAGGAGTAGTTTTCAACATCACATCTAATCCAAGTAAGAGAGTAATACTTCTTAAGATCTCTGCTGGCATTCTGTCTCTTTCCTATATCAAAAGAGAAGTTGAGAATCGTAACAGGATTTATCAAATTTGTTGTATCTGCATCATAAAAAGTAGAAGAAAGAATTACAGTATCTGTATAATCATAAGCAACATCAATTGGAGCAAGAGATATAACACCACCATCAATTAATAGGTGTCCCTTATACTTATATGGACTAAAATAAGCAGGAAGAGCAAAAGAACCAATTAAGATATCAGAAAAAGCACCTTCAGTTATTCTTACTTCCCTTTTACTAACCAAATCCTCTTCAATAACCATAATTGGAATATCTGTATCTTCAATTTTGTAATTCTTTCCAAAGATATAATCAATTAGTGTTTTAAATCCTGTAGCATCCAAGAAGCCACCTTTTGCAGGGAGTGTAAGAGAAAAATAAGAAGAAATGTCCCCTGCAAGAAGTAATTGTTCAATTTGGTCAGGTGTCATTCCTGCAGCATAGAGCATACCAATTATAGAACCCATTGAATTAGAAACAATAAAATCTGGCTTAAGTCCAATCTCATCTAGATATCTAAGAACACCTATATGAGCACAGGCTCTAGCGGAGCCACCAGTTAAAACAAGCCCAATAGGATCTCGCTCCCCTTTTGTGCGTGCCAAAATACGCTCTCTAAATAGTTCGTCACCATATGTAATTGGTATATCCGAGATTAGAATCTCATCAAGAAATTCATCGTTTTCACTCTCATTCGCTACAGAAGCAAAAAGAGAAATAGAAATCATGACTAAAACCAATAAGACAAGCAATATTTTTTTCATAGCACTATGATATTCTCTAAAAACAAAGGGTTCAATTCTAAACTTCCCCAAGACTAATAATTTTTCTTCCTTGAATAACTATCCTTCTTTCTGTTAGAATTCACATGCACGGCATGATGGCGGAATTGGTAGACGCAGTAGACTCAAAATCTGCCGAGGGCAACCTCTTGTGGGTTCGATTCCCACTCGTGCTACTAGTCAGACCAATTGGCCTGACTTTTTTTTGTTAACTAAAACAGAACAAATATTTTCTACAAAAAGAAAGAGAGCCTTAATAATCACACAAAAGCAAAAGGTCTTACACTCAAAAAGAAAGTGAAAGATTTTCTAAAAAATGAAAAATCTTTCAGTAGTACTGAATAAAAAAGTTACAAATATAAAAATC
>CAZLYD010000023.1:0-26695 GCA_964563815.1 uncultured Spirochaetaceae bacterium
CTAAGAGAAGAGTTCGTTCTGAAATGGAAAGAATGATAAGAAGCATCATGCGTAAGCCTAGCCCTGGTGTTGCACTGGTTTAATTAAAATAAATGGAAAAGTGTTATTATTTGAATATGGAACAAAATATTAACGCTAAAAAAGGTAAGAAAACTTAAGTACACACTGAAGAATATGAATAGAAAGCATCTAAGGACTTATTTCTTCCAAAGATTGCAGACATGAAATTAGCTCATCAAGACGAGTGTGTACCGAACAAAGAAGATGAACGACTTTTGAATACAAGAGGTAAATACTAGACTGTAAGAGTTAATATAAAAGCAATGTATAAAAACAATTGCTATCAACTATTCTTTTTTTGATTCATCATTATATTGTGAGAAAATATAATATATTATTGCTAATAAATAACTGTTTTGATTAATTAAGTCTCAATTATTCGAGTCTTCTTTATTTTATTAGCTTTTTTGTTTTATAATGATAAAAAAATAAATTCTTCTTCTTTTTGAAGCTATATTACTTATTGAGGAGGTTGTTATGGAAGAAATATTTTTAGATTCAAAAATCATTTCAAATGAAAACTCCTTATCTAGTATTGAAGAGTTAATTGAGAAATCTAAAAAGGATGGTACTTTGGTTGGAGTATCATGGAATAAGGATGTTTTTGACTATTTCTTTGAAGTGCCATTAAATAGAGAAGATTTTTACTATATATTTGATTCTGAAGATGAAGATATGGATGATGAGTTTTTCTTATGAACGTATTAGGAATAGAAACAAGTTGTGATGAGTGTTCTGCTGCTATTGTTGAAGATGGAAGGATAATTAAAAGTAATGTTATTGCTACTCAAATAGAACTTCATAAACCATACCAAGGTGTTGTTCCAGAGTTAGCATCTAGACTTCATACAGAGTGGATAGAGCAGGTTGTAATGGCTTCTATTAGTCAGGCTGGACTAAAGACTAGTGATATTGATGCAGTTGCTGTTACTAATAGACCTGGACTTTTAGGTTCACTATTAGTTGGTGTAAATTTTGCAAAGTCATTTGCAGAAACGCTTTCTATTCCTTATATCGGAATTGACCATATTAGAGCGCATTTATATGCTTCTCAAATTGAAAATCCCCTTGAATATCCTTATCTTGGAGTATTAGTTTCAGGCGGTCATACTGTTATTTGTAAGGTAAATAATTATGATGATGTAGTTGTTTTAGGAACTACTATTGATGATGCAATTGGTGAAGCCTTTGATAAAGTTGCTAAATTTTATGAGATGGGCTTTCCTGGTGGTGTTGTAATCGATAGGCTAAGTAAAGAAGGAGATCCTAATTCCTTCCTTTTTCCTGGTCCTACGTTAGATAGAGATGCTCATCCTTATGATATGTCTTATTCTGGACTCAAAACTGCTGTAATTAATCAACTTGATATTTTTAGAAATGGTAATAGTGAAGCAACAAAAGAAAATATTGCTGCTTCTTTTCAGAGACAGGCAGTTAATATTTTAATGAAGCGAGTTAAATTAGCACTTAAGGATACAGGTCTTAAGCGTGTAAGTGCTGGCGGAGGCGTTGCTGCAAATTCACTTTTAAGAAAAGAGCTAAAAGAATTAGAAAAGGGTGGTTATACTGTTACTTTTCCTTCTTTAAAGCTTTGTACAGATAATGGTGCTATGATTGCAGGTTTAGGATATAGATATTTATCTGATGGTTATAAGGATAATGAAAACCTAACTGCATATGCTAGAGTAAAAGCTTTTAAGAATATTTGATTATATTCATTTATTTTTTATAAAAGTATTGAAACTTAATCGTTTTTTAGGTAATGTTTCTTTTGTCGTTTATTGGGATGTGGTGTAATGGTAACACTGCAGATTCTGGTTCTGCCTTTAGGGGTTCGAATCCCTTCATCCCAGTTCGTGGTCCCTTCGTCTAACGGTTAGGACGGGAGATTCTCAGTCTCTAAATAGCAGTTCGATTCTGCTAGGGACTATTTCAGGGCAACGTTTTCGTTGCCTTTTTTTATGTATAAATGGAGTATTTATGATAACAGCTTCCAACATTTCTCTTTCATATGGTACACAAGTTCTTTTTAAAGAGGTTAACCTTAAATTCACTCCTGGTAACTGCTATGGCATTATCGGGGCTAATGGTGCAGGAAAGTCAACATTTTTGAAGATTCTTTCAGGTGACATTGAACCTGATACTGGAGAAATTATTGTTACTCCTGGTGAAAGACTTACAACACTAAAGCAGGACCATTTCCAGTATAACGACTATAGAGTTATCGATACAGTTATAATGGGATATAAGCACTTATATGATGTAATGAAAGAGAGAGATGAAATCTACTCTAAAGATGACTTTACAGAAGAAGATGGACTAAGAGCTGCAGAGCTTGAAGGTGAGTTCAGTGAGCTTGGTGGATGGGAAGCTGAAGCAAACGCTTCTCAAATGCTTGATGGTCTTGGTATCCCTGTTGCTCTTCATGAAAAGAAAATGAATGAAATTGAAGATAATCTTAAGGTTAGAGTTTTACTTGCCCAAGCTCTTTTTGGTAATCCAGATATTCTTCTATTAGACGAACCTACTAACCACCTTGACCTAGAATCAATTCATTGGCTAGAGGATTATTTAGAAAACTTTAATAATACTGTTATTGTTGTTTCTCACGACAGACATTTCTTAAACACAGTTTGTACTCATATTTGTGATATAGATTTCGGAAAGATTCAGCTTTATGTTGGTAACTATGATTTCTGGTATATGTCATCACAGCTTGCACTTAAGCAAATGAAAGATGAAAAGAAGAGAAGGGAAGACAAGATAGCAGAATTAAAAGAATTCATTCAGCGCTTCTCTTCTAACGTTGCTAAAGCTAAGCAGGCAACTAGTAGAAAGAAGCTTATCGATAAGCTTACTATTGATGATATAAAGCCATCATCAAGACGTTTCCCTTATGTTGCATTTAAGCCTAATAGAGAAATTGGTAAGAATGTATTAGAGATAAAGAATTTATCTAAAACAATTGATGGAGAAAAGGTTCTTGATAATCTTTCTTTAGTTATCAATCCAGGAGATTCTGTTGCATTTGTTGGACCAAATCATTATGCAAAAACAGTACTCTTCCAAATTATTAGTGGCGAATTGGAACCAGATGAAGGCTCTTTTAATTGGGGTGTAACTACTTCTCTTTCCTATTTCCCTAAAGATAACTCTAATATGTTTGGTTCTGGCATTACTATGACAGAATACTTACAACAATTTAGCAAAGAAGATGATGATAACTATGTTAGATCATTTTTAGGCAGAATGCTCTTCTCTGGAGATGAAGCACTTAAGGATTGTGGCGTTCTTTCTGGAGGAGAAAGAGTTAGAGTAGTTTTGGCTAAGATGATGCTAGAGGGTGCCAACTGTATGATCTTTGATGAACCTACATCACACTTAGACCTTGAATCAATACAGGCCCTTAACAATGGTTTAATTGAATTTAAAAATAGAGGTGGTGTTCTTCTATTTAATTCACATGACCATCAGTTTGTTGATTCTCTTGCTACAAGAATAATAGAATTTACACCAAAAGGAATCATCGATAAGTATGAAGGCTTTGATGATTATCTTATGGACGAAGATGTTAAGAGTAAGAGAGATAAAGCTTACGAAGGAAGAAAAGAGGTTATCGTTATCTAATGATTATTGCTGTTGATATTGGAAATACTAATATTGTTGTTGGTGTTGAGAACAACGGTGTTTGGAATAAGCCCTTTAGGGTTTTTACTGATACAAAAAAAACAGGTGATGAATACTTTGTTATCTTTTCTTCTCTTTTCAACGATAATAATATTGATAAATCAAAGATAGAAAAGATAATTATTTCTTCTGTTGTACCATTTCTAACTAGGTCTATTTCTAAGATAATGATTAGGCTTTTTTCTATTGAACCAATAATGGTTACACATTCTGTTAATTCAGGTTTAAATAAGGATTCTATTCCTAGTGAGTTGGGTTCTGATTTATTATGTAACATGGCCTATGCTCATCATAGTGTAGATAACAGAAATGTTATGGTTATTGATTTCGGTACAGCTTTAACCTTTAGTACTGTTAAGAAAAATGGTGATGTTCTTGGTGTTGCAATTGCTCCAGGTCTTGTTACTGCCGTTAATTCTCTTTTTGGTTCTACTGCTCAACTACCACAAGTTGAATTAAAGCTTCCTTCCTCTTGTCTAGGGCGAGATTCCGCTTCTTCGATAAGAAGTGGCATTATGCAGGGCTATGCTGGCTTATGTGAAAGAATTATTAATAAGACAGAAGAAGAGTGTGGTGAAAAGCTATTTGTTATGGCTACTGGTGGCCTTAGCCAAACTATATCGGCTTTAATACCTAGAATAGATTTGATTGATCCTTTAATTACTCTTAAGGGATTAGATTTAATTGCGAAGCTAAACTAAAAATGAGCCCTTCGGCTCATTTTTTAATCATCTAAGAATGTAAAAAAGCCTGAATTATATATTTCTAGTTCCTCGTCATTTTTATCTAGAGCATTAATTACAAGGCTTTCTGTCTCTATAGGAAGAGATAGGGTAGTTATAGAATCAACAGTATTAGCTGTATCAGAATCAAGTGCTTCTGCTTTAGGTCCACCTATCGTGATAGAAACACTACGCATTCTGTCATATTCTTTATTGAGTGTAATTTCTATTTGACTTAAGGGGGATTCTTCTTCACATATTGTAATCATACTACCTCGTCCTGCATTCTCATCTTGACGTAGATAAAAAGCAAATAGACTTTCACTTTGTCTATTTCCTCTTATTTCAACGACCTTTCCATCTTTAAAAAAGAGAGAAAGATTACTAATTCTTTTTCCCCATAAAGATATTGGTTTAGATATATTTAGGTAACCATTGAGGGAGGTTGGATCAATTAAGCGATATATGTCATTTGAGATAATGCTTGGATTGAAGCTACGACGAGATACTGTTTCTAGATTTGAAGTTTTAAAGGAAGAAGAGGAGAGGAACGTAAAAGTTAAATCAGTTCCTTCATCATTAACCATTCTTACTTTACTAAGCTTTAATTTATCTAATTCACTCTTTATATATTGTAGATTGCTTTCTCTTAATTTGTGTTCTTCTAAATAATTGGAAGAGGAAAGAGAAAAAATACTATCTAATAAAGAAAGTGAAGAATATTCATCATACTCTTTTAGTGCTTCATCCCAATTAGAAGATGGGATTGGACATGTAACAAAAGAAACAGATGGTATAGGATTATCAAGAGGATCTGAAAGAAGATTAAACTTCTGTAAATCTTTTGCTTCGTATAGAGAAGAAAAATCAACTATATCTGAGGATTTAAATAAAGGAATATAGATAAATGCAGTTGGTTGCTTATTTAATGGAAAATCGGAATAAATATCGAAGGAATCGATAACCTTCCCATTCTTAACTATTTGGATATAACTGCCGTTACCTGTAATTTCCTTAGCTTTTTGACTAAGAATACGAGCAAAAGAATAATCGTCCTCTTCTGTATTAATAGAGAGGACGTCTTCTTTTTTTATTCTCAAACTATGCAGTAAAACTAAAGTAGCATATCTTTGATAAAAAGAATCTAAATTCATACTCTTGGTTTTCTATTATTCTTTTTTGTTCCATGAAGCTGTACATAATCAAGAGTTTTCTGGAATTCATTTAAGAACTCTCCTAAATCTTCTTGGTATACAATAACAGATTGTCTTAAATACTTACCTTCAATATCTGTTGGTCTGCTTTCAACAATGTTAAGATATAAATCACCATAAACATTTTCTTTTACATTGAAAAAATAAGTTCTGTCATTTTTGATTAGTTTAGTTGAAAAAACTTCTCCGCGCTCTCCCATCTTGGGCCCTCCGTATATTTGATACCTTGATGATAAAATAACAAGGATAGTATTTCAAGTATTCAGTTATTGTAAAGAATTTAAAAAAAGGTTCTAAAAACTAAAAAAATTGACTAATAATTTTACATATATATTAATGAAAATAAATTTTACTTTGGAAATCAAAAGTATTATTGCACAAGTACAATTCTTGTGAGTTAATATAGTAATAATTGTAAGGAGTAAGTATGAAATACGGACGTACATTCAATTTTTCTGCTGGTCCAGCTATGATGCCAGAACCAGTTTTGGAAGAAATCAAAGATGAGTTATTGAACTATCGTGGTAGTGGCATGAGTGTTATGGAGATGAGCCACAGATCTAAGGTTTATCAGGATATTATTGATAATGCTGAAAAAGACCTAAGAGATTTGATGGGTATCCCAGATAATTATAAGGTTCTCTTTATCCAGGGTGGTGCTACATTACAGTTCTCTATGATTCCTATGAATCTTATGAAGAATGGCAAGGCTGTTTATATTGAAACAGGTGCTTGGTCCAAAAAGGCTATTGCTGAAGCAAAGAAGGTTGGAGAAGTTATTGTTGCTGCTTCATCTAAAGATAAAAATTACTCATATGTTCCAGATTGTTCTGACTTAGACATTCCAGAAGATGCTGATTATGTATATATCTGTGAAAACGAAACAATCCATGGTACTACATATAGTAAGCTTCCTAATACAAAGGGTCATATTTTAGTTTCTGACCAGTCTTCAATGTTCCTTTCTAAGCCATGTAATGTTTCTGACTATGGTCTTATCTATGCTGGTGTTCAGAAGAACGTTGGTCCTGCTGGTATGGTAGTTGTTATTATTAGAGAAGATCTCATTCGTGATGATTTAAAGGATCTTCCTATCTATATGCAGTATTCTACTCATGCAGATAATGGAAGTATGTACAATACTCCAAACTGCTGGGCTATCTATTGCTGTGGTAAAGTATTCAAGTATCTTAAGGATCTTGGTGGTCTTGAAGCTATGCACAAGATGAATCTTGATAAAGCAAAGATTCTTTATGATTTCTTAGATTCAAGTAAGATGTTCAAGGGAACAGTTGAAAAGGATTACAGATCTCTTATGAACGTTCCATTTGTTACAGAAAGCGCTGAGCTTGATGCAGAAGTTGTTGCTGCTACAAAGAAAGCAGGATACGACAACCTTAAGGGACATAAGAGTGTTGGTGGCCTTCGTGCTTCTATTTATAATGCTATGCCTAAAGAAGGTGTTGTAGCTCTTGTTGACTTCTTAAGAAAGTTTGAGGAAGAATACAATAAATAAGACTTGTTCTTGAATTGTTGAGGAGGTGGTTTTTCTACCTCCTTTTTTTATTAATATTTAGAGAAAAAAAATGCTCCCTTTAAGGAGCTAAGCGACCGACGGGAATCGAACCCGCATCTTCAGCTTGGAAGGCTGAGGTAATAGCCATTATACCACAGTCGCACGACAAGAAGAATATTACATAAAGAGGGGAGTTAATGTCAACTCCAATTAATCAAATAAATCTCTTTGTGTTTCGTCCTCATACTTATAAAGCTTAAAGGAGAGACGATGAATTGGGCAAGGACCGTATTTTTTAATACTCAAATAGTGTTCTTTTGTCGGATAACCCTTATGTTTATCGAAGCCATATTGTGGGTATATTGTACTATACTCAGTCATTATTCTATCTCTTTCATTTTTAGCCAAAATAGAAGCAGCCATTATTTGTGGTATTTTACTATCTCCTTTGATAATTGCATATGAAGGAAAAGAAACACTTGGTGTTTTATTACCATCACAGAGAAGAATATCAAAGTGGTATTTTCTATATATATCCTCACTTGATTCTTTCATACCTAACAGCGAAGCATTAAGAATATTAATTCTGTCTATAGTAGTGTTTTCAATTACTTTTATTGAATAAAAAAGAGCTTTTTCTTTAATTATTTTTTCTGCGTCAATTCGTTTTTTCTCGCTCATTTTCTTTGAATCATTTAGTATTGAAAAGGGAAAAGAGGGGGGAAGAATAACAGATGAAACCACAACTGGACCAGCAAGCGGACCACGTCCAGCTTCATCAGTGCCACAGATTATGCTGTTATTAAAACTATCATCAAAAAGGTTGTATTCCATAAATGTTTGTTATTATATATAATTATCTTAATTTTTTTTCAAGGAGAGATGATGTTTTTAAAGTCCCTCGAGCTTAATGGCTTTAAGAGTTTTGCAGATAAAACTCATATAGATTTTACAGATGGTATTACATCTCTTCTTGGTCCAAATGGATGTGGAAAATCTAATATTGTTGATTCCATTAAATGGGTTTTAGGTGAGCAGTCTACAAAAACACTTAGAGCTAGCAGAATGGATGATGTTATTTTTTCCGGTACAGAGAGCCGTAAGCCTTCTTCTATGGCTGAGGTTACTCTTACAATAGATAATGAAGATAGGAATTTGCAAACTGATGTTCCTGAGATACAAATTAGAAGGCGTCTCTTTAGAACTGGTGAAAGTGAATACTACATTAATGGCCAACGTTGTCTATTAAAGAATATTAAAGATCTTTTTCTTGATACAGGTGTTGGTAAAAGTGCTTATTCTATCCTTGAACAGGGAAAGATTGACCAAATTCTTTCTAATAAGCCAGAAGACCGACGATATATTTTTGAAGAGGCTGCTGGTATTTCAAGATTCAAAGTCAAATGTAATGAGGCTCAAAATAGAATCAATAGAGCTGATGAGAATATAAGCCAATTAACTAATGTTCTTAATGAAGTTAAGAGAACATATGATAGAACGAAGAATCAAGCCACAAAGGCTTTAAAATGGCAAGAATTAAAGGATAAAGCCTTTAATATCGACGTCGATATTAAATTAAATAAGCTAAATAGTTATCTAGACTTAAAAGAATTCAGAATTAATGAAGGAAAGGAAGCAGAGAAAAATAAAAGTGAATTAGAAAACAAGCTCTCTACTTACGACGATGATATATCTCTCTCTTCTTCAATTGTTACAGATTATCAAGAAAAAAGTAAAAAAATTGAGATATCAATAGGTCGTTATGAGGGGCAAATCAATACAACTAATGAAACAATAGCATTATTAAAAGAGAATTATTCTGAGTATCTTGAAAAGTATGAGAATTCAAAAAAGCATTGTTCTTCAATAGAGGAAGAAATTAATCAATCGAAAGTTGAAATTGAAAACCTTGAATCTTCATTAGAGCTATATCAGGAAAGACTAGATGAAAAAAAAGATCAGCTTTCTTATGCTGAAAATACTCTTTCTCAATATAGAGAGGAGATAGGTAAGAACAATGAATTAATTAAAGAAACAGAAGAGAAAAATTCTCTTTTAGATAAAGAGCTACAGGATTTAAGTGAAGAATTAAAGAACGTTATTGAATCCTTAATTAAAGAAGTTGATGAAAATACAACACTTGAATATTCAGCAAAAAGGAAGGATGATGCCGAAGCATCATTATTAAATGAAATTGAAGAAAGTATTAAGTTTATTGAGTCTAGACTTTCTTTCCTTCTTTCTCTTCCTTCCAATTTAGACTACTCAAAGGATATTGCAACAAAAGATTATAAATCTCTTCTTCTTTCTCTCTCTTCGTTAAAAAACAAGTTTAATGATTATAAAGCTTCAATTCCTCCCGTGATTGATACTATTCTTTCGCCAGAAGGCTTAGTATCTAAAAAGAGAGCAATTGTTGTAAGAGAGGATAATGCAAGAGATACAATAATCAACAATAGAAAGGTTATTGAAAAAGCTAGAATTCAAATAGATATTAGAAATGATGATATAACTTCTTTACTTACTACAATTTCTTCTTATAAAGAGAGTATTGGATCTCTTTCTTCAACAATAGAAAACCAAGTAGATAATATCAAGCGTTATAAGGAATTATTAGAGAAAAAGGAATTACAGCTTGAAGATGAAAGAGATTTGGTTGAATCCTCTAATAGAAGACTTTTGCAGGTTGCAGAAAAGATAAATAATAAAAATGTAGAAAAAAATGCTCTAAGCCAAAAAATCAAAGAGCTAAATGAAGAATTAAGTATCGTTAATCAAGAGCTGGGAGATAAAAATAGACTACTTAATGAAAAAAGAAGAGAGAAGGAAGATTTAATTAGAAGAATAAATGAATGTGACAAAAAGATTGACGCTTCTAGACTTTACGTTAATTCTATCGAGGATGATATAAGATCCATCTACACTAACTTCTTTGATACATATTCTCATCCATTACAGGAATTTGAAGATAGATATACTGGTGAAAAGATAGATGAAAATGAGCTTAGAAAAGAATTAGATAGTATAAATAATGAAATTAAGAATTTAGGTAATATTAACCATGCTGCTAAGGAAGAATTTGATCAAGCAGAAGACCAATACAAGTTTTATACAAAACAGCTTGATGATTTAGACAAAGCAAAAAAAGACATGGAGAGTGTACTAGGTGAAATATTAGATAAATCAAAGGAACTATTTTTATCTTCGTATAAAGAAATAAGTGACAATTTTCAGGCAATGTTTAAGCGTTTATTTGGTGGTGGAAGAGCAGAACTGAGCTTAACAGAACCGGAAGATGTTCTAAATAGTGGTATTGAGATTTTAGCTCAGCCACCAGGAAAAGCAATGAGCTCTCTTTCTCTTCTTTCTGGTGGAGAGAGAAGTATGACAGCTGTAGCTTTATTATTTGCCACTTATCAGGTTAAGCCATCACCATTTTGTGTTTTGGATGAAATTGATGCAGCTCTTGATGATAGAAATATCGGTTACTTCTTAGATGTTCTACAAGACTTTAGTAGAGAGAGCCAATTCATCATCATTACTCATAACACTCATACTGTTACAGGTGGCAATGCAATGCTTGGTGTTTCTCAGATGGAGCCTGGTGTTTCAACTGCTGTTAGCTATCGTATTGCTGCAATTGAAGGACAACCAAGAATTCTCGATGATAGTGGTAGCTTAGTTGAGTTTGATGAAGAGGGAAGAAAGAAGTAAAAAGAGCTTTTAACATTGACCAAATAGAGGTCAATAATGTATAAAGATTGATTGAAAGATAAAAACGGAAATTGAGATAGATGTTTGATAGTATCAGCAATAAATTTACAAGTATAGTTAAAAACCTTTCGGGCAAAGGCAAGATATCTGAAAAGAATATTAGAGATTCTGTTGAAGAAATAAAAGAAGCTCTCTTAGATGCAGATGTTAATCTTCGTGTTGTTAGACGTTTTGTTAATTCTACAATTGATGAAGCCTTAGGTGAAAAGGTACTTGATTCAGTTAACCCTGGTCAGCAATTTACTAAGATTGTCTACGATAAAATGGTTGAGCTACTTGGCTCAACTGATGAGGAAACAAAGCTTAAGCTAAAAGGTAAGGACGCAACTTCCGTTATTCTTATGATGGGTCTTCAGGGATCCGGTAAAACAACAGCAACTCACAAATTGGCATATAAGCTAAAGAAAGAGGGCAGAAAGGTAATGATGGTTGCCTGTGACCTTGTTAGACCTGCTGCTATTACACAGCTGGAGGTTCTTGGAGAAAAGATAGATGTTCCAGTCTTTACTCTCACAGGCGAAAAGGATCCTAGTGTTGTTGCTCGTAAGGCCATTGATAAAGCTAAGAAGGAGATGTTTGATACTGTAATTATCGATACCTCTGGTAGAATGCATCTTGATGCTGAATTAATGGAAGAGATAAAGAGAGTTGCTTCTGTATCGAAACCAGATGAGGCCTTATTTGTTGCAGATGCTATGACTGGTCAGAGTGCAGTTGAAATTGCAAAAGAGTTTGATGAAAAGGTTGGAATTACTGGTGTTATTCTTACAAAATTTGACTCTGATACTCGTGGCGGTGCAGCTCTTTCTTTAAAAAGCGTTGTCGGTAAACCAATTAAGTTTATTGGTACCGGTGAAAAGATGGATGATCTTGATCCTTTCCATCCAGATAGAATTGCTTCTCGAATACTCGGTATGGGAGATGTTGTTTCTCTTGTAGAAAAAGCACAAGAAACAATGGATCAAAAAGAAGCAGAAAGATTACAAAAGAAGATGCAGAAGAATACCTTCGATCTTCAAGATTATCTTGATCAGCTTGAAAATGTTAACAAAATGGGTTCTGTTGATAAGCTTATTGAGATGATTCCTGGTGCAAAGGGTCAAATTAATGAAGATGATATTGACCTTAAAGAACTAGAAAGAGAAAAAGCAATTATTAAGTCAATGACTAGATTTGAAAGGGAAAATTATAGAATAATTGGACCTAGCAGAAGAAAAAGAATTGCTAAAGGTAGTGGTACTTCTGTTTCTGATGTAAATAGGTTGTTGAAAAAGTTTGAAAAAAGTAAGCTAATGATGAAGAAGCTTGCAAATAATAAAGGTAAATTAGCTCAAATGATGAAGCAATTTGGCATTTGAGCTGTCATGTAGAATAAGGAGAAAAATCGTGAGCACAACAATGAGACTCAAGAGAATGGGTACTAAGAAAAGACCATACTACAGAATCGTAGTTCAGGACAACAGAATTGCTGCAACATCTAAGACAGTTGATGAAGTTGGTACATATCGTCCTGTTGAAACAAATGACCAGGTTTCTCTTAATGAAGATAAGGTTAAGAGCTGGATTACAAAGGGCGTAGTTGTTTCACCTACAGTAAAGAGCCTTCTCAACTCTAAGGGAATTACACTCGATAGAAAGCAGGGTTGAATTTTTCCTAAGGAGTCATGATGGAAAAGGAACTTGTTGAATTTATAGTCAAGAGCCTTGTAGATGTTCCTGAAGAGGTTAGTGTAAATGTCATTGAAGGGGAGAGATCCACTATTTTGGAATTACATGTTGCTCAGGAAGATGTAGGAAAGGTTATCGGCAAGCAAGGCCGTATTGCAAAAGCAATTAGAACTATTCTATCTGCTAGTGCAACTAAAGATGGTAAGCGTGCCACATTGGAGATTCTTGACTGATGCTAGCTAAGCTCCTTGCCACTGCAACTATTGGTAAAACACATGGTGTAGATGGTTACTTAAGAATATATTCATTATCAGGTGAATATAAACATTTAAAAAAACTTACAGAGTGTGTTGCCAAATTGCCTAATGGTGATGAGCTTAGTCTTACTGTAGATTCAATTTTAGTTAAAGGTGATTTGTTTTTGATGCGTTTTGCGTCCTATATGACTCCTGAAAAAGCTAGATATTTAAGTAAAGCAACTCTTTTCATTCCTCGTTCTGCTGCACCAAAGCTTAAAAAGGGTGAGTATTATATAGCTGATCTATATAATATGGATGTTTTAGTTGGTGGTGAGAGAGTTGGTATTGTTAAAGAAACAATGGAAGGTGGGCAATCATTATTATTGGTTGTTGAAAAGATTGATAATAAAAAAGAATATTTGATCCCAAATCTTCCTTATTTTGTTTCAGATATAAATGTAGAAGATAATTCTTTAAATCTTCTAAAACCAGAATTATTAGATATTCAATGAAAATTACGATTCTAACTCTATTTCCAGATATGGTTATGCCTTTTTTCACACAATCGATTATGAAAAAGGCCGTAGAAAAGAAAATTGTTGAATATGAAATAATAAATTTCCGTTCGTGGGCTAATGATACACATAAAACAGTAGATGATATTCCTTATGGCGGTGGGGCAGGTATGGTAATAATGCCAGATCCACTTTCTAGGTGTCTTGAATCATTAGACTTAAAAAATAAAAGAGTAATCTTTCCAACTCCTTCTGGAAAGCTACTAAATCAAGAATACTCATATTCACTATCTAAAGAAGATCACTTGGTTTTTATTTGTGGCCACTATGAGGGCATAGATCAAAGAGTTATTGATACTTATGTTGATGATGAAATCTCAATTGGAGATTATGTACTCTCTAGCGGTGAAACAGCTTCTATTGTTATCATAGATTCCGTTTTTAGATTGATAGATGGAGTAATAGCTAAAGAAAGCTTATTGGAAGAGAGCTTTTCTTCTCAAATATTAGAATATCCTCAATATACTAGGCCTCAAGAGTATTGCAACAAATCCGTTCCTGATATATTATTATCCGGTAATCATCGACATATTACCGAATGGCGACGATTCAAAGGGCTGGAAAAAACGCTGCTCAACCGGCCAGATCTGCTCTCGCATGCCTCTCTCAGCATAAAAGAGCGACAAGACTTATTAAATATTTGTAAAGAAGAGGAATGATAGATTATGGATTTAATCAGAGCTATTGAATCAAAGCAGATCAAAGAAAATGCTGAAAACTTCAGCATTGGTGATACAGTTAAAGTTTATTTTAAGATTGTTGAAGGTACAACAGAAAGAGTACAGGGCTTCGAAGGTATCGTAATTGCTAAGAATAACAGCGGTATCAGAAAGACATTTACTGTAAGAAAGATTTCTTATGGTGTTGGTGTTGAGAGAATCTTCCCACTTCATTCTCCTAGAATTGAAAAAATTGATGTTCTTAGAAGAGGTCGTGTTAGAAGAGCTAAGCTCTATTATCTTAGAGATAGAGTTGGTAAGGCTGCTAAAGTACCTGAGCTTATTGTTAAGAAGAATGCATAATTTTTCTAGCAAAAAAATCAAGCCCTCTTTAACAGAGGGTTTTTTTTGTAACCTTCATCAAAAGTACTAATTCTTTCAATTTTCTTCACAAAAAATACTTTTTTGAAGGCTGTAAATTTGTAAATTATGTTACAAGAATTTTTATTCTGTGTCATAATAGTGTCAAGTTGGATATATAATGCCTCTATATTAGATGCAGTTATATTATGCAACTTAATTATTTTGTTTTAAATAAGGGATAAAGTGGGGGTTCCACATAACTATACCTAACTCTCTTTGATATTTCAAAGCGAGTCGATTTGATAATTTTTTCCAAATTTAGGAAATAAGGATGGCGACAAGATGAAAAGAACAAGTTTTGGAAAGTTGGCAATTGTAGTACTTCTTTCTGTTGCTATGCTTTTTGGTCTTTGTGTTTGCAGCAAAAAGGCAGATACACCAGCAGCAACAACAACTACTACAACTACAACAAAGACAGAAACACCTGTTGCATCACAACCAGAAGTTGTTGCACCAGTAGAAGTAGTAGACACAACTCCAGTAGTTGCAGAACCAGAAGTAGTTGAAACTCCTGTTGTTTCTGAACCTGAGGTAGTTGAAGCTCCTGTAGAAGTACCAGAAGCTCCAGTTGTAGTCGAAGCAGTTGTGGAAACAGAAGAAGAACCAGTTTCTCTCTTCTCAACTATCTTCACATATAAGGGAATTACAAGTAACGTTACTGCATATGCAGATAAGGCTGTTGTTTCAATTCCAGAAGGCGTAACACTTGCTGATATCACTTCTATCGCATCAGCTCTTCTTTCTGCTTATCCAGAAGCTGCCGTTGTTGAATATACAGTTGATGGAGCTAATTTAGTTCTTACATATCCAGCACAGAGTGAAGTATTTATTCAGAGCGCAGTTGCATTACTCGAGAACGAAGCAGTTGCTCTTATCGATAGCTTGACAGTTAAGACTGAAGTTGCAGTTGCAGAAGTTGTTGAAGAAGCTCCAGCTGAAGAAGAACCAGTTTCTCTCTTCTCAACTATCTTCACATATAAGGGAATTACAAGTAACGTTACTGCATATGCAGATAAGGCTGTTCTTTCAATTCCAGAAGGCGTAACACTTGCTGATATCACTTCTATTGCATCAGCTCTTCTTTCTGCTTATCCAGAAGCTGCTCTTGTTCAGTATTCAGTTGATGGTAATAACCTTGTTCTTACATATCCAGCACAGAGTGAAGCATTTATCCAGAGTGCAGTTGCATTACTCGAGAACGAAGCAGTTGCTCTTATCGATAGCTTAACAGCTAAGGCTGAGGTTGCAGTTGCAGAAGTTGTTGAAGAAGAAAAAGATACTATTCTTGCTGAAGGTGTTGTACTTAAGGAAGATGGCTCTGTTGTTGCTGATTACAATTACCATAACCTTGCATCAGCTAAGGTTGTTGTATCAGATACAAAGACTACAGTTACATACCCAGCAGAATATATCTATAATAGCGATATTGATTATTTCTTTGCTTCTCTTGCTCAGCTCTATCCTAACATTGCAGAATTTGTTGAGTATTCAATTCCTGAAGCTGGAACACTTGTTGTTACATATCCAGAAGATATTCTTGGTGGAACATATTACAAGCTCCAGACTCTTGCTTATCTTAACGATGCTGTTACATCATATGCTGATGCTGTTCTCTCCGATCTTCTTGCTCCTAAGGCAGAAGTTGCAGTTGCAGAAGTTGTTGAAGAAGCTCCAGCTGAAGAAGAACCAGTTTCTCTCTTCTCAACTATCTTCACATATAAGGGAATTACAAGTAACGTTACTGCATATGCAGATAAGGCTGTTGTTTCAATTCCAGAAGGCGTAACACTTGCTGATATCACTTCTATCGCATCAGCTCTTCTTTCTGCTTATCCAGAAGCTGCTCTTGTTCAGTATTCAGTTGATGGTAATAACCTTGTTCTTACATATCCAGCACAGAGTGAAGCATTTGTACAGAGTGCAGTTGCATTACTTGAAAACGAAGCAGTTGCTCTTATTGATAGCTTAACAGCTAAGACTGAGGTTGCAGTTGCTGAGGTTGTTGAAGAAGCTCCAGCTCCAGCACCAGTTGTTGCTGAACCAGCTCCAGCTCCTGTCGTAACACCAGCTCCAGCTCCTGTTGCACCAGTTGTTGCTGAGCCAACACCAGCTCCTGTTGTAACACCAGCACCAGCACCAGTTGCTCCAGTTGTTGTTGAACCAGCTCCAGTTGTACCAGTTGTTGCTGCACCTAAGGCTAGTGCTCTTGATAACTTCTCTGCTACAGCATACTTTGCTCTTTCTCTTGGAAAGGCTCCAGTTAATCTCGGAGGCGGAGTTGAGCTTACTTATGCTCTTACAGAAGATTTCTCTCTTGGTGCAATGGCTGAATTCACATCACCTAAGAATCTTAATGCTCTCATGGTTGCTCGTTATAATATTGCATCATTTGCTAACTTCACAGCATTTGGTTATGCCGGAGCAGGTGTAGCAGTTGCAAATAACACACCATCATTACTCTTGGATGCAGGTCTTGGACTTGATTATAAGATTACAGAAAATCTTGCTCTTACAGCTAAGGCAGGAGCTAGACTCACTACTGATTTCAATACAGCTAATGTTAGATTTGCTGGATCAGTTGGTGTTAAGGTTTCTTTCTAATAATCAATTACTAATAATTAAAGGCTATGGTTATAAACCATGGCCTTTTTTCTTGAAGAAATATACTTATTATCTTCACAATTTTTATTCTTACTTATAATTGTAAATAGTCTAGCTTGAAAGTATTATTAGAATATATTTTGTAATGTAGGTAAAATTATGAATAAACATAAAATCAATAAAATAGTTATTTTTCTTCTTGTCCTTTTGATATCTTTTTCTCTTTCTTCATGTAAGAAGGAAGAATCAAAAGAGAATAAAAGCGTTGTTTCAACCTTATTAAAAAATGAATATAGTGGTGAGAACTCATTAATTGAAATTCCTTTCTCTCAAAGTAATGAAATAGCTCTTAAGAATGAAAAAGAGGTTAGTGATAATAGAGAAGAAATAATACAATCTAATGAAACAATTATTCTTGATAGTGCTTCTGCTATTATCGAAGAAGTTGAAGCTATTTCTGAATTAACTACTTCTGTTGTTAATGAGGAAGATTTAGTTTCTCTTAACTTCTTAGAAGCTACTGAACCATTTTCTAGAGTACTTACTATTGATAATATTACTCTTGATATTTCGATTTATGATAGTTATTCAATTATTCTTTATCCAACGACAATTAAGAATGATTTTATAGTTTCTTTTATTGAATATGTTTTATCTTTATATCCTTCTTTGATCGATAGTGTTACATATACTCTTAATAATGGTGAAGCACTTTTTTATTATCCTGAAGGCTTTATTGGTGATGACAATTGGAAAGAAAGCGTTGTATTGGAATTTAATAAACTAATTAATGACTATATTAGTATTGATAAAGAAAAAGATTATACAACATATAGCTATATACTTAATGATAAAGACTTAACTATTCTTCTTAGTAAGGATGATGTTGTTATTGAGAATATCAATAGTTTTAGTAATGATGAAATAAATAGTCTTATTGAGCTAATTGTTTCTAATTATCCTGAGTTATCTCAATTAAGCTACAGCATTGTAAATGATAAATTAGTATTAAATTATCCAGAGAGTATAGATATATATTCTTATATAACTATGATTTCTTCTCTTGTTAATGATGAATATACAAAGTATGAAGAGTCCGCCCTAAATGAAGTTATAGAACCTTCTGAAAGTATAAATAAGAGTGATGATGTAGTATTAGATGAAGAGACTGTAGTTATCAGTAGTGAAATAGAAGATATTCAGACAGTACTTTTAGAAGAAGAAGTGAAAGAAGCTTTAATAGATAGCGAAGTGAAAAAAGTTGAAGCTCCTATCGAAGTGGTTGAACCATTAACAGAGAAGGGAAGAAATGTTAAAAAGTATGAATTAGCTATTTCTTATTCTCCAGATTTAATTCTTAATAGAGCTATATTTGATAATCATTATGCTACTTTAAGACTCTTCTACTCATTAAGTGATAATTTTAAATTAGGTATATCTACCTCATATAATTTTAAGAATAATATACTTCTCTCAATTGTTGCTAAATACTATCTTAATGAAAGTATTTATGCTTTTGTTGAGGGTGGAAACACATTCATTCTTAATGAAGCTTTAAAACCAAATTACTTTGTAGAATTAGGATTAGGTTATGATTACAAGGTATCTGAGAACTTTAGCTTATTTGCTGAATTAGGTGTTAAATATAGCTTTAATGATTATAAGATAGCACCAAAGGTATCTATTGGCGGAAGCATTCTTTTTTAAGGGAAAATAATGGAAAACAGTTATAGAAAAAACAGTCATAAAAATAATAGAGAAAACAAATATAAAAATAGTTCTAACCAAAGCTTGAAGGGAAAAGCTAAAAAAAAGGGGAGAACAAAGCAAGTTCCTATTTCTGGCTTTTCTACACTCTCTCAAGTGTCCGGAGCACCTTTAATAAAAAGCTATCATTCTTCTATTCCTGTAATTAATCCTAAAACAGTAATAGAACCATATCCTGTTTGTACTATTTGTTCAAACAAGATTGAAACTATAGCTGATTCTTTCTCATATAACGATGGTTATGCTCATTTTGATTGTATTATTAACTTACTCAAAGAAAGAGAGTCTTTAAATGAGAATGAAACTATCTCTTATATTGGTTCTGGTAATTTTGCTGTTTGTTTAAAGAATGAAGATGGAACTTATTCAATTGAAAAGAAAATTGAAATTGAAAATAAAGATGCTTTTCTTAAATCAAAGAGTTATGTGGAGAGTCTTAAACAATGAGGAAAGCAGTTATTCCTGGAAGTTTTGATCCTTTAACTAATGGTCATTTAGATATTATTAAAAGAGCCTCTCTTATTTTTGATTCGGTTATTGTTCTAATTTGTGAAAATCCTAATAAGAAAACGATGTTCACATTAGATGAACGAGTAGGAATGGCAAGAATTATCTTTAAAGATAGTCCTAATATTTCTGTGGATTCTACTTCTGGCTTAGTTGTTCAATACGCTAAAGAGCATTCTGCTACTTTTATAGTAAAAGGCTTAAGAGATAGTGAAGATTATCGATATGAAAGAGACCTAGAGATGAACAATAAATTTATTGTTCCAGAAGTTGAGACAGTCTTTCTTTTCTCAAAAAAAGAAAACATATCAACAAGAAGTTCCGCTATTAAGGAATTTGTAAAATATGGCGTAGATATTTCTAATTTTGTTCCTCAGATAGTTTGGGAAGAAATTCAGAAAAAAAATATTTTTTAGTAATTTCTTTGTTAGTGAGAAATTGCATTATTTTTCGTTTGTGAAAGCGAAAATTCTATTAAAAGTATATTGACTAAAGTCTCTATTTTACGTTTAATAATCATGTTGTTTGGAGAGGTTCCCGAGCGGTCAAAGGGGGCAGACTGTAAATCTGTTGGCTAAGCCTTCGAAGGTCCGAATCCTTCTCTCTCCAGTGAGCCTCCATTTATTGGAGGCTTTTATTTTAGGTGGTAAAGTGTTCTATAAAAAAGGACTGAATTTTAGTTGTCAAAAATGTCTCTACTGTTGTTCTGGTGAACCAGGCTATGTTTTTCTTAGCTTGAATGATATTGTACGTCTTTCTTCATTTATGAAACTAGATAGGGATGAATTCTTAAATATCTATACACGTAAAATCGACTATGGTCATTATTATTTATTTTCTTTAAAAGAGCGAAGTAACTTTGATTGTATTTTTTTAACAAAAGAAGGCTGCTCTGTCTATGATGCTAGACCTATGCAATGCTCTACATATCCTTTTTGGAATAATATTATTGAATCAAAAGATACTTGGGATAATGAGGCACTTTCCTGTCCTGGTATAAATAAAGGGCGTTTGATAAAAAAAGAAGAAATAGATGAGTATTTAAAAAAGAATAATAACAATATTCCATATATGGAATTTAAGAAAAAATAAAAAAACATTGTACTTTTTATTATAATTATATTATATTATAGTAAATTACTAATTAGGAGTAGGAATTGCCAAAGTTTTCTGACAAAACTATTGAAGCTATAAAAAATAGAATTACCATTTCAGAATTAATGCAAGAATATGCTTTTGTTGAAAATAGGGGTGGTTCAAAGTGGGTAAAGTGTCCTTTCCATGGTGGAGGTAATGAACGCACTGCTTCATGTAAACTTGATGATAGTAAAGGAACTTTTTACTGCTTTGGCTGCCATGAATCTGGTGACATTTTTTCTCTTTTAATGAAAAAAGAAGGTTTAGATTTTTCTACTTCAGTTGAGTCCTTAGCTAAAAAAGCAGGAGTAGAATTAGAAGTTGACAATTCCTTAAATAATGATGAAGCAAAGAAAATAAGAGAAGATAAAGATACATTATACGATTTATATGAAAGGCTTAGTGGTACTTTTCATTATTTACTTCTTAATAGTGATGAAGCAAAGAGTGCTAGAGAATACTTAGATAAACGTAAGGTTTCTTCAGAAATGATTGAAACATTTAAGCTTGGATATGCTCCGCAAGATCCAAATTGGTTATATAAATTTCTTCTTAAGAAAAACTATTCAAAGGCTTTTCTTTCCATCTCTGGATTGTTTTCTCAAAAGAATCAAACATGGCCACTATTTGTAAATAGAATTATGTTTCCAATTAGAGACAGAATGGGACGTTCTATTGCCTTTTCTGGGCGTGATTTATCTTTTTCAGATAAGACGCCGAAGTATATTAACAGCCCTGATACTTTAATTTACCACAAGAAGGAGAATTTCTTTGGACTATTTGAAGCCAAGAATACTATTAGTAGTGGAAATCTTGATCCAATACTTTGTGAAGGAAACTTTGATGTCATAAGTATGCATCAAGCAGGTTTGAAATCTGCCATTGCATCATTAGGTACATCCTTTACGCCAGAGCAATGCTCAAATATTAAAAAATGGTATCCATCTATAAAATCAATCAATCTTTTATTTGACAGTGATGAGGCAGGTCAGAAGTCAACAGAGAGAGCCATTTTAATAATTAATTCAAATTCATTAGAACAAAAGATTCATCATTTAGAGAGTGGTAAAGACCCTTCAGAGGTATTAGAAAAGAAGGGTAGTGATGGTTTGAAAGAGGAGTTTGAGACCTATGTTACGGGTTTCGACTATCTTGTACAAAGGAACCTAAATCGTTATAATATAAGGAATGCTAGAGGAAAATCAGAATTTATAGATTCTTTTTCTGCTTTTCTGAAGGGATGTAGTAGCGAGGTTGAAAGAGATAGCTATATTCTTTCTCTTTCATCCATTGTTGGTTTATCTGAAGAGGCAATTAAGGAGGATTTAAATAATAGATCTCAAACTGGTGTATCTTTAGTACCAAATGTTACAGATAAAGTTGATATTAATCCCGTTAAAGATAAAAAGAATATCTCATTCGATTTATATGCAATGCTTTATCTTGCTAATCACCGAGAACTATTTAAAAGCTACAGAACACGTATTTCCTTTGGAGATTTAACAGATGTTCTTGCTCAAAAATTATATATGGCATTAGAAAATGCCATGAGAGATGATATTGTGTCTAATGAGCTATTTTTAACTTATATAGGTGATGAAGAGCTTAAAAATGACGTAGCAGTCTCCTTTGCACTTGATGAATATAAAAGTGGAAGCGTAGATGCTCTTGATGAAGCAATAGATAGAATTACTCTTCAATCCTATGAAAGAAAAAGAAATGTTATAAATAAGCAACTAACTCTTATAGACTCAACAAATGAAGATGAGATTAATGATCTTTTAGGGAAAAAGCTGACTTTAGATGGAAAAATATTAAAACTTAGAAATTTATTGTCTAGTTATAATTTAAAAGGTAGTGAGGAATGATGTCAAAAGAAATTATTGAAAGTGAATTATTTATTTGTCTTGAAAAACTTGAAAAGGAAAATGGTTACGTTACACTACAACAAATAATTACTACAAAGAAGGAGCTAGACGAAAAAGCTTTTTCTACTACTGATATTATAGAAGCTTTAAAAGAGAGAAGTATTAATTATATAGATACCGAAGATGACCAAGACGACCTTAACCAGGGTCCTTCTGAAGATGATTTAAATGGTAAAGACAATTTAGATGAAGAATTGATAGACTTTGATGATTTTGATGATGTTGATCCAACATCAGATGAATTAGATGAACTTGAAAATGAAGTTGTTGAAGATATTGATGATATTGATGATGATTCTTCCCTCGACAGTAAGAAAAAAGATTTAGATAACGAAGATGATGAGGACGAAGAGGAAGACGAGGATGATGAGTATCCAGAGGAAAATATCAACGAATGGAAGGGCACCGATGAGGATGCTGAATCCAGCGAGCGTTTTATAGATATTTCTTCATTTAGTGAATCAACATCTGAAAATAGAAGTAGTCACCAAAGCTCAAGTAAGTATGATACAAGCCAAGATGATCCTATAAGACTTTATTTGAAAGAAATTGGAAATGAAAAGCTTTTAACAGGTGATCAGGAAGTTGAACTTGCTAAACAGATGGAAAAGGGTGCTCAGATAGTTAATTCTGTAATTAGAGAATCTGGTATTCTTATCTCATTCTATACTTCAGTAATCAATCATCTTAATACTAGAATTGATGAAGAAAGCGAAGAGACACTTTCTCCTGAAGATATAAAGGAATTCCTTATTGTTCAGAAACGTTTTAATCTTAATTATAGAGAATCTCTTTCAAAGGATCTTGTTAAATCAATTAATGATTATAATGAAATAAAGAATAAGATGATTATCTCAGGTGATTCTCCTGAAAATAATGAATATTTAAAGAATAGAAGAGAAGATTTATTAAATAAGCTTGGTGGATATCCTAAGCCTAATTCTCCTATTTATGTAGGTGTGAAGCGTAAAGACTTCAATTCTAGAGAAGAGTGGATTGAATGGTGTAGAGGATGTTCTCGTAGACATTTAATTAACGAATCAAAAAAAATCCAGGAAGATATTAGATATAAAGAAAAGATGTACAATGAAGAACTTAATGTACATTGTGCGATTGAGGAAGCAAAATATAAGGAAGCAAATCCTAATTTAAAGCCTCAAGAATTAGATTCTTATTTGCAAAAAATGCATAATGATATTAAAAAGCAATATGCTAATCAATCACAGCTATTGGCTAAGCAATACAATGATGCAGAAAAAGAAATAGAGGTTCTAGAATCTAATAAATACATCCCAGTTTGTGATTGGATTTCTTCAATTGAATTACAGCCTGAGGATATTGATGATTTGACTAAGCTCTTTATCGATGCCAAAGATACTATTGTTTCTTGCAATAAAAGAAAGGCTGAGATAGAGAAGAAGCTCCATATTTCATCAAGTAAAGAGATAAGAATGCTAGGTAGAGATTTAGCAACTAAATCAAAAGCTCAAGCTATTGAAGAATCTCTAGGTCTCTCTAGTGATGATATTAAAGAACTTATTAAGGAGCTGCAGCTAACAGAAAAAGAGCTTAAGAACATTGAAAATACTTTTGAATGTAATACAGAAAAGGTCATTGAAAATGTTAAGAATATCCAGTATGGACAGAGAATACTTAAGCTCGCGAAAGATAGATTGATTAAAGCCAACCTAAGACTTGTTGTCTCTATTGCTAAAAAGTATACAAATAGAGGTTTGCAGTTCTTCGATTTAGTACAGGAAGGTAATATTGGTTTAATCAAGGCTGTAGAAAAGTTTGAATATGCTAAAGGCTTTAAATTCAGTACTTATGCTACATGGTGGATTAGACAGGCTATAACACGTAGTATTTCTGATCAGGCTCGTACAATTCGTGTTCCTGTTCATATGATTGAACAGATTAATAAAGTTGTTAGAGTCTCTAGAGTATTGATGCAGTCTCTAGGTAGAGAACCGACTGATAAAGAAATTGCAGATGAACTTGATTGGCCAGAAAGCAAAGTTAAGAGTGTAAAGAGTGTCGCTAGAGAGCCTATTTCGCTTGAAACACCTGTCGGAGAGGAAGAGGATTCTGTTCTCAGTGATTTCATCGAGGACAAGGATGCTGAAAACCCTGCTAACCAGACAGCATATAAGCTCTTACAGGATAAGATTAGAGAATTATTGTCTACTTTACCTTTAAGAGAACAAGAAGTATTGAGGATGCGTTTTGGTCTTGATGATGGTTATGCTTTAACACTTGAAGAAGTCGGATTGTATTTTGATGTTACAAGAGAAAGAATAAGACAAATTGAAGCTAAAGCATTAAAGAGACTGCGCACACCAAAGAAAAGCAGACAGTTGAAAGACTGGGATTGAAGCTATAGAACATATTGAAAAAAAACGTTAATATTGTTTGTTGCTAGGAGTATATAAATAGATGTCAGAAAATAATAAGAAGATTAACTGTTTAATCAAACTTCAGAGTGTAATTACTGAGAAACTTGATTTAGAGAATCAATCTGAAATGATTCCTAATGATCTTAAATCTGATCAGGAATCTCTAAAGAAAGCAGAAGCTTCATTAATTCAAACAGAAGAATTATTAAAAATTGCTGAAGATGAAGAAAGAAGTCTCTTTTTACAATATTCCGATGCAGAACTTCAGAAGACTGAATATGAGAAGCTTGTTGAAACACTAAGTACTCAAAAAGAGTATGAAGCAATGAATAAGCAAATTCTTGATTGTCAGACAAAAGCTAATGTTCTCATGAATGCTAGAAAAGCTAAGAATGCTGAAATTGATGATTTAAGGACTACGCTTGAGAAAATTAAGAGTGATTGTGTTCTATATAGTGAGAAGGTTGAGTCAGCTCAAAAAGAGTATGATGATAATCTAGCTCAGATCAATGAGAAAATAGTTTTACTTAATGCTCAATGTGAAGAGATCAAAGGTGATACTATTTCTGATGATTTATATAACAGATTCTGTAATATTGCAAAGAAAAAGGGTGGAGAAGGACTTGTTCCTGTAAAAGGCCAGGTTTGTATGGGATGTAATACTGTTCTTCCTATGCAATTTGTCATAGACCTTAGATTAAAGCAATATGATGACGAGGTTGATACTTGTCCTTACTGCTCTAGAATGATCTATTTTGATGATACTTTATCTCCAGAAGAAGAAAAGAACTATATCTTTGACGATATTGATACAATCAAGAATCTTGGTAAATCTTCTGATACTCTTGATGCAGATGATGATGTATCAATTGAAGAAGATATTCTTGTTTCTGATGATAGTCAGGAAGAGGATGACGAGTTTTAATATTTCTAGGCTTTAGAAGTAATCGCTTGAAATATAGAGGAAAGTCCGGGCTCCATAGAACGACAGTGCTGGCTAACGGCCAGGAGCAGTAATGCTACAGAAAGTGCAACAGAGAGTAGACCGCCATTAGGTAAGGGTGAAAGGGCAGTGTAAGAGACTACCGCTTTTCTGGTGACAGAAAAGGCATGGTAAACCTCACTGGGAGCAAGGTCAAATAGTGGGTGACTTGTTCGGTTATATCCACGGGTAGACCGCTTGAGAATACGAGTAATTGTATTCCTAGATAGATGATTACATAAACAGAACTCGGCTTATCTGAAACCTAGTTTATTTATAAAGAAGTGTTGAGAGTGTTTCTTAACACTTCTTTTATTTTAAATCTGTAATTTCAAATTTATAATCAAAAGCCTGTCCTCGAGGATAAACATTTTTTCCATATGGATTAGTTATTTTGCATAATCCATAGTGTCCAAGACCATTATTCTTCTTAATCGTATCTAAAAGTGCTTTAGGTTCTTCAATTATCTCTTCATCTTCTTTTATAACTCTAATTACCATCCAATTGAAGATATTGTCCTTATCTAGCCAACAAATACAAGGATCAACACCTAAATAGCTTTGATATAATAAATTAGTTATTTTTTGCTTATTAAACAGATCCTCAACAATTGCCATTACAGCACTGTTATATAGTTCCCAATTCGATGCTTCTATAAATTCAGAATCACATAATTCATCTGGAGAAATAGAAACAAGCTTTCCTTCATTAAAATAGCTTGAAGCATCCAAAAGAGCCCATTTATCTGAAGTTAAATTAATAATATTATTTTCTTTATCAAAAACTAATAAAGATGAAATTAAGTTATTGTCTTTACAAAATAAGATAGAATTATTTAT
>CAZLYD010000024.1:0-22569 GCA_964563815.1 uncultured Spirochaetaceae bacterium
AATATGGCAAGTAAACAGATAAATAACTCATAGTGGCAGAAGTCTAAAAACTTTTAAGTTAGTCTTTTGTATATCTTTATTTAATTGCGTTGGACTTTCCAATGTAGGTAAATCCGATACAGGCAGGGTCTGCGTCCATAGGCTCGGCTTCCTCGGAAAAGGGCAAGTCCATAAGTCCATAGAGCATTTTTATGATTTTGAACAGCTTTCCTCGGTCGGCGGGGGTGTTCATGGTAACAAGTACGTCGGTCAAGCGGTTTACGGTTTCCATGTCGTCGCCTGTCGTTACCCATACCATTTCTGCAAATGGCTGCGTGACTGCTCCGGTTACAAGGATTACCTTATCCTTGCTGATTTCGCCGGACGGGAGTATAATACCCTTGTCTAAAAGTACGTTTTTCATGTCGTCCTCCTATAATCTGTGGTGCCAAAATGGTGCCCGGTCTTACAAAATCATCTTATACGGAGATACGGCAAGATAAATGAAGATACGCGGAAAACCTTGATTTTAAGCCATTTTCGCAAAGTTTTATAAACACTTGCGCGGGCTTATAAGAAGATTTCCGTCTATCAAATCAATAAAAAATATCATTTTTTCATGTTACATATTTAGGAACAAATAACAGCCTTAAGCATATTCTTAATCTTTTGAATTTCCTCACTTCCGTTTGTAGAAAGACGCAACAATGGTATGCCATATTTCATAAAGATCGTATCCTTCATCCGGTCTCGCTCCGCCTGCCTTGTATTTTCTTTGTGATAATTAAATCCATCTACTTCAATCGCTAATAAAGGTATCTTTGTTATACAATTATAAATTAGAAAATCTACATGTGTATTAGGGTGCGTTGCGTAGCGATATTCTTCATTCGTCAATTTGTCATAATTACGAAACAACAATCTTAATCTTTGATGGCAAATAACACTTAATGAGGCATATGGCTTACGTTCCACTGGATCTTTTAACCATCTTACTGATGAATAAGCATAAGGATAGGTTTTTCCATCAGAGAAAGTCACCTTATATCGTTGTGATTGACTATTATAATGACACCACGTTATTTGTCGTGTCTTATTTTCACCTTTTATAAGTATCAAATTCTTCCTTTCATCCATGATGTACTCCTATTAACAAGGGAAAGTGATAATCATAGATAAAATGGACATAGCATTGCGAGTAATGCTGAAATATCTTCATAAATTACCATTAACAATTTCTTAAAGCCTTATAAAAAACTATTCTATAGTCTTTTATTATCTTAATAGAAAAATGTATGTATATGCTATTTTTTTAGTCTTTAAGTTACTTATTCTTTTGTTAAAACATATTCAGTTTTAATTCTATATGGATCATGTATATCAATATCTATAATCCTTCCACCACGAAGACGTTCTCTATCTTCTTTAGGACTTTTGATACCATAGCCATGGTATCCTACAGAGCCGCAGTAAGCTAAGTGGGTATTACAATATATGCCATCAAATGTATTATTATGATCATGTCCACAAAATATTCCAACGACATCGCCCCGCTCTAAAGTAGCCGCAAAAAGACCACTGTTAACTTCAGATGAGCATACCTTCTCATTATACTCACCATTCATTCTTGTTTCTTTCGGATTCCTTACAATAGCATTGAACTCATATAAAGGCTGATGAAAAAACATAACAGATGGGATTTTATGTCCGTTCTCTTTCTCTAGAGAGATTGAATAATTATAGTACCATTGGATCTCTTGAAATCTAATCCAATCAGCATCAGAACCCATCGTTAAACGATTGGGAAGTAGAATGTCCTTCTCTATATCACCTTTATAGTCTAGTTTAGTATCCATAATGCTCAAATCCTGCATAGAATCTAAAGCCCAAATACCAAATACAAGACGATTATTATCATCTAAAATAGGTAAAAAATAGTTTCCACACCCAGGAATTTCCTTTTCTCCAGACTGAGATAAGCAATGAGGGAAGCTTTCATATAAAGACTGCTGATACTCTTTTGAAAAACGCCAAGTCTTATCATGATTACCATATACATGAGCCCAATAGAGTCCTCGTTTCTCCATGGGAGATACAATTTGAGTTATCAAATCTATACAGTTCTTCTTAGTAGCATGACCTGCAATATTGTCTCCATTAAGAAAAACAAAGTCTGGACTCGTTCGCTCAATTAAGCTTTCCATTGCACTAATCGTATTCATACCTGTTTTAGGGGCATGATGTGCATCTGTTAGTATCAAAATTCTAAACTTACCGTTTTTATTAAATTTAAGATTCATCTCTTTTATTTTAATCCTGCAGGGCATCCCCCACAGGATTAATTTTTCATTTAATAGCTATCATTTCTTATTTGCATCGTACCATTGAGCTCTTTCATTAAGAACATCTTCAAGATGGTTCTCAACAAGCTTCTGATATGAAGCATCCCAAACCTTTTCAAACTGTCCCTCTGGAGCACTGATGACCTTCATCGCAAATTCGCATATTAATGTCTGAAGTCCAGATAGATATATATCTGTTTCAAGTGTTCCTGGAATAGCTGCGTTATGATATATCTTATCACTATTGCGAACAATGTCATATTTTGCAGCAAAGAATTCTTCTGGAACATTTGGTGCAGAAGCAACCTGATTCTTAATATAGTTTTCCAAACCAAAATCAAAGTTAACTCGAATATTATTCATGTCACTTGTGCGTTCTGCATAACCAAGATCCTGTCCTTCCTGCTTTGTAATTAAAGCATAAGGAGCTCCAGTTTCATCAAGCGCTGCTGCTTCTTCACTCCAAAGTCTATTAGCAAAAGTATTTGCGTTATCTTCATTAGACATGAATGATAAGAATTCCATAATTGCATCCATCTTTCCCTTATCTTCAGCAGACTTTAGGACATAGACATATCTATTTACGGAACCCGATGATGGTGCAGTATAATCACCATCTGCATTAGGAAGTGTATCAATAGGCCAAAGCATAAAGCCTTCTGTTAGACCAAACTGTGTAAAGTCTGTCTGATCTGCAGAATTATAGAGCATAAATGCAACTTTTCCATTTGCACGAGCTTGCTTAAATTTTGTTTCATCAATATCAAGAGCAAAGTCCTGTGGAATAATTCCATCAAGATAGAACTGATTTAGCTGTTTAAAACCCTCTTTTGCACCAGGTCTAAGACAATTAGTGAAGGAAGGCTCATAGATGTAGTTTGTTCTCTCATCTGCTCTGCTTGTATAAGACAAGACAAACTGGAAGAAACATGAGTCTGTAATCTTTCCACTAAATGCATATGGAATCATATCTGGGTAGTTTTCTTTAACAGCATATAAGAAGGCAATAAGCTCATCCCTTGTTGTAGGCATTTCCATTCCAAGAGCTTCAACAATATCCTTACGAATATACTGCTCATGTGCTCTGGAGAAATAACCAGGCATTCCAGGAAGAGCATATAAGCCACCATCAATCGAACACATGTCAATAGGAGTTCCCTTAATCAATTCTTGGTACTCGCTATCCAATCTATCTAAGTATGGTGTAAAATCTACAAGACCACCTTGTGAACCATACTGCATGATTCTCTCTCGACCATTTGTAACGATAACATCTGGAGCTGTTCCAGCAGCAATCATTGTTTCAATTGTAGCATCTGCACCACTACGAGGGATACCTACAAATGTTAAATGTACGCCCTTTGGCGCTAGCTGTTCATTAAGCCACCTAGTATCTTTGTTATCAAGAGTAGATCCACCCGCAATTGTGGCTCCTCTTTCATATACCATGACAGTAACATCTGTCAAACCCTTTGATTCTTCTTTTGCTGCTTGAGCAACAACCATCGTAATGGTAAGGATCAAGACGCAGAAAAATGCAAAACCTTTTTTCATATTATTCCTCCTAACCGGATAAACCGGACTATTAACCTTATTCGGAAGCCCTCTTCTGTAATCTATATTGAACAGAGCCATATATCGGATCTTGAACGTAAAGATTGTCCCCTAGTTCTTTAAAAGTTGAGCACTTCATAGCATTTATAAATTCTTCAAACTCCATACTGTCATCAATTCGTACATACCACTTATTCTTCAAACCTTCTGATCTTAGTTCATATTTTTGTAGTGATTTGACACTCGGAATTTCAAAACCGTTATCTACGTGAATATAGACATTGACCTTTCCTCTTTTAAGAAAAAGTCTATCCTTCTCTAAAATCTCTTTATCAAAATTTTCTCTAAAACAGATGAGATGAGTAAAATTAACTTCAGCAGTATTAGGAAAGCTATAAGAAATAACTGCACTAGACTTATATTGGCTTACAAGTGGCGTATATGCATTTCCTGTAAAGTAACCAGGTCTACGAGTGCCAAGAACTCTTGCCTCTCCTGGATGATTAATCCAAAATCTTCCGTCTTCGTCTCCAACCACACAATCAAAAAGATGCTCTTGGTCTCCTTCCTTTCCTTCTAGAAGAGAAGAAGCTGAACCTATAAAGTAATCTTTTGTTTTAACTATCGTTATCTTATTTTCTCTATAGCCTTGAGTAAAATTCTCCTCAATTATCTCTCCTTTTTTAAGCAAAGCTTTTTCCTTTAACTCTTTTGGACATTCGTACTCATCTAAAAGTGCATATAACGTAGGCTTGTATCCATAAGGAGCATACTTTGTTCCCCATGCAAAATAACAAAAAGCATTTGCTTGAATATCAGATGGAGAAAGCAAATCATTTATATAGGCTCTACCATTTGCACCTACTAAAACTCCATTGTGACACTGGAGAGCGAAAAAATTCATGGTCATATCCATTGCTTTTCGACACAAATCATTGATTTCTGAATTCCGTGAAAACTTCATCAGTGTCATATAACCAAGCATATCTACAGGTAGATAATTTACAGAGCAATATTCGGTATATCCATATTTCAAAACAAATGAAAACCACTCTCTTATCATGGCTAGAGCATGTTCCATATGCTCTCTTCCGCTCATTCCCGAATTTGTAAATATTTCATCAGGAAAAAGACGACCTGCTATGTACTCACACGCATGGAGAGCAAGAGCATGATTTTCTGAAAAAAACCACATTACATCATTACCCTTCTCTGTAAACCAATAGCGGTAACCAATCATACAATCCTTAAAACGCTCTAAAAGTGAAGGCGGAAGAATATCTTTTCCTAAACAATACATCCATATAATCTCAGTCAATCTAAAATCTGAGCAATCTGCCCTCTTAATGATTCTTTCAATAGAGTTTTCAACAGGACGCTGGCAAATACTATAGAGATTAAGACCTCTATATAAGCCAGCAATAAAGAGAGCAGGAGATGGCTTATTTTTGCTAATTAGTTTATCTATATATTGCTCTTTTCTCTCCTTTTCTGTCTTTGGAATTATTACTTCTGGCTTCTCCTTCTTAAAGAGATAGAAACCCTTTCTAAAAAGAGCACCAAGGTATGTAACATTTAAAATAAGAATATGGCCATCAAAATTGTCTTTTAAGGTAAAGCTTGACTCACCCATTTTTAAAGAAACTATCTCTCTATTATTACTTTCATCAACAATCATCGCTCCCAAGTCTAGAGAAATAGGTAGAAAGGTGAATAAAAGATTTTCTCCACACCTTTCCATATCAATACTATCAATGAAGTTTTTTATCCCTTCAATTTTATCTTCCTGTATTTCTAAAGGAATGGATGTAGCAATCCTTTTTTTTGATATGTTTTGTATGCCAAAACGAACCATTGTATTTCTTTCTCCAAGTTCATTAAGAGCAACAACCAGTTCGTTTTCTCCCTTTTTTAACTTTATAGAAACGTCTTTAACAGTCTCCTTGTTAAGGGATGTGGAGAGGATACGAAAAGACTCTTTTTCATTAACCCAACCTATTACACTTCCATTACAGTAAACACGGAGAGCTAGCTTTTCTTCTTCGTCACTATATATTATAAGTTTTGAATAAACTGTAATTTCTGTTGGGTAATACCAAAAACCAGAGAAATCAACCATATTGGAATCGTCACCGAAACACATAGAGGAATAAAGAACATCTTTCGGATAAGAAGACTTAAAGAATCTCCCTTCGTCTAAGAACTGTCTCTTTACTTGAGATACTTGATACTTACTCCATAGCTCTCTCCAATCTGTCATACCACTCTTGTAAGACGGAAGCTTAAGCTCGACCATCTCTGCTTCAAATGGATTCTCAACTATCTTTGATGTTAGCCAAGTAGTAAAATACTCACCCTTCTCTACGTAAGATTTCATTCCTTAATTCCTCCAACCATAACGCCCTGTCTAAAATACTTTTGAACAAATGGATAAATAATGAGGACAGGGATCATAGTAAAGACGATGCACGCAGCCTTAAAATTCTCAGCAACTATTTCTCTTAAAGCAGCATCCATCTCATCATAAGGAATGTTAATTGTATCCAGCATAAGCTTTAGCTTATATTGCAAAGTGTAGAAATTAGTATTCTGCACATAAAGTATGATATCACTTACAGTATTCCAACGACTAACTGCATAAAAAAGTGAAAGCGTTAGAATTGCAGCCTTAGAGAGTGGAATTGCAATCATTCTTAATGTTTGCATCTCTGTGCATCCATCTATATATGCAGCATCAAATAAGCTTGGGTTAATACTCATAAAAAATGATCTAAGAATAATAAGATTGAAGGGAGTAATTGCAGCAGGAAGAATCAAAACCCAGAACGTATTAATTAAATGTAATTGTTTTACAAGTAAATAATTAGGGATCATTCCTGCACTAAAATACATCGTAATTGTAATTAGAAGCATAATAGCGCGGTTCCCTGGTAGATTTCTCTTAGATAAAGGATATGCTGCAAGAATAGTTAAAATCATTGATACTATAGTCTTTGCAAGCATCAAAATTATAGAAAACAATAAGGATCTAAGCATTGACTTATCACCAAATACCATTTTGTAGGCAGAGGTTGTAAAGTCTACAGGAAAAAGCCCAACCTTTCCCATTGCTATAGCTTCTCTTCCACTAAAGGATGTTGCAACAATATTTATTATCGGTAGTAAAACTGCAAGGATCACTAGAATGAAAAAAATAGTAAGTGTTATTTGGAATGGACTGTACTTTTTGTCATATGTATTTGCCATTAGAAAAGTCCCTCCTCTCCAAGTTTTTTGGCTATCTTATTTACAGACAGTACTAGAACAAGTGCTACAATAGACTGGAATAAACCAACTGCTGTTGCAAAGTCATATCGACCAGACTGAAGCCCAAGTCTATATGTATAAAGACTTATAACGTCAGAGGCTTCCTCAACTAAAACATTCCTCATAAAATATGGTTTTTCAAAACCAATTGAGAAAACCTTACCCGTATTCATAATTAAAATGGTAACTATAGTTGGTCTAATTTGAGGAAGTGTTACATGCCAAATTCTTCTAAATCTTCCAGCACCATCAATGTATGCCGCATCATACAGCTCTTTGTTTATTCCGCTGATAGCTGCTAGATATACAATCATTCCGTATCCCATTCCTTCCCAAATACTTGCTAACCAATATGTAATTCGCCATCCATTGTTATCGGTGAGAAATGGAATTGGCTTGCAGTTAAAAAGCGAAGTAAAGACATTATTAATAACTCCAGTAGGAGCAAAGATTTGATAAAATATGCTTGATATAATAACTGTGGACAAAAAGTGAGGAAGATATGTTACTTGTTCAACTACCTTACTTAGTCTTTCACTCGTCAATTCGTTTAATAAAATCGCAACAATAATAGGAATAGGCCACGTAAAAATTAAATCGCCTATTGTTAGTATTAAGGTGTTCTTAATAGCGGAAAAGAAACCAGGTGTTGAAAAAAGCTCTTTAAAATATTTTAGGCCGACCCATTTACTACCACTAAGACCCTTAAATATGTTGTAATCCTTAAATGCTGCACTAATACCATACATTGGACCATACTTAAATACTAAAAAATATGTGACTGGCAGAATCAACATCAAGTATAGAGGCAAATATCTTTTTAATTGAGATCGTGTAATCTTTCTTTTTTCTTTCATCTCTATTTTTCCTTTAAAGCTTCATTTCCTTCAACAATTGCAAGCATTGCTAGCCCCTGTCCGTACTGCATAGGCCTAATAGGAATATTCTTGTAATGCTCAAGGTTGTGCCCTACATTAGTTCCATATGAAACATTTTTGAGTGTTCCATCTTCATCTATCTCCTCGTAAATAGCATCAAGAGCCTTCCTTGCATATGAAAGATAGTTAGAACCTATATATCCTTTACGAACACTCTTAAATATTCCTGCTGCAAATCCTGCTGATGCACTAGACTCAAGATAGCTAGATTCATCATTAATAAGCGTATGCCATAGTCCTGAGGAATCTTGATACCTAACTAAACTATTAATTTGAGCTTCTAATGCGTTAATGAGCATTCTCTTAATAGGCTCACATGGTTCAGCAATATCTATTAATTCTGGAATAAAAACAGTAATCCAAGAGTTTCCTCTACCCCATAAAGCGTTCGCGTAATTATCTCTATTATCGAAGCTCCATGCGTGGTACCAAAGTCCAGTCTTATTGTCTACAAGATATTTCATATGAAGAAGAGCTTGATATAAAGCCTCATCAACCCATTCTTTTTTTTCAAACAGTTTTCCTACTTTAGCCAAAAAAAGACATGTCATAAAAAGAGTATCATCCCATAAATCTCCATGGTTATCTAATTCAGCATGCTTATGTTGAATTCCCCCCTCTGGTGTTCGTGGCATATCAGACATAATCCAATTTCCTAATTCCAACATAACCCTTTTCCATAGATTATTTGCCTTCTTTTCATACAAAAAGGCCAAAGTCAAAAAAGGAGCAACAGTATTTACATTTCTTGGAGGAAGTCCAATTTCTAAGCGAGAATCAAACCAAGAACAAAGCTCGTCAAGGATCTTTTCATCATTAGCATATACATACTCTTTCCATAATCCAAAGAGCCCTATTCCATGTGGCCAATCCCAACTAGCAAGGCTTTTGGCATCTCTATCATTCCAACCTAGGAGAAGAAGATTCTCTACATATGAGTCATCTATATAAAAAAGAGATTCTTTAAGTTTTTGTTGCAGTTTAGTAGCTTTTTCTTTCTGATACATGAAAATCAAAACCTCATTTCGATATTTTATCACGTGTTAAATTTATTTTATTTTTAAACCATCTTTTTTATCTGTCAAGTAAAAATTTATGACTTTGGATAAAGTTTTTTCAATACACAAAATAAAATACATCAAATTATTATAGTAAATTTTTTTCTTGTATTAATAATTTACAGGTGATAAAATTATTAATCATTCTCACACAAAGAAAATGAAAAGCAACAAAAAGGATACTAAAAATGAAACGCACTATTTTTCTCCAAGAACCAAACGCCATATGGCTAAAAGGAAACTTACATAGTCACACCGTTAACTCTGACGGTGACTTAACAGCAGAAGAAATGAAGGAAGCATACATACACCATGGCTATGATTTCCTCGCAGTCACTGACCACGATATTTATACTGACACAAGACACCTTACAGATGAAAACTTTACTATGATACAGGGTGTAGAACAATACAACAATTCTGCAGTTGGTGACAAAGATATACATGTTCACTACCTATGGGCTGACACAATTGAAGGGATTAAAGATAAAGATGTTATCCACTTAAAAGAAAGAAAAGCAGAATATGGTCTACCTTATATATATGATATGAAGAAAAAAGGTGCTTTTGTTCAAATAAATCATCCACATTGGTCTATGATTAATGTCACAGATATCGGAACAGAGAATCCATTTAATGCTGTAGAAATCATGAATTATGGCACTCATTGGCTAGAAAATATGGGAAATGGTGTTGTCTTTTGGACAGAGATGCTTTTTAGAGGAGATAGAGTATGGGGTACCGGTGGAGATGACAACCATAATCATGCCCCACTAGATTCTATGTATAGTGATTCTTTTGGTGGCTTTACTGTTGTAAAAGCAAGAGACAGAAGCCCAAAGTCAATCATGGAAGCTCTATTTAGTGGTAGCTTCTATACTTCAACTGGTCCGGAAATATATGATTTCTATATTGAAGATGATATGGTACATATTAAGTGCTCCCCTTGTGAAAAGATCTACATCAGTTGTCAATGGAGGCCATACCAAAGAATACTTGGTCGTCATGTAACGGAATTCCATACAAGACTTAAAGGTAAGGAAAAATTTATTCGCTGCGAGTGTATGGATGCTAGAGGTAGAACAGCATGGTCGAACCCCATTTATTTAGACTAGGAGGAATAAATGAACATTCAATGTATTCATGAATATGATTTAAAAATAGAATTAGGACAGTGTAGATCTGTTCCTGTTGCACTTGGAAAAGACAGGGAGAAAGGAGTTCTCTTTGTCTATTCTTCTCAAAAGAACATCGACCCTTGGCCAGAACTATTTGACTATCCAAAAGATACATTAAAAATGGCACTATATACAGAAAGTGGTGAATTATTGTGGTTTAGAGACCTTGGAAGTGGAGAAATACCAGGTGTTTGGTATGTACCCTTCATTTCGTTTGATCTCGACCAAGATGGAATTGACGAAATATGGTTTGTAAACAACCTCAATCCTCACCTTCCATTTAGTCTAAACGCAAGATTTTTAGAAAGAATTGACCCAGTTAGCGGTAAAACAACCGGCCAATGGAAATGGCCAGATAATACAATAAATGACACAATGTCCCACTCATACCGCTTCTATATTACAGCAGGTTATTCACATGGAACTCCAATTCTAGTATGTGCTCAGGGAACATATAAAGATATGTATTTACAAGGGTACAATGAAGAAAATGGTGTACTTAAAAAAAGATGGGACATAAAGATTCCACATGACGACAAAGGAGCTCGTGCTAGTCACCTTTGTCCAGTCCTTGATTTCGATAATGATGGAGTTGATGAGCTTTTTTGGGGAGAAAGACTAATTAGCTTAGATGACGGACACGAACTATTTTGTGCAGACAAGGGAAGATACTTAGGACACTCTGATGTTGTAATACCTTTTGAAGATAAAGCTGGTAATAGATATATCTACACAATTAGAGAAGACTATGAAAAAGAAGGAGAACCACGCGTCGTAACATTCGATAGCAAAGGTAATAGATTTTGGTCTGCCGTTCCATCCTTTGGTCATATGCATAACGGCTGGCAAGCAATAATAAAACCTAATTACAGGCGTATATCTATGGCTATGCGTATAACACGTAAAGTCATCAATCATGCAATCGTTGACACAGAACCGGAAGACTTTATTTTTGATGCTTTCACAGGTGAAGAACTACACTCTGTATTTCCTTTTAAGGCTAGTGAATTTATGCCGTTAGACTTTAATGGAGATGGCTACCACGAATTCTATGGAGATGAAAGGACTGGGAAATATTACGGAAAAGTTCTCGATAGTGATGGAAATATTATAGCAGATCTAGGTAAAGGTAATACAGTGCGAGAAGGAAAAGTCATCAATCGACCTGGTGAAACATTAATGCTATACTATCCAGAGGAAGGAAAAGTAAGAATTTGGGGTGATTTAGATGCAAAGGAGTGCGAAGAAGCAAAAAAAAGATATGAGCATCCATACCAATTTGCAATGCAACATTTTATGGGAACAGGCTACAATCACTACCATAGTCATATCAGTTGCGGAATGTAAGGAATAAGGGGATGACAACAGAAGAGCTTGCAAAACTTATAGGAGTTTCTAGAGTTACTGTATCAAAAGTAATCAATGGTGCGGATGGAGTATCTGAAAAGACTCAAAAGAAGGTAAAAGATTATATTGAGAAACTCAATTTTGTACCAAATAGTGGTGCTCGTAGTCTTGTTGGAAAAAAAGAACGAATTATAGGTCTATTCTCTGCCTACTCAGAATCAAACTCTGGTGCAGGAGAAAACATTACAAGCCACTTCGCAACTGAGATGATACACATGGTTGTTAGTGAGGCCCAAAAGAAAAACTATAAAACGCTTGTTCAACTTACAAAAGGAGATGAGGATATAAGAGAGATAGAGCATATGCTTTCTTCTCAAATGGTAAGTGGTGCAATTCTTCTCGGCTATGACACTGGGAACAAGAAGATATTATCACTTATAGAAAAAGACTACCCTCTTGTATTAGTAAACCAGGAACGAGATTCGTTTAAAGAGAATGTAGCTGTAGTTAATATGGATGACCAGGCCTCTGCTATATTTGCGATAGCCAAACTAATCCAATATGGTCACAGAGATATTCTATATCTTGGATGTGGAAGACATAGACTACCTGCGATGCACCGTAACGAAGGCGTTGCTTCTGCTAAAATCAAGTTTCAGGAACATATAGATAGTCTTATTGAAATTGATTGTAACTTTGATGAAAACATAGCATATAAAGAGATAAAGAGGATCTACTCCAAAGAAGGTAAAAAACCTACAGGAATTTTTGCAGCTAATGACATTATGGCAATAGGTGCAATGAATGCTATAAAGGATCTAGGCCTTCACATTCCTGAGGATGTTTCAATTATTGGATTTGATGATATTGCTATATCAAGATATCTATCCCCTAAGCTTACTACAATGCACTGCGACTTTAGAAAAATTGCAAGAACAAGTGTTGAAGCTGTAATTTCACTCATTAATGGAGACGAAACAGAAAGGCACAAGGAAATACCTGTTGAATTCATGGAAAGAGAGACTCTTGGATATGCAAAAATTAATAATAATTAGTATTGATTCACTCACCGATGATGATATAAATAGAGCAAAAGACACACCCAATATAAATAAGCTAAAAGAAGGTGGAGCATATATAAAAAATATAAATGGGATATACCCTTCTCTCACTCACCCTTGTCACGCAACAATCATCACTGGAAGAACTCCTGGAATACACAAAATAATCTCAAATAGAGATTATTCCGTTCCTCAACATCCTTGGTTTAATAACATAAATGATATCAAATGTCCTTCCGTAATAGACTATCTAAAAGAAAAAGGTGCTTCTATTGCGTCCTGTCGATGGCCACTTACAAAAGATGGTTTTAACAAAATAGATTACCTAATTCCAGAAATAACAGACGAAAGTGAAATAAAAGAAGATATTTTAAATCACTATCTTGAAATATCATCTCCTACTCTATATAGCATAATAAAAAAACATATAGGTATTCTTAAACTAAAAAAACAACCAGAAGAAGATTTATTTTCTAACCTGTGTGTTTGTGACATTATACGAAACTTCAAGCCCGATGTGCTATTTACACACCCTGCGTGTGTGGATAATTACAAACACCATAAAGGAATTAAACATAATGAAACAATAGAAATGGTCAAACTCGTAGATACTATGGTTGGAGATATTATCCAAACAGTTGAAGAAACAGGACTAATTGAACAAACCACTTTCATAGTCTTGAGTGACCATGGCCATATAAAAGCAGAAAGAGAAATAGCACTTAATGAAATATTTCGTCGCGATGGATTATACGGAAGAATTATTGCAGATGAATGTGGACACAGCGCAGAAATATATTTAAATGGAATTAGTGAAAAAGATGCCCTCTCATACTTAACAACAAAAATAAACGACAAGGCATCAGGCATAGAAAGAATCTTTACAAAAGAAGAGCTTAAAGCCAGATATGGCACATTTGGCACCTTCTCTTTTATGGTTGAAAGTGACTCATATACACAGTTCTCAAACAACATTAATTGTGATATTGAAACAAAAACAAAAGTAGATGACCACCATGGAGTTTCAACACATGGTCACATGCCAGAAAAGGATCCAAAACCTATTTTTATTGCTAATGGACCTCAAATTAAAAGGAAAACTATATTAGAGGATTCAATGCTAAAGGAGGCTCCAACTTTTCTAAAGATTATGGGAATAGATCCCTACTTAATTGGAGAACCTTTTGATATTTTTAATACTTAACAAAAAAGAAAAAAAATCTTGTGAGAATAGAATTTAAAAAACCCATTTAATAATTGTGAATTACCGAGGATTCACGCTTAATGTCCTAAAAAAACAGACAATCAGACGAAATTATCCTATTTGATTTATATCGTTCTCAATTATCATAGACCCAATAACAGTACAACCTTGATAAGTTATCATCAAGATTTAAAAGCATTAATGTAAACGACAAAACAATATTCGCTCGATGATAGGTTGCGTTAGTCATACCACAAGAACCATAAAGAAACAATAACTGACCTTGATGTGACTCTTGCTTCTGCGTTAAAAGCATACATAAAACGAAAATCAAATATAACAGACTTTGAAAAAGCTTTTGGACATAGTTAAGAAACTATTGAACAATAGCAGTTGCTGTCCCCATTCATAGCCATACTTTTAAAAACGATTTACACAACAAAAAACCATTCGGAAGCTTAAGTGGGAACCAAGAGGCAATGTGATACTAAGATAAATTATAAAATTGTTATTTCACAAAATATTACTTTACGAATGTAATCTTGTTTTCGTGAATATTGCGGCATTATCCACTCTAAAAATGTGTAAAAATCGAAAATATTTCTAGAAAAATGTACAAAACGTACATTGCTAAACCATAAAACGGAACCATGTTTTTATCAAACTAACTAACAACACATTCTTATTACAGCGGCTATTCTTATTTGACAAACTCGGTGTAAAAAAATGCCATACAACTAAAAAACTTCCTTGAAAAAGTTTAAATACTATATATAAACTCGCTTAAAAAATATTTGATTTGGTGTATAATACTTCCAAAGCACATTAGGGAGCGCCGTTATGTTAAAAAGAAAAATAGAGCAATCGTTAATTAATTGGAAAAACACTCCTAACCACAGTCCACTCATAATTAAAGGATGTCGTCAGTGCGGAAAAACATCTTCCGTGCGAGATTTTGCACAAAAGCACTACAAACACGAGGTATATCTTAACTTTCTTAAGAATCCCACATATATTTCCATCTTTGAAGGCTCGCTTGAAATAGATAATCTTATCATTATGATGTCGGCACTGCTTGGACCGAGCGCAATATTTGAACCTGGGGAAACGGTTATCATTTTCGATGAAATACAAGATTGTCCCGAAGCGCGAACTGCGTTAAAGTTTTTTAGAGAAGACGGCAGGTTTGATGTAATAGGAATAGGCTCTCTTCTTGGCGTAAAAGGCTATGGAAAACAACCAAGGTCCATCCCTGTAGGCTCGGAAACGGTTATCGAGATGCATCCACTTGACTTTGAGGAGTTTTTATGGGCAAACGGCATTTCATCTATAGTTATAGAAAAGCTTGAAGAGTATTTAACAAATGAGGAGCCCGTTCCCGAAGCTCTGCACAAGAGAATGCGCCAGCTTATGCTACAATATACGGTTGTGGGTGGCATGCCAGAGGTAGTCGACACCTTTGTAAAGACAAAGCAGATGAATAGAGTTTTGACGTTGCAAAGAAATATTGTTCGTTCATATGAGGACGACATGGTAAAATATGCCGACAATAAAGATAAGTCACTTATAAAGGAATGTTTTCAGTCTATACCTAAACAACTTAGTAAGGAGAATAAAAAATTCAAATATTCGATTGTAAAAAAAGGAGGCACAGCATCCAAATTTCAAGGCAGCATACAGTGGATTGAGGATGCTGGCATTATTTCTCGCTCATATAATCTCGATTTGCCCGAGTTACCGCTTGACGGCAATGCGATAAAAGAAATATTCAAGGTTTATATGCAAGATACTGGATTGTTTGTCAGCATGCTAGAAGACGGAACTCAATACGATATTCTTCAGGGAAACCTATATGGCTACAAAGGTGCAATATTTGAGAACCTAATTGCAGATATCTTTATAAAAATGGGACGAAAGCTTTATTACTACCACAAGGATTCGGGACTCGAAATTGATTTTGTTACAAGATATAAAGGCGGAGCTACCTTAATTGAAGTAAAAGCAACAACAGGCAATACAAAAAGTGCAAAAACCATTCTTGCCCATCCGGAAAAATATCACGTCTCCGGTTGCATAAAACTTGGCGATTATAATGTCGGAAGAAATGAGAGAATACTGACAATACCACTTTATTTGGGATTTTTGTTAAAAGATTATTAATTAATGCAAACAAATTTACCCTGTTTTTCGTGTGCTTGTATAGGAAAACGGAATAATATATGAAAGATTCAGCTCGTAAGCGCAAAACTAATAAAATACAGAGGCTCAGGTTTGTATCTACAAAAAGCTTGCCGAAAGAAAGAATATCTAGATAGTCAACGTTTACTTGGACAAAGCCAAAATAGGAATCAACGCTCCTCATCCTGCGTTTCATTCTATGGTCGCCGATGCTCAAAGTGGAACGTTTAATTATTTAATCGCCTTTTTATGCTCGACCTTTTTGTAATAAATCATCGTGATAGCATGGGGGCATCTCTACTAATCAATCTACATCATTCTTTCTTTATTACAAAACTCTATGAACAGTTACGCTAACTACTACTATATAAAAAAACTAAAGCATTAATCATTAGTAATAATTCCATTTTGTATTGTACATTAGTCTATAATAGTATCTAAGTATTCATCAGATAAGGGTAACACCAAGTCAGGTAAAGCTCATCTTGCTTTTTATCACACACCCAACATAGAAAAAGATATCGTCCATATTTACTTTATGGATCTATCAATAGCGGATTTTATTCTATTTTAATAATTGATTTTGCTTTAGCATCAAAAAGATCTGAATGTGATACTACAACAACAATTTTTGTTTTAGATAATTCGCTTAGTATATTTAGGATCAATTTCCTACTTTCAGCGTCTATTCCATCCTCTATTTCATCAATAAAGTATATCCTTCTTTCTCTTAATAAATTACTAGCAAGAGAGAATCTTATCATTTGCCCTTGAGATAATCCAATTGTTTTTTGATCAAATACAGTATCCAACCCTTTTGGTAGTGAATTAAACCAATCTAGTAGTCCTACTCTCTTGATTTTCTCTATGATATCTTCGTCTGCTATTTTATAACCTAAAAGCAAATTATCTCTAATTGTCATAGCTGCAATATGGGGTATAGGCGGAATATAAGCAATGTCTTCTGCTCCATCTATTCCTCCGATCACAACACTACCTTTCTTCAGGTTTTTTCCTTCTATCATCAAGCAAAATAATTTAAGTAGCGTTGTTTTTCCAGATCCATTTTTTCCCTTTATAACATAAATTCCTGTCCCAACTAAACTTAATGAATAGTTGCTAAAAACCTTTCTCTCTCCATAAGAAAAATCAACGTTATTAACACTCACAAAAAGCTCTTCATTATTGATTATTTCTAAACTTCCTTCATCATCATATTCAATAAAACTCTTTACTCTATCAATAGAAATTGATTTAGCTAAAATACTTTGATATAGGGTTCCATAGTTCTGAATTAAGGAACGAATCTGCTGAGAATAGAGAACGGCAACCATAAAGTCACCAACACTATTCTTCCCAATCATTATGCTACGACCTAGAAAAAAATATATAGCTGATACAGTAGCAATATTAATAAAGAAGAGAATCATTCGATAAGCTTGAGATAAATTAAATTTCTTATAAGAAATAAAGAATGAGTCCTTAATTCTATTTAAAAAGTTCTCAATGAATAATATGCGACTTTTTCCTACACTTTCATAGCTCATTGATACTGAATCTTGCACAGCTAGAACATACCGATCACCATATTTCTTAGCTTCCGTATTTAGCATCAGCTCTTTTTTTCCTGCCACGTGGTGCACAATGAAAGGAATTATCGAAAGGATTATTGTAAGAACGAAAGCAATAATGTTTATTGATAACAATCTATAAGAAACAACAAAAAGTGTAAAAAAGCTTGCAATCGCACTTGGTATAACATTAGTCCAAACACCTAATACAACACTAATATCATTCTGTATTGTATTTAATATTTCCGCATTACGACCTTGAAGCCAATCATAGTTTTCTCTCCTAATTACTTGAGTAAAAAAAAGCTTTTCTCCCCGTATTGTACTTCTTTTGTTTATATCAAGCGAGATTCTTCCGATGAATATGCTAAAAAGGATTCCTACGCCCTGTATAGTAAATAATTTTATTAACTTAATAATAAACGCATAGAAATCAACGACAATTAAGTCATCTATCAAAGTACCTGTATAAAGTGGCTCTAGTGTATTGATATATGCTAGAATTAACGACAAAAGGAGTGAAATAATAACTATAGGTATATCCTCTCTTGTATACTTCCAGCACCACTTTAATTTCTTCCACACGTTATCTTTCATTATTATTCTATTATTCGTTCTACAACTTCTCCATCAACAAAGTCATATACTCTGTCAGAATAAGGAGTTAGACGTTCATCGTGAGTAGCAATAATAGTTATTACATCTTTTTTATCTGTTATATCCTTAAAAAGCTTAATGACAGAAATTGCTGTTTTACTATCTAAGTTTGCTGTAGGTTCATCAGCAAGTAGCAGTTTAGGTTCTTTTAGTAATGCTCGCGCTATAGCTACACGTTGTCTTTGCCCGCCAGAGAGATCAGAAGCCTTTCTTTTCTTTAATTCCCATATACCCAAATCTTTCATTAATTCTTCTGCTTTTGGGTAATATTCTTTTTCTTTTTTTCTATCTTTTTTATTTCCAACACGAATAGAAAGAAGAATATTATCCCAAACTGAAAGATGATCTAAAACCAAATAATCTTGGAAGATCATTCCAACCTCAAGAAAGCGGTAAGAACAAAGCTCTTTTTCCTTCATGGTATTAAGAGAATACTCATCAACGACAATCTCGCCAGAAGTAGAAGAAAGCATACCACCCAATATCTTCAAAGCAGTAGATTTTCCAGAGCCACTTGGTCCCATAAAAAGAGTAACAGAACCACTATTGCATTCAATACTTACATTTTTTAAAGCATGAACTACTTCATTCCCAACATAGTAATCTTTAGTAACACCGCATGCTCTTACCATATATTTCTCTCCTACTTAAGTCTATCAAAAAGATCTCTAAAGCTTTCTTCTGTAAATGTTCCATAATCACTATCAAATCCTCCAGTTGCAACTGTCTCTTTAAAAGCAATATGAGACCCACCTAAAAGGGATGGAACATAAAAGGCTTCTGTTGTTGGAATTCTATTTCCATTAATCTCTTTCCAATTTATAATCCAACGACAATACAATACTCTTTCATCTAGATATACTATCTTACGAGCCCAATCATCGAATTCTTCCATTTCAATTCTTACATTTTTATCTTTAGCTTTAAAGACAATCCTTTTCTCACTATTCTCCTCTGTCGTATAATTTTCACTTACAATTTTCTCACCATTTTTTTCAGGAAAAAAATAAGGAATACTTAAGACAGGAAAAGAATAAACATTTCTAGTTAAAAGACGACCCAAATAGGCTTTTGTAACTGTATATAGTGATAATTCAGAAGCAGCTTGATGAAAGAAAATTGTGTCTTTTCTACCTTTGTCATAATATAGATAGCAATTCTCCCCCATCATTTCTACATCTCTTGAAACCTCAACTTTATCATCAAAAGAGAATGGTCCAATCATATTGTTCTTTACAAGATTCGCCATTTCATAATATGAAATGTTGGGATAGAAAAGCTCAAACACACCAGCGTAAAGAGAAAAAGAAAGTAACAAAATAAATAAGAGAACTATAGTTTTTTTCATCTTTTCTTCTCCTTCTTCTCATCAAGAAACAACAAAACAGAATTCAAAATGTATAAAATAAAAACGAAGAATATAGAAACATATGTCATACTTGTAAAAAAACTCTTCCAAACACCATTTAGAGAATACTTACCATTAATCGTATATAAATCTCTAAAATAGACATGCTTCCCCTTAACTATTTGAGCGCCTGTAGGTGTAAAAAAATTAATCGCAACACTACATATCAAAATTACTAAAGCAGAAACAAGTGCAACAAAAATAATCAACACACATGATTCCGCCAACAATAATAAAGATATCTTTATTCTGCTCATACCTAAATCTCTATAAAGCTTAAATTCTTTTCGTCTTACTTCATAAATTGAAATAGATATAAAGATAAATGCCACACATATAAGAGGAATAGTACTTTTGGCAAATTCGTTAAGGAAATGAACAGGTGTATTGAATCTATCAACTTCATTCATCAATTCAATGTCATTATACTTTTCATTAAAAAGAACAATATACTCTCTTCGGTACTCTTTAGTCTTAAAGTCATATAAATACCAATCACTAAGTGCAGCTCGAGAACTATCTTTACTACCAACTATATATACAGTCTCTCTATATCCTTTTTTAGTACCTTCACTCTTTAGTCCGCATTCTTCCAAAAGCACATTCAATAGCCTTTCTAGATCCGTACCATCTTTAATATCAAACTCTATTTCGCCATAGTATCCATTCACACTTATTCCTTGGTATGCTGCAATTGACTTATAAACATCTTGGGAACACAAGACTTCATGTGAATTAATAAATAGGTTTAAAGCTCTCGCATCATCAACAACTACTAGGCAATCTACTTCGTTATTAGTTTCACCATCAAATACAGTTATGTCGCCTTTGGGTATATATTCACCTAAGACTAATATTTCATCTCCACTTAAAGAAGAAGATAAAACAGCATCTAAATAAACTCTTTCGTTATTATCACCCTCTATGTATATAGTAAGCGATGGATACTTTACTCTTATATCAGTTACACAATTATCCATCTTCTCTGACGCATCTTCTAAAGCTTTAATAACTACATCAGAACTCGAGAAAGGTACATATAATAATGCATCTCCTTTTACCATCGCTTTTTCTCTATATTCATAACTTAAGTACATATTATCTAAAATAGACAGCACTATAGAAGAAAAACAAACAACAAGAATTAACAAAAAAAGCAAGAATGAATATTTTTTAAAGTACTTTTTGAAAGATAATAATAATGCTTTTTGTCCTTTCATTTTCGCCTCCTCTTTTGAGATTCAAAAGATGTATGACTGTTAACAAAAGAATAAACAGAGAGAAGAGAAATCAGTAGAAGCATAATTAAAACGATCGAAAAAGGAATAACAAGAAAATGTATTGTACGTTTTAATGTAACAAAAAAGTTTGCACTTCCGACCATTGCGCTCTGCAACCATTTCAGTCCTGTATAAAGACCGATAATACCAATCAAAACAGACGGAATAATCATTGGTAAATACAGTCTCAATATAATAGAGCTTTTCTGACTTCCCGAAGCATACATAAGAAGTGTTGATTTTTCTTCATAGTCCAAGAGCCTTTTAACAACACTCCAAGCCATAAACCATATAACGATAGCCATTAATAGAAACGAGTATTTCCCAACATTTTCTAGTGTTGTCATGAAACTATAATGCCTATCTAAACTTAAAGAAAGTCTAAAGGTGCTAGTTAAAGAAAGAGGTTGACCTGTTTTTGCTATCACATTATTTAGTGCATCTTCACTTCCGCCCCTAATCCATATATTTTGATAAGAAATAGGAACAACTGATGTCTTTGCTCTGCCCTTTTTAGCTGATAGCGACGAAAAAAGATCATCATACTCTTCATTGGGTGGGAAAACCATTTTATTTGTTTTGTAAAGAGTTGAATAATAATCCATATCCAAGAACATGAAGAGTGGATTAGGTGCTCTTAATCTTTTTATGTTTTCACCATTTGCCTCTTTTTCATATGGTTTTTCTTGCGCACGAAAAAAACCTGCTATTGGAACACTTATTATTCCACCTTGAAAAGCAGTACGACCCAAATATGAAACAACTAAAGTAACTTCTTTATCTGTTTCATCTATTTCCAGCGCATCCTTCATTGCTTCTGACAAAAAGACTCCATTCTTTCCAGTAAGGCCAAAGAACTCGAAACCCTCTTTTTCTTTGTAGAAATCTAATAAAATACTAGAATTCACGCCATAAATAGAATCATCATAATATGGTGTTGTAGCCGTATTACGAAGTGAAAGATATGTTACACCATCACTCTGTAGCTTCAAACCAATATTATTGACGCTTTTATTTATAAACCACGAATCTTTAGTCTTTAATTCACCTTTAATAACAAAAGTAAAATAGGAATCAACACAAGCAATAGGAAGTGATTTTACGCCAGAAATTGAGTTCAACTCTTTCGATATTTCTTCTGCATCTTCAATGTAATAATTACTACGAATAGGAACTATACCAAATGGTTCTCCGCCATTTCTTCCTATAGTATCAGAAGGAGATACAACATAGTCGCCAATGATTAACTTATCTTCTAAATAGTAAACATTTTCTGATTTCATCGACCAAATATATCCAGCAACCCCCAAAGAAAAGAATGCAGTAAAAACTAATACAAAGAATAGGAGAAATATGTGCTTAGGAAAATGAAAAACCATTAATACTTAGCCTCCATAGTAATCTACTTATTGAATCCTTATAGGTGGATATTCTGCTTTAGGACATCTTGTATCAGGCATCACAGGAAGTGCATAATGACTAATTCCAACCTCTTCACTAACGATATC
>CAZLYD010000025.1:0-19291 GCA_964563815.1 uncultured Spirochaetaceae bacterium
TAGTAGTCATTACGTGTCACACAACTTTAAAAACACGGATGGGAGTAGGTTTGATGAGAGAAAAGTATATAGAGCAGAAGTTGGTTAGTCAAGTTAAAAAGCATGGTGGTATTTGCTTGAAATTGGCATCAACAGGATTAGATGGAATACCAGATAGATTGGTACTAATGGCAAAAGGAAAGATTGCATTTGTAGAGTTAAAAGCACCAAAGGAAAAACCAAGGAAACTTCAACTTGTAAGAATTAGAAAATTAAAAGAAATGGGATTTAAAGTATATGTTGTAGATAATACAAAAGATATAGGAGGTGTAATTGATGATATACAATCCACATAATTATCAAAAATATGCAACTGAGTTTATTGAAACACATAACGAGTCAGCAATTCTACTTGATATGGGACTTGGAAAAACATCAATAACTTTAACAGCAATAAACAACTTATTATTTGATAGTTTTGATGTTCATAAAGTTTTAGTTGTAGCACCATTAAGAGTTGCAAGATTTAGCTGGAAAGCTGAAATAGAAAAATGGGAGCATTTGAATAATTTGAAATATGAGATTGTTGTAGGAACAGAAAAAGAAAGATTGGCTGCTTTAAGGAACAATGCCGATATTTATATAATCAATCGTGACAATGTTAAGTGGCTAGTTGAAACAATGGGGTATAAATTCAATTTTGATATGGTAGTTATTGATGAATTATCATCTTTCAAGAATTATAGCTCACAAAGATTTAAAAGTTTAATGAAAGTAAGACCTAAAGTAAAAAGAATGGTGGGACTTACAGGAACTCCATCAAGTAATGGGTTAATGGATTTATTTGCTGAATTTAAAGTGCTAGATATGGGAAAAAGACTAGGAAGATTTATAGGAGAATATAGAAATAACTACTTTGAACCAGACAAAAGAAATGGTCAAATAATATTTAGTTATAAACCACTACCAAATGCAGAAGAACAAATATATAAGAAAATATCAGATATAACAATTTCTATGAAATCAACAGATTATTTGGAAATGCCACAACTCATAAAAAACAATTATTCTGTTGCATTAGATGAAAAAGAATGGAGCAAATACCAAGAATTAAAGGAAGATTTAGTTTTGGAATTACCAGATGGAGAAATATCTGCAAGTAATGCAGCAGTTCTTTCAAACAAACTAATGCAAATGGCAAATGGAGCAATATATGATGAAAATAGAGAGTTCGCAAATGTACACAATAAAAAATTAGAGGCATTAGAAGATTTAATTGAATCAGCAAATGGAAAACCTGTACTTGTGGCATATTGGTTCAAACACGATCTTGATAGAATTGAAGAATATTTAAAAAGCAAGAAGATAGAAAGTGTAAGGCTTGATACTGACAAAAGTATTCAAGATTGGAATAATGGAGAAATATCGGTAGCCCTTATTCAACCAGCATCAACAGGACATGGACTAAATCTTCAAGATGGAGGTTCTACAATTATATGGTTTGGACTTACTTGGTCGTTGGAACTTTATGAACAAACCAATGCAAGATTATGGCGTCAAGGTCAGAAATCCAAAACGGTAGTAATAGAACATATTATTTGCAAAGATACAATTGATGAACAGGTAATAAAAGCATTAGAGGGGAAACACAAGGTACAAGATTCATTAATTAATGCAGTAAAAGCAAATCTTAGTAAATCAGAGTAAATCCGAGGGAAAACAAAATAATCGGAGGTATAAAATATGACAGCAAAAGAATATTTGTTACAGGCTCATTATCTTGATGAGCGAATTACTTCAAAGACACAACAGATAGCTGCTTTAAATGAATTAGCAACAAAATGTACATCTACTATTTCTGATATGCCAAAAAGTCCAAATCGTGGTGGATCAAGAATGGAAGATTGCATTATAAAAATAATAGATTTGGAAGAAAAGCTAAAGAACGACATAGAAAAGTTGATAAATTTGAAGAAGGAAATAATGAAAGTTATAAAAGAAGTTCCTAACATTGAATACCAAACACTTCTTGAAAAGAGGTACTTATGTTTCATTACTTGGGAACAAATATCTGTTGATATGAACTACTCAATACAACACATACATAGAATGCATAGCTTAGCTTTGAAAGAAATTGTAGTTCCAGGTAATGATGAGAGTAAATGTGATAGTATGAGAGTATAATCTTGTGATACTATTATAATGGAGAAAAAAATAAAATGATGAGAGCCTTATGGGGAAACCTGTAGGGCTTTTGTTATGCAAGAAAGGAAGCAAAGAGATGCCAAAGAAACCAAAGCGTCCATGTTCTTACCCTGGTTGTCCATTACTAACAGACGGTAGGTTTTGTATAGAACATGAGAAACAAGAAAACAAAAGGTATGAACGATACGATAGAAGTCCAGAGATTAGAAAAAGATATGGACGAGTTTGGAAACGAATCCGTGATAGTTATGCAAAGGAACATCCATTGTGTGAGAAGTGTTTGGAGCAAGGTATCTACAGAGCAATGGATGAAGTACACCATAGACTACCATTAGCAGAAGGTGGAACACATGATAAAAAGAATTTAATTTCACTTTGCAAATCGTGTCATGCAACGATTCATGCAGAACGAGGAGATAGATGGAGAATCAAACCTAAATATTATAGGTAGGGGGATTCAAATCTCTAAAAAATAAAAGCAGTGCAACGGGCGTGGGGTCTTATGTGTAAAAAATGCGAATTCAAAAGGGTATTAAAGGGAGGTGAGATTAAATGCCCACAAAATCAAACAATATTGGCGGTAGAGGCGGTGCTAGAATTGGTGCTGGAAGGAAAAAATCAGCAGTAAAAGAAAAAGCACAAAATGGTAATCCTGGTGGTAGAACTTTGGAAACATTAGATATACCAGAAATTGAAGGAGCAGAGATGCCAAAGCCACACGATTTCTTATCTGAAAAACAACGTGATGGAAATGAACTAGAGGCAAAAGAGATATATCAAGAAACCTGGGAGTGGCTAAAAAAAGTAGGTTGTGCTCAAAAAATCTCGCCACAACTTTTAGAAAGATATTCAATGTGTAGTGCTAGATGGATTCAATGTGAAGAACTAACTAATAAGTTGGGACTTTTATCAAAACATCCAACAACACAAAAACCAATACCATCGCCATTTATAAATATTGGTATTAATTATATGAATCAGGCGGTTAGATTATGGAATGAGATATTTCAAATAGTAAAAGAAAATTGTAGTACAGCTTATGAAGATGCTGCACCACAAAATGATTTGATGGAAAGATTGCTTAGAGCAAGAGAGGAGAGAAAATAATGATAGAAAAAGTTAATCCAAAGCACCCGGACAAAGTAGCGGATAGAATAGCAGGTGCAATAGTAGATTTAGGATACAAGTTACAAGAAAATCCTAAAATAGCAGTTGAGGTTTTAATAGGGCATGGAGTTTGTCATGTTATTGCTGAAACATCAGTAGATTTTAATAAAGAAGATATAGAAAATATCATCACAAGAATAGCAGGAGATATGTCGAGAGATATCGTATTAGTGCCACAAGATATACACTTATCTAAAAATCAAGAGAAAGAAATAAGATGTGGTGACAATGGAATATTTAAGGGAGTGCCTTTAACAGACGAGCAAAAGAAGTTATCAGAGATTGCTCGTTTAATTTATAAAAAATATCCAAGTGATGGTAAGTACATTTTAGATAAAGAAAAATTAATAATTTGTCAAAGTAATTGCAAAATTGAAGAATTAAAAGAATTGTATCAAGATGCAACAATCAATCCTTTAGGAGATTGGACTGGAGGCACTGATGTTGATACAGGTGCTACAAATAGAAAATTAGGATCTGATATGGCAGATGGTGTAACTGGTGGAGGACTTCATGGTAAGGACTTATCAAAAGCAGATGTATCAGTAAACATCTATGCATTCTTGAAAGCACAAGAAACAAATGAGGTAGTTAAAATTTGCTGTGCTATTGGTGATAAAGAAATAGATGGTAAACCTTATGATGAAGTAGTAAAGATTGCTAAAGAATATATTGAGTCTATCGGTGGATTTGAGAAATTTGCTGAATGGGGACTTTTCTAGGAGGTGGAAAAATGTCTAAAACAACGACAGAAATGCAACTAATATCAATTGATAAATTAGTGCCTTATGTGAATAATGCTAGAACACACTCGGCAGAACAAATTTTAAAACTTCGTTCTTCACTTCGAGAATTTGGTTTTGTTAATCCAATCATAATTGATAGGGACTTCAATGTTATAGCGGGTCATGGAAGATTGATGGCAGCAAAAGAAGAAGGAATAAATGAAGTACCTTGTGTGTTTGCTGACTTCTTAACTGATGCTCAAAAGAAAGCATACATTTTAGCGGATAACCGTATGGCAATGGATGCAGGTTGGGATGAAGAATTACTAAAAATAGAAATGGAAGAATTGCAAAATTTAGGATATGACTTATTCTATACAGGATTTGATGAAAAAGAACTAGCCGACTTATTTGGAATAGATGATAAAGAAGTAAAAGATGATGACTTTGATTTAACTACTGCCCTTGAAAAAGCAAGTTTTGTTGAAAGAGGGGATGTGTGGTTTGTAGGAAAGCATAAATTGATGTGTGGTGATGCAACATCAAGTGAAGATGTAGCAAAACTTATGGAGGATAAAAAAGCAAATTTAATCTTAACCGATCCGCCTTACAATGTGGCTTTTAAAAGTTCTGATGGATTAACTATTCAAAATGATAGTATGAAAAATAATGACTTTTATGAGTTTTTGTTTTCAGCATTTAAGAATATGGCAGAACATTTAGAAAATGGTGGAGCTGCTTATATATTCCATGCTGATACAGAAGGCTTGAATTTTAGAAAAGCATTTATTGATGCAGGATTTCATTTAGCAGGTTGTTGTATATGGGTAAAAGATAGTCTAGTACTTGGACGTTCAGATTATCAATGGCAACATGAACCTGTTTTATATGGATTTATGCAAAATGGAAAACATTCATGGTATTCAGATAGAAAACAAACTACTATCTGGAATTTTGATAAACCTAAAAAGAACTCAAATCATCCAACTTCTAAACCACTTGATTTATTAGCTTATCCAATAAACAATTCTACTCAAGCTAATGCGATTGTTATAGACACATTTGGTGGTAGTGGATCAACACTTATGGCTTGTGAACAAATGAATAGAATTTGTTACACAATGGAACTTGACGAAAAGTATGCATCAGTTATTTTAAGAAGATATGTTGAAGATACTAACGATAGTGAAAATGTGTATGTAATTAGAAATGGTGAGAAGATACTGTACAAAGATTTAGTTAAAGAGGTTGAAGTTAATAATGGATAAAGAACTAACACTTGCAAGTTTATTTGATGGAAGTGGTGGTTTCCCATTAGGTGGTATGTTAGCAGGTATTAAACCTGTATGGAGTTCAGAGGTAGAACCATTTGCAATTAGAGTAACAACTAAAAGATTATCTAAAGTAAAGCATTATGGTGATATTACAAAAATAAAAGGAAATGAAGTAGAACCTGTAGATATTATTACATTTGGAAGTCCTTGTCAGGATATGTCAATAGCGGGTAAAAGAGCAGGATTAGACGGAAGCAGGTCTAATCTTTTTTACGAGGCAATAAGAATTGTAAAAGAAATGAGGTGTGCAACAAATGGAGAAAAACCAAGATATATTGTCTGGGAAAATGTCACAGGAGCTTTCTCTTCAAACAAAGGAGAAGATTTCAAAAGCGTCCTTGATGAAATCTGCAAAGTCAAACATCAAGAAATGTCTATTCCTAAACCTACAAAGTGGGAACAAGCAGGAACAATCATGGGAGATGATTTCTCAATCGCATGGAGAGTTTTTGATGCTCAGTTTTGGGGAGTTCCCCAGAGAAGAAATCGTATCTACCTTGTCGCAGATTTTGGAGGAAACAGTGCCTCAAAAATATTATTTGAGTCAGAGGGCTTGTCAGGGTATTCTAAAGAGAGCTTTAAGTCGTGGCAAGACTCTACCAGAAACATTGAGAATAGCATTAGAAAATCAAGCAAGTTAGATTTGTTTGAAAATCATTCGCAAGATTTAAGATATAAAGGACCATTAGATATAGCACCAACAATACTTTCAACTTATGGTACTGGTGGTAATAATCAACCATTTGTTGTTCATTCAAAAAACTACGATATAAGATTAACATCAGAAGGAACAAAGAATGTAAGAAACAATGTATATGAAACTGAAACATCAAGAACACTTGATACAAATGGAAACTTTCCTAATTCAAATCAAGGTGGAGTTGCAATTGTTTATTCAACAAGCAAGAGTTCATTTCACACAAGAGCAAGTGAAAATCTAGCTAATACATTAATCGCAACTGATTATATGGATCCACCAATAGTAAATGATAAGTTGAAGGTTAGAAGACTTACACCAAAAGAATGTGCAAGACTTCAAGGTTTTCCTGATTGGTGGTGTTCTAATTTGGAAACAAAAGAACCAACCAAAGAAGATGTTGAATATTGGAGAGAAATATTTATTGAAAGTTCAAAAGCAGAAGGAAAGAATAAAAGAGAAAAAACTGATAACCAAATAATCAAATGGTTACAAAATCCACATTCTGATTCAGCTGAATATAAATTGTGGGGAAATGGAGTAGCACTTCCTTGTGTTTACTTTGTTTTATCTGGAATTGAGTATTATGCACACATGACTTGATAAATATGTGTTTTAGAGTGATATATGTAGTGCAAGGAGGTAAACGATATGATGTTTCCAAAACAAGAAATAGTTGAAAAAATAAGAAAAGAATATCCAAAAGGAATAAGAGTAAAACTTGTAAAAATGGATGATTTTCAAGCACCACCTATTGGAACTTTAGGAACTGTAATTGGTGTGGATGATACTGCATCAATTATGGTTGCCTGGGATAATGGCAGCTCTTTAAATGTTATTTACAAAGTCGACAAATGTATCAAAATATAATGAAAAAATATACACTTATTTTGCCGAAATGACTTGATATATATGCCTTTTAGAGTGATATATATACATAACAAAAAGAGGAAATCTTATATAAAGAAAGGTGAGTAAGATGAGTGAAAAAGCAATAAGACAATCCGAAAAAATGAAAGAACAAACAATCGGAGTAGAAGTTGAAATGAATAACATAACAAGAGAGAAAGCTGCAAAGATAGCAGCCGAGTTATTTGAAACAGGCAGATATGAATATACAGATAATAGAAATGGATACTTAACATGGTCTGCCTGGTCAAATGACGGGAGAGAATGGAAGTTTCAAAGAGATACAAGTATTGCAGGAGTTGATAATAAGAAATGCGAATTAGTAACACCAATACTAAAGTATGAAGATATTGAAACACTACAAGAACTAATAAGGCTTTTAAGAAAAGCTGGAGCAAAGAGCGATGCAACAAGGGGATGCGGAGTTCACATCCACATAGGAGCAGATGGACACACACCTCAAACAATGAGAAATTTAGCAAACATTATGGCGAGTCATGAATTGCTTATAGCTGATGCATTAAAACTTGATTCAATGAGAATGGCTAGATATTGCAGAACAGTAAATCCTGAGTTCTTGAGAGTGCTTAATAGAAAGAAACCAAAGACAATGTCGAAATTTGCAGACATTTGGTATCAAACACAAAATGCTAGTTATTACAGAAATCAACATTACAATGATAGCAGATACCATATGCTAAACTTCCATGCAACATTTACAAAAGGAACTATTGAATTTAGATTATTTCAATTTGATCCACCAGCAGAAGGAAAACAAAATGGACTTCATGCAGGACAATTAAAAAGCTACATTCAATTTTGCCTAGCATTAAGCCAAATGGCAAAGGATGTTAAATTTGCATCAGCTAAAAGACAACAAAATGAAAATCCAAAATATGCAATGAGAACATGGCTATTAAGATTAGGATTCATTGGAGATGAATTTAAAACAGCAAGAGATGTATTAACAAAAAGACTTGAAGGTGACACTGCATTTAGACAAAAAAGAGTAAGTTTAAGGAGTTAGCCTCCTGGTACTTTAATCGGCAGCATTGACTGCCCTTAAGGTGGTAGAAGGGTAATCCCTTGAATAGAAAGGAGGATATCTTATGGAGAGAAGATATTATATAGCTTACGGTAGCAATTTAAATGTAGGACAAATGAAATTCAGATGCCCAACAGCAAGGATTATTGGAACATCGGTTATTAAGGATTACGAATTATTATTCAAAGGTAGTAAAACAGGTTCTTATTTAACCATTGAAAAAAAGAAAGGTGGAAAAGTACCTGTTGTAATATGGGAAACAAAGAAAAGTGATGAACTGGCACTTGATAGATATGAAGGATGCCCACAGTTTTATTACAAGACTGAAATGTATCTTCCGATAAAAGGAATAAAAACAAAAAAGATAAGAATTAGAAAAGCCTATGTTTATATAATGCATGAAGATAGAAAACTTGGAATACCAAGTCAACATTATTTAGGAACTTGTCTTGAAGGATATTTAAGATTTGGTTTCAATCCAGATTATTTAGTCGATGCGATTAATAAAAGTAAAAATGGGAGGATAGAAGATGAAGAAAGAAATTAGTAGGATAAGAAAATGCCCACAATGTGGAGTAGAATATCAAGGACATCCTGCGATATCAAGAAGAGATAATAAAACACCAATATGTCCAGATTGTGGAACAAGGGAGGCACTTGAGTCAATAGGTGTTGATATTAAAGAACAGGAACATATTATTAAAACAATACATAGAACTCAAGAAAAATAAAACTAGATAAATATTTTAAAAGCACTTCATTTATGGAGTGCTTTTTGCGTGGAAGGGAGATGATAAATTGAGAAAATTGAAGAACTATAAGCCAACAAAGTTTATGGCTAAAACAAGTTATTATGATGAAAATGCAGCAGACTTTGCAGTAGCTTTTATTGAAAGTCTTTGTCATACAAAAGGAACATGGGCTGGAAAACACTTTGAATTAATAGACTGGCAAGAACAAATCATCAGAGATATCTTTGGTGTACTTAAGCCAAATGGATATAGGCAATTCAATACTGCTTATATTGAAATTCCTAAAAAGCAAGGAAAGTCAGAACTTGCAGCGGCAGTTGCACTTTTATTAACTTGTGGAGATGGAGAAGAAAGAGCTGAAGTATATGGATGTGCAGCAGATAGAAACCAAGCAAAAATTGTATTTGACGTTGCAGTAGATATGGTTAAGTTTTGTCCTGCATTATCAAGAAGGGTAAAAATACTAGAGTCACAGAAAAAACTGATATACAAACCAACAAATAGTTCTTATCAAGTATTATCTGCGGATGTTGCTAATAAACATGGTTTTAACACTCATGGCGTTATATTTGATGAATTACACACACAACCAAATAGAAAATTGTATGATGTAATGACTCAAGGTTCTGGTGATGCAAGAATGCAACCTTTGTATTTCTTAATTACAACAGCTGGAAATGATACTAACTCAATTTGCTATGAAATACATCAAAAAGCAAAAGATATTGAAAAAGGAAATAAGATTGACCCTACATTTTATTCAGTAATTTATGGTGCTGATGAGAGTGAGGATTGGACTGATCCAAAGGTATGGAGAAAAGCAAATCCATCATTAGGAATAACAGTTGCAGAAGAAAAAGTAAGAGCTGCTTGTGAATCAGCACAACAAAATCCTGGAGAAGAAAATGCATTCAGACAATTACGACTCAACCAATGGGTAAAACAATCAATAAGATGGATGCCTATGGATAAATGGGATTTATGTGATGGAAAAATTATAGAAGAAGAATTAGAAGGTCGTGTATGCTATGGAGGATTAGATTTATCATCCACAACAGATATAACGGCTTTTTCTTTAGTCTTTCCACCAATAGATGATGAAGAAGAGTATATAATTTTACCTTACTTTTGGATACCAGAAGATACTCTTGATTTGAGAGTTAAAAGGGATCATGTTCCTTATGATATATGGCAAAGACAAGGTTACTTACAAACAACAGAAGGAAATGTAGTCCACTATGGTTATATTGAAAAGTTTATAGAAAAGTTAGGAGAAAAATTTAATATTAGAGAAATTGCATTCGATAGGTGGGGTGCAGTACAGATGGTTCAAAATTTAGAGAATATGGGATTTACTGTTGTTCCGTTTGGACAGGGATTTAAAGACATGAGTCCACCAACTAAAGAATTGATGAAATTAACTCTTGAAAAGAAATTAATTCATGGAGGTCATCCAATCTTGAGATGGAATATGGATAATGTCTTTATTAAAACTGACCCTGCTGGAAATATAAAAGCAGACAAGGAGAAATCTACTGAAAAAATAGATGGAGTAATCGCAACTATTATGGCACTTGATAGAGCAATAAGGTGTGGCAGTAGTTTAAGTGAGAGTGTCTATGATAACAGAGGAATTTTATTCTTATAGAAGGAGATGATTAGATATGGGAATTTTTAGTGGCATATTTAGGTCGAGAGATGCACCTAAAGATAGAACAACAGGAAGTAATTATAGCTTTTTTATGGGAAGCACGACAAGTGGCAAAAGAGTAAATGAACGTTCGGCAATGCAAATGACAGCAGTTTATAGTTGTGTAAGAATTTTGTCAGAAGCGGTAGCAAGTTTGCCTCTACATTTTTATAAGTACGATAAAAACGGAAGTAAAAAAAAAGCTATAGAACATCCATTATATTTTTTACTGCATGATGAACCTAATCCAGAGATGACATCATTTGTGTTTAGAGAAACACTTATGACTCATCTTTTATTATGGGGGAATGCTTACGCACAAATCATAAGAAATGGAAAGGGAGAAATTATAGCATTGTATCCACTTATGCCAGATAGGATGACAGTTAATAGAGATGAAAATGGAAAACTTTACTACGAATATTTAACAACCACAGATGATGTTCCAATTAATAAAGAAACAACAGTAAGACTAAGTGCAACTGATGTCTTACATATTCCTGGTTTAGGATTTGATGGATTGGTTGGATATTCTCCAATTGCGATGGCTAAAAATGCAATAGGTCTTGCAATTGCAGCAGAAGAATATGGTAGTAAGTTTTATGCGAATGGAGCTGCACCAAGTGGTGTATTAGAGCATCCAGGAACATTAAAAGACCCTACTAAAGTAAGAGAAAGCTGGACAGAAACTTTTGGTGGAAGTCGTAATTCTCACAAAGTAGCAGTATTAGAAGAAGGTATGAAATACACACCTATTTCTATTTCTCCCAATGAGGCTCAATTTTTAGAAACTCGTAAATTTCAAATAAATGAGATAGCTCGAATTTTCAGAGTACCGCCACATATGGTTGGTGACCTTGAAAAGTCGAGTTTTTCTAATATAGAGCAACAATCATTAGAATTTGTGAAATATACGCTTGATCCTTGGGTTTCAAGATGGGAGCAAACACTTGTAAGGTCGCTATTAACTAAAGAAGAAAAGAAAAAATATTTTATTAAGTTTAATGTTGATGGCTTACTTCGTGGAGATTATCAAAGCAGAATGAGTGGATATAGCATTGGTATACAAAATGGATTCATGTCACCAAATGATGTAAGAGAACTTGAAAATCTAGATTTAATTTCAGATGAAAAAGGTGGAAATACATACATGGTAAATGGAAATATGATGCCAATCACAGAAGTAGGTGCAGCATATAGACCTAAAGGAGAGGAGGAAAAAGATGAGAAAGTTTTGGAATTGGAAGAACAAGACGATAACAAATCAGGAAACAATGACTCAAAGTCAAGAAAGAATACTATTCCTAAATGGAACAATAGCTGAAGAGTCATGGTTCGATGATGAAGTTACACCTGCCTTATTTAAAGATGAATTAGATAGTGGCGAAGGAGATATTACCGTATGGATTAATTCTCCAGGTGGTGACTGTATTGCAGCAGCTCAAATCTACAATATGCTGATGAATTACAAAGGTAATGTAACAGTAAAAATAGATGGAATTGCAGCAAGTGCAGCATCCGTTATTGCAATGGCTGGTAACAAAGTAATCGTATCTCCAGTATCAATGATTATGATACATAACCCTGCAACAATAGCAGCAGGAGATACATCTGAAATGCAAAAAGCCATAGCAATGCTTGATGAAGTAAAAGAGTCAATCATCAATGCATATGAAATCAAAACAGGATTATCAAGAGCAAAGTTATCACATCTTATGGATACTGAAACATGGATGGACGCTAATAGTGCCATTGAGCTGGGATTTGCAGATGAAATAATGCAAAGAGATACACAAGATGATGAGCTTGAAGTTCCTAATGTAAGCATGACGTTTTCTCGTGCATCTGTTACTAATTCATTAATGAAGAAGATGGCAGAAAAGTGCAAAATAGCACAGAAAACAAAAAATGAAGTAGCATCAGACAGTTTATTAGAACGTCTGGAATTAATAAGAAATTGGAGGTAATAAAAAATGACTATTTTAGAATTAAGAGAAGCTAGAAATAAAGCTTGGGAAGGTGCTAAAGCCTTTGTAGAAAGTAAAAGAGATAAGGATGGACTTCTTTCAAAAGAAGATGCTGAAACTTATAACTCAATGGAAGAAAAAATTAAAAATTATAGTAAGGAAATTGAAAGAATGGAGGCAATGGAAAATATGGAGAACGAATTAAATAAACCTGTTAATACGCCTATCGTTACAAGACCATCAAAAGTTGATAACGAAGAAAAAACAGGAAGAGCATCAAATGAATATAAAGATGCAATGTTAACTGCATTACGTTCAAACTTTAGACAAGTATCAAATGTCTTACAAGAAGGTGTAGATGCAGATGGAGGATATTTAGTACCAGATGAATATGACACTAGATTAATCCAAAAATTAGAAGAAAATAATATTGTTCGTAGTTTATCTACAATTATTAAAACAAGTGGAGAACACAAAATAAATATTGCAAGTACAACTCCAGCAGCAAACTGGGTTGAAGAAGGTGGACAATTAACATTTGGAGAAGCAGCATTCGACCAAAAAATATTAGATGCCCACAAATTACACGTTGCTGTAAAAGTAACAGAAGAATTATTATATGATAACGCATTCGGTTTAGAGAATTTCTTGATTGATAGCTTTGGTAAAGCAATCGGAAATGCTGAAGAGAATGCGTTTTTAAATGGAACAGGAAATGGACAACCAACAGGTATCTTTGCAACTAATGGTGGTGGTACTTACATTACTGCAAAAACAACTGGTGCAGATGCAATCATTGAACTTGTTTATAGCTTAAAAAGAGCATATAGAAAAAATGCTGCATTTATTATGAACGACAAAATGATAGCAACAATTAGAACTTACAAGGATAACAATGGAGCATATATGTGGCAACCAGCATTAGTACAAGGAGAACCAGATAGATTACTTGGATTCCCTGTATATACATCTCAATATGCACCAGAAGATTCTATCGCATTTGGTGACTTTAGTTATTACAACATTGGTGATAGAGGTGTAAGATCATTCAAACAATTAACAGAATTATTTGCTGGTAATGGAATGATTGGATATGTTGCAAAAGAGAGAGTTGACGGTAAATTGGTATTGCCAGAAGCAGTACAAATTTTAAAAGTTAGTGCTGAAGCAAAATCAACATCTGCAACAAAATAATAAATGGAGGTAGGAAGCAGTGATTGAAGAGTTATTAACTAAGGTAAAACAAAATCTTATATTAGAACATTCAGTAGATGATGAATTACTAAAACAATTTATCACTGCTGCAATCTCTTATGCAGAAAGTTATCAGCATATAGAAGAAGGATACTATCAAGAAAATAAAATGCCAGAAACTACAAAACAAGCAGTGATAATGCTTGTCAGCCATTTTTATGAAAGTAGAGATGGTTCAACAGGTGGTTTCTTTGCAGATAATGTCAATGCATCAAGTCAAGTATGGAACACAGTAAATCTACTATTGAGATTAAATAGAGATTGGAAGGTGTAAGATATGAGTTTTGGTAAAATGAATAAATTTATTGAAATAAAAAGTATTCAAAATGTAAAAGATGATGATGGATTTTCAACAAAGCAAGAAGTAACTATTGCAAAAGTTAGAGGATATAGAGAGGGTAGACATGGAAGTGAAAAGTGGGCAAATAGAACTACTTTCGCAGAAGCAACTGACCTCTTTGTTATTCGTGCTATTCCTAGTACAAAACTATCAACTGATATGGTTATTTTATGTGATGATGAGAACTTTGAAATTACTTCGATTGAGAATGTTAAAGGAAGAAATATGTACATCGAAATTCTAGCAAAGAAGGTGATTCAAAATGGCTAAGGCTTATGTGAAATTACCAGAGGACTTTTTACAAAAGTTATCAAAACTAGGAAATAGAACTGATGAGATTTGCGAAAAGATGTTGAAAGCTGGAGGAGAGGTAGTTCTTTCAAAGGCAAAGAGCAATTTAAGTTCAGTAGTTGGTAGAGGTACAAAATACAAATCAAGAACTACAGGAGAACTTGAAGGAGCACTTGGACTATCAGAAGTGAGGTTAGATAGAAATGGAAATTACAATATAAAAATTGGTTTTGCAGAATCAAGAAAAGATGGAAGTAGTAACGCTAAATTAGCCAATATTATTGAATATGGAAAATCAGGACAGGTTGCTAAACCATTTATGAAACCTGCAAAATCAGCATCAAAAACACAATGTATAGAAGTGATGAAAGCAACATTTGATAAGGAGGTAAACAATATATGACAATATTAGCAGAACTAAATACACTTTTATGTGGTATGTCGATTCAAGCTGAAACAGGAAAATTGAGTGATAAGGCAACAGATGAATATGTTGTTTTAGTTCCTATATCAGATAACTTTTCATTGTTTTGTGATGATAAACCAAAATATGAGATATCAGAAGTAAGACTATCAATTTTTACAAAAGGAAACTATATGCAAATAAAAAAGAAAATAGTAAATGGGTTATTAAAAAATAACTTTACTATAACTGATAAACGATATGTTGAATATGAAAACGATACAGGCTTTCATCATTACAACATAGACGTAGCAAAATATTATGAAATGGAGGAAATATAAATGGCTACAATAGGTTTAGATAAATTATACTATTCAAAAATTACAGAAGATGAATCTGGTAATGAAACATATGATACACCTGTAACACTTGCAAAAGCTGTATCAGCAGAATTATCTGTAGAGCTTGCAGAGGCTACACTTTATGCAGATGATGTTGCAGCAGAAATTGTCAAAGAATTTAAAAGTGGTACTTTAACACTTGGAGTTGATGATATTGGAATTGATGTTGCCGCAGATTTAACAGGTGCTCAAATAGATAAAAATAAAGTTTTAATATCAGGCGGTCAAGATGCTGGAAGTCCAGTTGCAATTGGATTTAGAGCAAAAAAATCAAACGGTAAATATAAATACTATTGGTTATATAGAGTTAAATTTGGAATACCTGCAGCAAGTCTTGCTACAAAAGGTGATTCAATTACATTCTCAACACCATCAATTGAAGGTACAGTACTTTGTAGAAATAAACCAGATGCTAGTGGAAAACATCCATGGAAAGCAGAAGTTACTGAAGGTGATACAGGTGTAACTGCCACAACTGTAAATGATTGGTATAAATCAGTATATGAACCAACATATGAAGCATCAAGTGCTCAAGCTGGTAGTAAATAAAATTGGAGGTAAGCAATGGAAACTGAAAGAATAAGTAAAATTAAAGTTGGTGATAAAGAATATGAATTAATTCTAACAACCAAAGCAACAAAAGAAATAGCAGGAAGATATGGTGGACTTGAAAATTTAGGAGATAAATTGATGAAAGCTGAAAACTTTGAAATGGCTATTGGAGAAATAGTATGGCTTATATGCATTTTAGCAAATCAATCAATTTTAATTCATAACATTAAAAACAAAGATAATCAAAAAGAGTTGTTAACTGAAGAAGAAGTTGAAATCTTAACAACTCCATTTGATTTAGCAGAATATAAACAAGCTATTACAGAATGCTTGTATAAAGGAACAAAAAGAAATATTGAAAGTGAAGAAAATTCAAAAAACGTGGAAGTCGAGTAAGTGATGAAGAATTATTTACTCGACTTTTATATTATGGTTTAGCTCATTTAAATTTGTCTTACGAAGAAGTATGGCTTATGCCTTTTGGATTATTACTTGATTTATGGGAATGTCATAGACAATTTAATGGAATAGCAAAACCAAAGAGAGAGGTCTTTATTGACGATATTATCCCAGATGGAATTTAAGGAGGTGAGTTATAATGGCAGATAATTTTGGATTAAAGATTGGTGTTGAAGGAGAAAAAGAATTCAAAAGTGCTCTTTATAGTATTAATGAGAGCTTTAAAGTTTTAGGATCTGAAATGAAGTTGGTTGAATCACAATTTGAAAAAAACGATACATCCGTACAATCATTAACAGCTAAAAACCAAGTGCTGAATAAAGAAATAGAAACACAAAAACAAAAAATAGAATTATTAAAGAATGCCTTAAATAACTCTTCAGAGTCCTTTGGAGAAAATGATAGAAGAACTCAAGAATGGCAAATTAAATTGAATAATGCAACTGCTGAATTAAATTCTATGGAGAAAGAGTTAAAAAACAATGAAGCTACACTTGATAGTGCTGGTACTGAAATGGATGATGTATCTAAAAGTGCAGATAAGATGGGAAACGATATAAATGATGCAGGAGATAAAGCAGAGGAAAGTAATGGTAAGTTTGAAAAACTTGGGTCAGTATTAAAAGGAATAGGAGCAACAATGGGTGCAGTAGCTGTTGCGGCAGGAGCAGCGACAGTAGCTCTTGCATCCAAAGTTGTATCTTCTTATGCAGAATTTGAACAACTAGAAGGTGGTGTTAAAACCTTATTTGGTACTGAAGCATCATCGGTTGAAGAATATGCTGCAAGTGTTGGTAAAAGTGTAGGGGAAGTAGAAGGAAAATACAATTCTTTACTTGCTGCACAAAAACAAGTTTTTAATGACGCCAATAATGCATATAAAACAGCAGGGCTTTCTGCGAATGAATATATGAATACAGTTACATCATTTAGTGCAAGTTTAATATCATCATTAAATGGAGATACAGAGGCAGCAGCCAAAGCATCAAATCAAGCAATAATAGATATGTCTGATAATGCCAATAAAATGGGTACGGATATGTCTTTGATTCAAAGTGCATATCAAGGATTTGCAAAACAAAACTACACTATGTTGGATAACCTAAAATTAGGGTATGGTGGTACAAAAACAGAAATGGAAAGATTACTAAAAGATGCTGAAAAGATTAGTGGCGTTAAATATAATATTTCAAATTTAAATGATGTGTATAGTGCTATCCATGTTATTCAAACTGAAATGGGAATAACAGGAACAACTGCTGCAGAGGCAGAAAAGACTATATCAGGCTCAGTAAATGCAATGAAGGGGGCTTTTGAAAATTTAATAACAGGTTTTGGTGATGCAGATGCAGATATGAAAGTTTTGTGTCAAAATATGGCTGATTCAATAAAGACCGTAATTGATAATATTGTCCCAGTTCTACAACAAATAGTAGCAGCACTTCCAACAGTTGTTGATTCACTTTTAAGTGCAATAGCACAATTATTACCAATACTTGTTGAGGCAGTAACTGGATTATTTTCAAGTTTACTTGAAACCATTCTACAATTAATTCCAGAGCTTATTCCAACTGTGGTTACAGCATTAACCACAATAATAGAAACTTTGGTGGAAAACCTACCATTATTGATGGACACAATTGTTGTTATCTTTACTTCTTTGGTTGAAGGATTAGGAGAGTTATTACCAAACTTAATACCAACAGCAGTACAAGCGATTATTACAATTGTTGATGGTCTAGTTGAAAACTTACCGATGCTTTTAAATGCAGCACTTCAATTAATAATGGGACTAGCTCAAGGATTAATAACAGCACTTCCAATATTGATAGCAGCACTTCCTGAAATCATAAATGGAATTGTTACTTTCTTATTAAATTCTATACCAGAAATAATCCAAACAGGAATAGAGTTATTAACATCTTTGATTGATGCTTTGCCAGATATAATTACAACAATAGTTGAGGCAATACCACAAATTATTGATGGATTAATTACAGCATTGATGGAGTCTATACCATTCATTATTCAGGCAGGTATTGATTTGCTTATTGCACTTATCCAAGCACTTCCTCAAATTATAACAACTATTGTAAATGCTATACCTAAAATAATAACAGGTATAATAAATGCTTTAATTGGAAACATAGATAAAATTATAATGGCAGGAGTTCAGTTATTTGTTGCTTTGATTAAAAACTTACCAACAATAATTGTAGAAATTGTAAAAGCAGTGCCACAAATTGTATCAGGATTAGTAGAGGCTTTCAAAAATGGTATAGGTTCTATGGCAGATGTAGGTAAAAATCTAATACAAGGGTTATGGAATGGTATCAATAATGCTAAAGATTGGGTACTTAATAAAATAAAAGGTTTTGGTAGTGCAATACTTGATGGTATTAAAAGTTTCTTTGGTATTCATTCTCCATCAAGAGTATTTAGAGATGAGATTGGTTCAAATCTTGCTTTAGGTTTAGGAGAAGGTTTTACTCAAGAAATGAATAATGTATCAGATATGATGGAAGACTCAATTCCAACTGACTTTAATGTAGGAATGAATGCTAATGTAGATAGTTTTGGGTTTGATGGTAATTCATATTCTAAAGATAATTTAGTAACTGCTTTTCAACAAGCCTTAAGTGGTATGACAATAAAAATATCAGAGGATATATTTGGAGAGTTAATAATAGATAAAGTAGAAAAGGTGGTGTATGGATAATGGCAGAAATCATATGGAAAAATAAATCAAGTAAAGAAATAGAAGGGCTTATAATTACTGAAACACCACCAATTTCAAAACCTAAAATGAAAGTAAATAAAATCGAAATTGATGGTAGAGATGGAGATATTATTGAAAAGTTAGGGTATGAAAGTTATACGAAAAATATAGGTATTGGTTTAACTAAAAATTTTGATATTGATGAGATAATTAAATATTTCACAGGAGATGGCGAACTCATTATAAGTGATGAACCAAATAAAGTGTATATAGCAAGTATATATGACGATGTTGATTATGAGAAATTACTAACGATGAGAAAAGCAACAATTAAATTTTATGTGCAGCCATTTAAGTATCTAAAAAATGAAACTATTGTTGAACAAACAATTACAACTCAAA
>CAZLYD010000026.1:0-17962 GCA_964563815.1 uncultured Spirochaetaceae bacterium
GTGTAATCACTAGTACTCTAAAGAACTCTAACTTTCTCGCCAGAATGCCTAGGTTTCTATATATTGACAAAAAAGGGGCGGGGGGGGTACTCTCAAAAGAAAAGGGGGGACGCTATGGAAAAGGATGAAGTTAATAGATCTAAGTATTTTTCTTGGTTATCTTCCGAGGTCTCCGTTAAAGAACTACAGCGATATAAAATTCTGTATTCTATTATTGATAATTATTGTTATAAATGTGGTTTAGTTAATTCCTTTTTTTCAACAAAAGACACAAAAGTTGTAGCAAATATTCTTCAGAGAGTTCAAAGAAACAGAGATGTGATTTTTTTTAATAAAGGTATTACTGGGGGAGAAATACAGCTTCTTTTTAATCATTATTTTGCTTATTTAAAAAGAAATCAGACAAATGTAAGTGATGAAAATAAGGAGATAGCGGCTTTAGATTCTATTAGAAATGCAACAGACGAAGTTTTATCAAAAAAACATGCACTGTTCTACAACAGCTTATACTTTTATTTAAAAGAGAATAAAAAAACGTCTCTTAATAAAAAGCTTACATTTAAATCTGGGTCTTTAACAATAACAGTAAAAATAGAGGCTTTGAAAGAGGTTCTTGATAATGCTAGCTGGGCTTATAAAGATGGAGATGAATATATTTTTCTAGAAAAGAAGAGAGAAAAAGAATTAGTCTTTAGTAATGCTCCTCGATTGTGGAATACAAGACCAACATTTGCTCTATATTTTGATGAAAAAATAGAGAACGTTTCTTCTTGGAAGGATTTGTACGTTGGTCTATTTGAGAAACTATATGAAGATTACTACGACAGAATCCCTTTAAATAAATCTTTTTTGTGTTTATCAAATAATCTAAAAATAATATCAAATAGTGAAACAGAAATAGACTTTTGTAGTTCTAGATACTTAAGTTTTATGAAAGAACCCATAAAATTGAAATGTGGTTTATTTTTAGAGCAACAACATACACCAAATGAAATTATATGCATTATTAGATATTTACTTAAAATTTGTTTAGTTGATGAAGAAAATATAGTTATTAAGTATGTAGAAACTGAGAAAGAAATTGAACACGCTGCTGAAGAAAAGAAAACAATAAAAGAAGAGAAAGTAGAAGATAAAATCAACTTAGTTATAAATAATACCCCAAATAAAAAATTAGAAGAGCTTAACAGTTGTTTGGATGATAAAGAAGAAAATGGTAACACTCTTGAACCTCAACCTATTGAAACGAAGTTTGAGCGTTTTGAAACAACGAAAGAAGAAGAGAGTGACATTAATACTAAAACGCAAGAGGAACTTATAAAAGAAGTTTTAATTAAGTATTTTTCAAAGGGATATAGGTATGATTATCCACGAGAACTATCTATTTTTAGGGCTCATTGGGAAGAGCTGTATCATAGTTCTCTATCTCTTGATGATGAAGAATTAATAGGTGAAATTATCGGTTTTTGTATAGAAAAGAACCATAAATTATTTGTTCCCGAAGTAATGATTAGCGAAGAAGTTAGAGATAAGATTTTTTCCTATATTGATAATTGTTTTAATTCTGGTGCTAAAGTTATTTATTATAAAGTATTGTTTAATCAGTTCTATGATGAGCTCCTTGATGGATTAGTTTGTGATGAAAAAATGCTTAGGGACTGTATCTGTCGATTTAATAACCGCAGATATGGATTTTGGAATGATTATATTTCTCCTAATCATCGTTCTTACGATCCTCATGACGACATAAAAGAATATCTAGTAAGTTGTGGTGTTCCTGTGGAAAAAACAGAGATATTTAGGGCTTTATCTTATATTTCTGAAGAAATAATTGAAAAAACTTTAAATAACTACTTGGAATTTATTTGTAATTCAAAAGGTATGTTTTTCCATATTGATTGTCTTTCATGTTCGGATGATGATAAAGATGCAATTACCGCTATTATTCAAGATTCAATTGAAGAAAAAGAATTTATAAGTAGTAATGAATTATTAGAAAGAATAAAAACAGAATATCCCATTTTTGTTGAAAATAATTCTTTTATAACGGAACGTGGTTTACGGGCTGCTCTTAAATATTATATGAAAGATTCTTTTTCTTTTAAGGGAAATATTATTAGTCGAAAAAACGAGAATATAACAACTGAGCAAGTTTTTCTCGATTTTTCAAAAAGAAAAGAGTCTTTCAAATTAGATGAATTACGTTCACTTTGTGATGAAATCAAGATATCAACGAGTCAAGTTCTAGATAGTATTTTTGAGTATTCTTTTAGGGTTAGTCAGAATCTATTTGTTGCCAAATCTTCCATATCTTTTAATGTAAAAGAAATTGATGATGTGCTAGATAGTTTTTGTCATGGTAATTACATTTCACTTAGGTGTGTTGATTCTTTTGTTTTTTTTCCATACGTAGATTTTACTTGGAATAAGTATTTACTTGAAAGCTATGTTTATTCATTTAGTAACAAATACAAATTAATTCATTCTAGTTTTGGAGAAAAAAGCTGTATTGGCGCAATAGTAAAAAAAAGTTCCAATATCAATTGTTTAGATGACTTATTAATAGATGTCTTATCTTCAAGTGATATTTCCTTAGAGAAAGAAAAGGCATTGGATTTCTTGTTCGAAGAAGAATACCTGGGACAGAGAAGCTATAAAAATATTGATTCAATTTTAATTAAGGCTAATGAGAAGAGAAACCAAAAGAGGTAATTATTTATGTATTCATATGAATGGGACCAAGAAACAGGGGGCATATTACTTACTACTGATTCTAGTAACAAATTTAGTAAGGAACCAAGACCAGTTTATGCTGAAGAATTGAATATACTTGGTTTTAATAAGTACTTCAAATATGAAAATGATAATACATACCCGTATATGTGGGCTGAATCAAGTAATTACTTTTATAGAGGAAAATTAATTGCTAAAACAAAAGGCGGAAGTGTATATACAGAACCAGACTTAGTAGTATTGGATGAAGCAGAGCCTAATGGTGGCTCGCTTTGTTTTGTTGATATTCCAAAAATGGTAGAGAAAAATAGAGATTTAGTTGAAAAAATTGCTTCCGATACAAAAAAGAAGATTTATAACACATACATTAGTTACAAGAGTAAAGTTGATATTTTTTATGTAGCTTTCAGTGGTGGCAAAGACAGTATTGTAGCCTTGAACCTTGTAAAACAAGTTCTACCCCATAATGCATTTATGGTTCTTTTTGGTGATACCGGTATGGAGAACGAGGATACATATAATGAGATAGAAATAGTAGAGAGAGAATGTAAAGAGGATAGAATAGATTTTTTTCGTTCAAAATCTAACTTGGATATCGAAAGCAGTTGGGCTTTGTTTGGCCCTCCTGCTGTTACAATAAGATGGTGTTGCAGTGTACACAAGACTACTCCTCAAATTTTGTTCTTACGAAATTATTTAGGCAATCCTCAGTTTAGAGGAATGGCTTTTACTGGTATAAGAGGAAGTGAAAGTCAAGCCAGAAGTGAATATACTGATATTAGTTTCGGAAAAAAAGTAAAAGGTCAGTATAGTTTTCATCCAATTTTAGATTGGAATTCTGCAGAATTGTTTTCATATATCTATCAAGAAAATCTACGTTTAAATAAAGCATATAAAAGAGGCAATTCTAGAGTTGGGTGTTTAGTATGCCCAATGTCTTCCGGCAAGCATGAGTATATGAAAGCGCAGTGTTATCCAGAAGATACAAAGAAGTTCTTAGAAAGAATAAAAGAAACAAGTAATAAATCTTTTTCTAAAAAAGAAATGGATAGTTTTATAGATAATGGTTTTTGGAAAAAAAGAAAATCAGGTAGAGAATTAAATTTTGGATTAGATAAGCATATAATTACTGTTAAAGACGGAAAATTACAAATAATTGTTAAAGAATTAAATAGTACTTGGAAAGAGTGGGCTAAAACAATTGGACAACTAATAGAATTGTCTGAGTATGAATATACAATTATTTTCAAAGAAAAGTTTTACTCTGTTCATTTAGAAAAAATGGAAGATAGGATATTTTTTTCTTTTCCAAATTGTGGTTCAAGTAAGGAAGACACAAAGTTTATTGCTTTATTTCGTAGCGTAATTATCAAAAGTCTTTATTGCATTAATTGCGGTGTTTGTGCAGCCAATTGTTCTTCTAATTGTATAGATATGTCTAATGGATTAGTAATCTCTAATAATTGTCTTCATTGTTATCAGTGTCATGATATATATGCACATTGCTTAAGATACAACTCAATACGGAATGTAGAAAATGAGGAGGAAAAAATGGGAATTGATAGATATTTTAGTATTGGAATAAAAAAGGAATGGATAGATTTATTCTTTCGTGCTCAAGGTTCTACTGAGTTTTGGGAATCTGATGGTAATGGGTTTGTTGCAAACAAAAAGAAGGATGCTTTTTTATGTTTTGTAAAAGATGCCAATCTTGTTACGTATAATCGAGAAAAGAATGGAGATAAGTATTCTAAGCATGAACCAACTAGAATTGCAAAAGTTCTTTTTCAGTTGGGATCTGATTCTGATAGTACATGGGCTTTGATGCTTTCTAATCTAGTATATACACCAGAATTTAATTGGTTCATAAAGAATATTCCTTTCTATGAATCAATTACGCCAGAACAATTTAGGGTAAAACTGGAACCTTCTATGCCTAACGATATAAAAGGGCTAGGAAAAAGGAATGTCATTTCTGCCTTTAAATTTTTATTAACGAGTACTCCGTTTGGAAATAATTTAGGACTAGGAAAGTGTGATTACGAAAAAAAGAATAGTTCTATGCAGGGAGAAGCAATAAAGTTGAATTCTTTTTCTCGAGAAGAATGGAAGAAACCTGATCCTCTTGTTATTCTGTACTCTTTATATTTGTTTGCTGAAAAATGTTGTGGTTATTATCAATTTACACTTTCACGCTTATTAAATCATAGTGTTGATAGTGGTGGAATTAGCCCAACTGAGATTTTTGGATTAGATAGAGAAAAAATGAAAAATATTCTTTCTGGTCTCTCTGTTAATTATCCAGACTATATTAAAACTTCCTTCACGTTAGATTTAGATAACATTATTTTGAACCAAGATAAACAATCTGAAGATATCCTTGACTTATTTGTGAGGTAATAGAATATGATGAATACTTATCGCCATTTTTTTGATATTGACCCTAATTATTTTCCTGTCGTAAATGACAGTGTTATTAAAAGCAATCCTCAAATGTGGAAGACATACTATCCACATGAAACATTTATAAAACTTCTTAAAGATACCGTAAGTGTACTTAGAAGAGAACAGAAGCTTTCTATTTGGGTAGAAGGGGCATATGGCACAGGAAAATCTCATGCAGTATTAACATTAAAAAAACTTTTAGATGCCAAAGAGGAGGATGCTAGGAGTTATTTTGAAAAATATCAATTAAGTAATGATTTGTTTAATAAACTACAAGGTGTGAAGAATGAAGGTAAAATTCTTACTGTTCATAGATATGGTTCCTCATCAATTAGAAATGATTCTAACCTTGCGTTTGCTATAGAAGAGAGTATTGAAAAAGCACTAGAGGATAGTGGTATTGAAAACAGTGGGAGAAAAGCTCTTAAATATGGAATAATTAAATGGTTGAGTAATCCCACTAATAAAGACTTTTTTGATGCTAAAATAAAGGAAAACTATTCAAATTTGTTTGCTGGTGATAACTCTGATGATATTCTTGAAAAATTAAAAAACTATCAAGATGAATCCTTAAGTTCATTAATGGAAAAAATATTTACTCTTGCTGATGAGTGTGGAATAAAGGTAATGCAATTGAGCATTGATGATCTTATTGGTTGGATTAAAGAAATAATTAAGGAAAACAATCTTAAAGCAATAGTTTTTATTTGGGATGAGTTTACAGAATTCTTCGAGAAAAACACTAATAGTTTAACAGGCTTTCAGCAAATAGCAGAGCTTAGTAGTACAATACCATTTTATCTAGTTATTGTTACTCACAAAAGTGGTGGTCTTTTTAATGACGCAGATAAGGACAAAAATAAGATATTAGATCGCTTTATAAAGCCTACATGTGTTATAGATTTACCAGAAAATATGGCATTTCGCTTAATCGGTGCCGCTATGGTAAAGAAAGATGATGAAAGAGTTAGAAACGAATGGAAAGACCTCGTAGAATATCTTTATGATTCTACACGCAACTCCAGAGAAGTGATTAAGAAAAAGGCTAAAATTGGAGACGAAGAATTGGAAGATATACTGCCAATACACCCATATACAGCTTTATTATTAAAACACATCTCATCTGCTTTTGAATCTAATCAGAGAAGCATGTTTGATTTTATCAAAAATGATAAAGGAGACGATGTTAAGGGATTTCAATATTTTATTGATAATTATGGTCCTGACCAAGCTCAATATTCTCTTTTGACATTAGACATGCTTTGGGATTTTTTCTATGAAAATGGTAAAGAAAATCTTTCATCAGATATTAGATCTATTCTTGATTCTTATAGTTTTCAGCGTGTAAGAAGATTAACACAAGAAGAGGATAGAGTATTGAAAGCAATACTTTTACTTGATGCGATTTCTCATAAAGTGGGAGATAATGTTGAACTTTTTATCCCTAATAACGAAAATCTTGAAAATGCATTTGAAGGGTCTGATTTAAATAATGTTTCAGGGTGTGCAGAAAAATTAGTAAGAGATCAGATATTGTATAAAAAACCACTAGGTTTAGATAAATTTAAATACTCTGCTTTTTTGAATTCTATCGATACTATTGAGATAGAAAAAATTAAAGAACAGTTTAAAAACATAAAAACAGAGACACTTGTGCATGAAGGAGAAGTAGGAAACTTCCTTGACTTAGACCTATCGTTACCTTCACTTTCTTTACGTTACAAAATTGAAAATGTTTCTATTTCTAGTTTTGATTCTACTTATCGAAAGATGAAAGATGAGGAGGTGTCTGGATTACCTAATCACATTTTTGCCATTATTTCTTTTGCTAAAGATGATAGTGAAGCTGTTGTATTAAGAAAAAAGATAAAAGATGCAATAAACGAAGGTGATTGTAATACTATATTCATTGACACATCATGTACTCCTTTAGGGCAAGAAAACATTGAACAATATTGTGTTAATATGGCTAACTGTAGGTACTATCAGGTTAAAGATAGGACTTTGTCTAAGCAATATGAGAGTAATTCGAAACACATATTGGAAAGATGGAAAGACCGCATCGCTCGTGGTGAATTTATAGTTTATAGTAAATACTCTATAGAAGGAAATCGAGTATCTTCTTTAGATTATTTGAAATCTATTTTAAAAGACATCGATGATAAAAGATATTTATATTCCTTGGAGAGTTTTTTTACGACTGTAGCTAAAACCATGTATATGAATAACTACATATCAAAAGGAATAGAATGCGGAATTGGACAAAAGCTTAGTGGAACATATAAGTCAAATAACGAAGCAACAAAATTGGAAAAATATTTAGAAAAAGTTTGGGAATATAATGGAAAATACTGGGAAGATTTTCCACTTCTGATTATATCGAAAATAAAGAGTAGAGTTGAGGATATAATACACAGCTCTTTTGAAAAAGAAGATGGACGTGTTTCTATAGATGATATCTATAATCAATTAAAGCAACCTCCGTTTGGCTTCTTAACATGTAATTTAACGGCCTTTGTTTTTGGTTTTATTCTTAAAGAATACGCTTTCGGGCAGTATAAATGGACTGATGGCGTGACTAGTGGTGTATTAAATTCAGATAAACTAAAAGAACTAATTGATGAGTGTTTGAAACAAGATTTAGTTCCAAACAAAAGATTTAAAAAGCAGTATATTGTTTCTGTAACTAAAGAAGAGACTGTTTTTAATGACACTACTTCAAGGATTTTCAACATTTCTCCAAATCATTGTTCTTCTATTGATAACACTAGAGAATTAATTAGACAGAAAATGAAGACATTCGGCTTTCCTCTATGGACGATTAAATATGTGCTTGATAAAGAAGAGACTAAAACCAAAGACAAGAAAGTACTTAAAGATGTTATTGATTTATATTGTGGTATTGCTAATGACAACAATTTTGATATTAAAAGAAATGACACTGCAAATGCACTTGAAATAGGTAAGATATGTAGCTTCAACAATAGTGTTGTTGATGATTTAGGAAAAGTCTTCAATAGAGATAAGTGTACTTTGGGTATGAAGGAGTATCTAAAGCATTATAAAGACGGAGAATTAGAAAAGCTTGCAATTAGTGTTGGAGACTTTGGTCAATATATTAATGAACTACGTGCTAAGTTCGATAGAGTAGATGCAGCAAATTGGGTATGGAATGTTGAAACGGTTAATGAGAAGATTGATGAAGTAATAATTGAATATAAGATTATTCAGGAAAGTAATAAAATATTCTCAGAAAGTACAAACTTTAATAGTTGTGTTAGAGAGTGGTGCGATAAGTGTAAGAATATAAAGATTGCATATTCATCAGTTAGAAATGTTGTTGATGAAAATATTAATAAATTCCTTGATTTATTGGTTAGAATAGTAAAGGCAGAGAATATTCAAGATAATTACATTGCTCTCTTTTATAATGAGTTGGAAAAGAATAAAGAAATCTTTTTAAACTTTTATAACAAGCAAATTGATATATTTAAAAAGGGACTCAGCTTTTATCTAAGAGGATTAAGTGACGAGGAGATAGTCGAAGTATATAATTTACTTCCGCCTTCTTTTACGAAAGAAGCTTCTGAATATAATACTTTGGTAGAAGATTTAGTAAAAGACTATAAGCAAAAGAGCCAATCAAGAAAACTTAAGGCTTTATGGAAAGAAAGAACAAATACTAACAGTCCAAAAGATTGGTCAAATAGATATCAAATGCCAATACTATGCATGGTTGATGAGTGTGATTTTGACCAAGCAAAAGAATCCTTTGATGTAATAAATAAAAACATTTGTGATGATATAAGTCTTAAAAGAGCATATGAGTATTTAAGTACTTCATCAGTTTTTAATAAGTTAAAAAATGAAGAGATTCGCAATAAAGCTTTTAGTGATAAGTTTGTAAAGAACTATGAAGTACTATTTGAAGATATATCTGAAGTTAAAGAGTATTTGAGTGAAATGGTTGTTGCTGAACCTTATGATTGGTTGGCTTCTCCTGAAGTGGAACGAAAACTAAGGGAAATGGCTGAGGCTAAATACAATCAAAGAGGATGTGTTGAAGCAACAAGTATTATAGAGAATATGGCTTTAGCTGATGTTAAGAAGTATCTCAAAGATTTGATTAAAGACAACATGATTGTTGGTATGGCGATTATTAAGGAACGAAAAGGAGACTAGAATGAATCTTAATAATTGCAAGGAACGGATAAAAGATTATTACAATAAAAGTAATATACAGCCTTTAATTGTTAATCTTCAAAACTATCCTGACGAGGAAGAGCTAATAACTTATTTTGCAAATAATGATAGTATCGAAATTATAAAAGTATCTGATTTTTGTAAAGAAGACGAACTTCCTCGTCTTGAAAACTTAATTGAAAAGTTATTAGCAATTAAAAAGAAAACACTACTTGTTGGATTATCTATATTCATTAGATTCTTAGGAAATAAAGAATCTTTAGATTGGATAAAAAAGGTTTTTAATTTAAATATCTCAAAACATTTAGTGATTTTAATTTTTCAATTTGAAGACATTTTAAAAAAACTATCTACTCCTAGAAATAGAGACAGGATTTATTATGTTGAAGGAGAAGAAGCTGAATTACCCACGACACTTTATTTTACAGAGAATGATGATGTGGTACCTATTGAAGGTGTTAAAATAGAAGGGATTAATAGAGTGTTTGATTCTTTCTTAAAGGAAAATCATTCTACACAGTATGTGGTTACAAATAAGAAAAAAGAAGATTTTCCACTTTCTATGTATGCAATTTATGATTTCGATGCATATCAAGCACTAAAAGAAACGGACTGTGCTATTACTTCTTTAGATGAAAAGTGGGGAACGAAGGAACAGTGGAAATGGTTGCGGTTAAAAGAACAAGAAGGAAAAAGTATAGAAAGAATTTGTGAAGAAATAATAGGTAATCATCCAGAAAAGGCTATACTCAATTATTTTAGTTTAAGCGAAGAAGAGCAGTGGTTGCTTTTTATCACACTAAAGCTAATAGGTTCTAAGTATGATGATTATTTAAATGAAGTTGGAAAGAAAATCGAAAACTATAAAGACTTGGTTTCTGCGTTGTTTTTTCATATATTCGATTACAAATATACAGATGAAAGTTTTCTGGCTCTTTATAAAAGCAGGAAAAATCTGTTAAAAAGCTTTAGTTCTTATCATATTGTTTCAATTAATACAAAGTATTGTAATTATATTGAGTCAAAGAATAACAAAGAATTTCTTTATTATTTAACAGATAATACAGTGCAAGAGAAAAAACTAATTGTTAAATTAATCTGTAAATATTACAAAAATGCAGACAAAAGGGAGATTGAAGAAATCTTGGGTATTATATATCCGGATTTGTGCTCATATCTTAAAGATTACAACTTTAATAATACTCTTCTTGAACAATATTTTTCTTTGTATAAGAAAAGTAAGATTACTAACTCTATTTCTCTTGAATTAGAAAAAATGATGGAAGAACAAGCCACAAAGAGGGAGTTTAATCTACTAATCTCGCGTGCGACTATTCTAGATAAGCTTGATTTATGTAATTCTATTGTATTCTTTGTTGATGCGTTGGGTGTAGAGTATTTGCCTTTCATTCATGCTAAATGTAAAGAATTACGACTTATTGCAGATTCAAAAGTATCTTTAGCAACACTTCCGTCTATTACAAGTAAAAATAACGAATTTGTATCTACTTTTGAGAATCAAGGAATTAGTGTTTTTAACTGTAAAGAATTAGATGAACTAAAGCATCATGGCACTAATGAATTTGATTATCAAAATACGAAACTACCTATTTATATAGTTAGTGAATTGGAAATTATTAACAATTTTTTAAATAGGATTAAACAAGAACTCGAGATGGGAAAATGTGAAAAAGTTTTTATTATCTCAGATCATGGTTCAAGCAGAATGGCTGTAATACATGAATCGGAAGTCTTGTGGGATATGGAAGAAAAGGGAAAGCATTCGGGGCGCTGTTGTCCAGTTGGCGATAGTCTAAATAAATGTAACTGTGAATATGCAACAGAAGAAAACGGCTTTTTCGTTCTTGCAAATTGGGATCGATTTAAGGGTGGAAGAAAAGCAAATATTGAGGTTCATGGAGGGGCTACACTAGAAGAAGTTCTTGTTCCAGTAATTGAAATAAGTAAAGAGAGGGGAAATGTTGAGATTGAATTACTTGATAATACGATATTTTCTAGCTTCAGAAAGAAAGGAGAAATTAAGTTTAGTTCTAATGTTCCTCTGAAAGATGCTTTTGTTGAAATAGCCGGGCAAAGATACAAAGCTAAAGCAGATTCAAATAACAATATGATTTATTCTGCAGAATTATCGAAGCAATTAAAAGCTGGTAAATATGTGGCAAATATTTATTCTTCAAATAATCCAGTTGCTTCTAATCTGACTTTCTTTTTGAAGAAAGAAGGCTCGAACGAAAAAGACTTATTATAGGTGTAAAAAATGCAAGAGAAACTTAGAGAATGTTTTGATGAAATGGTTGTTTATAAGGATTTAAAGAAGAGTAATTTTTTTTCGTCTTTAAGCTTGCCATCATTTTTGAGAGATTGGATATTAAAAAAGTTTTGTAGCGAAGATGGTGAATATGATTTTGAAGAGATAAAGAGTTTTATCGATAAATATTTACCACGAAAGGATCAATGGACAAGTATTAAAAACCGTATTGTTATTGAGCATGAAAGGGTAAAAATACTAGCAAAAATTACTGTAGACATTTCAATTGGAACTAAAGAAATCTCTTTTTCTTTGCCAGATTTTGGATTAACAAACAAAGAAACAATAATAGAACCTTATATATGGGATGAATATAAAGACGACTTAGTTAATAGCAGAGAAACTTGGGGGGTTGTCGAATTAGAATATAGATTTCCTAGTGAAGAAGAAAAACTATCAGGAAAGATTAAACTCGTTAGCTTTAAGAATTTTTGTCCTTACGAAATAAGCTTAGATTATTACAAAGATGTTCGCAATGAATTTAGCATTGATGAGTGGATAGATATTTTACTTGGAGCAATAGATTACAATGCGGCTGGTTACGAAGATAGATATCAAAAACTAACAATGTTATCTAGACTATTACCTTTTGTTGAAAAACGACTGAATATTATTGAATTAGCACCTAAGGGGACAGGAAAATCTTATCTTTTCGGAAGAGTTAGTAAATATGGATGGCTCTCATCTGGTGGCATAATGAGTAGGGCAAAATTGTTCTATGACATTAGTAAAAAATCTCAAGGCCTTGTCTGTAATAATGATTTTGTTGCCCTCGATGAAGTTCAAACAATTAGTTTTACCGATATAGATGAGATGAGAGCTGCTCTTAAAGGATACATGGAGTCTGGTGTTTTTACAGTCGGTAGTTATGAAGGGGTTGCTGATTCTGGAATAATTCTATTAGGCAATATTTCCCAAAATAACATGAATGAATATGACAATATGTTTCAAGAATTACCTTCCGCCTTTCATGAAAGTGCATTATTAGATAGGTTTCATGGTTTTATCAAAGGTTGGGACATACCTAGAATGCATGATGATTTGAAGGTTTCTGGTTGGGCTCTAAACTCAGAATATTTTTGCTCTATTATGCACCTATTACGTGACGATGCTAGTTATCGTAATATTGTAGATTCCATAATAGATGTTCCAGAACGCTCAGACACGAGAGATACGGAGGCTGTGAAAAGACTTTGTACTGCGTATTTAAAACTACTATTTCCTAATGTAAGGGCTCCTAAAGATATTAGTAGACTAGATTTTATGCAATATTGTCTAAATCCAGCAGTAAAAATGCGAAAGATAATAAAGTATCAACTTGGAATATTAGATTCTGAATTCAAAGGAAAGGGCGTTCCTTCTTTTAAAATGAGGAATGTAGATGAATCATAATTGTATCATGTGTAATAAAAGAGATCTTGATAAAGATACTATTGCTATCAATAAGAAACTTTTAGGAAAAAGAATAAAAACTTTTTTGTGTCTTGATTGTTTATCTTCTTATTTAGGATGTACTAGGGAAGAATTACTAGACAAGATTGAAGAGTTTAAAGAAGAAGGATGTACTCTTTTTAAATGATTAAACGATTTGTTTATTTAGATAATGCAGCAACGACAAAGCTGGATGAAGATGCACTTGAGGCGATGAAGCCATATTTGATTGATGAATATGCTAACGCTTCTCAACCTTATTCTTTTTCTAGAAAGAGTAGAAATGCAATTGGGAAGTCAAGAGAGATAATAGCTTCTGCTATTAACTGTCTTCCTGAAGAAATACACTTTACGTCAGGTGGAACAGAGGGCGATAATTGGGTAGTTAAAAATGCATTTTTTTACAATAAGAACAAAAAAATCATTACATCTAAAATAGAACACCATGCAGTTTTAAATAGCGCGAAAAGAGTAGAAAAGTGGGGTGGTACTGTTTCATTTTTAGAACCCACTAATCTAGGTTTAATTACTAAAGAAGAACTAGAATCAAAGATTACACAAGATACAAGTTTAGTATCTGTAATGATGGCTAATAATGAAATTGGAACAATAGAGCCGATTAAGGAATTAGCAAGAGTGGCTCATGCTAATGGCTCCCTCTTTTTTACAGATGCAGTTCAAGCTTTAGGTAAGATAAAAGTAGATGTAAAAGAACTTGGTGTTGATATGCTTTCTTCTTCTGGTCATAAATTTAATGGTCCTAAAGGTGTTGGATTTGTTTATATAAAAAAAGGAACGAAAATCGTACCTTTTCTAGATGGCGGGGCACAGGAAGGTGGATTAAGAGCTGGGACAGAAAATGTTGCTTATATTGTTGGTATGGCATACGCCTTAGAAAAGAGCTTACAAAAAATAGATGAAAACTCAGAGCAGCTTAAACGATTAGAAAAAGAGTTTTTTGCTTCTTTAAATACAAACGGAAAAGAATATGTAGTTAATGGCGGAGAAGAAAAGATTCCCGGACTTATTAGTATTTCGTTCAAAGGATTAGATGGAGAAGCACTTTTGCACTTATTGGATTTGAAAGGCATTTATGTTTCGACAGGATCTGCTTGCGACAGTAAACGAATAAACATTTCACATGTCTTGGACGCCATAAACTTAGAAGAAGATTGGGCTAGGGGAACAATAAGAATTTCTTTTGGTAAGAATAATAGAATAGAAGACGCTAAATATTGTGCTAAAGAACTAAGCACAATTCTTAAACTATTGTAATCATATACCTTATTCTTTCTTTATCTTTTCAATTAGTATTGAGCTTGGTAATATAGCTTAGGTCCTGAAAGGAAGAAGTGAATGAAGAAAATCTTGAGTTTTACTATTGATCATGATGAGCTAGAGAGAGGAATGTATGTCTCTCGTATCGACGGAGATGTTGTTACTTACGACATTAGGATGAAAAAGCCCAATATGGGAGATTATCTAGCTAACTCTACTTTGCACACTTTTGAGCATCTATTTGCAACCTTTACTCGTAATAGTAAGTATAGTGATAGTGTAGTATATGTTGGTCCTATGGGCTGTAGAACAGGTTTTTATCTTCTGTTAAGAGATACAGTTTCAAAAAGTGAGGCTCTTTCCTTAGTAAAAGATAGCTTATCCTTTATTTCTAATTTTTCAGGCGAAATTCCAGGAAGTAAGAGAAAAGAATGTGGTAACTATAAGGAGCATGATTTAGAAGGAGCTAAAAAAGAAGCTAAAGAGATGCTAATGATCTTAGAAAGCTGGAACGAAGAGAGAATGGAATATGAAAAGTAATGAAAAAGTAATTGGTATTATTGCAGCAATGGATAGTGAGCTTGCTCTCTTATTAAATGAATTAGAAGAGAGAAAAGAAGAGACTATCTATGGCTTAGTTTTTTATAGTGGAAAGCTCGAAGAAAGAAGCGTTGTTCTTGTAAAAGCAGGAATCGGAAAGGTTAATGCTTCTAGATGTACTCAAATCTTAATTGACCATTATAGTCCTCGTTATATCATAAATACGGGTATTGCAGGTGGTGTTGCTCCAGCCTTAAAGGTAGGGGACGTAGTGGTTGCTAGTGGACTTTTGCAGCATGATTTTGATGTAACAGCATTTGGACATGCTAAGGGATATTTATGTACAGGCGAAAATGATAAGGAGCCAACTATCTTTAAAACAGATGAAATTCTTTTAAGTGTTATTTTTAAAAGTGCAGAGATTGTTGTTGGAAAGAATAATGTCCATATTGGTCTAATTGCAACAGGTGACCAGTTTATATCATCCTTAGATAAAAAGAAGGAGCTTAGGAATGAATTTGGAGTAAGTGCTACTGAAATGGAGGGTGGTGCTATTGCCCAAGTAGCAGGTATGTGTGGTATTCCATTCGCAGTAATAAGAGCTATTTCAGATTTAGCGGATGGAACAGCCTCTTCCTCTTACACAGAGTTTGAAGAAAAGGCTGCTTCATTTTCTGCTTTAACGCTCAAAAAAGCTTTGCTTCTCCTATAATTAATCCCCTTTATCAGGGGATTAATTTTACTCCTTGTCATTTAATATTTCTGAGCCATAACGACAGATAAGGCTCATAATTATAAACATAATGCCAAGAGTAATAGAGGATGAAATATCAGATTCTAATGGCTTAACATCAATAAAGATATGCTCTATTATGCCTTTAGCTATGCTAGTAAGAATAGAAGTAGCAATAGGAATCCAAATAATATGAATACCAAGTCTTAGCATTTCCTTGCTCCCTTCTTCTGTAAAAGGTGTTCCATCCTCTAGCTCATTTCTAAAGTAGTTATAAGAAAGCTTAGCAACAAAGAATTCACCAATACAAATAATAATTCCACTAACTATTGCAGCCCAAACAGTTCCAATAGATTCTCCGCCTTCTTCTACAATAAGAGCATGAAGTGTTAAGCCTCTAAAGGAGAGTGCATAGTCACCAACAATAATTCCAATTATACCCACAACACAGCCTATAAGGCCAACGATACAACAGATATAGACAATCTTACTTAAGATTTTTCCTATCATTGATGTCTTTTGAATAATTTCAATTGTTTTCATTTTTATTTTATTACCTCTTTAATATTTTTAATTCTTCCCATATGCAAGGTTATTGATGAAACAGAATTGTGTTTAATTGAAAGAAGGGTATCTAATTCATCAATAACATTTTTGTACTTTAGATTTGTGTAGTGAACTAAAAAATAGTTAACTTTTTTTATTTTTCCATTAACCATCCTACAAAAAGAACGGATAGGAGAAGAAAGAGAAAAAGACCAAATAGGAGTACAAATAGTTACTTCATCAAACTGTGCAAAATCTACATTTACTTCTTCTATTGCCATATCCCACCTGTGAAGTGCAAAGCGACCACACCACCAAAAGCCTAATGTTCCTTCTGTTCTTTCCTTTGCTTTTACTTCATAAATTTGTGCTTTGGTTTTGTTCGCTATTTCGTAAGCAATTTTCTTTACGTATCCCATGCGAGAGAAATAAACAACAATTCGTTTACTATCTTTTCCTATTTCCTTGTAATCACTTAAATTAAATGTGAAGCTTTCTTGAGTGTAGAATACAAATAGGGCGTAGCCTGTTAAGGCTTGTATTAAACCAAAGATGAAATATGAAAAGGAAAGGTAATTAAAAGGAAAGATATAAAACTGTATAGTAATCCAGAGCATTAAGGTAATGCCAAAAAGAAAAGAGGAAATAACTCCACTTTTCTTATTTTTTAACAAAAGAATGAAAGCTGTAATATTCGTTATTCCATTTACAATTAATAGTGCAATACCAGAAAAAAAGTAATCCTGAAAAAGAATTTGAGAAAACGGAAGCTTACTAAAATATGGTAGCATACTATCCATTGCTAGAAGCTTTCCGCTTTTATCTATGAGCATCATGATAGAGCCATAGATGGCACCTAATCCAATAAAAAGTGACCAAAATAATGAAAAATAACGAGTTGTTTTATATCTAGAATTAGTTTTCATAGAGTCCCTCCTTTTTATTGATGATAATATACGTTACGTAACGCATATTATTGATAGTGCTAGCCTAATTATAGGGCTTGATAATATATTGTCAATTAGAGTGCTGGATTATATAGAATATAAGCTAAGCTTTTTTCTTCTGTGTTCATTTGAGTGGTATATATAAATTCTTTAGAAAAAATAAGACCTAGCTTTTCAATTACTCTTTTACTTCTAGCATTTCGCTGAAAGTGAGAAATTGTAATAAAATCGAGTTTCTCCTCGTTAAATAAGTACTCTATTACCTTTTCAACTCCTTCTTTCATTATTCCCTCTCCCCAGTAATCTTTAGAAAGAACATATCCTATTTCTCGTCCTTGCTTTTCTTTTAGTTCAGGGAATAGCTCTTCTTTATATTCTTCAATGCCGATAGAGCCAATAACTTTGTCGTTATAGACAATAGCAAGCTGATTTTTACTTTTTATAAATAAAGAGAGAATCTTCTCACTTTCTTCAATGCTTTTATGATGAGACCATCCTGCCATTTCTCCAACCCCATCAACCTTAGCGTAGTCATAAAAATCATATATATCCTCTTCTTTGAATGGACGTAAGGTTAGGCGCTCAGTCCTTAGAGTAACAGAAGAGATATCAATTAGTTTATTCATAGCTTTTCCTTTTTCTAGAGGATAAAAATAAGAGTTAACAATGTCCATATTCGAGACGAGTAATAAGAGTAAGCAGTCGACAATTGTTTGATTATTCTGTTTTCTTAATCTTGCAAGAGTAAAGAATTATGCTAAACTTAGATATGGTGGT
>CAZLYD010000027.1:0-15042 GCA_964563815.1 uncultured Spirochaetaceae bacterium
GATTTTTCTTCTATCTCAATAGGAAGAAAAAATGACACCTTTACTTCTGTTCTTTCTTCTGGTTTTAGTTTTCTTTTACTTTGGTACCCACCGCGTGAAAACGCTCCCTTTATTTCTATTGAAAACTGGGATGGAATACCAGATAAAGATGGAGAGAGCGTTGTACTTGAAGAAAAGAAAAACCTTAGAAAATTAGAGGAAGGAGAGAGTAAAACGTATATTGAGAGAATAATAATTTGATTTTTACATTTGTGCCTCTACGATCCTCTTTCTTAGGATAGTTCCCCCCCCTTTAATTCCTTCAAGCCACGAAAGAGACGTGAGGCACAAATGTTATTTTTTTTCTTTGGTTTTTAAAATGAAAGTTGTTTTTGTTTTAAACTTTCGAAAACGAAACAAATATGCTTTGATTTTCTTTCGTTTCTGCATTATATTAGATTGTGGAGTGGAAAATGAAAGACATCAATTTAACAATGTTTAAGCCTTATGATATTAGAACAAAGATCGAAAAACTCACAGATGAGAATCTAGATAGATTAGCTAGAGCTGTTTCTATATATTATAAAAGTGTATTGAAAGTTAACGAAGTTGTTCTATGTAGAGATGCTAGACTATATGCGCCAAAGGTAATTGAAGCACTCATTAATTCATTCAGGCTTTCTTCTATTGATGTTCTTGTTAATCCTCTTCCTATATCAACTTGTCAGTTTTACTATAGCTGTATGAGAAATCCAAATGCAGGTGGCATTATGGTTACAGCTTCTCATAATCCAGGAGAATACATTGGTCTTAAGCTTATGGCTCAAAAGCTTTTCCCTTTAGCTTATGGCTGTGGAGAAGAGGGTGGAATAGAAAAGATAAAAGAGATATATCTAGATAACAAAGAAATTGATGTAAAAGGCAAAAAAGGTTGCTTTAAGACAATTAATTACCTAGATGATTTTATCTCTTATTCAATGAAGCTAGCAGGCGTTGAAGAGAATAGCTTAAGGGGAATGAGGGTTCTAGTCGAATTCTTAAATGGAAGCGCAGGAACTGAAATAAATAGAGCTTTCGAACGCGCTGGGGTTGAAGTTGAGCCACGTAATATTATTCCAAATGGTTTCTTTCCGCATGGAGATCCTAATCCAATAATAGAAAGTAGTATTAAGGATGCTCGTGAAGCAATGAAGAATGGGGATTATTGCCTCGGCTTCTGCTTCGATGGAGACGGAGACAGAATGGATTTAATGTATAAGGATGGTTCTCAAATTGTTCCTGGCTTAAATATGGCTGTTATCTCAAAGAGCATTATGGACATATATAGTGGAGAGAAAAAGGAATTTTATGCAGATGTAAAGGCCATACCTATTTCACTCTGCCAGATGGCAAAAAGAGGAGTAAATATACATATAATTAGAAATGGGCACTCTTTTATAAAAGCTAAGCTACGTGAAAATTGTGATCATGGCTACTTTGGTAGTGAAGAGGAATCTGCTCATTATTATTTAAATTTTCCTTACGATATAGAGAACAAGGATAAGGGGTATGCTGCAGTTGAAAATACACTCTTCTTTGCGCTTGCAACTCTTAAAGCATATAAAAATGATCCATCTCAGTATGATGAAGTACATAGAATACAAAATTCTATATTTAGAGCTAGAGAATGGCCACTAAATTGCGAAAAAGCACCAGAAAAGATGCCCGAAATAATGGATAGAGTTGAGAATAAAATGAGAGAAGAGGGTGCCTTTGTTATAAAAACAATGGATGACGGAAGTGACCTCGATGCAACACTTATGCGTTTTAATCTTCCTAATACTTATGATGAAAGCACAACTCTCGATAATAAGGTTTGGGCACAGGTTGCACAGCGTATAAGCAGAAGTGAAGATGCAATGTGTCGCTGGGAAGTCGTTTCAAACGATGAAAATGAATGTAATAGACTTAATAATGAAATTAAGAAAATAACTGATGAATATGTTGAGGCAGGATTCGCATATTATTGATATAATACATTCTATGGATATCAACGAAAGACGAAATAGAATAGTAGAGATGCTTCTCTCCTCCGATTATGTAACGGTCGAAGAGTTTTCAAAGACATTAGGTGTTAGTATGGTCACAATAAGAACTGACCTTACAGCACTAGAAGAGGAAGGCTTACTTCTTAGAACTCATGGCGGAGCCATGAAAAGTGAAAAAAAGAGCAGAGAACGTTTCCTTTCAGATACTATGAACGAATTTGAAGATGAGAAGAAGGCTCTTGCTAAGAGAGCATCTCTTTTAATTAAGGATGGTAGCACTATTATTATTGACTCTGGTTCTACTGTTATTCATCTCACTTCCTATCTTAAAGACCGTAATATTACAGTAGTAACAAACAATATTATTGCGCTAGAGAGACTCAAAAATGAAGAGAGCATAAACGTTGTAGCACTTGGTGGCAACTTAAGACGTGCTAGCATGGGAACAATTGGACCTTTGGCCAATGAAGCAGTAAAGCAGATGAATGTTGATATCTGTTTCTTTGGAGCTGCTGCATATAATGAAGAGATAATCTCTAGTTCTGATCTAATTGAATCAGAATTAAAAAAGAGTATGATTCACTCTGCAGATAAGGTAGTGTTACTTGCTGATTCATCAAAATTTGGAAAGAAAGCCTTTTCAACTATATGTACATGGGAAAAGGTTGATACTTTTGTTACAGATAAAATAGATGACGCTTTTAGAACAAAGCTAGAAGATTTAGGTGTGGAGGTCTTAAGCGCAAATGACTAAAAAAGGTATTTCTTTGGTTGGAATAAAGGATGATGATACAATAAAGAGAATAATTGAAAAGTATCCAGACTGTTATTTTGAACTATCGTACCTTAGCACAAAAGAGTCACTGAAGAGAATACTTCCTATTGTAAAAGGAAGAGTAGCTAGTATACATATGTTAGCTCCACAACGAGAATGGTTTCCAAACCTTGCTTCTAATAGCGCTAAAGAATGGTCCGAAAAAGCAATTATGGAGGACGCAGAGCTTGCTCTTGAAATTGGTGCTAAAGTACTCGTTCTTCATCCAGGCTATCTATATGACGGCCTAGTTTCAACAACATTTTCAAAGAGACTAGAACAGATAGAATCATTAAAATTAACTAAGTATGAAATAGAAGGAACAGAATCTGTTGCATCTTCTCTATATATAGAAACGCCTCAGTATAAAAGCGCTTTCTCTTTGATGGTCGAAAATGCGCTTTCGTTAAAAGAAAAACTAGATAAGCTGGGTCTTATTCTTGCTTTGGAAAATCTAAATCCTAGAACAGGATATATCTTTCTTCATCCAGATGAAGCTATACTTCTTTCTTCTTTTGGACTCGATCTATGCATAGATGTAGGTCATTTAATGGTTAATGCTGCAGTCTTTGGTTTCGATGTACTTTCAGAAACGAAACGTATTTTAGACACAAATAGAGTAAAGAGCATGCATTTACATTCTAATGAATCAAAGCCTGGTTTATATAAGGATTCTCATAAGAGCTTAGATAAATTTCTTCCTCAATGGAAAGAAATAATATCATATGCAGAAAAGAAGGGGTCTAATTTGATTTTAGAGACACTTGAGGAGTGTGAGAGGAATGTTGGGCTTCTTTTTAATTAACAAGTCTTTCGATTTCGAAAGAATATTTATAAAAAAACTTGCAAAGACGAAAATACATGTTACTATAAAAAAAGTTAGATAATATTTTTTAATATTACAAAAGGAGTCACAATGAAGAAAGTTTTTACATTGGTTCTTGTTGCTTTATTATCCCTTGCTCTTTTTGCACAAGGTGCAACTGAGACAACACAGAAAGAAAAGCTCGTTGTTTATAGCGCAGCTAGTGAAGGTGAAGCTGATAAGCTCACAGCCGAATTTAATAAGCTTTATCCAAATATCGACATTACAATTATTAGAGCTGGTTCTGGCGACCTCGTAACAAGAGTAAAGACAGAATGGCCACAGCCAGAAGGTGATGTTATCCTTCTCATGGGAAGTGAAAACCTTGATCAGATTTATGATATGCTTATGCCATATAAGTGTGCTAATGATGAGTTAATCGCTAGTGAATATAAAGATAATAAGAGTGCAGAGCCAAAGTACTATGCAACAAGTATGCCACTACAGGCAATTATGTATAATACAGAGCTCTTGACTAGCGAAGAAGCTCCTTCCTCTTGGAAAGATTTAGCAGATCCTAAGTATAAGGGTAAGATTGTTCTTGCTAACCCAGCTTCCTCTGGTTCAGCTTATGCTCAGCTATATATGATGAATCAGCTTTATGGTATGGATTATGTAAAGCAGGTTGTTGCTAATACAACATATGTTGCATCTTCAACAGCTGGTCCAGATTCCGTTGCTCGTGGCGAATATGCTATCACAGTTACAGGCGAAGCTAACATTGGTAGAAAGATTAACGACGGTGACCCAGTTGCTTACGTTCTAGCTGAAGAAGGAACAGGATTTAGAATTGAAGGCTCTGCTATTTTAGCTAATTGTAAGAATCCTGATGCTGCTAAGAAGTTTATTGACTTCATGACAACAAAGGAAGCTTATGAGATCGTTAGAACAGAGTGCTGCAGAAGAGCTGTATCAACAGAAATCCCAGGACCTGAAGGTCTTCCTGCTCTTTCTGAAATGAAGTTCTTTGAATACAATACTGCAGATGCTTCTGCAAAGAAAAAGGCTCTCGTTGCAGAGTTCAATAACCTTCTCTAATAAAGAAGAAAAAATTATATTCTGGGCTGGGCCCTTGTTGCCCGGCCCATTTTTAAAGAGAGTAAACTAATGAGCAAAAATGTTACTTATGAAAACGTAAATAAGATATATGGAGAAGGAAGTAAAAATCCTGTTCACGCCCTTAAAAATGTCTCATTTACAATTAATCCCGGAGAGCTATTCTGTCTTTTAGGACCATCTGGTTGTGGTAAAACAACATTACTTAGATCAACTGCTGGATTAGAAGAAATTTCATCAGGCAAGATGTATTATGGTGATGTTGATATATCAACAATACCTCCATATAAAAGAAATATTGGTATGGTATTCCAGAGCTTTGCTCTTTATCCTCATATGTCTATCTTTGAAAACGTTGCATATGGGCTAAGAGTAAGAAAGGTTCCAAATGATATAGTAAAGAAAAAAGTTACTGAGGTTATGGAATTAGTTGGACTAGGGGAAGAATTGAAGAGAAATCCAAGTCCTACAGCACTCTCTGGTGGACAACAGCAGCGTGTTGCTATTGCTCGTGCTCTTGTTTACGATCCAGATATTCTCCTACTTGATGAACCACTAGCAAACCTTGATGCTAAGCTCCGTAGATACATGAGAGCAGAGATTAGAAGAATCCAGAAAGCAACTAATATTACAACAATATTTGTTACACATGACCAAGAAGAGGCTATGGCTGTTGGTGATAGACTTGCAGTTTTAAGAAAGGGCGTTGTCGAACAAATTGGTTCTTCTGATGAGCTATATAATGAACCGAAGAACGCTTTTGTTGCTAACTTCATTGGTAAGATGAATTTCTTTGATGCTGTTTGTGTTGATGCAAATGATAGTACTGTTACTGCAAAAATAACAAATAATGGTTCACTATTTACTATTAAGAGAGAAAAGTGTCACTTCTCTCCAAATATTGGTGATTCTGTTCTTATTGGTGGAAGACCTGAGCACTTACTTGTCTCATCACAAAAGCAAGAAAAATCTATTCTTGCTAATGTTCATATTATTCAGCATCTTGGCTCCTTTATTAGATATGAAGTAGATATTGATAAGAAAATTAGCCCTGTAACACTAGAAATTGATATGGACTCTCTTCAGAAGGACATTCATGAAGGCGATAGTGTTTATATTGGTTTTAAAGAAGAAAGGCTATCACTTTACTCTCCAGAAGGACGTGAGTTATGAGAAAGTATTCGATAACAGATAATGCAATGGAGAAAAATAGGGTAAAAAAGTTTTTCCAGAAGGACTTTTCCCAGGCACTTATCTTCGCCATTCCTATGCTTTTCCTTGCAATTTTCCTTATTTATCCATTGGTAATGACTCTCCTTAGAGCTTTTTGGAAACCCGTTGAGGGTTTAGAGTTTTCAGGTTGGTCTTTAGAGGGATTTAGGCAATTCTTTACAAGTAACTTATATATGAAGAGTCTTAAGAACTCATTCATTGTTAGTATTTCTGTTACCTTTTTCTCTCTTTTAATTGGTATTCCAATGGGATATTGTGTTGCAAGAGTAAAGATACCAGGTAAGAGATTAATTCTTTCACTCGGTATTCTTCCAATCATTATGCCTAGCTTTGTTGGTGCATATACTTGGGTAATATTACTTGGTAACAAAGGTGTTGTTAGAGTCTTTTTAAATTGGCTCTTAAAACCACTTGGCGTTACAGTTCCATCTATCTATGGAATGTTTGGTATGATTTTGTGCATGACACTGACATATTATCCATTTGTATTCCAACTCAGTTATGGTGCCTTTGCTAGTGCCAATTCCTTGTTAGAAGAATCTGCAATGCTAATGGGTGCAAAAAACGGCAGAATAATGCGTACTATTACGCTCCCTCTTATTCTTCCTTCACTTGGAGCTGCAGCTCTTCTTGTTTTTGTCAGAGCTATTGGAAACTTTGGTATTCCTGCAATAATTGGTGGAAGTAACTACGTTCTCCCAACTCTCATTTATTTTGAAGTAAATGGATTCTTTAATATAAATGGAGCTGCTTCAATTGCTGTTGTCAACGTTGCTATTACTGCTTTAGTTCTTTATATTCAAAAGTATGTTGTTTCTCGTCATGAGTATGAAACTATATCTTCTACTCATAAAGAATTAAGACAGCATGAGGGAAAAGGAGCAAAGATTGGAGCAAGTATTTATTGCTTGATTATCCTTATTGTTTCCCTTTTACCTCAGATAACAATAATTGTTATGAGCTTCTTTACTAAGTGGGTTGGACTACTTCCTGAAGGCTTTACATTTAATAACTACCTTAGAATACCTAGCTATTCTTCTAAGGAGCTCTTTAACTCCTTCTTCCTTTCTCTTACCGCAACAATTCTTTGTGCAATATTGGGTTCTGTTATTGCATATATAACAGAAAGAAAGAAGCCAAAAGGAGCAGCATTACTTGACTTATCTGTCATGGCTCCTTTTATTCTTCCTGGAACTGTTGTTTCAATCGCTCTGTTATCTGCTTTTAGTGGTAATAGTGCTATTAGATTAACAGGTACATATACGATAATTATTATTTCATATATGATTAGACGTACTCCATATGTATACAGATCCGTTAGTGCTCAACTCACTCAGCTTAATCCATCACTGGAGGAAGCAAGTACGATTAGTGGTGCTACATGGTTCTATACATTTAGAAAGGTTAGTGTTCCTCTAATTATGCCTGCAATCATCAGTGGCTCTATATTAACTCTAACTACACTATTACAAGAGCTTAGTACAACAATTCTTCTCTATTCTGGAAGAACAAGAACTGTTCCTATTCAAATATATGGTGCAGTACAGGATGGAAAACTAGGAGAAGCTAGTGCACTATCTGTAATATTACTTGTTGTAGTATTTGCAATTATCTATGGAATGAACAGTAAAAAGGGTGGAGATATTTCATCATCGCTTAAGATGTAATTATGAAAGAAGAAAAACACTTTTATATAAGAGAGGTAGAGGACAAATTTGTCCCCTACTGGCTCTCTTTTACTGATAGAGATTATGGTGGAATCCTTAATTGCATTACTAATGATGGTAATACTCTAATTTCTCATGACAAATATATTTGGTCTCAAGGAAGATGGCTCTATATTCTTTCTTTAATTTTAGGAATGAAAGAATACTTTCCTAATATAGATATGGAAAGAATAAAAAATGAAGCTGAAAAAACGGCTTGTTTTCTTCTTTCTCATTCATTTGATGAAAATTATTGCTGTGTATTTAAAACGGATAGAAAAGGAAGCTGGCTTAAAGATGATGAGAATAATTACTATTCATCTATTTATGCAGATTGCTTTGTTGTAATAGGCTTAAGTGAATATTCCAATTTTGATTCTTCGTTTTTTGCTACTGCACTAAAAATTACAGATTCAATAATAAGAAGAATAGAGAGTGGTAATTATTATACGCAGCCATATATGATACCACCTTCATATATTAGTCATGGAATACCAATGATTTTGACTAATGTCTTAGAAGTAGTATCGAGTGTGATGGAAAGATCAAATTTAGATTCTTCATTTTATAGAAAAAAACAGAAGGAATGTGTTTTATCTATCTTTAATAAGCATTTAGATAGAGAGAGAAATTTAATAAGAGAATACGTTTCCATAATTAAGGATGAAGAGAATCTACTGACGCGTCATATTAATCCTGGACACACTCTTGAAGATGCTATCTTTTGGATAGAACAGATGGAAAATGATAATTCTCTTTCTTCTTTTCTTCCTCTCATTTCTTCTATTTGTAAAAAAACGACAGAGCTAGGATGGGACAAAGAGAGGGGCGGTTTATTTCGTTTTGTTGACATGGATGGTGGTGAACCCATTGGGCATAGTAACAATACAGAATATGAAAAATTAGTAAAGAATACATGGGATATGAAGCTGTGGTGGCCTCATAGTGAGATGCTTTATCTATTTCTTAAGCTCTATTCTTTGACAAAAGATAGTTCTTTTCTCTCTTATTATAAAATGACAAAGGAATATGCTTTTTCAATTTTTCCTTCTCGCTCTAATGGTGAATGGGACCAGATAAGAGAACGAGATGGTTCTCCTTCTTCTCGTTTCGTTGCTCTTCCTGTGAAGGATCCTTTTCATATATTAAGAGACTTTCTAAAGATAATTAAATTGGGTGATAATATATGCTTATAAAAAATGGCAATGTTGTTTTATTAGATCGTTATGAAGCCGTAGATATTAGGATTAAGGATTCTTTTATTAAAGAAATAGGAAAGAATTTAAAAGAGGAAAAGGGTGAAGAGGTATATGATGCTTCCTTTCTAACCTTGCTCCCTGGGTTTGTTGATACGCACACTCATGGTAGTGGTGGCTTTGATTTTATGGATGGCTCGACTCTAGATATTTTAAATGCACTAAAGAGTCATGCGAAATATGGGACAACAACAGTCTTACCAACATCTCTTTCTTCTAGTGACGAAGATCTATTTCTTTTCATTGATAACGTAAAGGAAGTTAAAAAAAGCAAGTATGAAGGCGCAAGGGTTGGAGGTATACATCTTGAAGGTCCTTATTTTTCTTTAAATGAAAAAGGTGCACAAGACCCTAGATACATTCGTAAGCCAGATAAAAAACATTATTCAAAAATAATAGAAAAGGGTGAAGGCTTAATTAAAAGGTGGACATATGCTCCTGAATTAGAAGGAGCAAAGGATTTTGTTTCCTTTATTACACAAAATGGTATTCTAGCTTCTGCTGGTCATACGGAAGCAACATACGATGAGATATCAGAGCAATATGATATGGGACTAAGAGAGCTAACTCATTTTTATAGTGGAATGAGTGGAATAAGGCGAGTTGGTGGTTTTAGAGTATTGGGCGCAATTGAGAGTGGATATTTGCTTGATGATTTATATGTAGAACTCATCTGTGATGGTATGCATCTTCCGCCAGATCTCTTAAGATACATCTTCCGCTTTAAGCGTCACGATAGAATCATTGCATGCTCTGATAGTATGAGAGGCGCTGGAATGAGTGATGGCCCATCAATATTGGGAAGTAAAAAAGATGGTACAGAAGTAATTATTGAAGATGGGATAGCAAAAATGTTAGATAGAACGTGCTTTGCTGGCTCAGTTGCAACAGGAATAAGAATGCTAAAAACATTGGTATCCATCATGAAAATAGAGATAGTTGAAGCATCAAAATATCTTTCTCTTTATCCAGCAAAAACTATAAGTATGGATAAAGAAATAGGAAGTATTGAAGAAAATAAAAAAGCAGATATTGTCTTCATTGATAAAGACTTAAACATAATAGATGTGTTAATTAATGGAAAACTTTTAAATAGGAGTAAGGTATGAATATAAAAATTACTGTATCTGAAAATGCTATTATTAATGGAAAGAGAAGTGCTGAAAAGGTTGCTTCATTAATTGAAGCTGCGATTAAAGAAAGAGGAAAGGCGCGTATAGTTGTTTCAACTGGTTCTAGTCAATTTGAAATGTTTGAAGCATTGATTCAAATTAAAACAATTGAGTGGGATAAGGTCGAAATGTTCCATCTTGATGAATATGTAGCTCTTTCTGAGTCACATATTGCTTCATTTAGAAAATATTTAAAAGAAAGATTTGTTTCTCGTGTTCCCTTAAAGAAAGCATATTTTGTTTCAGGAGAAGGAAACATTGAAAATAATATTGCAGAATTAACTAGAGAATTACGCTCTGATATTATTGATGTTGGTATAATTGGAATAGGCGAAAATGGTCATATTGCATTCAATGATCCTCCTGCTGATTTTGATAGTGAAGAAGCATATAAGGTTGTTGTTCTAGATGAAAAATGTAGAAAACAGCAGGTAGGCGAAGGATGGTTTGAAACAATAGAGGATGTTCCTGAAAGGGCAATTTCAATGACTGTAAGAGAAATAATGAAGGCTCGTCATATTGTAACTGTTGCTCCTCATTCTGTTAAGGCTAAAGCAATTTTTAACACTATTACTAAAAAGGTAAGTAACACAATTCCTGCAACAATACTTAAGACTCATCCGGATTGGAATTTATTCATAGATGATGATTCTGCTTCTCTTTTATTTGGTTTATAATAAAGAGTAGGATAATTTGCCCTCTATAGTCTTTTAGAGGGCATTTATATAAATAAAAGCCAAAATTTAAATCCTATAAAGGAATAAAAATTCAATATATTAATATTCTCTAAAGAAAGTACTTTCCTCTTTCTTTTTTCTAAAATTTATCTTTTTCTCTTAATTAATTTATCATCGAATTATATACTACTTAAAATTTTGGGGGACGATATAAGCTTTATGCTTTTATAGTTATGAAAAAGAGAAATATTGATTTAAATAGTAGTACTATTCTTGTTACAGGTGCTGCTGGTTTTATTGGTTCTAATCTCGTAAAAGAGTTACTTCTTTCTTTTCCCTCTTCTGTAGTAGTTGGATTAGATAATTGTAATGATTACTATGACATTTCATTAAAAGAGTATAGATTGAAGGAACTTGAAAAGGTTGGCGGTAGCTTTACTTTTATTAAAGGTAATATTGCTGATAAGGAGTTAGTTTTTTCTCTCTTTGAAAAGTATCACTTTTCTATTGTTGTTAATTTAGCAGCTCAAGCAGGTGTAAGATATTCAATTACAAATCCAGATGTGTATATAGAATCAAATATTATTGGTTTTTATAATATACTTGAAGCCTGTAGGCATTTTCCAGTTAAGCATTTAGTATATGCTTCATCCTCTTCTGTCTATGGCTCTAATAAAAAGGTTCCATATTCAACAGATGATAAGGTTGATAATCCTGTTTCCTTATATGCTGCTACAAAAAAGAGTAATGAGCTTTTAGCACATTCATATAGTAAGCTATATAATATTCCATCAACTGGATTAAGATTTTTTACTGTATATGGGCCTGCCGGTAGACCAGATATGGCTTATTTTAGTTTTACGAATAAGCTAATAAAGGGTGAAAGGATTAAAATATTCAATTACGGTAATTGCAAGCGTGATTTTACTTATATTAGTGATATAGTAAAGGGTATCGTTCTTGTTAGTGAATGTGCTCCAGAAATAAAGAAGGGCGAAGATGGAACAAGTCTTGTTCCTTATGCTCTCTATAATATTGGAAATAATCACCCTGAGAACCTTCTTGATTTTGTAGAGATTCTTTCACAAGAGCTTGTTAAGGCTGGTGTTTTAGATAAGGATTTTGATTTTGACTCTCATAAAGAATTAGTAGCAATGCAACCGGGAGATGTTGAGGTTACATTTGCAGATACTCTAGCTTTAGAGCGTGATTTTGGATTTAAACCAAATACAACGCTAAGAGAGGGCTTAGGAAAATTCGCTAAGTGGTATAAAGAATTCTATAATATTTAGCTTTATCCTTGATTAAGAATTATTCTTTAGATAAAGTCATTTATGTTTATTTCTCTTCAGTTGCGTGCTGAATAAAAGAGAATCCCTTTTTCTAGTTGCCATAGGAGACACCATAGGAACAGAAAACAACAGAGGAGTATAAATGAAGATTGCTGTTGCTGGAACCGGTTATGTCGGGCTTTCCTTGGCTGTTTTGCTTTCTCAGCATAATAGTGTAATTGCTACAGACCTTGTACAGAATAAGGTCGATATGATTAATAATAAAAAGAGTCCTATTATAGATAGGGAAATAACAGAATTTCTTTCTACAAAAGAACTTGATTTAAAAGCTACTACATCCTCCGAATCTGCTTATAGGGATGCTGATTTTGTTATTATTTCAACTCCAACTAACTATGATGAAAGATTGAATTTTTTTAACACAAGTACTGTTGAAGAGGTTATTAAAGAGGTTATTCTTGTCAACCCTGATGCAACTATGGTAATTAAATCAACAGTACCTGTTGGCTTTACTAAGCTAATTAGAGAAAAGTATTCGAAAGCAAATATTCTCTTTTCTCCTGAATTCTTGAGAGAAGGTAGAGCTTTATATGATAACCTATATCCTTCAAGAATTATTGTTGGTTATGATTTAGATAATAGCTTCCTTAAAAACAGAGCAGAAGCATTTGCTTTATTATTGTCAGAGGGTGCAATAAAAAAAGACATTCCAATTAGGTATATGGATACAACAGAAGCAGAGGCTGTTAAGCTTTTTGCAAACACTTATCTAGCACTTCGCGTCTCATTCTTTAATGAATTAGATACATATGCACAGGTAAGAGGGTTGGACAGTAAAGCAATAATTGATGGAGTAAGCTTAGATCCTAGAATTGGTGATTTTTATAATAATCCATCTTTCGGATACGGCGGATATTGTTTACCCAAGGATACAAAGCAATTACTTGCAAACTATTCAGATGTTCCTCAAAACATTATCTCAGCTATCGTTAGAGCAAACTCTACAAGAAAGGATTTCATAGCTGACCAAATAATAGATAAAAAACCAAATATTGTTGGTGTTTATCGCTTAACGATGAAAAGTGGTTCAGATAACTTTAGACAATCCTCTATTCAAGGCGTAATGAAGAGGATTAAGGCAAAGGGTATTGAATGTGTTATATACGAACCAATGATGAAGGATGAGCGTTTCTTTAATAGTCGTGTAATTAGAGACTTAAATGAGTTTAAAGAGATCTCAGATATTATTATTGCTAATCGTTATTCAGAAGAAATAGAAGATGTAATGGAGAAGGTATATACAAGAGATTTGTATTGTAAGGATTAAAATTACAAGCGAAGAAGGGTTTTTTCAAGCTATATAAAAAGGAGCCTCTTTCTGTCTTTTGTCCTTATAGAGCCTGTCCTATCGGTGCCCATATTGATTACCAAAATGGACCTATTCTAGATGATGGAGTTCATTTTTCTTTTCTTGAATCTAATAGTACGAAAATGGAACCAGTATCGTTAAATTTTCCATCAATTGTGAAGTTTTCTCTTTCTAATATTCCCAAAAAGGGAAGGGGTGACTGGTCGATTATATAAGAGGAGCTAAGCTTATTAGTGAAAAGTACAGATTGAAGAGACTCTTATATAGTAATTTTACCATCGGGTGGTATTTCTTCCTCTGCTTCACTTATTATAGCTTTTATCAAAGCACTATCTATTGTAAATGACATAGAGCTAAGTGACAGTGAGTACATATATACAGCCAAAAGAACTGAGTTTGAACAGTTTGATGTTGAAGGAGATTCTGCATTTTATCAGGCAAGTAGTGGGTTTCTGATATGTAATCATACGGAATGTGTATCGCAGGATAACTTGGGCTATGCGCAGGGAATATTGAAAAGTGGTGTGCCGTTTGAGGCGGTGCTGTGGAAGAATGAAGTATCAGTAAATATTTCTGTGGTAATTCCAGAATTGTTTTACGTATCAGATAAGAAAAGTAATCCGCTGAAAAATAGATAATCTTTTGGGATTTCATAATCGAGTAGAGAGTATACACAATGGAGTGCTTACAATTGGCATGGTTGATGGAGGTATCAGTACAGAATTTGATGTGACCATGCGGTATGTAGATTATCTGAAAGATTACGGACTTGTAAAATTTGTTTGTGATATGGAGAATGGAGCTGTGTTTTATGTTACAGATATCGAAGGAAAAGATTTGGTATATATTACTATCACATTGTCCGAGAATGGAGAAGAATTTGCTAAAACATCACTTGATTTTATGAATTTTCCAAATCAACCGATAAAGAGAACTATAAGCATTGTGAAGTGAAAAAGTTTTGAGATTGGAGATGGTGTAATGAAAATAATCTTAAGTAGAAAAGGATTTGATTCTGCGAATGGAGGTATTGTAAGTCCCATAATGGAGGATGGAACTTTAGTATCATTTCCGATTCCTTCAAATGATAAGGATACATATGATGCCTTAGCATATCGGGGACAGTCATATACAAAAATATTGGAAGACTTAAAATATAAAGGAATCCCAACTTGTCATATTGATCCGGATTTATCGAGCGATAGAAGAAAAACACCGATTGATGGATGGTGTCCTATTTTTGGACAGATAAATTCCTCGGCAACTTATTTGATAGATAGAGTGAAGGTAGAACCCGGAGATCTATTTTTGTTTTTTGGAAATTATCATAAAGTTAAGTTTGTAGATGGCAAGTATCAATATATAAAGAAAACAGGAGACTTTTATAGTGATAATGATTTGCAAGTGATTTGGGGATATTTGCAGATAGATAAAATAATTACGAACCCAGAAGAGCAAAAAAAATACAGTTGGCATCCGCATTGTGATGAGAAGAGGATTAAGGTTCAGTCTAATGTTATGTTTAAGGCGAGAGAGACTTTATCCTTTAATAATAATATGGCAGGAGCAGGAATATTAAAATATAGAGAAGATAGG
>CAZLYD010000028.1:0-3462 GCA_964563815.1 uncultured Spirochaetaceae bacterium
GTCTTAATCCCTTTTTACAGGTCAATTCATAAATACTTAACTATTATTATATAGTTACGCATTAAAGAATTATAATTACTTTTTCGCAGACACTTTGATTCCTATATTTGTGAAATTATAAATGTTTCTATCAAAAGAATCAACTATTGAAGTATTTCATTTTGTTATAATACATTATTGTAATTCGCCAACCTAAGTAGTTTTTTTACATTTGAAAGCCTTTTTTAGGTTCGCGAATCATAAAACGTAGTATTTTGGTAATTGTCTTGGTTGTCTAGACATCAGACCATAAAAACGAACATTTATATAGTCTTTATCGCAAAGAGGTATAATAGCAATCTTATCAGTTTGGGTATCAACGATTTTCTCAACATCTTTTATTAAAGCTTCTACTTCTGATAGTGAACCTTGAATCTCAAAAATTGATTTCTGGATACGCATAGAATTAATTAATTCCAATCTTTTTACTATTTTAGATATAGTTTTTGATTCATGAATATCATAAACAAATAAGTAATAATCAGTATTTAGCATTACAGTATAAAATAATCCTTATCAAAAAAATCTGATGCATTACATCCAATGTAATACCCATTTGAAACACATTTATCACAAATTGGATAAATTGCTAGTTTATCTTTCTCTAGCTCTATTGTTTTTACTAGTTCATTCTTAAGTAAATTAATTTCATCGATATTTAAAGTACAAGAGAAGAATGATTTCTGAACTCTAAAACCATTTTGCTCTAATTTTTTTGCAATCTTTACTAATCTCTTAGCACTCGAAATATCGTAACAAATAATATACTTCATTATGTAACAATCAAGGGAAGATAATGGTCCATCGTTCCCGCTATAACCTGCTTATAAAGCTTAATCTGTTCCTGTAATATTTTATCATAAGAAATAACATCACTTAGTAATGGATAGTTATGTTTCTCACTCATCTTTCTTTCAAATTGTTCTAATACTCTTTTCTTTCCCTCTTCTGTTAACAAAACTGCTTCTTGATAATCAGAAGTAGTAAACTGTTCTAACATCACATCATCTGTTAGATAATCATTAATTGTTTCTCTATGAAAGTGCTCTTTTTTCAATACAAGCATGTTAAAAAGAGCACAAGTTAGAGTATCAACTATTGGAGTTCTGAACTCTTCAATTAGATCAAAAACCAAGGATTCACGACCATATGTTACTGAATGTAATGTTCCTATTCCTGCATCCAAGCCAGAACTAAAAACATATCCACTTATTCTATTTGCTAAAACAGTATAAAGAAAGCTTAACACAGCATTCACTGGGTCAAGTGGTGGATTTTTAGTCCTGTTAGTAAAGGCTGTCCAATTAGATTTAATATTTAGACCAAGACATGAAAAATATATTTTTGAGCCATCCCCTTCATATCCCCTAACCTCTTGAACCGTTTCTGCCCTTTCTAACCTGTTACGAATCCAGTTCATATTATCTAATGCTTTTTTTATTCTTTTATTTGGATCTCCCGTTTTTCTTCCAATTCTCTGAAGAAAAAGATATTGATTATGTAGTTTACCTCTTACTATATCCTTCGCTATAGATGTAGAAAAATCATTATCAGCACATATCAAATGCTGCCTATGCCTTAGTACAGTATTCTTTTTCTCAGAATAAAAAAGCTTTCCAAGGTTTTGTCCTATTTTATTAAAAAAAGAAACATCTATCTGGTACTTAAAGAAAAGACTAAACGCACCACTAGTGATATTTGTTTTACCAAAAATCATGAGTTGATTAACTTTACCAGGAATTAACTTTGTAATATTACCCTTATAATCATCATAATATAAGAGACCATCTTTATCTGAAATTGTACCATTATTAGATGTAATATAAATTACGGACAAAAAACCTCCTCATTTTTTATATTCTCTAAAGCATACATGCTCAAAAGTACTAGTTTTAATAACCCTGCCATCAACTGTTGTTTCACAGGATTTTCTTTCAGTTATTCCAGCCAATACCTTAATGCCCCTCTCAATCAGAGTTGTAATTAAAGCATAAGAAGCCGTAGGCTCCCCTTGAATGACAGCAACATCTTCTTTATCTATAGTAGAAAACCATTCTTCAAAAGGTATAAAAAACTCTCGCTCTATTTCTTTTGTTGTTGGCACACTACCCCACCTACCTTCAACATCCTTTGGCGGAAAGAGTATTTCTACTACATTATAATTTGCTTTTAAATCATCAATCTGTGCTTGAACTGGAGGATGATTTAATAACCAATAACACTTATTCATCTTCTTATGATATCCATTGCCTTCTTAGCAGAACTATAATACTTATCATAATCAATTTCTCCAGAAACTGTTTCCTCATCAAGTCCACCATGTGCAATATTATTTCTTATAGCATTAAGTTTTTTAATATCACCAAGAATACAACAAGCTCTGCAATCCTCTTCAAATGCCATATATTTATCTTTTCTTTTTAAATCATCGAGACTTATATAATTTTCAACATATTCAGGCATGTTTTTTTCAAAAAAACATGTATATACAGCTTCTCTTAAGGAAATCAAAGCTTGAGTACTTAGCTTTCTACGATTCATGATTTCTGAAAACCTCATAAGATAGTAGCTCAGTTCCCTATTCGTAAAATCAATTCCACTTATCAATTCTCGTAGTATAGAAATAACCCTCTTAACTTCCTCACTCTTTTCATTAATATCTTTGTAATCTCTATCAAGAAGATTATTAAGTTTTCTAAGAATATTTTCACATCTCATCACATAATTAAATTGAACTATTTCAGTAAAATCACGAATCCAATCTGCAAGTTTGGTCTCATTGAAGCTTCTTAAAGTAGTAGCTAGTTCTTTTCCATTAAAAGAATGATCAAAATTATAAATTTGCTTATTTATTTCCTGAGTTCTCCAAACCTTTGATACATCCCTTACGAAACCCATATCTTTTTCTTTAATATATTCACCGTAAATAATAGTTACATCATCTAAGCATAAGCCTACACTTGAACCATACATTTCAATACTGTTATATGCAAGAAGAGGCATATAACGTAAGCCCGAAGTAATATCAAGTAAAACCTTTGTCTCCTTTTTTATCTCGGTTTGTATTTTTGAATAAGAATCAATAACATGTTGGTAATGCCCATTGAAATCTGAATCATGCATTATTAAAGAAAAAGGAAATTGATATTGCTCAAATAGCTTTTCTTCTATTATTCTCAAGTCTTTTTCTTCTAAACTACCGTTTTCTCTTTTGTGACAAATATCTTCCCAAAGAATATCAATATTAGGAACACCCTCCAATAAAGCATCCCAATAAGACTTATTTGTTCCGATTATTATTGCTTTATCAATTTGTCCTTTATACTTTTGAAGTATTGCTTCAACAAACAGAGAAGAAGAATACTGATTATTATCACCAAGAAAACAATAATTAGTCGGAATATATCTTCCTGCAACCATATT
>CAZLYD010000028.1:3562-13231 GCA_964563815.1 uncultured Spirochaetaceae bacterium
TATTATCACCAAGAAAACAATAATTAGTCGGAATATATCTTCCTGCAACCATATTTCCCGTTCCTAAAAGAGAAACTAGTGTATACATCTTATTCATTATCCTCACCCATTATTTTCATTAAACAAATTCCAGGAATTACACCACCCTCAATTGTCTTAGTTTTTCCACCTTTGATGTTTATATCTTTAGTTGCTTTTTGCGGTGGATTGAGTTGATTAACATTAAATGTATAGTTTTGAATACCTATATAATGTCCCAATCTAATAACATAAGCATCACCTTTATTGTATTCATTATTTATTCTATTATGCGCAGCCTTCATCAAAACTGTTGAAATGCTATTTTTTTCAACCAAACTATTATAATTATCCAAATAGAAATCATTAACTCTTGAAAAGATACTCTTAAGTTTTAAACCTCTAAAAAATCTATTATCATTATCGAGCGAAATTGTTCCTTTTGCTGTTACTCTTTTTCCACCATATATATAAGAATTCGTCATTGCACTATAAATAGGCATATCTGCTATCACTTTTCCTATATAGGTAACTTTATCTACTTTTTCAAAATTGAAATCTGAAACCTTAAGATACTTAAAAGGATCATCATCTATCTTAAACCTATCACTACCATTGATAACTTCCATTTCAAAGTTTCTAGCACCTTTAAAATCTTGTCTAGGAGAATTGTAGTTATTAGCATTCCTCCAATGATCTAATCCCTTTTCTTTTCTAAGAGCTTCAAGAAAAGCAGTTCTAATAGAACCTTTAATTGAGGAACCTGGAATATATGTTGCACCGCTAAGAGGTAGAGTACATATTTTATCTACTTTCAAATTAGGCTTATAATATAAATCTTTAAAAGCGTCAGGGAGAAATCTTCCTTTAAAGGTAGTATCTTTATCTATTTTGTTAAGAATCTCCTCTCTTCTTTTTAAAAGAACAGAGTTATTGTTACTACAGACCGCATCAGAAGCTGACTTAATAAACATGTTCATTTCAGATGGCGTTAGTTTTTCTAAAAACGTCTCTATCGAGGGAAATAAAACCTTCCTAATGAGTGGTAAATCAATTCTTTCTTCGTTTTTAATTCCCGCCTTTTCTGGTAGTGGTATATATTCCCAAAAATCATATGTCTCACCATTATTAATGATAACAGGTGTAATAACATCTAATTCGACATTATAGTTTTTAACCATTTACTAGTTCCTTATATTGTTACTTCAACAGGAAAAGCATATCCATAAGAATATACAGAAGTATCTTCATCTATACTTTTGATAATTGTTCCTTTTTCGCTTTCTCTACTAAAAAGAGAACCTTTAAGGAACCTAATTATAGGTTTTTTTCTAAACCTGCTTGTTCTACTTGCTATTCCAGAATAAACATCTATTGAGTATTCAAGAGGGATAATACCATTGCCGAAAGTTTCAGATAGAGATACAAAAGTACCATCACTCTTATAATTAAAAATATTACCTTCAGTTTCAGACAAGTCTTCAATTGAAATATCAAACTGACCCCTTCCGATATTTTTATCTCCACCTAGTCCTGTTGTATTCCAATACTCTATGACTTTTTCCTCCAATAAACTCCTAAATTCTTCATTTTTAATATCTACATAGATTACAAGCTTCTTTTTAGAAGAAAGGTAAAACTTATTAACTAGCTCATTTTTTTCTTTACCTTCTATGAATTTTCCTCTTAATGAAACACGAATTTCATTATTCTGTTCTATAAAACTGTTTGAAGAAATATCTAATTCTTTATTAGATAAGGAATCAGCATTTTTCTGGAAAGAATAAAAATCTTCATAAGAAAGCCAATTACATTTCTTATTGTGTTTTCCTTTTTCTGTACTTGTATCGATACGAGAATTCGAATAACAAGGCTTAATTAGATAGCCATCAAGCATTAATGAAGAAAAAAGAATTGGTGGATTCTCTTTATACTTTTCGACCACTTCACTAGCTTTCTCTTCTCCTTCTAAATCGGAGATAGCCCAAATAAACTGTCCCCAAATTTGGTCAGCAGAAAACAATTCAGTAAATGGTGTTTTTGGATTAAGCACTATTCTTTTAATCATTTTATAATCTCAAATTCTTCTCCATTCCAAGTAGAGTCGATAAATTTAATCTTCCCATACCCTCTACTTCCACTTCCACCTAGTGCATCTTGTTCTAGAAGTTTCATTCCTTTACTAAGAATTTCTTTGAATTTTGCTTCATCGTCACCATCTAAAACTCTTACAATTATTTCATAATCAAACTCTAAACCAGCAATAGCTCTTTCTGTATTTCTCGGATGCTCAGCCTTGCCTTTCAACCTATTAATCGTGTTCTCTGATTTTGATTCTGTTGCAAGAATATTTTTTTCCAGAAGTTTTGTTTTAGTAGCATTTGAAAGGAAACAGTCCCTAAATAGTAATCTTGTTACTCCTCCAAAATCAGTAGTATCACCAAACATGATTGGAATAGTATTGTCATCTCTATCTATATCATATTTTGATGAATTACCACCTAGACATAAGCCGTAATAAAGCTCTAAAAGAGACCTAATTTTACCCTTTAAAGAAGAGCCTGGAATATAAGGAAAACCATCTTTATCTTTTACAACCGAATTATCAATTCCCCCAATATGGATATCATCATTACCAGCTCCAATATGAAGACCTGTTTCTAATCTAATTTTTCCTTTTACTTCAACTATATTTAAACTCATACTTTATCTCCTTTTATTGTTTAATATCTTCTTGGGTTATTATTTCGATTTTGATTTCGATTTTCTGTAGCTTCTCTTTTCAAACGCTCTTTTTCATAAGTAAAAAAACCAATAAAAGCCTGATAAAAAAGAATAAAATTATCAAAGTCCTCTTTTGTTTCTATATTCGAAATTTTAGTTGTTACTTGATTGGCGAATGTTGTGGTTATTGTTCCACGTCCCAAAGCATAATAAATCTTTGCTTTTGAAAATAATATCAGTGGTAATATTTTTTCTTTAAAATACGTTTCGTCATCATTATTATCTGATTTTGCCTTTAATAACAAAAAATCATTATAAAACTTTCTAATTTGATTTGACGATGTCTCTTTGTCTTCATTTCCGAGCGTTAACAAAACTGCAAGATTTTTAGCCTCGGAATCTAACAGTTCTTTTGTTAATTTAATTGCCATCTTCTAATTCTCCTCAATATTTGTTTTTCTTGATTCATACATTGCTTGAATAAGCATGAGCCTAAATAGCTTTAGCTTATTTGGATCATTTTCCCCAATTCTATCTATTATGAATTTAATTGCCTCATTGTATTCATCTTCTCTCCCTACAGGTGCAACGATGTTACGAGCAATATCGTAATAAATCTTTGAATATGCACTATATCTAAATGGTTTATTAGCTTCAGTTTCTTCTGAAAGAATTGTCTCTAAGTGTTGATATAGTCGATAAATAAAACTCATAGAGTAAGGTTTTTTCTCAGTGTCTTCTTCTCTCTGAATCCTTTCTTTTAAACATTTATAATCAGAAATAAATTTATCCAGCTCATCCAATTTAAATGTTACTCCAAAGTATGAAATAGCATTCTTACCATCCATCTCTTTTGCTTCTTCATCTAGTGCGATATTCGCTCTCTCATTAACTAGAGCAAAAGGTTCTGTATCTTTAGCAATAACAACACCACAAGAAAAATGAAGTTCTTTATTACTTGCAACAAAGGACGAAAAATCATTTTTCAATTCATCAATGAATTTTAGTGCTTTATTCCAAGGCATTATGACAAATAAATCATCTCCACCAGAAAGAACTGTGTACGTATATGGATATTCTTGCTTCAACTTATCATATACATACATGTTAAAAAAGTGATGTAAAGAACGAGATAATGTAGCAAAACGAGATACAGAATACTCTTCCTTTTTTATACCACTCTGTATAATTCTTCCCAATGAATCGACATCAATTTTTATATAACTAAGGAAAGGTTTTCCGTAACCATCAGCACCTACCGCTTTTTTTGAAATGTCTTTAAAGTCCATTTCTGAAGGAGTGTAGTTATTTAGTCGCCACTTAGGATATGATGATATTTCACCTTTTTCTAAATTCCAGTATTGGCTTTCAATATCTCCTAAGTTTTCATCATCAGTAAAAGACAAATAATAGTTAGGAAGTATTTCATATCCTCTCTTATCACTGCTATTTATTCTTAAAAAAAACTTATTTGGTATATCACCACCGATTCTTTCCTGACCTTTACACAAAGAACAGAATTCCTCTCCATCAGCACTATGCTTACCACAAGCTTCACATACTTTACTACTTTGCACATCGTTATCGATAAATGCACTGTAATCCTCTAAAGCAGATAAAAACTTCTTATTCTTTTTTTCTGAAAGCTTTTTTCCGATCTCTTTATAGAGATCCATAAAACGACCTCTAGAAAATTCCTCAACCCTTGTAACAATTGAATAATCTAATACAATAGAAAGAGTTGAGTGGTATTTTTCAAGTAAGAACTTTTCGATTCTCTTTTCAATTTTCTTAAGTTTATTAACTATCTCTTCACCATTTGAAGAAGGAAGAATCATCGTAATATTACCACCAGCATCCATTAAGTCGACAAACGGAATTATTCCTAATTCATCACAGACAAGCTTTTCAAATACTGTAGGTAGAATAGATACAATAAAACTTCTTCCCCTAAAGATTTTTGCAGCACCTTTAAAAGAAGCATATTTACTTTGGAAAATAAATTTTTGAATTCCAGATGGTCCAAAAGCACAAATCCTTACGTCCTCTTCACCTTCGTTATTATTAATCAAAGCAATTGCAATAGCTAATGTCGTAATAGAGTGGTCATACAGAGAAATATCGCATTGATAAGTATTAGTTGCAGAAGGAATACACCAAGTATATTCAAAAAGTAGTTCTTTTATTTTTCTAATTAACGTTTCCCAATTATTAATATTGATAATTGAATCTTCTAATTTTGCAAGAAAAGAATCATACAGATTTCTGTATTTTTCTGGAGATAGCTCTATATTTCCCCTATTTGGAAAACAATCCTTACCTTTACCCAACTCCTTTAATTCATAGGAATAATGATTATCATTATTTTGATTACCTAGTGTAATAGAAGAAAAAATAGAGTATAGTGGGTCTATCAGGTAATCACCCTTTTGATGTTTTTTTTGATCCTTACTTCTATCAATCGCAGCAGAACATTTATCTGCTTTTTCTATTACTTTTTCATATTTATCAGAAGCTGAAGGATTATGATGACGAGATGCCCATCGTCCTATTTTTTCATATTTTAAGTTACTAATAAAACTAGAAGCTTCTGGTTTATCAATAATACGTTTTAAATCTGAGATAAAGAAATCATAGGTCCAAAGAGCATGGCGATGTGTATAATCCCCATATCTAGGTGGAAGAATACTTCCTTCCATTCTTCTTACTTCATCTCTTAGGTTATCCTCAATTCCACCATATGCTCGTTGTTTAAATTTACCAATATCATGTAAAAGAGCAGCAAGAGCTACTTCATACTGAATATTTTTGTCTTCCATTAATAATCCACCTCAATTTTCCCGAGTCCAAAGCTTATATTCTTCCCACAATGAAAGAGTTCCATGGCTTCGACGTAATTCAATATTTCATTTTGTAATTCTGACTCAATCAAAATAGAGCCTACTACTCCGCCTAGTTTCATAGTTGTCTTTTGTCTTGATGAATAATATGTTTTTTCTACCCATCTTTGATTAAATGGAGTTGAAACATAATCATCGATTAGACTTAATGATTCTATTTCACTATTCTCACCAAACATTTCCTCTAAAATAGTCATTCGTCTCATTATTGCTACTAATAATGAATTCAAATTTATTTGTGATATATATTTACCCTCTTCTTTTATTCTACAAGGAGTAACAAGATTTATTCTTTTTGGACTCCTTTTATTATTGTTAGAAGGCCAAACTAAATATTTTTTAGAGAGTTCTGATAAAGAAGGAGTGAATTCACCAAAAACAGAAGTAATTGAAATTATTTCAAAAGGTGTTCTATTTTTACCAATTCCTCTCTTTCCTGCTTCCTCTAATGCTACATTAATATAAGGAATATAATTAATTGCTTTACCAATAAATGTTATTTGAAGAGTTGCACTTTCATCTGTAGTATCTAATAAATCAATGACAAATGGATGAGACCCCTTATCTCTACCGGCTAAAGCGTTAGTTTCTTTTCCAATATTTGATTCGAAAAAGATTGAATAAATACAGGTATCACGACAAATACAGTCTGTACAGCTTTTCTGTCTTTTTAAAGCACATGTTATTTGTCTTAAAGATAGACCAATTACGCTTCTAAATACAAAAGAAGGAGGATTACGATAATACGGTCTTTCAGAAAATTTTAATTCGTATTTAATTGGTAAGTATTTCAATTTTACTCCACTTTTGAAAAATTATATGCGCGGGATAGAGATAAATGCAACAAAATTTAATTATATTTACTTTATTCTCTTTCACATAAAGAATTATTAATCAAATTGTTCAATAATTATTATTTCTATTATTTTCAACTAGATTCTCGTTTAAATATAATTAAAGTAGCTATAAATAAATGAACAAAATAATCTTTTATAATCTTTTTGTTTATTATTCTTCCAACTTTCATTCCTATATCAAGCATATTAATGAATCCGTATATTGAGCAAAAATTGATAACGATCAAATGCTATTACTCTTACATTCTCAGGTGTTGCTTTTTCGACTTTTAAATTCTTCAATGACACTAGAGCTATAACATTACATATTGCAGCTCTTAACCTTTTCCAGCTTTAATATCTTTTGCGCTTTATTACTACAACTTATTATCGTTTAAGAAGTAGATAGAAGATAACTACTGTCAATTGCTTTATATAAAAGTAGCATCGTCACTGCTATTAACAGTTACATATATATCTTTACCAGTATCAACTCTTCAATCTATTGCTTAAACTGTACTACCGCTAGTATTAATGATGATACTATTAATCCAAGTTAGGAGTATTAAATAGAATTATTATCATTTCAACTATCAGATTACTTTTCGCCATAACAAGAAACTGAAACTTTTGCATTAACAAGTCTATCCTGACTAATATCTAAAAAGGCGTTTACTTCCTCTTTATTAGCTGTAACAATTGATTCTTCCTTAATAAGATTAGAAAGAATCAATGTAGATAGTGCTGTTAAAACATCTTTTATCTTTTTTATTTTCCTGTATTTTAACCGATTACTCGATCTATAAACTAGTTTATGATGAAAAAGAATAGGTCAAAAATAAATATAGAAAAGCTCTTTTCTTCAAATATTTTGTGATTATAAAATGAATTATTTGCTTTCATTATTATAAAAATAACGATAATTTCTTTAAGAATACAAAGGATAAAAAAATAACTACTATCATCCTATTTATTGTATAATTAAAAGTGACAAAACTTAGGAGGAAAGAATGGACAGTAAACTAGAACCTCTATTTACACCATGGAAAATTGGAAACTGTGAGATTAAAAACAGAATTGTATTAACAAGTATGGGTGGAACAGATTTGTTTGGATGGATGGAGAAGAACCATTTTGACAAGGATGGCGCTAAATTCATCATGAAGGTAGCAGAAAACAATGCAGGCCTTGTTCTACCAGGATGCCAGCCAGTCTATAATCCTATGTTCGGACAATGGCTACACAAAAACAAAGGAATGTATAAAAAATTAAAAGAATGGATGCCAGAGTTTCATAAGACTGGAGCTAAGCTTTTTGTTCAGCTTACTGCTGGTTTTGGCCGTTCCTTTACTATTTCCAAGATGATGGAAATGCTTTATACAAATCCAGTTTTAAATGTTGTATCAAAACCTTTTATGAATCTTGATAAAATTACCGCATCTGCTTCGCCTTCTCCAAATAGATGGTCAGATAAAGTGCCTAGTAGAGAAATGACAAAAAAAGAGATTGATTATATGGTCTATGCTTTTGCAGAGAGTGCTAAACTTCTTAAAGAAGCTGGTGTTGATGGCGTAGAGGTTCATGCAGTTCACGAAGGATACCTACTAGACCAATTCACACTCAAATATGTCAATAAACGTAACGATGAGTATGGTGGAAGCTTCGAAAATAGATACCGCTTTGCTGTTGAAATTGTAAAAGCAATTAAAGAAGCTTGTGGTAAGGATTTCCCTGTCTCTCTTAGATATTCAGTTCTTTCTAAGACTAAGGGCTTCCGCTCTGGTGCTCTTCCAGGAGAAGAATATGAGGAAGTTGGAAGAGATATGGAAGAGAGTGAAAAGGCTGCTAAGTATTTAGAAGAAGCAGGCTACGATATGCTCAATTGTGATAATGGTACATATGATGCTTGGTATTGGGCTCACCCACCTATCTATATGCCTGAAAACTGTAATCTAGACGATTGTGCTCACATAAAAAAATTCGTTAATATTCCAGTTGTTGCTGCTGGTAGACTAGATGTAAGAGTTGCTTCCTCCTATATAAAAGAAGGAAAGATCGATGGAGCTGGTTTTGCTCGTCCATTCTTAGCAGACCAGGAATGGGTCACAAAATTAATGGAAGGAAGAGAGGAAGACATTAGGCCTTGTATCTTATGTCACAACGGATGCTTTAATATGTGTCACTACGAAGGTGCTCCTAATGACCAGGATCTTGGCGATTCTCTTCATCTTGCTAGATGTGCTGTTAATGCAGAAACAATGCAATGGAATAAACATAAGATTGTAAGAACGAAAAAACCTAAAACTGTTGCAATTATCGGTGGTGGTATTGGTGGTATGGAAACAGCCTTAACACTCAAAAAGCGTGGCCACAATCCTGTTATTTACGAAAAGAGTGATGTCTTAGGTGGAACATTTATTCCTGCTAGTAGTGAATCGTACAAAGGAAAACTAAGAGATCTCCTCTCTTGGTACAGAAGAGAGATGCAGAAGAATGAAATTGAAGTTCATTTCAATACAGAAGTAAAAGATCTCTCAACTATTAAAGCTGACGAATTTGTTATTGCAACTGGTTCAAAGCCTAGATTTATAAAGAGCATAAAAGGTTTCGAAAAAACAATTGAAGCTTGTGATTTCCTTAATGGTAAAAAAGAAGTTGGTGATACGGTAGCAGTAATTGGTGGTGGTCTTACAGGTTGTGAAATAGCATATGAACTAGCACTAAAAGGAAAGAAACCAATTATTGTAGAAACTTTAGATGACCTTATTAAGCAAAAAGGCGTTTGTCTTGCTAATAGCTCATATCTTAGGGAGTGGTTTGCTCTTAACAATACTCCTGTTTATTTAGAAACAAGTCTTAAGGAAGTAAAAGATGGTTCTATTATCTGTACAAAAAAGGATGGTAGCACAATCGAAATCGCATGTGATTCTGTAATCGCATCTGTCGGTTATATTCCTTCTCCTCTTGTTACAGATAAAAAGGTACATGTTGTTGGTGACGCATTAAAGGTTGGTAATCTACGCTCTGTAATTTGGCGTGCTTATGAAGTAGCAATGGATATTTAAGCTAATGATTAAGTAAGATATCTAGGTAGTCATAGTTTTGATATGGCTACCTTTTTTTCTAGAAAAAGAAAATTTATCACCTCATTTATCACCTCATTTATCACCTCATTTATCACCTCATTTATC
>CAZLYD010000029.1:0-2461 GCA_964563815.1 uncultured Spirochaetaceae bacterium
ACAGTTTTACACTTTTTAATGAATCAACTATAACTTTAACTATACATACTATGGGTATTGAAGCTAGTTATACATTTACAAAAAGATAAGTCTAATTTGTTACCCAAATTGATTGTTTTGGTAACAAAGCATATCCAATTACAAAGCATTTTTCGGACAACCTTTAACACATTCTAAGCATAGAATGCATTCAGTCCCATTTTTGCGTTTTCTTGAGTTATCTGTAACATCCACATCCATTGGACATACTTTTTTGCATTTTCCACAAGAAATACATTTCTCTTTATCACACTTTACTCTTAATAGAGAATAATAACTCATTGGTTTCAAGAATACTGTTATTGGACAAATATACTTACAGAAAGCTCTATTATCTTTAAAGAGGAATGCCAATGTAATTCCAACCCCATAATACAAAATATTTCCAATGATAAATGAATAGAACATAATACGTTCTATATTGTCTACATGAGTAAGAAATAAAGCAAAAACAAAGATTAAGGAAAAAAGAAAAGTGATGTATCTAATCCATCCTATTCTCTTTCGACTCCTTTGGGGAATCTTATATGGTAGAAAATCAAGTACCATAGCAGTCCAACAGGCATAACCACACCAGCCTCTTCCAAAGACAAGAGGACCGAATATCTTAGCAACAGCATAATGAATTGTAGCTGCCTCAAAAACCCCAGAGAATAGATAATACCAGAATCCTTCAAGCTGCATGTTTTCATTAGAAATAAGCCCTAGATAAAATAACATATAGAGTCCAACTAGTAACTGAACTATTCTCCTAGCATGCTTATATTCCTTAATAAAAAGAAGCATTCCCAGTGATATTGAAAAACCAATATAACTAAAATTAAAGAGACAGAATAAATTATCCTTTGTTAACCATAAAGCAATTGCTACAGCTTCAAATAAAAGCAACATAATTAATGGTAATGTATATTTCTTCATATCTCTTATTCCTTTTTCTTAATTTATAGATTAAGTGATAAGAAATTGTATTCGTTTTAAAATAAACAGCTTACATTCTTGTCGTCTATTTTAATTACAGCTCTCATAACCATTAACTACTTAATAATTATTCATTTCTCATATTATGAGAGTAATTCTCACATAGATGAGTGGTATTCTCACCATTCTTTCTTTAAAATATTTCAAAATATAGAGGAAACAATGGATAAAAAAACAGTAGGTGCTTTTATTGCTAAGCTTAGAAAAGAAAAAGGAATGACACAAAAAGAATTGGGAGATCTACTTAATGTTTAAGATAAAACAGTAAGTAGATACGAATGTGGTGTATTAGCTCCAGATTTGGAATTAATAGAACGCATTTCTAATATTTTTTCGATAAGCTGTGATGAATTAATTAAAGGTGAAAAAAACATAGAAATAAAAGAAAAAGCATCTACCTATGATTATAAAAGTACTTATCAAAAATTTACTACTTATTCTTTTTTATCTATTTCACTCTCCATTCTAGGTCTAATAGCGGCTCTCGTTTGTAACTTCTCCTTCTATAAAGCAAACTTAGGAGGCTGGATTGCTACATTATTCTTTGCTTTTTCAATCATTAGCCAAATAGCACTAACGAACAAGACTCTTTTTACTTATGAAAATTCTCCTAAAGGTGAAGAAGCTCAATCATACAAAAATAAAGCAGTTAAAAATACAGAAATAATAATTAGTAGTAGCTTTCTTCTCCTATGCTTTATTCTTCCACTTTTCTTTTTACAAGCAAATAGAGGATTAACAATACAAAGCTTTCTACTCTATGGCCTTTTCTCTTCTTTTTTAGGTTTTATAATCTCTATAATCGTTATTTTCTTTTTTAACAAAAAAATGGTTGATAAAAACATACTATTTTTCAAAGAAGAAGAAAAGGAAAGGTACTATAGTAACCATAAATTAAAAAAAAATCTCAATTTATTTTTCTATCACTCTTATAATTCTAGTCTTTCTTCATCTTTTAGTTTTTTCAGCGTCATACAATTACTTCTATTCATCTAATTCTATTGTATTTAATGATTTAGAAAGCTTTATTAAATACATGGAGGAAGATATCCCCTCCTATAGCGGTAGTAACGCTTCTCCAGTACAAGAAATAAAGACAAGCGAAATAGAATACTTTGATGAATCTGGTAATAAGGTAGAAAGAGACGAAATTCTCAAAAGAGAGATTAAAGATAGTAAAGGTAATGTCATTTGTAGTTATATAAAGCGAAATGAAAGCGTAATTTCTTTTCGATATACAGAAAGAGACGGAGAAATACTACCTATTACTGCTATAACACAAGATGGATACAAAAAAGCTGAAAGCTCAACACTTCTTTTATCTTATATCTACTCCATAGTCTATCCTACTCTATTAATAGTTGCTCTATCCTTTTATTTCAAAAAAAGAAAGAAATAAGAGCACTTTCCTATTCACTATTTGAAATAGATTTATGACTAGAAC
>CAZLYD010000029.1:2561-13080 GCA_964563815.1 uncultured Spirochaetaceae bacterium
AAATGTGCTATGGATAAAAATAAAACATATGAAATGTGTGAAAAAATGCACTTTCATTATGTTTATCACAAATAATTAAGAACTATAACTCAAGGAAGGATATTTAAAACAACTTCTATCTCAATTATTTTAAAGTATCTCTATAAACTTATCTCGAATAGAAGAAAAAGTGTCATCAACAAAGCCGAAGTCCTTCTCCTTGTAGTTCCATAGAGCTCTTCCGATTCCATACTTTTTGAATGCATTATGAATATCACTAAGCCACTTAATCTTGTATTCTCCTGCAGCTCTATCTATTACTCCATACTCTCCACAGTAAAGTGGAACATTATCCTTATTTGCTTTTTCAAGAGCAGGAGTGAAGATATCAATAAAGAAATCTTCACCTATTTCTCTAATTGATTTATCAAATACTGCTCCAACTAATACAGGAGAAAGAGCTTTACTTGTCTCTCTATATTCTTCTAGTGTTTTAGGATATTCAATTCTAAAATCTAAAGGCATATCCTCAACCCAATAAGCTCCTTGGTGAGTAAAGACCATAGGTTCATAGCAATGAAAGTTATAGACGATTCTATCATCAAGAGGAACAGAAATAAGAGGAACAGATAGAACGTTATTGTAGTTTACACCCCCAATAACAATCCAAGTTGAGGGAGAAATAGCTCTTATTAAAGCAATATATTTGGCACATATTTTATTCCATGCATCACATACCTCTGGAAGTACTACCTCATTCAATGGCTCGAAAGCAACAGTGTCTGGATAATCAGAAAATCTCTTTGCTATTTCACTCCATAAAGAAAAAAATCTTTCTTGAAGCTCTTCACTATAAAAGAAAGCCCTTCTATCCATATCCTTTTTCAATGGATCAAATGAATATCCATAGCACTCATGTAAGTCAATAAGCATTCGTAGTCCATATTTCTCGCACCACTCTCTGCACCTTTCTAAATACTTAAAGCCTTTTTCCTTTATTATACCTTCGTCACTTTCTAAAACAATGTAATCTACAGGAACCCTCACATGATCAAAGCCAAGACTTGCAATAAAAGAGATATCCTTCTCTGTAATAAAGGTATCAAAGTGGTTTTCGTCATATTTACTATACTGGCTTATCCAACCACCAAGATTTACTCCCTTCTGAAAACCTGTAAACTCTCTCATATTTCCTCCCCTAGATATTTCTCTATTCTACACCTCTTCTATCTCAGTAACACTACTATTTTTTCGCCATTTACCACTTAGGTAATAGCTCCAACAGATTATAAAGCCCATACCAAAGCCAAAGAGACCATTCCACCATATAATTTTGTATCCAAAGAATGAGCTATACCTAAATATATATGTTACCAATACTCTCATTGTTAATGCTCCTGTAGCTACAAAGGCAGGAACAATACTGTGTCCCGTTGCTTGAAATACTCCAAAAAGTGGCATATACAAAGAAAGAATAATATTAATAAAGGCAACTGTTCTTAAATGAGATACGCAATACTCTGCAGATATTGAACCAAGGGAGAAGAAGCTAACAATTTGGGAGGCAAAGAAGAATACAAAACCACTGATTAAAAGAGTAAGTATTAGTGATATAATCATTGTTTCCCTTACACCTCTTCTTACTCTATCAATTCTTTTTGCACCTATATTTTGACCGGTATAGGTTGCAAGTGTTGTTTGGAAAGCAGATGCTGGAAGATTTAGGTACATCTCTATTCTCTGTCCAACAGTGAAGGAGGCTATCATTGCTTCTCCAAAACCATTTACTGCACGCTGTATAAAAGTAAGACCGAAAGAAATAATCGACATCTGTAATACAATCGGGAACCCTATAGTGATTGTTTTTTTAGCGCTATCCTTATACCACTTCAGCTCTTTAAGCTTAAATCTAAATATTGGATATTTTATTATCATATATAGATATGCAGCAATAAATGATGCTAGCTGCGAAATAACAGTAGCTATTGCAGCACCTTTTACTCCCCAGCCAAAGACAGCAACAAATAAAAGATCTAAGCCAATATTCATTATCGATGCAATTAATAGAAAATATAGTGTTGCTGCACTATCACCAAGTGCTCTAAGAATAGAAGCAAATATGTTATAACCAAATTGAAAGATTAGTCCTAAAGCATAGATACGGAAATAACTAAGTGTTAATTCCATTAGTCTATCTGGTACATTTACTAAATACTTGAAGGAGACTCGAGCAACAATAAGAGCCACAGCTGTGGTTAATAATCCCATTGTAAATAATAGTATTATTCCCGTAGATGCACTCTCTCTTACTTTTTTATCATCCTTAGCACCATAATGCTGAGAGACAAGAACACAATTACCGGAAGAAAAGCCAACGGCAAGAGCAAGAAAAAGCGATAGAAAGCTACCCGTAGTTCCAACTGCAGATAGAGCTGCTTCACCTGAGAACTGTCCTACAATGATTGTATCAACAGTATTATATAGCTGCTGTAAGAGCGAACCCAAAAGAACAGGAAGAGCAAAAGAAATAATATGCTTATAGGGTCTTCCCTCTGTCATCGACCTACCTTTAATCATTATGTGTTTTCTCCATCTCTTCTTTTAGTTCTCTGCTACATTTACCGCTAAGCTCTTCTATATCCATCTCTAAACAAACAATAGAGCGTGAAAGGATAAGATGCTCAGTTGCCTCATCACATATTTCTCTTTTATTTGGAGCAAACTTATTTGAAAGTAAGGCACATATTTTCTTTATATCTTCCGCTTTATCTACGACTTTTATTCTGCCAAAGGCAATAATACTTTTATAAAGCGTAGTCCTTTTTTCTTCTAGCGGAGTATCTAGAGCTATAATGCAAAAAGAAGCCTTATCATTCTTATTTATTGAGTCAATCTTATGTCCAACGGGAGCAGAATGGAAAAATAGCTTACCATCACAATAGACATAACTAAGTGGGACGCCGTAAGGGTATCCATTATCACCGGTGAGAGATAAAACACCTGATGTTGAATTTTCTAATACTACTTTGCATTCTTCATTTGTCAGCTTTTGTGACACCCTTCTCATCTGTCTAAACATTCTCTTCTCCATCACTTTCAAAAAAAGCATTTTCTACATCTAATTCATATTTCTTGCTAAAGCTTTCAATAAATTCCTCCGAGATAGAAAGACCATTTTTTTCTGCTTCTCCTTCTAGCTCTTTCATCATCACTTCTCTTTGTTCTCTAGCTCTTTGTAGTGGTGCATAGCTAACACCATACATTTTATTGTTGTAGTTTACAAATATTTCGCAAAGAACAGCTTCGTCCTCTACTGGTACAAAAATACTGCACTCTATACTCTCTAAAGCAACTTCACATTTTTCTAAATATAGGTTTTTGTAATACCTCTCATCTTTCGTAAAGTTATCTGTTAAATCAAGCCATTCCATTTCTTTACTCCGCTCTTATATTAGCTTAAATATGATAATTCATCACTAATATAAAGAGCCCAAGTTTTTCTTAGGCTCTCTATAATTTAATTATTTTCGAATTGGCTATTGTATAGTTCTGCGTAGAAACCACCTTTATTAAGCAATTGTGAGTGAGTACCCTTCTCTACAATATCACCATCATTCATTACTAAGATAAGATCAGAATTCTTAATTGTTGAAAGACGATGTGCAATAACAAAGGATGTTCTGCCATGCATCAACATATCCATCGCATTCTGTATCTGTATCTCTGTTCTTGTATCAACACTACTTGTTGCCTCATCGAGAATTAACATAGGCTTATTTGCTATCATTGCTCTAGCAATTGTCAACTGCTGCTTCTGCCCTTGTGATAGGTTTACTTCGTCAGAGAGAACAGTATCATAGCCCATAGGAAGAGTTTTGATATAGTGGTCTAAGCCAACAGCCTTTGTTGCTTTAATAATATCTTCCTCTTTTACATTTTTTGTTGCATATACTAGGTTCTCTCTTATTGTTCCTTCGAATAGCCAGGTATCCTGTAATACCATACAAAAGAGGTCATGAACGTTTTCTCTCTTAATATTCTTAATTGGAACACCATCTATCTTAATTAAACCTGAATTAGTTTCATAGAATCTCATAAGAAGGTTAACCATAGTAGTTTTTCCTGCTCCAGTTGGACCAACAATTGCAATTTTTTGTCCTCGTTTTGCCTTAGCAGAGAAATCATTTATTACTATCTTCCCACTTTCTTCATATCCAAACTTAACATTTTCAAACTCAACATCACCCTTTATGTTTTCAAGCTTTTCGTTCTTTTCGCTTTCGTCTTCCATCTCCTTTGCTTCTAAAAACTCAAAAACTCTCTCCCCGCCTGCAGCTGCAGATTGCAAGCTCTGAATAGCTTGAGCAATCTGAGAGAGGGGCTGAGTGAAGTATCTGACGTACATAACAAAGGCTACAATTGTAGCAAACTCAAGCCTTCCCGACATAGCTAAGTATCCACCAACGATACAAACTGCAACGTAAGCGAAGTTACCAATAAAAGTCATTAAGGGCTGCATTAAGCCAGATATACAATGAGCTCTAAAGCCACTTTGTCTAAGATTGCTATTTAAAATATCGAATGTTTTATTAGCTTCCTCTTCTCCATTATATGCTTTAACAACAGTGTGACCTGCGTAAATTTCTTCTATATGTCCATTAATTAAGCCAAGGTTTTTCTGCTGTAGTGTGAAATAGCTCTGACTCTTCTTGGTTATACTAATCATTAGTACAAAGCCAATAAGTGTTGATAAAATAGCACTTAGTGCCATAGGGACATTAGTTATTAGCATCATAAATAATGAACCAAAGAAGAGAACTATCTGAGAAATAAGATTACCAATACTTCTACTAAATGATTGAGATACAGTATCTACATCATTAGTAACACGAGAAAGAATATCACCGGTAGAATTCCTATTAAAATATGACATAGGAATTTTATTAATCTTATGAGATATCTCACTTCTCATCGTTCTAGAAATATACTGTGTTACTGTTGCCATTATCCATTGCTGCAGTGCAGAAAGAAGCCAAGACAGCACATAGAAGGCAACTAGAACTAATGCAATACTTTTTATTGCATCCATATTTATTTTACCAGTAAATAATCCTTCTTCTATGTATTTTGCTATATCAGAAAGCTTTCCTGGTCCAAGTATTTGAAGAACAGTTCCCAATACTGCTGCAACAAGAGCTATGATAAAAGCCAATTCATACTTCTTACAATAAGAGAGAAGCTTTTTCCATGTACCAAAGAAATCTTTAGGCTTTTCAACTCTTCTCATTCTTCCCCTTGGACCACCGGGGCCTCTTCTAACGTTTCTAACCTCTCCAAATTCGTATTCTTTCTTTTCCATTATCTTAGTTCCTCCTCGGAGAGCTGAGACAGAGCGATCTCTTTATAAACGCTACAACTCTTTAGTAGTTCTTCATGTTTTCCTTCTCCAACGACCTTTCCTTCATCAAGAACTATAATTTTATCTGCGCCTCTTATTGTACCTATTCTCTGAGCAACAATAAGACGTGTAGTATCTTTACATTTTTCGTCTAGAGTATCTCTAAGCTTTCTATCTGTTTTGTAATCAAGAGCAGAAAAAGAATCATCAAATATGATTATTTCACTCTTTCTAGCTAAAGCACGTGCAATGCTGAGTCGTTGCTTTTGACCACCTGAAAAATTAGTTCCGCCCTGCGCAACGAAGGAGGAAATACCATCTTCCTTTTTATCAACAAATTCCTTAGCTTGTGCTATTTCTATAGCTTCCTCTATCTCTTCCTTTCCAATCTTTTCCTTACCATTGTCGCCATATGTAATATTAGATTCGATCGAACCAGAAAAGAGCGTAGCTGTTTGAGAAACATAAGCTATTTTGTTTCGTAGTGCTTTCTCATCATATTCTTTGACATTTACTCCATCAACAAGGACTTCGCCCTCTGTTGCATCATAGAAACGAGGAATAAGATTAATTACAGTGCTTTTACCACAACCAGTTGAGCCAATAAAAGCAACTGTTTCGCCCTTATTTGCTTTAAAAGAGATATCATGTAAGACATATTCCTCTGCATCAGGATAGATAAAAGAGACATGCTTGAATTCAATACTTCCCTCTTCGCCCTTCCTTCCTTCTTTCTTAGTTCCGTTAACTATTTCGTTCTTTGTTTCAAGAACTTCATTGATTCTTTTACTTGAGACAGAGGCTCTAGGATATAGCATCAAAACACTAACAAGCATCATAAATGCCATTACTATCTGCATACCATATTGAGAGAAGACCATCATATCACCAAAGAGGGCAATACGAGTCTGCATTGTCTCCATTCCTCCCATTATAGAAGCACCAACCAAATATACAACAAGTGTTATTCCACTCATTACAAGCTGTATCGTCGGCATCATAAAGGACATTGTCCTTTGTGTAAAAAGCTGTGTACTTGTTAGCGCTTCATTAGCTTTTTCAAACTTATTCTCTTGGTATTCCTCTGCATTATAAGCTCTAACTACCTTAAGTCCTGTTAAGTTTTCTCTCGTAACTCTATTAAGGTTATCAGTTAGCTCCTGCATCTTTTTAAACCTTGGCATTGTAAGTGCGATACAAGTTCCAACAACCATAAATAAAATCACAATTGCTATTGAGAGAGAAAGCTTCCATTGCCAAGCCTTGTTGATAATCTTAATAATTGCCCAAATAGCAGTTATTGGAGCTAGAATCAACATTTGCATTCCCATAACAATGAACATTAAAACCTGTTGAGTATCGTTAGTACTTCTTGTTATAAGGCTGCTTGTTGAAAACTTTCCTATCTCTGCCATAGAAAAGCTTCCAACCTTCTTAAAGATAGAATCACGAAGAGTAAAAGCAAAGCTACTTCCGACAAGAGACGAAAAGATATTTGTTATTACAGATGCCAATAATGAGCCCAAAGCACAAAGCATCATTAATAATCCTGCTTTAGCTACATCTCCCATTTGACTACCCGGTGTCTCAACCAGGACTGTAATTTTACTCATGTACTGTGGCATTGTCATACTAAGCCAAACCTGTACAACGATAAAGAAAATACAGATTAGAGCATTAAGCCAATCTTTTTTTGTAAATTTTCTTAATAATTTCAGCATTATATATTTCCTTAATTAATTTCTTCTTTTATTTCAGGATGTCTACCAAGAAACATCTCATTTGCCTTCTTTATGTCCTCTAGAGTATTTGAAAACTCATTCATCCTCTCGTATCCAACATAATCAATTAGCATTTCTATTCTTTCATAGATTAGCTTACGGTTTTTTGTTGCGATTTCCTTTCCCCTCTCTGTTAAAGAAACAGAAAGCTTTCTCGAGTCCGAATCATCTGTTTTCTTTTCTACTAATCCTTTGTTTTCCATTTTGGTGAGAAGAACAGCAACACGAGCACAACTAATATTCATCTTTTCTGCTATCATCTTTGCAGAAACACTTTTTTCTTCATCTAATAAATATTGAAGTACAGCCCTAAAGCCAAACGTGTTATCACTGAGAGAAGATAGTGCATCCACCGGTGGCGCAACCTTCATTTTCTCAACAAGAGCTATTATTTCTTTTTTTGTTGCCATCAGAATCTATCCTTAAAAAATTAGTTAACGGGGTTAAATATAATCAATTTGATTTTTTAGTCAACTTACTTAATAAAAACTACACTTTATTCTTTACTTCTTAACAAATCGAAAAAGAGTAGCCTTTTTAAGCTACTTTAAAAATAGAGATACTATTAGAGAAGAAAAAATGAGAGAAGAAAAGAAACAGATGAAAATTATACTACAGTAATTACATTCTTTGATTATGACAAAAAAGCAACCTAATACACTCGCGTTCCACTAATAGAGAAGAAACTTGGCTTGAATACAACGACAATAATAAGCTAAGAGACGCTACCATCTCTAATGGACTTGAAAAATGGTATAATTAATACTCAAAGTAGTTTACGAACATGATGAGAATGGAAGGCTTGTTTATATTAGATTCTAAAGAAAAAGAAAATTGGAAAGAATATGACAAAAAAGGAAAGAAAACTCCCTCTGAAGTAATTACCATAAAATAACCAACTCTAGGGCATAATACACCTAAGCTTCAAACGAGGATATCTAAAGAATTACTTCTAAATGAGAATTCATTGTAGCTATAAAGAATTGTTAGCAGCAACTTATATTCCGAGATAGGCACTGCTCTATTCTTAACAGTGCCTATCTTTTAATTAGACTATTCTCACATAATCTTCTTTTCTTTTGCCTGCTTCCTTTTTTCCTTCACTCTTTCCGTAACCTAGTATTACGTTACCAATTCCTTTATAGCTATCTGGAATATTCCATTTTTTCTTGAGTTCTCTTCCTTCTTCGCTTTCAAAAGCTTCTCTTGCTCTCCAAATGTAACAGGAATCAACTCCAACAGCATTAGCGCCATTAAGTAGATTACCAATAACAAGATTTGCATCGGCATCACAAAGAGGACTAGATGAGTCGCCAAATACAACAATAAGAGTTGGTGCTCCATAGAATGGATGAATATCTGTTTTTCCCATTACTCTAGCATTTAATTTTTCAATCTCGTTTATTTTATCTTTATCCTGTATAACAACAATTATTGAAGACTGCTTACCCATTCCACTTGGAGCATATTCTCCAGCAAGGAGGATAGAATTAAGCTCATCGTCCTTAATCTGTCTATTCTCATATGCTCTACAAGATCTTCTTTCTAATAAGTTTTTTAATGCTTCATTCATCTTTTACCTCTTCAAATACTTTAAGAAAATGCTATTTAGCACTCATTCTTCCATCACGAAAAACAAAATTGCGCATTACTCTTAGGCTAGCATCTTTACTAACTACGCTCTCAATTTTCGCTATATCTAGGTCTGTTAAAGAAACACTTAAGGCATCGATACTCATCTCTAAGTGTTCTTTTCTTGTTGTACCTATAAGAGTCTTGATATCTGGATTCTTATTCCAAACATAAGCTTGTGCAAGCTTCTCGATGCTAGTATTCTTTTCTTCTGCTATTTCCCCTAAACCCTTTAGTATTCTTTCCTTCCCTTCAGGAGGAAAAGAAGAGGAAGAAGAAAGCAAACCATGAGAGAGCACACCAAAAGCGAGAACATCAATTTTTTCTTTTCTTGAGAAATCTAAAATGCCATTGTTTTCAATACTTCTATTTAATAGAGAATAATTAAACTCAACCATTTTAACAGGATGAACCTTTACGGCTCTTTCTAGATTATCCTTACTAAGCTCTGTTAGTCCTATTGAGCCTATATAACCCTCTTTAATACACTCTTCGAGTGCATACATCAGCTCTTCTACCTCTACACTTTCATCCATTCTTGCTGGTTGATATAAATCAATATAATCGAGTCCAAGTCGATGTAGAGAGTAAGTTAGATGAGCTTTAACATTAAATGGCTTAACATCTAAGCCATATATACCACCAGATGGCTTAGGGAGTACACCAAACTTGACAGAAAGAAAATATTTATCACGACTAATACCTTTTAGTGCTTCTCTTAGTACCATCTCACTTTCGCCAGCTTGGTAAAACTCACCAGTATTTAAAAAGGTAATACCCCGCTCTAAAGCATAATGAATTGTCTCAATAGACCTTTCCTTATTGGCCATATTCATTCCCATACAGCCAAGCCCTAGTTTCTCTATTCTTTCCATAACAACCTCTTTTCTTAAAGATAACCTATTTATAAATTCTATCAATAGGAGAATGCCACTGAAAACAAGCTTTTTATATATATTACAATTAGCTTTGTATTGAAGATGCACTACTAATGCCATCTAAAACTATAAAATAAATAGATTATTAAGCTCCCACATATTCATTTCTGTTAAGCTCTAAATATCTAGTTCAAAAAATTGTGAAGGAAGTAAATCTGTTTCAATAGATAAACTTAGTGTCGTAATTATACTAGTTTTACTATTTGTGTTTCAGAAGGAAGAACAAAATTAGGATATGGAGTGATTCGTTCCTTGATAAACCATTCAGGAATTCTAAATAGTCATTTTTGCAGTAAAGCTCTTTTGCTAGATTACGTAAAACTGGAGTCCTAACACCAATTATAGAAGATGGATCTAATAAGCTTTATTTGAAATTCTCTATATTTATCGTCTTGATGTAGAAATAGTTCATTTTGAATTTTCTCTACTTCCACACGCATTTTCTAATATTACAGGCATTATAGTCGACGCTTTTCATCCTTCATAGATAAGCATTATCATCTATAGCTTTTCTTTCTTTATCAAATTACATTAAGTTCTGTGAATAATGATTTAACTAATGTTTAACTCGATTTTAACTCAAAACAATTCAAATTAATTGCTTTAAGTATTTTCTCATATTACATATATATAATTCAATTTATTTGAAGTATCCTTGTATAAGAGTTTAAGCATAAAAAAGGTATTATTTAGAAATAAATATATATAATGAGTGAACTCCCACCCACCTAGAGGAAGGTGGCTTCTAAAAGGTGATTATGCACCTTCATTTAAGTATTTTGATATTTAAG
>CAZLYD010000030.1:0-13011 GCA_964563815.1 uncultured Spirochaetaceae bacterium
ATATTATATTTTAGAAAATTGCTTTTTATATTAACAAAAAAGGACAAACTTAACAGAAAGCTAAATTTGTCCCCTAATTATTTATTCTTAATTATTAAACAACATTATAGTATTCAAGACCAATATCACTGCCATTTTTCTTAATTTTCTCAAGAGCACCCTTCTCTATTTGTCTAATTCTCTCTTTTGTTAAATTATATTCATCACCAATAGCCTTCAAGCTCATAGGTTCATTATCACAAAAGCCATAACGCTTATTAATGATATCTCTTTCCTTTTCAGATAAAATAGAGAGTAAGGAATTAACATCATTCTTCATCATCTCACTTATCATATCTTCCTCAGGTGACTGAGAAGAATCTTCAACAAAGTTAGATAGATTAGAATCATCATCCTCATCATTAGAAAGCGGAGAATCAAAAGAAATCATTTCTCTTGAAATAGTTAAGAGATTCTTAACTGTATCTAAATCAAGACCACATTTTTGGCTAATTAATTCATAAGAAGGATTAGTAATACCTTCCTCATGAATAAGATAGTTCTTAGCTCTATTGATTTGGATCATTTCATTAGATCTATTAAGAGGAAGTCTAACAGGTCTACCCTGCTCTGCAAGAGCCTTCAAAATAGATTGTCTAATCCACCAAACAGCATAGGAAATAAAGTGGTATCCTTTTTCTGGTTCAAATTTGTCGATTGCTGTAAGTAAACCAATGTTACCTTCACTAATCAAATCCTCCAAACTCATACCTTGACCACGATATTTTTTTGCAATAGAAACTACAAAACGCAAATTGCTATTAGCAAGCTTTTCTCTACTCTTTTTATCACCATTTTTTGCCTTAAGTGCTAATTCATATTCTTCTTCATATGAAAGAAGCGGAATTTTATCAATAGCCTGAAGATATGATGATAAGATTTCGTTTTCAGATTGTTTGTTATTTCTATTATTAGCCATGTACAACTCCTACACTTATAATAAATGCAACATTCGTGCCAATTCTAATAATTCTTTAAGTAGTAAATGGTTAAATTAAAAAAACAAAAATAAAGAAAATAACAAAAAGTGTTTTTTTGACACATATTAGTACTATAGATTAAAAAGTGCGTCAAATTGAAACAAATATAAATTAATTAATAGATTCTGTGTTATTTTGACACGGAAATACAATATTTACTGATTCAAGTATCGTTATTCTTCCATTTTGAGATATAGGAATATCTGAGGATTTAATATCATCTACAATTCTATTATACTCAGAGAGAATTAAATCAGAAATCATATCACCCTCACTTAAAGCAAGTAAAAAATTATTCTTCATGCATAGGTATTGAGAGAGCTGATATCTATAGAATGCAGTGAATTCTGTTGTTTTTATTTTATATGGAAAGAAAACCTGAACATAAGCATCAAAGGCATCCTTGAATCTATGCATTCTAGATAATTCAATTGCCTCTTTATATTTTATCCTTCGATTCTCTAAACTCATATTCTATCCCGCTTTAAACTTAATATAATAAGTAAAACGAAAAAGACAAGTGAATAATTAATTATTTTTCTACTTGTCGATATCCTTTACTTTTCTTATATTCAATAGGTGTGGATACATTCCACCCTACAATTATTTAATAGAGGTAAAATATGAAGATTATTCCACTTGGAGAAAGAGTATTACTTAAAGCTAAAGAAGCTGAAACAAAGACAGCTAGTGGCCTTTTCATTCCTCAGACAGCTCAGGAAAAGACACAATTCGCAACTGTTGTTGCTGTAGGTACAGACGAATCTATCACAGTAAAGGTTGGACAGGTAGTCCTTCATGATAAATATGCTGGAACACAGATTAAAGATGATGGCGTTGATTATCTTATTGTAAACGCTAGCGATATCTTAGCTGTTATAGAATAATATATAATTACCAAATACTTATGGTCCACGAAAGGTGGACCTATTTTATTAACTCTTTAATCTTAGTATATGCGTCAGTTATCTCTCTAAAACGAGAAGAAGCGAATTCAATATATTCTTTATCTAAGTTTAGTGATGATATTCTATCTGGATGAAAAATAAGAGCCTTTTTATGATAAGCTTGTGTCAATTCTTCGCCTGTTGAAGGAAGAGAATCTAGGTCTAATACCTTTAAATACTTTTCAATCTCTATCTCTTTTTCTTCATTATCCTCATTCTTTCTTTCTCTATTAAATGCATTATACCAACATCCATTTCTATCTTTGAGGAACAAAGCACAATCCTTATTTAGTCCCCTATTCCAATTTGGCCCAAAATGTATTCTCTTAAAATCACCCTCACTTCCATCGTAATAAATACTGAGTAGATTTTTACAAGAGGAAAAGGCTGAAGCACCTACATATAAACAAGAATGTGGAATTGTAATACTTGTTATTCCTGAAGAGAGAAAAGCACCATCTGGTATTTCTTTTATTCTCTGACCCAGTTCAATACTTCTCAAGCTCTTTGTTCCACTAAAAGAAAGAATACCAAGAGTGTTAAGAGGAGAAGTAAAGGTAACACCAACAAGCTTTGAGCAGTCTGAAAAGCAACGAGCAGGAACATCTCTTATTAGTGGTGGAAAAGAAAAAGAAGAGATAGAAGAAGAAGCAAAAACACCTTCTCCCATTTCATATAAGCCTTTACCACAATCAACTCTCTCTAAAAATGGAAGAGAAGCAAAAGCACTATCAGCTATATATTCAAGATTATCTGAAAAGCTAATATGTCTCAGCTTTTTACATTCCTTAAATGCACCTTCTCCGACCTCTAATATCTGAATACCTTCAGCTGAATCTGGAATATTTGCAAAAAAAAGCTTCTCAGCATTAGTAACTCCAATTATGCGTCCCTTGCCATTTGTTACTATTTCAACCTTATTTTTAAAAATAGACTTATTATAAGAAGGAAAGCCTTCTCTAAAGGCATAGAAGCCACATTCATTTGGATTTAAACTGTCTAGCATAATTCCTCTCAATATAGAAAATTTTCAATAAGTCTACTTAGATTATCTAATCTAACATCTTCAGGCATATAGCCAGGAGGAAGTGAATTATATAGCTTTCTTCCATAACCCTTTGTTTTCATTCTATTGTCTAGTATTAAAACTATTCCTCTATCCTCTTCACTTCTTATTAATCTTCCAACTCCCTGCTTCATCTTAATAATTGCATTAGGAACAATAAGCTTAATAAAACTACGCCCATTATCATTATTATCAATATTATTACAACGAGCTCTAATAATTGGATCTGTTGGAACATCAAAGGGAAGCTTAGTAATAATGAGAAGCCTCATAGTATTTCCAGGCACATCAATTCCTTCCCAGAAGGATGATGTAGCAAAAAGAGAAGAATCCTCATTCTCTTTGAATTTTTTCAAAATCAAGTTTTTGTTTATTCTATTGTCCTGTTTTATGAGCTGTGTTTTGTCACCAATTCTTTCTTTAACAATATTAAATACATCATTCATCATATTAATAGAAGTAAAGAGAACAAGTGCACCTCCTCCAGCGGATAGGATAGCATTTTCAATACTATAGGCTAGATACTCAGTATAACTAGACAAATTATTGTTGTTATATTCCATACCATCTTCTGGTATTAAATACATTAGATTCCTTTTGTAATTAAATGGACTATAATAAGAGCCTTCATTTATTAATGAGGAAGAGCTATTAAGTGTTAGGCCAATCCTCTCTTTAAAAAAGTCAAATTTATTATCAACAGAAAGAGTTGCAGAACAAAATAGATAAGAGCTTATTTGATCTAAAATTTTACTTCTAATTAAAGAGCCTACTTCTAATGGAGCAATATTGAATACAAAGTATCCATTATTATCTAGACTAATATATGAAATAGAAGTATCAAAGGAAGAAAAACGAATAAAAAAAAGAAGAGTATCTGAAAGATTAGATAGCTCATTTGCTATTCGCTCTATTTTCGTTAAATATATTTTGTTTTCTTCTGACACATACAATTCCATGTCAGACGAATAAATACCATTAACAAGATTTCTCATTTCAGAAGCAATATATTCACCATTATCTATAAGAAGGTTTCTATAATTATTATAAAATATTGTATCGCAAAGAAATGATCGATTTTTAGTTTCAGTAGAAGAAAGAATCTTTTTTATCTCACAATCAAAGCTCTTCGCTTTCTCCTTTAAAAAATCAATAAACATTAAGGCTTCTCTATTAAAGCCCTTCCTTCTAACATCTATAGTAGATATAAAATCTAAAAGATTTAGCTTTAATTGAGGCTGGACAACAGTAAGAGAGTCAAGCGTTTTAGAAAGCAGCTCATAACTATACTTCTGACTAAAGAGTTCTGTTGCTTCATCCTCTACATGATGTGCCTCATCCATTATTAGATATTTATAAGGAGGAAGTATAGCAGGAGTGGTAAAATCCTCCCCTCTTTCATATCTAATTTCTGCATCAAGAAGAACAACATGATGATTAGTTACAACAAGATGAGCTTTTATAGCATTTTGTCTTGCATTATAAAAAAAACATTTAGAAAAATAAGGACAATGGGAAGAATAACAATCTCTCTCATCACTAAACATATCCTTAGCAAGTAATGAAACACTTTTATCTTTTATATCTGTTTTACTTCCCTCTTTTGTGGTATTGATCCAATCCTGTAGCTTCTTTTCGGCTGAATCATTATCGAGAGTAAATAAGGTATCACCTAAGCCACTATTGTAATACTTACGTAGACAAATATAATTATTTCTTCCATAAAGAATTGCCTTCTCTACATCAATAGAGAGTATTTTACTTATTAGTGGGATATCTTTCTCATAGAGCTGCTTTTGAAGAGTAATTGTACTAGTTGCAATAACAACGTATTCTTGAGGACGTTCTTTAAGAAGCAAAAATATAGGAACAAGGTAAGCAAAGGATTTACCAATTCCAGTTCCGGCTTCAATAATACAGCCTTTTTTCTCAGAAAAAGCATCTTCAATTTTTTTTGCCATCTCCTCTTGCCCTTCTCTATAAGAGAAAAAAGGAAGGTTTTGTTTCAATAAGCCAAAAGGAGAAAAAACATCAGCACTATTCATCAAAATCCTCTTTTTTCCATTCAGATAATTTACGATGAAGCGTTTTTCTTCCGATATCTAGCATCTCAGATGCTTTTGTTTTATTACCATTACAATAGGAAATAGTTTGAAGTATTATTTCTTTTTCTGCACTATCCATTGTAAAAGGAAAAGTTAGAGTAATAGTATTATTTTTATCATTTCCACTACGAATGCTTGGAGGTAGATCCTCTAATTCAATCTGTTTTCCTTTAGCCATAACAACAGCTGCTTCAATTGAGTTTTTAAGCTCTCTAATATTACCTGGCCATGAATAAGAAAACAAAGCTTTTCTTGCAGATGGCGATATATCAAGAATCTCTTTATTATTCTCCTTAGAAAACTCTTTAACAAAAGAGAGAGATAGAATATCAATATCATCTTTTCTTTCTCTCAGTGGTGGAACATCTATCTCAACAACAGCTAAGCGATAATAGAAATCTTCTCTAAACTTTCCTTCATTAACAAGCTGCTTTAAATCCTTATTGGTTGCTGCAATTACTCTTACATCAACCTTAATAGTTTTCTCTCCACCAACTCTTGTTATCTCTCTATTCTCAAGGACTCGAAGTAGCTTAATTTGAGTACTTTCATCAATTTCACCAATTTCATCAAGAAAAATTGTTCCACCATCACTAAGTTCAAAGCGACCTTTTGTTTGAGTCAAAGCACCTGTAAATGCTCCTCTTTCATGACCAAAAAGCTCACTTTCTAAAAGTGTTGGAGAAAGAGAAGCACAATTGACCTTAACAAAACTCTTACCACTACGCTCTGATAGAGCTTGAATGGCATTAGCAACCAATTCCTTACCAGTTCCTGATTCTCCAGTAATTAGGACAGTCGATTTAGTTGGTGCAACAGTTTTAACTAGATCCATGACTTTTTCTAGTTTTTTAGAATGTCCGATTAATTCTTGATAATTATTTTCTTTTTTTAGTCGTTCTATTTCTTGCGATAGTCTTTTGTTCTCTTTTCTAAGAGAAGAAGCATCAAGACTTTTCTTTACAATAAGTAAAAGCTTATCAAAATCAAATGGTTTAGTGATAAAATCAACAGCTCCTTCTCTTATTGTCTGTACAGCAGTCTCAATATTTCCATGTCCAGTTAAAGCAATGACAGGTATTGTAGGATAGGAAGAACTGATTTTTTTTATTAGTTCATTTCCTGTCATCTCTGGCATTCTAAGATCAGTAATAACTAAGTCTACATCATTTTTATTTAATGTATTCCAAGCTTCTTTTCCATTACTAGCAGTTAAAACAGAATATCCTTCATCTTCAAAAGCTTCCTTAAGCCCAGAGACAATGTTTTTCTCATCATCAACAACTAAAATTGTACTCATTTATTATCTCCTATAGCTTTTCGTTCGCTAATTGGAATAGGAAACAAGAGAACAAATGATGTGCCCTTTCCTTCCTCACTTGAGACATGTATCTCACCACTATGCTCTTTTATTATTTTATAAACTAGCGTTAAACCAAGTCCTGTACCACTAGCCTTAGTTGTATAATATGGTTCAAAAATCTTTGCTAGCTTTTCTTGTGGTATTCCGATTCCCGTATCAGATATCTCAACTCTTATATAGTTACCATCAATATTACTCTTTATTTTTAATGTTCCACCATTCTCCATAGCAGCCATACCATTTTGAATTATATTGAGTAAAGCTTGCTTAATTAGTCTTTCATCAAGCTCAAAAGAAGGCAAGAATGAATATAAAGAAGATTCAACCTTAATACTCTTCTCCTCAGCTTCAACTGCAATAAAAGAAACTACTTCTTTAATAACAGCGTTAATATCACCTTTTTTTAATTCAACATCTAATGGCTTTACTGCAAATAAAAAATCCACAGCAATTTTATTTAAATGTTCGATTTCTTCTTCTACTATATTAAGATATTTATTTGCATCATCAAGAGTTAATTGCCCTTTCTTCTGAAAAGCCTTACGCATTAATTGAAGATGAATAGTCATTGCTGCAAGTGGATTCTTTATCTCATGAGCAACCCCTGCAGCCATTGTTGTCATAGAGGCTAAGGACTCGCTTCTCCTTAGTCTTGTCTCTTTTCTTATTGTATCAGTAATTTCTTTAATATATATGTCAACAAATTTCTTATTTATTGTTTCCATTTTGGCAAAGCCAACACGGAAAACTCTCATTTCACTACCAATTTGAAGAGTGAAATCACGCTCATCACTTTTTTCTTTTCCACTTAGAACATTATTGATAAAACATACAATATCATCATCAAAAATATAGTTATTTATGCTCGAGGAATCAGAATTATTCTTTTTCCTTCTATAGCTATTCATCACCTTTACTTTGCTATTTGCGTAAACAACACATTTGTTTTCATCACAAACAATATGAGCATCATCTATATTGTCTAATAATGATTCTAAAATACTATTTTCTTCCAACTCTTGATTAATAAGATTTTTAACTTCATCAAGAGGTAAAGAATCGAGATCATCAATAACTCTTCTAAGTAATCTATTTGACATATTCACACTCTCGTATCATTAAATCAATTGCTTCTCTTTGCCCCATATTATATATTTCCATATACAGGGACTTCTCATTAATAATATTTATTATCTCTTTGCCTTTTTTTGCTTTAATTTCACCACATTTAACTTTATTCTCTATCGTAGCTAGCGCTTGATTAATAAAGTAATTAAAACAAGATAGCTCCTCTATTAGAGAAAGAATACTTTCTTCCTTTTCAATATTAGAATTCTTTTCTAGAAGGATGGAAACAAAACTGTTTACTTCCTTTTCAACTCGACTTAATATTTCTTCTCCATATCCCTTCTTAAAGAAGAATTCTGAAAAAGAATTATAAGAATTCCATTCATTAAATCTACTTTTAATAAGTGACGAAATAGTAGTAGAAGAAAGAGGAGGAAAGACAAATTTTCGCACTCTGCTTAATATTGTTTCCATAATTTTCTGACTATTTTTGCTTATTAGAATAAAATGACAATTATTAAGTGGCTCTTCAAGTGTTTTCAGTAATGAATTTTTTGCACCCTCTGTAGCATCTTCGATATCTTCAATGATAACGACTCTTTCTTCATTTCCACTACTCATCCACTCTTCTATAGCTCTAACACTGTCGATACTAATAGAAGTTGGAGCTTTCTTTCCAAAATAAAGATATTTGGGATCCAATATCTTATTTTTGAAAAAATCGATCATCTCCTTGTATTCTTTTTTAGTATATGCTTCATCCCTTCTACTCTCTATATCAATTAAGTACTCATCGCATTGACTGGCTGTTTTAAAAAGGGAAGAAGCGGTAGATGGAGCACTATCAAGGAGTGCTTTATTATATTGCATTGAAACAATACGTAGTGTTTCAATCAAAAAGTATCTACTGTAATCAGACTTTTCATTAATAAAAAGATTAAGTGCAGCATTAACACGCGAATATAATTCACGGTGTGGAAAGTAAATAATATTAGATGAGGATAGTAATAATCTATCCTCTCCCGTTAAGTAGAAGGCTAAATCTAAAGCACCTGTTAATCTGCTTGAGCCAACAGGACCAGAAAAAAGAATAGAAGAAGGCAAAAGACTGTTATCGATATTTCTCTCTAACTCTCTTGCTACTTCTAATTGTGTCCTTTTTAGATTATCTAAGACCAAGAAGAGCTCCTTTAAAAGCCTTTTCCATTGATGGGAAAAGAGGTAAATAAATATTTGTATAGAAAAAACTATTCTCTTTTAGAGGCATAAAATCTACAAAAGATTGAAGAGAAACTAATTCCAATAAAACAAACAAAATAACTACAGAAAGAGCAACATAAAATAAAAAGCCCAAAACAGAATCAATCCACCCCAGAGAGAGCGTCTCAAGTGATGTTCCGATCAAATTTCCCAGTAGCTTGAATAATGTAAAAATTAAAATACATAAAACAACATAGCTAATTAGACTAAGCCAAAACTGAGGAATATTAATGTAGCTTTTTAAAAAATTAGATAATGAAGAAGTAAAAATTAGTGCAAATGGAAAGCAAAAGATATAACCAAGTATTTTCGCAACAGAACGAGTAAAACCTATTGCAATACCGCATATTCCACCAATAAGCGCAACAGATAATAGAATAATATCAAAAATACCAAAATTTAAAGATAAAAAACTAAATGTCCAATCCATAATAATTATATCCTTGTGTCATTTTAACCCAAAATAGGCTCTTTCATCTATAGAAAACAAAACAATAAATAAAAGGTTTCTTCTCTTTACTGTTCTTATAAGTTTTTTTTTATTATCCTTTAATTATGGCAAATTTTTTTACAAAGATTTTTGGTGGAACCAAACAAGAAAAAGATATTAAGAGACTTACTCCGATTTTGGAAAAGGTTAAGAATGAATATGAATGGGCAGAAAAACTGAAAGATGAAGACTTTCCCCTTTATACAAATAAATGGAAAGAAGAAATAAAAGAAGGAAAGATAAACAAAAATGATATTCTTCCTAAAGCTTTTGCCCTCGCCCGTGAAGCGTCCTACCGTTGTATTGGTGAAAAGCATTATGACGAACAGATTCTAGGTGCTCTTGTACTCAATGAGGGTTCCATACTCGAAATGAAGACCGGTGAAGGAAAGACACTAACTAGCGTTCCATCGGCTTATTTAAATGCTTTAGAAGGAATGGGAGTACATATTATCACTGTTAACGACTATCTAGCTCAGCGTGACGCAGAATGGATGGGCTCTATATATCGTTTCTTAGGCCTTAGCGTTGGTGTTATACTCCCCTCTCAAGATGAGAAAACAAAGAGAAAAGAATACAGCTCAGATATTACATATGGTACAAACAACGAATTTGGCTTTGATTACTTAAGAGATAACATGAAGCAATCACTTGAAAGTAAGATACAGCCTAAGCACCATTATTGTATTATTGACGAAATTGACTCTATCTTAATTGATGAGGCTAGAACACCATTAATCATTTCCGGTCAAGGAGAAGATGACACACCAAAGGTAAGAGCTTCCAAGTCTATTGTTCCATACTTCAAAGAATGTGAAAAAGATCCAGAAACAGGTACTTATTATGAATTAAGTGAAATGGAGAAGATGGATAGAGAGCTCTATAAAAACTTTGATGAAAGGGGTGATTTTAAAATAGATGAAAAGAATAAGAACATCACTTTTACAAAGTCTGGTATGTCAAAGATGGAGGAATTACTTAAAAAGACAGGTATTCTTGAGCCAAGCCAGGATGAAAATGGAAACACTATCTACTCTCTCTATGATGACGCCAATTTTGAATTAGTTCATTATGTTACACAAGCAGTAAGAGCACAGTACTTATACAAGAGAGATGTCGATTATCTTGTAAAGGATGGAGAAGTTCAGATAGTTGATGAATTTACAGGAAGAGTCCTACCAGGTAGAAGATATTCCGAAGGTCTCCATCAAGCTATAGAAGCAAAAGAAAATGTAAAAGTTCTAGGACAGAGTAAAACATTTGCAACCATTACCTTCCAGAACTTCTTCAGAATGTATGACAAAATTTCTGGTATGACTGGTACTGCAGATACAGAAGCAGTTGAATTTAAGCAAATATACAATACAGATGTAGTTGTTATTCCAACTCATAAACCAGTACAACGAAAGGATTTAAATGACTTAACCTTCTTTAGTGAAGAATTTAAATATAAAGCAATTGTTGAAGATGTAAAGAGAATACATCAAACTGGTCAACCTATCTTAATCGGTACAACTTCCATCGAAAAAAGTGAAAAGCTATCCTCACTACTACAGAGAGAAGGAATTAGGCATGAAGTATTAAATGCAAAAAATCATGCGCGAGAAGCTTTCATAATCGGAGAAGCCGGAGCTAAAGGAGCTGTTACTATTGCAACAAATATGGCAGGTAGAGGAACAGATATTAAGCTTGGAGGATCACCTGAGCATCTTGCTCTTAAAAAAGTTGGAACAGAAGCAAGTGAAGAGGAATTAAAGAAAGCTAAAGAAGAGATAATGCCAGAATACAAAAAAGCATATGAAGAAGTAAAAGCTCTTGGTGGATTATACATAATAGGCTCTGAACGACATGAGTCTAGGCGAATAGACAACCAATTGCGTGGTAGATCTGGTAGACAAGGAGACCCAGGTACTAGCCAATTCTATATCTCTTTAGATGACCAACTAATGCGCTTATTTGCTAAAGATGGAATGAAGGAGATGCTTGGTAGACTTGGAATGAATAATGGCGAACCAATTCACCATAAGATGATCGATAGTGCTATTGAAAGTGCTCAAAAGAAGGTTGAAGAGAGAAACTTCTCTATAAGAAAGCGTCTTCTTGAATATGATGATGTTCTAAATGAACAAAGAAACTACATCTATTCACAACGAGATGAAATCTTAACAGACAAAAACCTAGTTGAAAGAGTTTCTTCTAACAATAGCGATATCCTCGATGATATTTTTGAAACTAATAAAGGTGATGAGAAAGCTATTCTTGATGCATTATCTCATTTTTATACTGTTACTTTCACTCCTGAAGATATAAAGGATAAGGAAGAATTTAAGGCTAAGCTAACAAAATTAATAACAGATAAAAAGGATTTTGTTGGAGAAAACCTCTTTAATGATTATCTAAGATATATCTACTTAAAGAATATCGACAAGAGATGGGTTGATCACCTTGATCAGTTAGATGAACTAAGAGATGCAGCTTCCCTTATGTCATATGCGCAAAAAAATCCACTAGTTGAATACAAAAATACAGCTTCCGAAGCATTTGACAATATGATAGAAAGCATCACAGAGGCAGTATGTAGAGCAGCAATACTTGTTCGTTTCTCTTTTAATGGTCCAATGAAGAAGGAGAACAATACTACCCCTACTCTACAAGCTCGTCATCAAGAAGCTTCTTCACTACTAAACGGTAATAAAAATAGTGTTGTTGCTTCTCGATCTGAAGCAAGTAATATTACTGTTAGACGAACTACTCCAAAGGTAGGACGAAATGATCCATGTCCTTGTGGTAGTGGAAAAAAGTATAAAAACTGCTGTGGTAAAAACTTCTAATACTTTTTCCTATATCCATTTAATTAATTAAAAACTTAACCACCTACTGAAAAAAATCACTAGGTGGTTTTTTAGAAAGTATTAATACAAATCTTGCTCTTTACTAAAAGCAATCCTCATAGGTTTTAATAATTAATTTTTTACAAAGTATAATATTATATTGAATTTTCGGTATAAAAAGAATTAATAAAAAAGTAGCATTATATCTAATGAAATCCTTGTAAAAAGAAGAATTAAAGGAAGTCTCATTTACTTATAAAAAATAGAGCCTTCGAACTATCTTCACATCTAAGATACAAAAAACTATTAACTCATTAAACTAGAGGTATAATAAACTAGTTAAGAGTAATTATTACCTCATTATTTGATGATAGCCCTATTGAACCTAGGATATCACCAACATTTACCCTACTTCCTCTTTTAACAACAACTCTTTCAAAACCAGAGAAGGTATATTCATCGCCAGTTAAAGAATCCTCAATGACAATATACTTATTACCTTCAACTATACCAGCACTCTTAACCAATCCTGTAACATTAGATTTAACAGCACTTCCACTCTTACCTTTAATCGTAATTGTATTGTCTTCTTTTACAAAAGTAGAATCTAAAACAACTTCATTTGAATCAAAAATAGGAGTTGCTTCTTCTATTATCAAATCTTGAGAAGTAATAGAATCAACTATCTCTTCTATAACATTTTCTTCTTCTGGTTCTTTAAAGCTATCTAAAGCTTCTTCTACTACTATTTCTTTTTCCTTCTCGAGTATAGGTACATCAAAATAATCATTAAAGCTATTCTTTGTATGTTCAATCACTATCTCATTATCATCTAAAGAAGCATCTAAATTATCTAAGAGAG
>CAZLYD010000031.1:0-12452 GCA_964563815.1 uncultured Spirochaetaceae bacterium
ATTGTCGAATCCTCATAAAAGGCTACATATAACGTAGTTGATGTTTCACTTGTGCAAAGAAACTGGTTAATTGGATATTGAAGCTCTGAAGAAACTCAAAAAACAAAGAAATTAGTATATTAGATCTAGAGGATTAAAGAGTTAAATAAATTCAACTTTATAGATATTGTTGTAATCCTTGTTTCTTGAGTGATTACTTTTTTTCAATTAAGAAAAATCTTCTTTTTTGCTTTGATGGGGATTAAAATTATCGTATGGCTAAAAGAAGAGTATTAATAGTTTTATTAGTGTTAGCTTTTTCTGTTTTTTGTTTAAATGCAAAAATTACACCTTTTGTTCAGGTATCTCCATATTTCTTAGTAGATAAAACTCCTCTTTTATACGATACATGGCCTAGTGGTGGAGATTCTGGCTTTAGAGCAATGCTAGATAATAAGACTATTGAGAATAGTAGCGAAAGAATACAAGATACTATCCTTCGTTATGGAAGACGCCCTGAGCTATCTGCTGTAGGCTTTGAGATAGAGACAGATAATGTTTTCTTTGCTATTAAGATCGATATTAGAGAAGAATTATCTAACTTTGTTACATTTTCTCCTTCTTCTAATATCCCATATTTGGGGAATACTCAGTATTCTGTTTCAGATCCACAATATCCACAGGTTGCTTTCTTAGAATATTCTAATCCCTATTTCTTTATGTCTATAGGAAGACGAAAGCTTGATATGGGGCCAGGAAGGTATAGCTTTATGCTCTCCGAAGAGGCTCAGCCTAATCTAGATGCAGTTGCTTTGGGTGCTCAATATAAGGATGGAAGGTTTAGCTTAGATTATTCATTTTATGCTATCAGTGGCTCAAATAGTACAATAAGTGGATATGGAAACATAACTGATAAGATGAAGACATTCTTTATTCATAAAGTATCTACATCTAATGATGTATTTCGTTTTGGATTATCTGAAATGAATTGTGTTTATGCAGCAGTTCCTAGCATTCTTGATATAACACCCTTTGTCCTATGGCATAACTTATATCAGGAAGAGCATTCCAACGTAATGATAGAGGTTTCACTAGAAGGAAAGATAGGACCTGTGAGACTATGGCTAGAGTATGCTCAAGATGATTTTTATCTAAGCGGAGAAGGCGGTGAAGGTGGATTCAATAATAAGCCTACAGCAATTGGAATTGGCGCTGGCTTTGATTGGAGAATAGAGAGAGGAGAAGAGTTTTTATCTATTGTCCGAAAAAACGACGCGTATGCATTGAAGGAGGAAAACTTGAAAGAGGATGGAGGCCTTCATCTTTTAGGAGAGTTCTATTGGGCTACAAACTATCTATATAATAGAAGAGGAGCAGAAAAAGGCTTCGATAGTGACATATATGGTAAGCTAACACTTCCTTATAGATTTCATTCTAGCCACGGAGGATTTACAGATAAAAAAGACGCTTATTATTTAGGTTTTCCTTATGGTCCAGGCTCTATCTTTTTTCTCCTTTCTCTTGAAATGGAAAATAGAATTGTTAAGGGTGATATTTATGCATCCCTCTTAATTCGTGGTGAAGATGATATCGACACTCCTATTGATTCCTCTACAGAGAACACGTGGCTTCTTTTAAATGGTGATATAAAAAGAGTTTGGAGCTTAGGGGGCGAGCTTACTTTTAGCTTAGAGCAATATATGAAGGGCCTTGAAGTTGATTTAGATTTGGCACTCAATTATGATGAGTATTATAACTCTCTTGTTCCTGTAGTTGCTCTTGGAATAGTGAAAGTATTCTGAGGGTAAGGGATACGATTTAGTATAGTAAAAAAATGATAAATAATTGTTGATATATACCTTAAAGCAAGATAAGCTTAGCTAGGAAATAATACTATGGCTAACGAAGATAAAAAAGATTTTAATGCAATGCTTCACGATAGTAAGGATATGCCAAAATATCAAACTATTACTGATGAAAGAAGTATCAAAAGATACGGAGGAAGCAATATGTATTTTGCTCCTCCACTTGATTACGACAGAGTAATGAAGAGAATTCCATATGGCTCAGTTATTACTGTTTCTAAAATTCGTGAGTATTTTGCCCTTAAAAGTGGTGCAGATTTTACAGAGCCTATTACTGCTGGAATTTTTGTTTCTATTGCTGCTTGGGCTAGCTATCAAAGAAATGGGGTAGATGAAACACCCTATTGGAGAACGCTTAAAACAGATGGTGAGCTAAATGAAAAGTATCCAGGTGGAGTAGAAGTGCAGAAGAAAAAGCTTGAAGAAGAGGGGCATATAATAATTAAGAAGGGCACAAAGAATATACGCTACTATGTTAAGGATTATGAAGATTCTCTATTTAATCTAGAGTAGTAACTAGTATTCAAGAAGTCTCATTGAAAAGTAGCATGATAATACAGTTAACTTTTTAATTGTTTATACTTTTTTCTTTTTTTGTTAATTGAAAAGTAGTATGATAATACAAATAAGTTTTCAATGAGGCCCCACGTGGTAATAGAACGAGATAGGTATTTAAAAAGAATTATATCCTTTATGTGGGATGGACAGGTAAAGGTTATTACTGGTATAAGACGATGTGGTAAGTCTTTTCTTTTACATAACATTTTTAAAAAATATCTTTTCTCTATTGGTGTTAGTGAAACACAGATTCTTTCATTTGAGCTTGATTTAACTAAAGACATTCGTTTTCGTAATCCTTTAGAGCTTTCTAGTTTTGTTCGTTCAATTGTTGAAAACTCAACAGAGAAATACTATCTATTTATTGATGAAATACAGATGTCTGATGAGGTCTTGAATCCTTATAACAAGGATGGTAAAAAGATTACTTTTTATGATGCTTTAAATGATTTAAGATCAATAGAAAACTTAGATATTTATGTAACTGGAAGTAACTCAAAACTTCTATCTTCTGACATATTAACAGAGTTCCGTGGACGAAGCGATGAAATACGTGTTCATCCTTTGAGCTTTTCGGAGTATTACATGGCTGTGGGTGCAAATAAAGAGGAAGCCTTTAACAACTATGCTTTCTATGGCGGACTGCCTTTTGTACTTTCTCGTCCAACAGAGAAAGAAAAGATAGCATATTTAAAATCATTATTTTCAGAGGTGTATCTAGTAGATATTGTGGAACGAAAAAAGATTAAAAGAGAAGACATATTATCTTTTCTTGTCGATTTTTTATGTTCATCTATTGGGTCACTGACTAACATAAATAAAATAGCGGATGCAATTAATTCTCGCCAAAAGCGTAGTGGTGAAAACATAGTAGCTTTAAATACTATTAAGTCTTATATGGATTATCTATCTGATTCTTTTCTTTTTTCAGAATGTAAACGCTATGATGTAAAAGGTAAGAATTATTTTGATTATCCTAATAAGTACTATTCAGAAGATGTAGGATTAAGAAATGCTAGACTTGGTTATAGACAACAAGAGTTAACACATATTATGGAGAATATCATCTATAACGAATTAATAATTCGTGGCTGTTCTGTTGATGTTGGTGTCGTCTATAGCAATGAGAAAAATGAAAAAGGACGATTTGTTCCTGTTAGTCGTGAAATTGATTTTGTTGCTAATAATGGTGAAAAAAAGGTCTATATTCAGTCTGCATTTGCTCTTGATAACAAAGAAAAAGCAATACAGGAGAAAAAGCCATTTTATTTAACGGGTGATTATTTCCCGAAAATAATAGTGAGACATGATATTCAAAAGCGTTGGTATGATGAAAATGGAATTCTAAATATTGGAATTATTGATTTTCTACTTGATGAAAGTATCATCTAAGTAATTAGAATGCTGTTGAAAAGTTGCATGATAATACAACTTAGTTTTCATTGGAGTTAAATATACTGTAAAACGATAGTTGTTTTGGCGTCTTTTATTTAAACCTTTTGAATAGTTACGGAGGATGATGGCTGAAGCTATTTATGCTTCTTTATCTTTAATCTCTTCTAGTAGTATTTTCTTCCTGTTCTTTTCAGGATTCTTTAGTACTATTGTCATTAAGTATTCTAAAGCCTCTCCAATCTCTTTTCCTTCTTTTCCAATTTGCATTAAATCATTTCCTGTAATATCGAGGTCCTTAATAAAGAGAGGAGTGTTCTTTTTGCTTTCTTCTTCAATTCTTTTTTTGAATGAAGAATCGTCAGCACTGACTTTAAGTGCTTCTCTGAGAGAGAAGAATGATGCTACATTTTCTTTTCCGACTTTTCTTAGTATTAGTCTTATTTCATAGTCAGAAATGTCTTCTTTATAAGGGAATGAAAAAGAAGATAGAAGAAGTAGCACTTCTTCTTTTTCTTTATTAGATGACTTTAATCTTTTTAGTATGTTTTTTACATCTTCCTCTTTTAGAGAAGAAAGAAGAATAGAAAGCTGAACAGTAAGAGGGTTTTGTCTATCTAGAGAAGAGAGAATATCTTCGTTTATTTCTAGGCTTGGTATTATTTGAGACAGTAGTCCTGTTTCCTTCATATAAGAGATGCCAAGAGAAGGGTGAGTGGATGTAAGTGTTTTATCTAATTCTTCTTTTATTCGTTCAACCGATACCTTCGCTATTGTTTTATTGAGCCTTTTTATTGCCAAAAGAGTACTTTCCTCAATATTAAAAGAGAGCTTAGACGCGAAGCGACATGCTCTAAGCATTCTTAGTGCATCCTCTTTAAATCTTTCTTCTGCTTCTCCTATTGCTCTAATTGTCTTTTTTTCTATATCTTCTAGTCCGTTGTGCTTATCAATGATTAGACCATCGGGAAGAGATACAGCGAGAGCATTAATTGTGAAATCTCTTCTTTTTAGATCCTCATCTAAGCTTCGTACAAATGAAACAGAATCTGGGTGACGAGAATCAGAGTAGTCACTTTCGGTTCGAAAGGTTGTTACTTCATAGCTGCTTTTTTTATATAGAATGGTAACAGTTCCATGCTTTATTCCTGTATCAATTGTTTTTTTAAAGATACTTTTTACTTCCTCAGGTCTAGCGTCTGTAGCTAAGTCATAGTCATGGTTAGCTTTATTCATGACAAAATCACGAACAGCCCCACCTACTAGATATAGGCTAAAATTGTTTTTATGGAAAATCTCTGATATTTCCTTTAACTCTTGAGGAACAATATAAAACATATGTTAAATATATCACTCTCAACGGCTTTGGGGTAGTCGTTCCCCCTTGAAAGAGAATAAGGCAAAATCTTAGAATATAGAGAATACTTTAGGAGAAAATTATATGTTTAAACCAGTAAACAACAAGGTCGACTTTCCTGCTCAGGAAGAAGAAGTATTGAAATTCTGGAGCGATAACGAAATTTATAAAAAGTCTATTGAACAGCGCCCTGCTGACAATGAATATGTATTCTACGATGGTCCTCCTTTTGCAACAGGCCTTCCACATTTTGGTCATATTTTGCCAGGAACAATTAAAGATGCTATCCCTCGTTACCAATCAATGAAAGGTCACAGAGTTGTAAGACGCTTTGGCTGGGATTGTCATGGCCTTCCTGTTGAAGCTGAGATGGAAAAGACTATTGGGGTTTCTGGTCATAGCAACATTGTTGAATATGGTGTCGGTAAGTTCAACGAAGAATGTAGAAGTATTGTACTTAGATATACTGCAGAGTGGAAAAAGGCCATTACTCGTACCGGCCGTTGGGTTGATTTTGATAATGGTTATAGAACCATGGATAAAAACTATATGGAATCTGTTTGGTGGGTCTTCAAAACTCTCTATGATAAGGGTTTAATCTATGAGGGGTATAATGTCCTACCATATTCACCATTGCTTGCTTCTCCTCTTTCTAATATGGAAGTCTCTCTTGGTGGATATAAAGATGTAGTAGACCAGGCTGTTACTGTTAGATTTAAGGTTGATGGAACTGAAAAAACTTACTTTTTAGCTTGGACAACAACTCCATGGACACTTCCATCTAACCTTGCTCTTGCAGTTGGTCCAGATATTGATTATGTCGAAGTTGAAGATGAGGATGATGGTTCTCATTACTACTTGGCTCTCAATCTACTTGGAAAGTATTACAAAGACAATAAGGGATGTAAAATCATTAGACAGATTAAAGGAACAGAGCTTGTTGGTATGACATATGAGCCACTCTTCCCATATTTTGCTTCGCTAAAGGAAAAGGGAGCATTCCAGGTTGTTACTGCTGATTATGTAACAATTGAAGATGGTTGTGGTATTGTTCATACTGCTTCTGGCTTTGGTGAAGATGACTATAAGACAATGAAGGAAAAGGTTCCACAGTGTCCTGTAGTATGTCCTGTTGATGAAGAATGTAGGTTTACAGATCCTGTTTCAGAATGGAAGGGAATCTTCGTAAAGGATGCAGATAAGTCTATTATTGAGTGGTTAAAGAATAATGGCAAATTAGTTAAGAGAGAAAACTATCTTCACTCTTATCCTTTCTGCTATAGAACTGGTAAGCCTTTAATCTATAAAGCAATGTCTTGCTACTTTGTAAATGTACAGAAGATTAAGGAGACAATGCTTGACTGTAATAGTCAAATTACATGGGTTCCAGAGCACATCAAAAATGGAAGATTTGGTAAGTGGCTTGAAGGTGCTCGTGATTGGGCAATTAGCCGTAACAGATTCTGGGGTAACCCAATTCCAATCTGGAAGTGTGATGGATCGGATTATGTTGAAGTAATTGGTTCTGTTGAAGAATTAGAGAAGAAGTGCGGACACAAGGTTGATGATTTACATAAGCACTTTGTTGATGAACTTACATGGCCTAGCCCTGACGGAAAGGGAACAATGAGAAGAATTCCAGATATCTTCGATTGTTGGTTTGAATCAGGTTCTATGCCATATGCTCAACAGCACTATCCTTTCGAAAATGCAGACAACTGGGAACAGCTTTTCCCTGCTGACTTTATTAATGAAGGCTTAGACCAAACTCGTGGTTGGTTCTACTCTTTAACTGTTCTTGCTGCTGCTCTCTTTGGTAAGCCTGCTTTCGAGCATTGTATTGTTTCTGGTATTGTTCTTGCCGAAGATGGCTCAAAGATGAGTAAGAGTAAGCGTAATTACACAGACCCAATGGAAGTAGTTGAGAAGTATGGAGCCGATGCCCTTCGCTTTGCTCTTATTAACTCTCCTTTAGTTAGAGGTGAGGACCTTAAATACAGTGATGAAATTGTTAGTGATGTATTAAAAAGCCTCCTTATTCCTCTATGGAATGCTTATTCCTTCTTTGTTACATATGCAAATATTGATTCTTATGAAGGTGGAGTAACAGAAACAAAGGATCTTAAGAACCCTCTCGATAAGTGGATTATTAGTGATCTCGAAGCATTAATTGAGAAGGTAACTAATGCTTTTGATTCTTATCAGATTCAGGATGCAACACAGGCTGTTGTTTCATTTATCGATGACTTAAACAACTGGTACATTAGACGCAGTAGAAGAAGATTCTGGCGTAGTGAAAATGATACAGACAAAAAGGATGCATATAATACTCTTTATAGAGTTCTCATTACATTCTGTAAGGTTGCTTCTCCAATGATACCTTTTGTTACAGAGGCTATTTATCAGAACCTTAGAACAGATGATATGCCACTTTCTGTCCATCTTTGTGATTATCCTGAGTATAACAAGGAAGAGAGAGACGAAGCTAAAGAAAGAGAGATGAGACTTGTTATGAAGACTGTCGAGATGGGAAGAGCGCTTCGTGCTCAGTCCTTATTGAAGGTTCGACAGCCACTAAAAGAGTTTATTGTTGTTAGCAGAAATAAGATTAGTAGAGATATCTTATTGGCTAATGCTGATATCCTCAAAGAGGAATTGAATGTTAAGGGCGTTAAGGTTAGAGAGAACGAATCTGATCTTGTTACATATTCAGCGAAGGCTAACTTCAAGGTTCTTGGCTCTAAGCTTGGTAAGAATATGAAGGAAGTTGCTCAAAAGATTCAGTCATTCCTTGGTGAAAAGATTAAAGATATTCTTGATGGCAACGAGGCTGTTGTTGATTACAATGGTGGTTCTATTTCTCTTAGTGAGAGTGACCTTGTTGTTCAGAGAACAGAAAAAGAACATGTTAAGGTTCTTAATGAGGGCGAGCTAACAGTTGGATATGACACTGAAATAACAGAAGAGCTTCTTTTTGAAGGCTTGGCTAGAGACTTAATTAGACTTGTTCAGACAGAGAGAAAGAATAATGGTTATGATGTTTCAGATCACATTTCTTTAACTGTATGGGGTGATGATAGCTTCAATAAAGCTTGCTTAAGGTTTAGTGATTTCATCTCTAAAGAGACACTCTCTTCTTCTTTTAAGATTGAAGAAAATGATGGAAAGAAGGATGAGATTGCTGATAGCACAGTTAGTGTAAAGGTTGAAAGAATATAATTATGAAAAAGCTTTTCCTTCTTTGCTTTGTTTTTATTTTACTGCTTTCTTCTTGTACTCATCATTCTCCTTTTGTTAGTGAATACTATTTTCAAGCAATGGGAGAAGAAGGAGAGTATGTTTTTACAGCTGATGGAAATAAAGTGAGAGAAGGAGAATTAGATGATATTCTTGATTCCTCAATTAAAGATAACTATATAGTAAAGAGAACAGATAGGCTCTCCGCCTCTCTTGTTCCAAAAATAGAAGACGAGGAGTTCTCTTTTGCACTCGGCGGGGCAGTAGAGGGTAATTTCTCTTCTCTTACTACTAATAGTGCACTTCTTTTCTCTTCTTCTTTTTATAAAGAGAAAGAGGATGGCATCTCTTGGTATACAGATGGAAATAGTAGCATCTATTCTCCTTCAAATGGTCTTATTCTCTTTACTAATGATAGTTACCCTGATTTATATAAGAGAACCTATAGCGAGAGAAAAGTATTAATTGATAATGAAACTGCTTCTTTAATGGCTGATGGAGCATTTTCAATTTATGTTTTTGAGCCAGATACTCTTGTCGATATTGGTTTTGAGATTCCTCAGGCTGTTATAAACGAAATAACAGAAACTTGTCTTGTTTTTAATAAAAGAGATGCTGATTTAGTACTATCAGGTTTTATTAGAACTTCTTCCGTTGGAACCGCTAGAGCACTAAATACGCTCTTTAGAAACCAGATAATTCAAGAGCTGAGACGAAATGGCGAAAAAATCGATACTTCGTCGCTTTCTTCAATTTTCACTGTTAATGAAGCTACTCTCTATATTGACGGTTATATTCTTAATGGTGATATTAAGAACAAAGCAAAGATTCTTATTAATGGAAGTATTGGAGGTATGATCTAATGCCGCTTTATTCTTTTAAGTGTATATCATGCTCTAGTGTCTATGATGCAATTAAAAGCTTTAGTGATTCTGACAAAACAGATATTTGTCCTTTTTGTGGCGCTGTAGCAAAGAGGGAATATAGTGGAGAACCTGCTACTGTATTATATAAAGGTAGTGGATATTATTGCACAGATAGTAAGCATTCTTGTGACTCTTGTGCTAATTGTAAAGGAAAATAGAAATGGATAAAAAAAGAATTCTAACAGGAGATAGACCAACTGGAAAGCTACATTTAGGACACTATTGTGGTTCTCTTAAGAGTAGAGTTGAACTACAGGATGAAACAGAAGAATTTATTCTAATCGCAGATGTCCAAGCATTAACTACTCATTTTGAAAAGCCTGAGTTGATTTATGATTCAATCTATCAAATAACTATGGATAACCTCTCTGTTGGTTTGGATCCAAATAAGGTAACATTTATACAACAGTCTCAGGTTCCTTCTATTCATGTTCTTACAATGTTCTATTCTATGATTACTACATGTAACCATCTTTTAATTAATCCAACAATTAAAACAGAAGCAAGAAGCTATGGCTTTAATTTAGATAATAAAGAATATGATTTTTCAAAGCTTACTTATGGCTTTTTGGGTTATCCTATCTCTCAAACTGCCGATATTACTTTCTGTAACGCAGACTTAGTTCCTGTTGGGGAAGATCAGGTTCCACATATAGAATTTAGTAGAAAGCTAGTTAGAAAATTCAATGAAATGTATGGAACAACTATTAAGGAACCAGAATACAGACTTAGTAACGTTTCTCGTCTTTGTGGCTTAGATGGAAATAGCAAAATGGGTAAGAGCCTCGGAAATGCAATATACCTAAGTGATACTCCAGATGAAGTATGGAATAAGATTAGGAATGCTAAAACAGATACTAATCGTATCTCTGTTAAGATCCCTGGAAACCCAGATGTCTGCTCTGTTTATCAGTACCATAAAGCATTTAATAGTGAAAATGCTGATGAGGTTGCTTCTATATGTAAAAATGCAGGAATGGGCTGTGTACAATGTAAGAAGCTACTAAATGAAAAATTAAATGCTATTCTTGATCCTATTAGAGAGAGAAGACATTATTATGAAGAGCATCGTGATGAAGTAAAAGATATTATTGATTGTGGTACAAAAAAGGCTAATGAAATAGGAGATAAAAACTTAGCTGAAATAATGGATAAGATGCATGTTAAAATCTGAATAAGAGGCTTCGGCCTCTTTTTTAGTTTATTGAGCTTTCAATTAGCAATTAATTGTTGTAAGTATTTTATTTAAAAATAATTCTTGAATCATATAATTCTTATATCTATAATTAATGCAAGGTGTGCTTCTACACTTTTTAATTATGAGAGTTGCTAATATAGTATTAAATAGATTGTACTTATTAGGGAGGATATTTTTGTGATTATCCTTCATATTTTATTGGCTCTAATTTCTGTTTATTTAATTTATATTCTCCTTCTTTTTCTTTTAAGCTTAACTATTAGAAAGAAAGAATACATGAAGGAAAGCCCCTTCTTTAGATTTCTTCTTAATCAATCAACAAGAAGAGCACTATATTTACTGGGCGTTAGGATACATGTAACTAATCTTGATAAGATTCCAGATACAAAGAGGATCCTCTTTGTTTCTAACCATCGCTCTAATTATGATCCAATAATAAGCTGGGGAGTTTTAAGAAGGTGGCATCCCTCATATGTTTCAAAGGAAGCTAATTTTCATATTCCAATATATGGTCGCCTTATTCGTAAGTGTTGTTTTCTCTCTATAGATAGAGATAGTATTCGTTCTTCATCTATTACCTTTGATAAAGCAAGTGAATTGCTTAAAAAGGGTGAAGTCTCTGTTGCTATATATCCAGAAGGAAAAAGAAGTAAAAATGGTACTCTTTTACCATTTCATGATTGTGTCTTTAAGGTTGCACAGAAGGCAGATGCTAAGATTGTTGTCTTAACAATAAAAGGTACAGAAAAGATTTTTTCTAATATTAAGAGACTTAAAAAGAGTCATGTTTATTTAGATGTTCTAGCTGTTATTGGAGAAGAAGAGATAAAGAACAAGAGGAGTATTGAAATAGGGGAAGAGGTTAGAGCATTAATGGAAAGAAGCTTAGGGGAGTAAAGATATATGGATTGTGTTTTTTGGAACTCAAAATCTGGAAAGAAAGGAGCAGACAGCTTAGCGAAATTAAAGGATTTATTAGACAATGCAGAGTTCTTTGATGTTGCTACCTTTAATGGATATAAAAGTGTTTTAGCGAGAGCAGATGAATATGACAATATATATATTTCTGGCGGAGATGGAACTCTAAACCATTTTATTAACGAGAGTGAAGAGCTAGATATAAAAAATGATATCTATTATATTCCTGCTGGAACAGGAAATGATTTTATCAGGGAAATAGGATGGGATGGTAAAACACCTATTTGTATTAATAAATATTTAAAAAATCTTCCAAGTGTTGAGATAAACGGAAAGAAGTATAGGTTTTTAAATGGTATTGGCTATGGTATTGATGGCTATTGCTGCGTTGTTGGTGATGAAATGAAGAGAAAAGAGATAGAGAATATCAACTACACGCTAATAGCAATTAAAGGCTTGTTATTTCATTATAAACCAACAAATGCAAAGATAACTGTTGATGGAGTAGAGCATAGTTATAAAAAGGTATGGCTTGCTCCAACAATGAATGGTAAATACTATGGTGGTGGTATGATACCAACACCAGGCCAAGATAGAAATGGAGATGGTTCTCTCTCTACCTTAGTTTACTACGGAAAGGGAAAGCTACTTACACTGATGGTTTTTCCTTCAATCTTTAAAGGTGAACATATAAAGCATAAAGAGATGGTTGAGGTATTAAAGGGAAGAGACATAACTGTTGAGTTTGATAGACCAACGCCACTGCAGATAGATGGTGAAGTAGTAGAGGGTGTTACAAAATATAGAGCAAGAAGTGGTAGATAGATACATAATGTGTATATATAATTGTAATGTAAATAATTAAGCATATAGTATAATATGTGTCTGTGGCTCTAATAAAATAGAGCCAATTTTATTTCTTTTTTTTTGTTTTCTTATCTTTTTTCTTCTATAATAAATTTATGATTAAAAATTTGAAGAAAATTACAGTTTTATGTTTTCTTCTTATTTTACCTCTTCTT
>CAZLYD010000032.1:0-11224 GCA_964563815.1 uncultured Spirochaetaceae bacterium
GTTATGATTCGTATATAAATAATCTGAAATAGTTCCTTCTATTGAGCTAGTATTTAAATATAGATGATTTAAGTAAACTAAATTAAAATTATGACTTCTAGAAAAAAATATGGTCACATTAAGCGAATACATTAAAGATACTTCTTATTCTTATACTTCTCCATGCTTTGTGCTTGGCGATTCATTAAAAGTTTTAGCAACTATTCCTAATGAGTCTATTGATTGTGTTATAACTAGTCCTCCTTATTATATGAAGAGAGAGTATTTAGCTGGTGGTATTGGATTAGAGAGAACATACAATGAATATATAGATAGTCTTCTTAAGATAATAAAAGAGGTGTGACGTGTACTTAAACCATCTGGTTCTTTTTGGCTTAACATTGGAGATAGTCATAAAGATAAAAACCTATTAAACATTCATTATAGAGTTGCTATAAGAATGCAGGATGAACAAGGCTGGATTTTACGTAATACTGTAATTTGGGATAAAATGAAAGGGGCTATGTCTAATTCTTTAGATCGTCTTAGTCCAGAATATGAACCACTATTTCATTTTGTTAAAAAGAAAAGTGGTTATTATTATGATGCAGATAGCGTAAGAAAAAAACGCGTAGTTCGTATTTGAAGGATATTTGTGTTGTAAGTGCAACAGGAGTTCGTGACTTAAAACATATAAGAAAAATCGAACTTAGCACAGAGTTGACAGATGAAGAAAGAAAAAATGCATATAATGCACTTGATTCTGTTTTGGAGAGAATGCAAAAAGGCGAATTAACTGACTTTAGGATGGTTATTAGGGGAAGTGGAGAACGATTTACTAATGGTGATAACTCTGCCTTAAGGGGAAGAGTAAAAGAACACCGGAAAAAGGTTTTTACTTTTTGTTTTATAATCCAAAAGGAAGCAGAAAAAAGATGCTCGATTTTTGGTATTCTAAATAATAGAAATTTTGAAAAAAATTTAATCATCTTAAAAATAAAAAAACCAGAAACTGATTAACAATTTCTGGTTATTGTTACCAAGGACGGGACTTGAACCCGTACGGCATTGCTGCCAGGAGATTTTAAGTCTCCAGTGTCTACCATTCCACCACCTTGGCAAGACAATAGGTATAATAAACAAAAAATTAAATAAAGGGAAGTAGAGATTTATTATCTATTAAGCTAAAATTAGTTATCTTTTAAAAAAAGATGTTTAAAGGAGTTGTTTTTATGACAAGCTGGAAAGATTTTTTTATTGGTCTTGGTTCAGGTTTAGCTTTTGCTCTTATTATTTGGTTAATATATATGCTTCGTCTTCACATTGAAAAGAAAAAAGGAAAGAGTGAAATTAGTAAGCTTAAAGATATGCTTACTTCAAGAATGGAAATTGAAAATGATGGCATTAATAAGATTAAGAGTGAGAATGAAGAATTAAAGAAGTTTAACGAAAACTTGAGAGTATCTCTTCAAGCTATGAGTCAAAAGCCAGGAAGAAAGGAAATAGAGAGATTGCAGGTTTATCAGAAGGCTGTAGATAGATTAACTATTAATAGCCCTGGCTTTGGTCCAGCATGGCAGGCTGCACTTAAAGAAAGCGAAGAAGAGTTTTCAAAAACATATAGTGGAGTTATTCCTTTCATTAGACGAGTAATACCTGGTAAAACTAATGCTCAGCTTATGGAGGCAGATGACGCATCTGTTCATGAAGATTAATTACTCTTCTCTTCAAGCTCCAACCAACGCTCGGTCTTTTCATCGAGCGTTTTTTTATTCTCATTATACTTCTTTGTTCTCTCTTGAAGTGTGCCAAGTGGAGTAGGTTGAGAAATAGAGAAAGAGTCTTCCAATTCCTTTATTAGTATTTCTAATTCTTCTATCTCTTTCTCAATTGTCTCCTTTTCTTTCTCTTCCTTGTAGCTTAGTCCCTTCTTTTCTCTTTTAGGTCTTGAGTCAACTTTTCCTTTGATCGGTTCTTTGTTTTTTTCCTCTTCTTCTTTTTTTTCCTTCCACTCTGTGTAATTACCAGGAAAAAGAGTAATCTTCTCATTCTCAATTACAAAGAGAAAATCTACAGTACAATCAAGGAATGTTCTGTCGTGGCTTGATATAATAGCTGGGCCAGGAAAAGACGATATGTACTCTTCAAGGTTTTCCATTGTTTCAATATCGAGGTCGTTGGTAGGTTCGTCAAATAGAAGAAAGTTTGGATTAGAGATTAGTCTTGTTATTAAATAAAGTCTTCTTCTTTCTCCTCCAGATAGCATGTTAATTGGGATACGTTGACTTGATTGTGGAAAACCAAAAAGAGACAAAAATATAGAAGTCGAAACATCGTCACCATTTGAGTATTTTACTCTTTCTCCAAACTTTAGAGCGTATTCAATAACAGTCTTGTCTCCCTCAATATTTCGACCAAGCTGGTCGTAGTAGCCAAAGACAGTATTAATGCCAATATCTACAGAACCACTATCAGGATTTCTCTTTCCACTGATTATATCAAGAAGAGTAGATTTACCGCTTCCGTTATTTCCTATTAAGCCAATTTTTATTCCCTTTGTAAAAGAGTATGAAAAAGAGGAAAAAAGAGTTCTTTCACCATATTTTGCACTCACATTTTCTATTTCTAAAATCTTTTTTCCTAGTCTTCTATCTAGAGATGAGAATTCCTTCATTTTGTCCTCTCGAACCTTTCTTACACTTTCTCTCATCTCCATTATTCTATCTATTCTACCTTTGTCTTTACCCGTTCTTGCTTGTGGCTTTCTCATTAGCCATACAAGCTCTCTTCTAAGTATTGTTTTTATTCTTTCTTGCTCTTTTTCATTCATTACTATCCTTTCTTCTTTTCTTTCTAGGTAAGAAGTAAAGGAGCCTGGATGGCGGTAGAAATGCTTATCATCTAATTCCCAAATAGTTGAACAAACAGAAGAGAGAATATGGCGGTCATGAGTAACAATAATTACAGTAGAATTCGTATTTTTTATCCAGTTTTCTAGAAATTCAACGCTCTCAATATCTAAGTGGTTAGTTGGCTCATCTAATAGAGCAAGATTCGGTGAGAGTGCAAAAAGACGGGCAAGTGCTATCTTTTTTTGTTCTCCACCAGATAGGTTTTCCATTTTCTCTTTTCCACTAAAGCTTTCTCCAAGCTTTGTTAAATAAGAGAAGAACAAACGCTCTATATCCCATAGGTTTTCTTTTTCAATAGTAAGAGAGAGCTTATCTGCTGCTTTGTAATCTCCGTTTTCAAGTAATTTTGAGTATTGGTTTAAAACTTGAATATTTGCATCATCTGATTCATAGAGAAAGGAAGATACTGTTGCACCTATTTTGAAACTAACTCTTTGGTCTAGAATAGCAACGCGTGTTCCATTCTTAAGTGATATATTACCTGTATCTGGAACAATTCTTTTTACTAATGTATTAAGGAAAGTAGATTTACCTGAGCCATTCTTTCCTACTATTCCAACCTTTTCTCCTTCCATAAGGCCGAGGTTAACATTTTCAAATAAAGGCTCATCTTTAACAGTTTTAGATAGGTTTTCAATAGATAATATATTCACGTTTCTATATTACAAAAATTAAAAAGAAGAATATAGAAGGAAGAAAACATTTCTAATTCTCTTTGAACCAACTAAGAAAGGTACGAAGATTTTCTTTTTTTACGTAATTGGCGTCTTTCTTTAATAAAAAAAGTGCTCTTTGATCTTCAGGAGAAATATCATCATCCTTTTCGAGTGCTTTAATTAAAAGATTAAGAATAAAGCGATCCATTCTTTTTAATTCATTCTTCTTTATTCCACCTTGAAGAGTGAAAAGGGGAGTGGACGGGTCGATATTGTTTTTCTCTCTTATCTCTTTAGTAAGAGAATTAGTATCACATAGACCAACAGCACATATTGCTTTTATTGAATACTTCTTTTTTGCTTTTTTGTAACCAATGATGTTTTTTGCATGAATCCACCCTAAATATACTATAGAGCTTCCTTTTTTTAGAGTTGAAAGGCTTTCTTCTAGTGAGATGTAAGGTAGGTTTAGCTCTTCTGATAAAAGAGAAGCATATTGCTTAGTGTGGCCTGTATTTGATTGATAAACAATTGCATCAATTCTCATTGATTTATCCTTATTGTATGTTTTAAAACATACGTTACGTAATCATGATTATTTTATCTACTCTAATTATTTCCTGTCAATATTAATAGACAAAGAAGAGACTGAGTAATATATTTCTTTTGTATGCGGGCGTAGCTCAGTGGGAGAGCGTCTCCTTCACACGGAAAAGGTCGGCAGTTCAATCCTGCCCGCCCGCACTTTCTAGCTTTCCCTCTTCTCTTAGCTCTGTAATAGCTCTACTAGCTAGGTGCCATTTCATACTTGTAATACCATTGTTAACTGGGTAGTAAACACGACAATGACCATTTTTAAAAGGAAGCTCGAAGTGTAATCCAATCTTCAGGGTTGCTAAGAAGACATCTTCTAATTCGTCATGCTCTTCAATTTCCTTTCCGTGATAGGTTCCTTTATAATCCCAACCAGTGTGGCTAAGTCTCATTATTCCACGTCCGCACTTAACATAATTATCTATTCCTGCTTCGTCTTCTGCTCTTTCAACTTCTTCTTCCAAAACAAAATTAGGATTAAGTACTTCCTTCTTCATTTCTTCTAGCTGCCAAGAGTACCACTCTGTATAGGTCGTGAAGTATTTTTTATCTCCTTTCCACTCAAAGCGGAAGGAAGGAGTAAGTATAGCTTCTGCATTACAGGAAGAACACTTAATAGTGTTACCATTGGAAAAAAGTGTGAATTCCTCAGAGCAGGCAGGGCACTTATAATACATAGTTTCAATTCTTTCGGCCTTGTCATTTCCTTTAACTTGGATGTTGTGTTTTTCTTGGAAAACAAAATCGTCATAGCTAAGAGAGGAATTTATTCTCTCCATTATTTCTTCTGTTGTAAGTGTAGTAGCTTCTTCCTTAGTAATTATCAGCTTTGTTGTAACATCAATTCTTGCTCTATGAGGGTGTCTTGTCCACTTTCCGTTTCCAAGTCCTGCTCCCTCAATTAAGGAAGAATAAACAGGACACTTAAAGACTTTGATTGTTTTAGCAATGGATGGTGAGATATAACCAAGGCGACCGGAGGAGTAGACAGTTCCTTCGGGGGCAATAAAGACTAAGGCCTTGTTTTTATCTAAGGCATATCTTATTTTTTTCATGCTTGCCATATCAGAAGCGAATTGGTACTTAGGAATTACACCCATTCTTTTAAGCCAGAAGCCTAGCTTTTTAAATGTAAACCAATGATAGGTTGCAACAAAGGTAATTCTTCTTGGCCAATGAGAAGCTGCAACAAATTTGTAATCATGGTTTGATGTATGATTACTTAAAATCATTGCAGGTCCCTTTACCTTTTCACCCTTTGAATGAAGATTGAAACGAATTTTTATATATATAGCAAAGAAAAAACATGGAATCCAATATAAAAAAGCACTTGGCTTTTTAACCAGCTTTTCTTTTTTCTTTTTATTCTCTTTTTTGTCCATAATACCCCTTTTATAAATAGAAAAATCCCTTCGAGAGAAGGGAAAGAAGATTTTATTTAGCTATTGTTTTAATTAGAACGGCAAGGTCATGGGCAGCTAGCTTAATAGGAATGTTTGTTGTGTTTAATAGTAGGTCATAATTCCTTCTATTTCCCCATTCTTGACCAGTATAGAAGTCGTAATACTTCTTTCTATTCTTATCAATAGATTTAATTTGTTTTTCTAATTCTTTGTCAGATAGACTTTCTGCATCTCCTGACTTTTCTCTACAGCGCTTGATTTTTTCCTTCATATCAGCATAGACAAAGACTCTTATTGGATTAGAATCTCTAAGAATGTAATCTGCACATCTTCCAACAATAACACAATCAGATTTTTCTGCTAATTCTTTGATGATTGCTGTCTGCTCTTGACATACTTTATTTGTTTGATCCATTACAGGAGACATAATAGGATGAAAGGATCTTACTACATGTATTGGGTAGCTTGTAACTGGTGAATGTTCGACAATAGCTCTTACATAGCTTTCACTAAGCTGAGTTCTAGAGGCAATTTCTCTTAGTATTTCTTGGTCGTAATAAGCATATCCAAGCTCTTCTGCAAGTCTTCGTGCTAATTCTCTTCCACCAGAGCCAAACTCTCTACCAATTGTAATTATATTGTTCATCATTCAATCTCCACATCTACGATTATAACCAAGTAAAAAAATAATTTGTGTAAAAATTAAATTAGAATGACAAAAAATTTACATTAGGCTATGAAAACATAAAGTTTTTAATAAAAAAACTGTCATTGTATTGATTTCATTTATTCTTGTGTGTTAAAAGATAAACGACTGAGAGGAGGAAAGGTACATGGTAAATATTAATTCTAACTTTTTTAATATGGTTTCCTCTTCTGCATTGATTTAAAATCATTCCATTTTTCAATTCAGTTATAACCATTTTGTTTTGTATTTGTCGCTTTTTACAGGCTTTTTTCGCCTTTTCCATGGAGGAAAAATGAAAAAAAACAGTTTAATCAGCTATGCTAAGAAGAATGTTGGATTGTATATCTTCTGTTTTACAATGCTAATAGCACAAATAATACTACGTGTTGTTGCTCCAACTCTTCTTTCTAAAATAATAGATGAAGTAATAGGAAAGGGAAATGTAGGCATATTTCCGCTTCTATTAATAGAGATGGTAACTGTATATCTTACAATAGGTCTATTTGCATATCTACAGGAGTATACTAGTGATATTATCTCAAAGAAAACAGGATGTGAAATAAGGAAGAATTTATTCTCTTCTATTACAAAAGAGGACGGAAGCTTCTTTAATGAAAGAACACCAGCAGACCTTATGAGTCGCTCTACTTCTGATACAGATAGTGTTGGCTTTATCTTTGGATTTTGTGGGATATTTGTTATAGAGATAGTTGCAATCATAGTTTCCCAATTTTTTGCTCTTTTTCGTGTAAGCAGGAAGTGTTCCATCGTAGCTATTGTTTGCTTACCTATTATAGGCTTCTTAGCATTTAAGAGTGAAATTAAGGGTGATAAGATTTCAGATGCTATCTCTGATAAAAGAGCAGAGCTCAATGATGCCGCAAGCCAAGCTATCATGGGAATTAGAACTGTAAAATCCTTTAATAAAGAGAAGAAGGAAGAAGAAAGATTTGCCTCTCATGCTCGTTCCTTTAGAAATCTAAATAAGAAAATAGACAGACTTTGGATAGATTGGTGTACGCCCGAAGCAACTATTGCAACAATGATGGTTCCGCTTACTCTTCTTATAGGTGGCTTTGAGGTTATTGGTGGGAGAATGAGCTTGGGAGAGCTTACTATGGCTATTCAATATACTAGTGAGCTGTCTTGGCCAATGATGGAAATAGGCTGGCTCTTTGTTGATATCGCTGCAGCAAGGGCAGGCTGGAGAAAGATTAAAGCAATAATGGAGCGTAAGCCTGAAATTGCTGATGGTGATAAGGCCTTAAAAAAGAAAGATGGTGTTATGAGGTTTGAGAATGTTGGTTTATCGAGTAATGGAAGAACACTACTTGAGAATATTTCTTTCACTATCGAAAAGGGTAAAACAGTTGCAATTATGGGTGCTAGTGGTAGTGGTAAGTCCCTGCTTACATCTTTAGCTGTAAGATTTTTAGATCCAACAGAGGGACGTATTACTATTGATGGCATTGATATAAGAGATATTCCAGTTAGAGAAGCTCGTGATTTCTCATCTATAGTTACTCAGGATGTTTTTCTCTTCTCTGATACAGTAAAGAATAATATTGCATTAGGAAGACGAAGGGTAAGTGATAGCGAAGAAGTAATTAGAGCATGTGTAGAAGCAGAAGCAGATGATTTTATTAAAAAGCTAGAGAATGGCTATGAGACAGTAATTGGTGAAAGAGGAGTTGGACTATCGGGAGGACAAAAGCAGAGGCTAAGTATTGCTAGAGCTTTTATGAGAAAGAATGACCTTTTGATTCTTGATGATGCAACCTCTGCTCTTGATATGGAAACAGAGAAAGAGATTGAGAATACAATTAAAAAGGAAGGAAAGAGAAGTATTCTTATTACTGCACATAGAATCTCTGCTGTTTGTAATGCCGATGAAATCATAATCCTTGATAAAGGTAGAATAAAAGAGAGAGGAACTCACAGTGAGTTACTCAAGAAGAAAGGCCTCTATTGGGAAACCTACATCTCCCAATATCCTGAAGAGGAGAACAGAGAATAATGAGACAAAACTATAAAAAAGATGAAGCTAATTCAAGCGTTAGCAGAAAAGATACTATTAAAAGAATACTTCGCTACTGCGCTCAATATAAGAATAAAGTAATAATTATTTCCATAATTGCATCTATCTCTGCTACTAGTAAGACGATAGTACCAATGTTCACTCAACGAGCTATAGATGTTAATATTGCCTCCTCTGATACAAAGGGGCTAGTAACTACTATTCTCTGTGCTTGCTTCTTTGCTCTTTTGTGGGGTGTAACAGCAATAATAAGAGATAGAATGACTGTGAATATCTCAAATGAGGTAGTTTATAAAGCTCGTAGTGAGACATATAAAAATATACTATCTCTTCCCCTTGGCTTTTTTGATTCCCGCCCTTCCGGAAGAATAATAACGAGAGTCATTAACGATTGTGATAAGCTCAAAGATATTACAAAGAGTATTACATCATCTATCATACCAAACCTATTATTCCTAGTACTAATAATGGTTGTTATGTTGATAATGAATCCATTTTTGGCTTTATCTACATTTATTGTCATTCCTTTTCTAGTATTCTCAACATATTGGATAGTTATTCGTGGTTATCATAATTGGGAAAACTTTAGAAAGAAAGAATCTAATTTCACAGCATTTGTTCATGAGGACTATGCTGGAATTAGGGCTATTCAATCATTTGGTGCCGAAGAAGAGACAGAGCAGGAGTGTGATAGGCTATTGGATGAAGTTAAGAAAAGCTGGGGAAAAGCACTTAAAAGAAGCGATCTCTTTAATCTATTGATTAATGCCTCTATGGCTTTAGGATATGTATTTTTATTTGTTGCTGCTGTCTATTGGTTACCCAAAAACAGTGTTAGTATCGGAGAGATCCTAGCTTTCATTACATATATTGGTTACTTCTGGCAGCCTATTCGTAGCCTTGCTTCAATATATAATACACTTATTAACAATCTCTCTGCTGCAGCTAGAGTCTTTGAGATGATGGATGAAAAGAGTGACATAACTGAAAGTGAGAATGCTATAGATATTGTTGCAGATAAGGGTGATGTTGAATTTAAGAATATTACATTTAGCTATCCTGATGATGAAGAAACAAATATTATTGAAAATCTATCTTTTTCTGTTAATGGTGGAGAAACCGTTGCTCTTGTTGGTCCAACGGGAGCAGGTAAGACTACAATAATTAATCTTATTGCTCGTTTCTATGATCCAGTTGAAGGTGATATCCTTATTGATGGCCAATCTATAAGAAATGCCTCCTTTAAGAGCTTGAGAGAAATAGTAACTGTTATGCCTCAAGATTCGGTTCTATTTAGTGGAACAATAAGAGATAATCTTCTATATGGAAGGAAAGTAAGTGAAGAAGAGATGAAAAGTAGAATTAAAGAGCTAAATCTCGACTCTTTAATTGATTCTCTTCCTTCTGGCTACGACACTCTTGTTAAGGATGCTTCTCTATCCTCTGGACAAAAGCAGCTGATAGCACTTGCACGTACTCTTATTGCTTCCCCTCGTGTTTTGATACTTGATGAAGCAACAAGTAATGTTGATACTAAAACAGAGCTTATGGTTCAAGAAGGATTAAAGGTATTGATGAAGAATAGAACTAGCTTCATCGTTGCCCATAGATTATCAACAATACGTAACTGTGATCAGATTTTTGTTGTTGGTAACAAAACTATTATGGAAAAGGGCACTCATGATGAATTGATGCAAATAGAAAATGGTCAATATCGTAATCTTTATGAGAGCCAATTTGCTTTAATACGAGAGAAGAAATGAAAGAAAAAAGATATTGTCCTCTTTTTGGAAAATGTGGTGGCTGTGATTATGTAAATGATAGCTACAGCTACGAGTTATTTAAAAAAGAAGAAATGGTTAGAAAGAACCTATCGCAGTTTGGGAGAGTGGACAGAATTGTTCCTTCTCCCTCTCTTACTCACTTCAGAACTAAAGTCCAGGCTGTATGTGGTTTAGATAGAAAAGCTGGTAAGTTCATTACTGGTCAGTATAGAAAAAATAGCCACCATCTCTTTCCTATTAGATCTTGTATTTTAGAAGACGGTAAAGCTACTGCAGTTTTACAAACTGTAAGACAGATGGCAACTCGCTTCAATATTGCTCCTTACGATGAAGATAAGAAAACAGGGCATCTAAGACACGTTCTAATTCGAGTCGGAAAGAAGAGTGGAGAGGTTCTTGTTGTTCTTATTACTTCTTCTCTTTCTTTTCCTCATAAAGCAGATTTTGTCTCTGCTCTTCATCAGAAGAATGAGAATGTAGTTTCTATAGTTCAAATTGTAAATAATGAAAAAACTAGCTCAGTATTGGGGACCGACAACGAAGAGCATGTTCTTTATGGTAAGGGGTACATAACAGATACTATCTGTGGCTTAAGCTTTAAAATTAGTGCTAAAAGCTTCTTCCAAACGAACCCTGAGATGGCAGAAGTAATATATAAATACGCAATGGAAAAAGCACGCCTTTTAAAGGGAGACAGAGTCTTAGATGCTTACTCTGGTACTGGTACTATTTCTTTAATCGCTGCTAGCTATGGTGTAAGGGAAGTAGTAGGCGTAGAAGAAAATGAAAGTGCTGTAGCGGATGCTATATATAATGCTAAGGTTAATGGAATAGAAAATACTATATTTATAAATTCTGATGCATCAAAATACCTAAAAAGAGCAAAAAAAGAGGGCGAGAGGTTTGATATAGTCTTTATGGATCCTCCTCGTTCTGGCTCTAATGAAGAATTTCTTGCTGCCATGGGAAAAATAGGGGCAGAAGGAATTGTTTATATATCATGTAATCCTGTAACTCTAAAGAGAGACTTAAGATACATAACAAGATTTCTTCCATACAAAATAGAAAGTATTACTCCCTTTGATATGTTTCCAGGCTCTGAGCACGTGGAGACAGTAGTACTGCTTTCCCACAAAAAGCCAGACGGACATATCAACGTAAAAGTTGAGT
>CAZLYD010000033.1:0-9957 GCA_964563815.1 uncultured Spirochaetaceae bacterium
GACTCGTCGTGAATAATAACAACCCTTCAGCCTAGAGACGAACATCTATTTCAAGCCAATCATTCTTTTCCTCTACGACCTCTCTAAACAAAAGCATCGTATTCTTAGGATACTTTCTACTAGCACCTCTTGAGCCCAAATAAACAAAAAGCTATCACAATTTTTGATTGTGCAAAAAAATATGAAAAAAGAGACTAAAGAAATAGACAAAGCGTCATCTTCTTGAAAGTTTTTTATAATGTTTATACTTTCTTTTTTATGAAAATGCTAAACGAAGAAATGCTCTTTGATAAAAGTAGTCTTAATAAAATATTCTACCCATTATTGGCTGAAACACTACTCTCTGTAACAGTTGGTATAGCAGACACAATGATGGTATCACAGGCTGGTGAAGCAGCAGTAAGCGGAGTCAGCTGCTTTAATACAGTACAAGTGTTGTTAATATCACTTTTTTCTGCCTTTGCTACCGGAGGTAGTGTCATCATAAGCCAGCTTATAGGTATGAACGAAATTAAAAGAGCTCGTTTTTCAGCAAAAGAACTTGTATACTTAGCACTCTTTGTCTCTCTACTTGTGGCATCTGTTTTCTTCATTTTCAAAAAAGAGATTATGGGGCTAATCTATAGTGATATAGACCAAAGCGTCTTTCAAGCATCTCTCGATTACTCGGTGCCCATCATTCTCTCTCTTCCCTTTATGGCTATTTCTTCTTCCCTAACTGCTATATTTCGTGCTCAAGGTAAGACAAAAAGCACGATGATAGTCTCCATAATTTCTAATATCGTTAATATAATTGGAAATGCAATTTTTCTATTTGTTTTTAATCTTGGTGCTCTAGGCGTTGGACTTTCAACTCTTCTTTCAAGAGTAGTAATGGCTGTTGTTTTCTTAGTTCTAGTACACAACAAAAAGCTTAAAGTATATATAGATTCACTACTAAAATTCGAATTTGACCTAAAAACAGCAAAAACAATATTTTCTATTGCACTACCCTCTGGTTTAGAAAGCTCTATCTTCCAGCTTGGTAAGATAGTAACTATCTCAACAATTGCCTCATGCGGAACATCAGCTATCGCTAGCTTCGCCTTTCTGGATAATATGGGAACCTTTGCTAACGTTACTGGCAATGCAGCCGGCCTTGCATTAATGGTTGTAGGCGGTCAATGCATTGGAGCAGGAAAAACAGAACAAGCGAAATGGTATACAAAATACTTTATTAAAAAAGCATACATATTGATGACACTATCATCACTAGTTGTGATGGTAGTACTACCATTTATAATTCAAATCTATAATTATTCTGAAGAAACAAATAGCCTTGCACTTCTTGTTACATATGAAAATCTCATTGCAACTATCCTTATTTGGCCTATGTCTTTTACCTTTCCTAACATTCTTAAAAGCGCTGGAGATGTTACATATACAATGGCTTCATCTGTTGCCTCTATGTGGTTATTCCGCGTCGTGTCTGCTAGAGTTCTCGGACTCTACTTAGGCTTTGGACTAAGAGGTGTTATGTGGGGTATGTATATTGATTGGTTTGTAAGAGCAACATTATTTTTTCTTAGATACAAAAGTGGTAAATGGCTCAATAAAGCAATTAAATGAATATAGCCTTATGTCCTTCTTTACTCTAAAATAGAACAATGGAAAAAGAAGAAATAATAAAAATAGTTGAAAAACAAAGAGCTTATTACCAAAAAAATGTACCTTTTTCTTATGAAGAAAGAATTAACAATCTTAATAAACTATATTCTACGATAGAAGCATTTACAGAAGAATTAAGAGAAGCACTTAAAAAAGATTTAGGAAAAAGTGCAACAGAGGCCGATATGTGTGAAATTAGATTAACACTAAGTGAAATCACATATATCAAAAAAAATCTAAAAAAATGGATGAAGGATAAGAAGGTTCATACTCCACTCTCTCAGTTTTCTTCCTCTTCTTTTATTAGGCCACTTAGTTATGGAACAGTTCTCATCATGAGTCCTTGGAACTACCCGATTCTTCTGTCATTGGAGCCACTTGCTGATGCTCTCTCTGCCGGAAATACAGTAATACTCAAGCCTTCCTTATATTCGAAGCATACAACTCTCGTTTTAAAAAAACTAATTTCTTCTGTCTTTCCTCCTGAATTGGTTTATGTAATAGAAGGTGGAAGAGAAGAAAACAAGGCACTTCTCGATATTAAATTTGACTATATATTCTTCACAGGAAGCAAAAATGTAGGAAAGTATGTAATGAGTAAGGCATCCTCTTTCTTAACTCCTATTACACTTGAACTCGGAGGAAAAAGCCCAACAATAGTAACAAAAAATGCCTCATTAGAAGTTTCTGCTAAACGCATCGTTTTTGGTAAGCTAATTAACTCCGGTCAAACCTGTGTCGCGCCTGATTATATACTTGTAGATGAAAGCATTAAAGAAGAGTTTCTATCGCTATTAATAGAAGAAATAAAAAAGCAAGATAGTGACAGAGGAAAAATAATAAACGAAAAGCATTTTTCTAGAATTAAAGCACTGATAGATAACGACAAAGTCGTTTATGGAGGAAAATGTGATTCTTCTACTCTCACAATAGAACCAACTGTAATGATAGATGTCAAAGAAGAAGACAAGGTAATGCAGGAAGAGATATTTGGTCCTATTTTTCCTATCATTACATACACTACTATAGATGAAGCAATTTTCTTCATTAACAAAAGAGAAAAGCCTCTTGCGCTTTATGTTTTTACAGAAGACAAAAAAGAAGCAAAAAAAATTATGACGAAAACACTATTTGGAGGAGGATGTATCAACGACACTGTTATACATTTAGCAACAAGCGAAATGGGCTTTGGTGGAGTTGGTGAAAGCGGTATGGGCTCATACCATGGAAAGAATGGATTTGATACTTTCTCGCACTACACTTCAATTGTTGACAAGAAAACAAGTATTGATCTTCCAATGCGTTATAGACCATATAGCAAGAAGAAACAGAGGTTAATAAACTTCTTCCTTAAATAGACTAGACATACAATTCATTTTTGAGGTATTCTCTTCTTTGTGATTGGGCGGTTAACTCAGCGGGAGAGTGCCACCTTGACGTGGTGGAAGTCACAAGTTCAATCCTTGTACCGCCCATAAAGCTATTCGGAAGGATAGCTTTTTTTTATGCATTGTTTTCAAATATAAAACAAGGAAATGAGTATTATCCCCCCCTTTTTTTAACTTTCCCCAAGAAAAATGTTAAACTAAGTCTAATTTTCCCCTAGAAAAGTGTAAAAATAATTTTTATTGCTTTTTACTCTTTATTATTTTCTTTCTACCCTAGGTACTAAAATTAGTGAAATAAGAGCAAAGGCTATCATGATAATTGCTATCGTTATATAAGCAAAGCAAAAGCTCTTTGTTTCAACTAAATTACCCACAATAATTGGTCCTAGTGTCATTCCAATACCATAGATAGCTTGATAGAATCCCATAGCAGTACTTCTCTTGTCTTCATTTACACTTTGTACTACTAGAGACATTAATAATGAATTAAGCAAGAGACACCCTACTGCTCCAAATGCATTAGCAAGAATTAACAAATATGGTGTTTCTGTCTCAGCAATAATTAGAGAAGATAAAGAAAGAAAAAGAAGTCCCAAACATATTGAATGTGAACTTTTCATTCTCTTTAATAGGATTTTTCCTACATAGGGAGAAATTATGACCTGAACAAGAGTGAAAACAAGAGAAATAATACCTATTAAAAAAGATGAGGCACCAAGTAATTTTGCCTTACTACTTGTAAAGGAAAAGGCACATCCTTGCATATAAAGCTGAGGAAGTATGGCAAAAAAAGAAGCAACAAGAATCATTGGACTCTTGACTACAACCAATGCATGTTTAAAGCTAAAACTTTCATGCTTAATTTCAATTGGTTTGATTAATAGAGCAGCAATAATTGCAACTAGTCCTGTTAGAAAAGAGCACAAAAGAGGTATCTTGTACCCCCATTTTGTTGCTGTCAAAATTCCAAGAAAGAAAGCCAACAGCTTTCCAGCATTGTTAAAAGCATTAACATTAGTCATAGCAGTAACGCTTTCATCATCTTTAAAATAAGCATTATACAAAACAGAAAAAGCTAACCAAGTTGATGCCGCTAGCCCCGCTATTATTCTACAAATGATGATAGACCACATCTTTGTCGCAAACATTAGAAAAAAAGATGAGAGAGTTGTCATAATAGTACCAAAGAGAATTGTTGTCTTATAGCAACCAAATGCATCTGTGGTAATGCCTATTGGAATACGTGCAAAAATCTGAGTAAAACCGTAGACACCAACCATTACTCCAATTGCTTGAGCTCCAAAGCCCAAACCTTCAAGATAAGGAGTAAAATATGGAGCATGACAATACTCTGATGCCCAAAAAAAGACTATGACCACGCACAATAGTTTTCTAGAAATACTCTTGTCTATCTCTCTCATCTCCGAACCTTTATATTTACTTACATTATTTAACTAAAACATCTGGCCTTTCAAAAACAAAACCATCGACTTCAATTATGTTTTTTGGAAACAATACCGGCTTTGTTATTGGAATGATTCCCTCTTTTGTAGAGACTATAGTATCTTCACTCTTTGTTCCTGTAATTGAAGGATTCCAACAAAATCCTTGATGGTCTGCAATTATTCCTGGAGTTGTGAAATCAACTCTGTAATCGCGACCTTGGTATCCAATCGGGCCTCCTTGGTGATGTTTATCAAATTCTCCGCTGTATCCTAGCTCACTATACTTATCTCTGCCCTTCTCAAGAGCAGAAACAAATGTTAATCCAGGTTTAGAAGAAGCCATATATGTGCAATCAATAATCTGATTGTCCCTATATTGTTTTCTCTCTTCTTCCGTTGGTTCATAAAACCATACGTAGCGAGTTAAACATATTACAAGGCCATTTCTTCTAAAATTACCACCTAGTTGTACTCTTCTTTCAATTTTCTTTCCAGTTGGAAGAGGATGTCTGTACTTCATAATTCTCTCATCGGCAGAAACCATACATGAAAGTATTTCGAGACCCTTTTCTTCCATCTTTGCCATAATTAAAGCTGCTACTTCATATTCACTCATTCCTTTCTCTATACTCATAGCAACCTCTTCCATAGCAAAAGAAGCATCTTCACCATTTTTCTTGTATCGTTCGATCTCTTCTTCCACTAAATCAAAACGAAGGAGTTTCACATCTTCTTGACAATCCCTTGTATCGTAACCAATTTTATGGGATGGGACGAGAGAAGCGAGAGTTCTTTCTTCATAGCAGTTATCATGCCATAGGCCATAATGAACTTCAAAACCAAGATCCTCGAGTTTCTCTTCTTCTATCATTCTAGGAGCTTCAATATTGTTGGTTATTGCACACATCTTATCCTTTGTTACAAGAAGACCACAGTTACCTACAGCCCCCATTCCAACATAGTTTCTACCGCCACAACTAAGCCAGGCAAAGTTATCTTGACCTTTAATATATAAAGCGTCCAAGTCTTTCTCTTCTAACAGTTTTCTAACTCTAGAAAGCTTTATCTCTAATTCGCGATTCAATTTACTACCTCCTCTGTCTCCTTTTCTTTTCTCTGCTGTTTAATGTTTTTTAAAATGGAAAAAACAATAATAACCAATGAAAGAATAAGGAAAACACATGAAATAGGATGAGTAATAAATGTCATCCAACTATTACCAGAAAGGATTAGAGATCTATTAAGGTTAGATTCTGCTATTGGACCAAGAACAAGACCCAATACTAGCGGTGCTCCTGGGTATCCAAACTTTTTCATACCAAAACCAACAATGCCAAATACAATAGCAATAAGAATATCAAACATATTATTGGAATTGGAGAATGCTCCGACAATACACAAACAGGCAATAAGAGGAAGAAGAATTGTTTGCGGGATCCTTAAAATTGCAGGTGAAATCTTAGCACATCCCAGTCCTGTAAGAAGCATTATAAACTGTATAACAATCATACCCGCAATTATTGCATAGACAATTGTAATTCCTTCAGGCTCAACAAAAAGTTGTGGTCCTGGTGTGATTCCTATTAACGTTAAGGCACCAAGCATAACAGATGTAACTGTATCACCAGGAACACCTAAACATAACATAGGAATGAGAGCACCTCCTGTTGTACCATTATTAGAAGCTTCTGGTGCTGCAATACCTTCAGGAACACCTGTACCAAACAAATCCCCTCTCTTACTTATTTTCTTTGCAACCTGATAAGCAAGAAAGCATGAAATAGCTCCGCCTGTCCCAGGAATAATGCCAATAAAAACACCAATTACTCCACCAATTCCAGCAGAGAGAAGAAGTGCTTTGAAATCATCTTTACTTGGTAAAACTCTTCCAACTTTCTGACTAGCTGCACGGCCTTCCCTTTCTCCACCCTTCTGAACAATAGTAAATACCTCACTGAGAGCAAATACACCAATTAGAACAGGAAGAAGCTGTAATCCACGCATAAGCCTTACATTACCAAAGGTAAATCTATCAATTCCTGCAACTTGATCTACTCCAACCGTTGAAATAAGAAGTCCAACAAAGCCTGAAATAAGACCCTTTACTGTGTCTTTTCCAGTACTTGCCATAATAGAAAGACCAAATATAGAAAGGGCAAAAAAATCGGGAGAAGTAAAGGAGAGGGCAACTTTCGCTAGCTGAGGTGCAATAAGGGCTAAACAGATAGAACTGATGAAACCTCCAATAAAGGACGAAACAGCAGAAATACCTAGAGCTCTACCAGCTTCGCCTCTTTTTGTCATTGGATAACCATCTAAAAGAGTAGCAGTAGCTGATGGAGTACCTGGCGTGTTCAAAAGAATAGCAGATATACTTCCTCCGTACATACTCCCACAAAACAATCCACACAACAAAATAAGAGCAGCACTGGAATCTAATTTATAGACAAGTGGTAAAAGAAGAATAATACCGGTGGAACCACTAAGACCAGGAAGTGCTCCAATAACAACTCCTGCAACAGTTCCAAAAACTGCCATAAGTAAATTTAGGGGCTGGAATACATTTGCAAATCCAGCTAATAGATTTGAAATCATCATTACCTCCTATTAACCCAAAATTCCTTTTGGAAGGAATACCATAAATACTTTAGTGAATAGAAAATATACAATTACTGTGAAAACAATTGCGATTACCACAGCTTTAAGCTTTTTCTTATAACCAAAAAGTAAAAAAGAAGCAAAAAGATAGACGACAGTGGTTAGCAAGAAACCAACAGGCTTCATTAATTTATAATAGATATAGGTCATAACAACCATCAATAAAGCTCTTAAAAGAAACTTAACATTTATACTTTTCAGCTCTAAAGATGGAAACCCCTTACTGGAGATTAAAGTGGTTACCTCTTGTATAAGTGCAAGAACTAATATTACAACACAGATAAACTTGGGATAATCTCCAGGTCCGATACCTTTTGCACTATTTGGCATCTTATCTGCAGTAATAAATAAGAAAATGCTTAAAACAATCAAAAAGAGAGCAATAAGAGCATCAGCAAATTTATTATTATCTTTCATAAACGTTACCTTTACTAATTGAAGGGAAGGTACAGCTGTCCTTCCCCTCATCTTTAACTAATTAATTAACAATTAGAGAGTTTTAGCCAATTCTGCAAATCTTGCATCCTCACTCTTCATAAATTCAGTTGCTTCAGCACTATCTTTATATGTAACTTCAACACTGAGACTTGTCATCGTATCAACAAACTTTGGATCTTCACTGCACTGTTTAATGATTAAAGAAAGCTTTTCAACAATATCATTTGGAGTATCTTTTGGAACAACAACTGTTCTCCATTGAGGAAGTACACAGTCAACACCACTCTCGATTCCTGTAGGAACAGTTGGGAAGGCTGAATATCTATTTTCTGAGAATACAGCAAGAATTCTTAGCTGTCCATTCTGAACGTTTGGAATTCCTTCTGGAGCATTTGCCATAACACAATCAACTTCACCAGCAAGAAGACCAGTAATAGCTGGACCACCGCCACTGTATGGAACATGTGTAAGTTTTATACCTGTTTCATTTTCAAAGATAAGAGCTGCAAGATGGTTACCACCATTAGCACCTGCGTTACCACATGTAATCTTTTCAGGGTTAGCCTTTGCATCAGCTATGAAGTCAGATATTGTTTGATATTTACTGTCTGCTCTTACAACAAGATAGTTATAAGAAGAAACAATCTGACAAACAGTTTTGAAAGTATCTGCACCTGTTATAACAGTATCAGAAAGATGTGTCTTTGCCATAGAAGCATTGTTCCAGTGCATAATTGAATATCCATCTGCAGGAGCATCTAAGAATTCAACTGCACCTGTAATACCAGAAGCACCTGCAACATTCTTGATTACCATTGTCTGGCCATTAGCATAAGTAGGAAAAACTTCGGCTAATGCTCTAAATACGATATCTCCACCACCACCTGCAGCCCAACCGACTGTAGCTTCAACTGTCTTTGAAGGATAATTCGATGTCTCTGCCGCACCCTGAGCAAAGAGACCTGCAATAGCAAATATTGCAACAAACATAAAAACTAGAGTCTTTTTCATATTTTGCTCCTTTCTTTTTGTTATTTTGAATGATTGCTTCAATCAACTTTAACAGACTTACCTAACCTAGCACTTTCATAAATGGCCGAAATAATCTTTACAGACTCTGCTGCACTCTCACCACTAATTTTGGGCTCTCTATTATTAGCAACAGCATCAGCGATGTCACAAAATTCTCTCTCATGTCCAAGGCTGTTGATTGCTTTAGGATCTGAGGCGCCACCTCCAGCCCATGTTTTGTTTAAAAATTCTCTTCTTATTTCTTCGTCTTCTGGTCTTGTATTTTTAAATTCCCAAACCTTTATTGATTCTTCTTCTAGTACAACAGAACCCTCTGTTCCACATATCTCAATCTTCTTCAAGAATCCAGGATAAACACTCGTTGAACCTTCAATTACGCCAAGTGCTCCACTTTTGAATTTAACCACAGCAACACCGGTATCTTCTACCTCTATTCTTTCATGAGATAAGGTTCCAGTATAAGAAGAGACCTCTTCGACCTTTCCACAAAACCACTGTAACAAATCGATAGCATGGATTGACTGATTCATTAGCGCTCCACCTCCATCTACCTTCCAAGTGCCACGCCACTTACCTGAATCATAATATTCTTGACTTCTAAACCACTTAACTTGAGCAGAAGCTAAAGTAACTTTTCCAAATCTATTTTCATCAAGTGCTTTCTTAATGAGAACAGGTGCATCATAAAAACGAGATTGGAAAACAGCAGTAGCAATAACGCCATTCGCTTTTGCCGCAGATAGAATCATATTCTCTCGCTCTGGTGTAATCTCCATGGGTTTCTCAATAACAACATGTTTCTTTTTTGCAATAGCAGCAAGTGCTACCTCAAGATGATATCCACTTGGAGTAGCGATTGTAACAACCTCTATTTCTGGATCTGATAAAAACTCATCAAGATTTGTATATGCTTTGCCCTTTTGATGTTTTTCACAAAAAGCCATAGCCTTGCCTTCTACGCTATCATAAGCACCAATGAATTTACAATTTTCATTGTTTTCAATAGCTACAAAATGAGTTTCGGCAATAACGCCCAATCCAATAATACCAAAGCCAACCTGTTTAGACATTAAAAACTCCTTATTAAAAAGTTATCATATATATTCATTTTGTCAATCAATTTTATAAAATAAACGATCCATCAGTTTTTACGTAAATTTATTTTTAATCATTTAAAAGTTTAATTGTTTCGTCATTTATTTTTTTTCCATCTTTTTCTACTAATTGTTTTATCTTTAACGCAACAATATTGAAAGACAATCTATCGCAATCGACAATTGTCATAAGTTTGGTATCAATTCCTTTGAAATTTGTATTACTCCCTAGATTTAACACAAGCACACTGCTAG
>CAZLYD010000034.1:0-8613 GCA_964563815.1 uncultured Spirochaetaceae bacterium
TTATTCTCTAATTTTATGAAAAGTCTCTAATTACTTTTTCTTCTGCTCCTTTTAGTGCCTCAATAATAGAGTCTGAGAAGAGATCAAATTCTTTATCTTCTTTTCTACTCTCATCATGACTTAAAAAGTATTTAATAGATTCCCTAATTCCTTCATGAAACAAGACTGTTGTATTCATTTCAGGAACAACTCGTTTAAGCTTAGAGTTATCAAATACAGCTGAATTTGCCTTATCTCCAAGGAGTGTTCCCTCTGTATCATAACCAACACTCTTTGAAACAGAAGAAAGGAAGGATGAAGAAACATAATATGGCTTAAAAGTAACTCCTAAAGCATTTGCAACAGATTTATATATTTCATTCCAAGAAAGCACTTCATCGCCAACAACATTAAAAGCTTCGCCATAAGCATGCGTATTTCCCATTAAGCCCACAAAGCCTGTTGCAAAATCCTTACTGTGCGTAACTGTCCAAAGGGATGTTCCATCTCCTGGAACTATTACAGGCTTATTTTCAAGCATTCTCTTACACACTTGCCATGGACCATTTTTCCCTTTAAAGCCAAGTGGGATACTCCTTTCACAATAGGTGTGACTAGGTCTAACGATTGTAAGAGGAAAATCATTATTGCGTAGCTTATCTATTAAGTATTCTTCGCACTTGATCTTATTTCTAGAATATAACCAATATTTATTACCTATAGAGCTACCTTCTGTGATAGGAAAAGAAGAAATTGGTTTAGAGTATACGGAAGCTGAGCTAATTAAAATGTATTGTCCTGTTCTATTATTAAAGAGACGATAGTTTCTTTCTACGTCACTCTCTGTCATTGTAGTAAAATCGGAAATAGAATCGAAATATTCACCATTAATTGCTTTTAATACCTCTTCTTCATTATTGATATCACAAACAATGGATCTTACTTCCTTTCTAATTTTCTTATTGCCTCTATTTATAACAGACACTTCCCAATTCTTTTCAACAAGCCTATCTACTATATAACTACTAATTACACCAGTTCCACCAATTATTAATGCTTTCATTTTTAACCTCTCTTAAAGTCTAACGTGAACTACCACTCACCTAAAGGAAGGTGGCTTCTAAGAGGTGCTTGCACCTTCATTTAAGACGTTTGATATTTAAGCTTCCACCTATTACTAGGCAATCCTTATTCTTATAGGCGTGTCCACTTCGCCTCTATCGTATAGGATATTCATACACACAACGCTTCTTTTACGCATGATGTTCAATGCTCCATTAACATCTGCATTGATTGAGATATATAGTAATTTTCTCCTTTCTATAGATTTAGTAAGTATTATCCTATGTGTCCATTATATCATAATATTTTACCAATTTTATTGTTTTAGTAAAAATATATGTTTTTTTGGAAATCGAACGCCATTCATCACACGACCTAAAGGTCATGGTTTTTCTGGCTGAAATATTATAAAACAAGGGAAGGAAGGATAGTAAGCCAAAGAGTAAGTGCTTATTTCACAAAATACAGCACATTAATGGATGGAATGTTTAATTAGTTAAATTTATATTTTGTCATTTTTTGTAAATTTGTTATTAACCTTTACTCAATCAAAACAGTAATTATTTTCATCTAGAGACCGATTTTGCAGAAACATAACAAAATAAACCGGCAAATAGGTAATCCTTCCCTTTTGGTAGATGACACGCTTATTGGATAAAGCATACGCCTTTTGAATATGGTATTCCTCATTGCTCACAAAGCTGTTCAACGCACTGTGAATGGTGTAATCCTTACTAGATTTTACTTTAATCGGAATAGTGATCAAGTTTTTGTAATCATCAATCAAATAGTCCACTTGGCCCTTATTGCGATTGTCGTAATAGAACAGCTTGCATCCATGGGCGATCAGCTCTATTCCTATAGTCTTATTCCAAAGACAGAAGAGTTATTATCTAGCTGAAAAAAGCCATATTTCTTATAAAACGATACAGCTTTAACGTTTTCTGGATTCACCCCCAGCATTAAGCCCAAGCTACCCTTCTCTTTTAAGTTCTTTATTAGTCTATCCACTAAACGATGACCAATTCCCATCCTTTCATAAGAGGGAAGAATATCTATATGTAAATGGGATGGATAATTAGACGAAAAAGGAGAATAAAAAGAAATAGAATCTAGTCCACTTTTTCTTACCTTGTCAGTAGCTTTATCTAGATAATAAGAAGTAAAGTCTCTCTTCCACTTTTCATAATTCAAAGTAGAAAGAATATAACCAATAGCCCTATCGTTCTCAACTGCTACAAAGCAGTTCTCTTTTTCTTTCTCTATGTAATAGTGACAATAGAGAGTTAGAAGAATATCGTCATCTAAATTGGAAGTATCTGTATTTCGACAAATATCCTCTACCCGTTCTCTATCTTCTTCTCTATATTCTCTTATTTCAATCATAGAGAAAGAATAACACAAGAAAAGGACCCTGACGAGAGAAACATCAGGGCCCAGATAAAAGGAGGGATTGAAGAAAAAACAATTTATTCGCTTTTCTTGGTTATAAATATAATCAAAAGAAAAAGAAGATTCTTCTTGATTAGCTGTAGATAATATAAAGAAATGTGGTAGTTTTATGTAGATAAAAGTTCTTTATCTTCTTCTGTTAATTCCAGCTTTTCAAATAGATCTGGCCTTAATCTTTTTGTATCTAACAGTGCTTCCTTTCTCTTCCATTTTTCTATTTTTTCATGATTGCCACTAAGAAGAATCTCAGGAACTCTCTCACCCATGTATTCTACAGGCTTAGTATATTGAGGATACTCCAACATTCCATTTTCATGGCTCTCTTCAGTTGTTGCACCCTCTCTTAAAACGGAAGGAAGAAGTCTGATAATACTGTCACAAATAGAGATAGAAGCAAATTCACCTCCACTTAGAATATAGTCTCCAATAGAGACCATCTCATCTACATATTTCTCTACTCTCCTATCTACACCCTCATAGTGACCACATATAAAAACAATATGTTCCTCTTTACTATATTCACGTGCTTTTTTCTGATTATATACACTTCCTTTTGGAGAAAGTAAAACTACCCTTCTATTGGTTTTATCTACACTATCGAGTGCACGATAGAGTGTATCAAAACGTATAATCATACCCTTTCCGCCACCACAAGGAGAATCATCTATATGACGAAAAGAACCACCACTATAATCTTTAATATCGACAACATCTATTTCAACAACTCTTCTTTCTATTGCTCTCTTCACAAGCGGAGAAAGAAATAATGAAGATAAAAGAGAGGGAAACATTGTTAAAATTGTAATCTTCATTTTTTTATCTTATCTTTTTTACTCCTCTTTTTACTATTAAATTTCTTTAGTATTATATCGGCTATGAAAAGAATTGTTACTATCCAAGATATATCATGCGTAGGAAAGTGCTCTTTAACAGTTGCACTACCTATCATTTCCAGCATGGGAATCGAAACTGCCATTATTCCAACTGCTGTTCTCAGCACTCATACAGCCTTTTCTGGCTTTACGTTTCATGATCTAACTCAGGAAATAGAGCCTATAACGGCACACTGGAAGAAGGAGAATTTTGATTTTGATGCAATATATACGGGGTATTTAGGTTCTATTGAACAAATAGAATTGATGAAAAAACTAATCAAGGAGTTCAAAACTGATAATACAACTGTTATTGTTGATCCATGTATGGCTGATAATGGAAAGCTCTATCCGGGCTTTGATAGTAACTTTGCTTTAGAGATGGCAACACTCTGCTCTAAAGCTGATTATATTCTTCCTAACTTAACAGAAGCATCGTACCTATTAGGTATTCCATATATAGAGAAAGATTATGATGAGGATTATATAAAAGACATAATCTTAAAGCTCTCTAAGACAGGTGCTAAAAACGTTATTCTTAAGGGCATTGTCTTTAATAGTGACCAAAAAACTATAAAGGATGTTTCCGGTAAAATCGGTATTTGTGCCTATAACAAGGAGGAAGATAGCTTTTCTTGGTATTTCCATGAAAAGATTAGCCAATCCTTCCATGGAACAGGAGATGTCTTTGCTTCTGTCTTTGTAGGAGCACTCACAAGAGGGATGAAAATGGAAGACTCCTACACTCTTGCAGCAGATTTTGTCGTAGAATCTATAAAGAAGACAATAGAAAGCCCTAATTATCACACATATGGTGTAGATTTCGAATTAGTCTTTCCATATCTATGGAAAAGATTAGAGAGTAGGACCACAATCTAATTTTGCCCAGTCTTCTTCGAAACCCTTTACAGCCTTTTCAGTTCCTGGATGATTAAGCATACCTAGTAATAGATCGGGAGAAATTGTTACGCCCCAAACTCCACCCTTAAGAACACCTTCAATCTGTCTAATGTTCTTAAAGGAAGCAGCAATAACGTGTGTTTCTAATCCATTTGTTTTAAATGCTTTTTCTATTTCGATAGCTGTTTCGACACCATTAGATCCCATATTATCAATACGATTGACGTATGGAGCTACAAAAGATGCGCCAGAGAGAGAAGCAAGTAGTGCCTGTGAAAGAGTAAAAACAGCAGTAGCTGTTGTCTTAACATTCATCCTCTTTAACTCTCTTATTGCTTTTAATCCATCTTCTGTAACAGGAATCTTTATATACGTGTTCTCTCCAACCTTTTCTCTAATTCTTAATGCTTCATCTACTATTTCTTTCCACTCTCTAGATAAAGTTTCAACGTGTAAATCACCATTTTTTAAAATATCTCTTAAGGAAGAAAGTGTATCGTATGGCTTTCCACCCACACTAGCCAAAATACTAGGATTAGTTGTGACACCATACACAGGATAAATATCATACAGCTTTTTAATAGTCTCTACGTTAGCACTATCTAATATTATTTTCATTTTCTTCTGCCTCCCGCTCTTCTTCACTATTCTCTAGCTTTTGAATAGCAAATGGAATAATGTCTTCCGGCTGTGCTTTCTCCTGGAAGGAGAAGTCTGCCTCCAAAATTTTAAGATTTTGGATTTGTCTTTTTCTTAGCTCTGGTCTTTGTACAAACAACAATTCCACAGCTCCCCATAAAAAGACCCAAGATACAATATTAACTGTCTCTACTAATACTTCATGTAAGCCTAATCCTATTCTGGCAAAAATCAAAACGCCCATAATTAAAAGACCAACAATTATCATCCAAATACTATTTCTTGTATTTTCTTTAAACTGTAATTGGACATCTATAAAATCTTCCTTGTAATAGTTTCTTACAGCCTTTTTATAAATCTCTTTTTCTAATGGACTAAAGTCCCATCCACTAATATGAAAATTTAGCTTCTCATCTGAGTCAACACTCATATTTTTAAAATAAAAATTCAACAGATAGGCTGTTTCATCACTAATAACAGGAACACCTTCAACAGATAATGGAGAAAGGAAGGAATCTGAATCATTGACATGAAGTCTGATCACTCTTTGACCCTTTTCATCTGTTTCATAAGGTTCAAATGCCTCTAATTTTCTGCTTAATGCTCTAAGCTTTTTTACCCTATTAAACATTGCTACCTCTTTTCTTAGTATTTGTATTTTTCCTTCTTTCGTCTATACTTCCTTTATGAAAAAATATCCTCTTATAATAGTAGGTAGTGGACCATCAGGCTTAATGCTTTCTTATCTTATTCCATCTTCTCTTCTAATTGAAAAAAACGAAGTAACAGGGGCAAAAATATTAGTTAGTGGAGGAGGAAAATGTAACTTCACACATGAAGAAGAAAAGAGTGAAGTAATTAAGCACTATTATGAAAAAAGGAATTTTGTTCTTCCTTCTATATATAACTTTGGACCAAAAGAGATAAGAAGCTTTTTCAGAGAAAATGGAGTTGATTCTTACTCTGAGGGTGGAAAGGTTTTTCCACTCTCTAACAATAGCGAAGATATTAAAAACGTACTTGAAAGCAAGAATAAAAACATAATGAGAAATACAAATGTTCTTTCAATAGAAAAAGAAAATGATATCTACATTGTTCATACAACTAATGGAGCATTCTCTTCTCCCATTCTTGCTTTAGCTACTGGTGGTAGTCCTAATATCTCCTCTTATAGCCTACTATCTTCTCTTTCGCACAAAATCATAAAACCACATCCATCTTTAGCTCCAATTACACTCAAAATGGATGTAAAAAAAATCGAAGGGATACAAATAAACGATGTAATAATTAAAAGCGGGAAGAATATCACAGAGGGGCCAATTATTTTTACGCATGATTCTATTTCTGGTCCAGCTGCTCTTAACCACTCTCATTACATTTCGTCTCTAGAAACACTGACACTAACATTTACTAAAAGCGATATAACAAACATCAAAAGTGAGAATGGAAAAACAACTGTAATAAAAGCAATACACAATATTACAAAGCTTCCTCTACGCTTTATTCAATACTTGTTTCCAGAAATGAACAAAACAATAGCAGAACTGACAAAAAAGGATTTAAACACAATCCAAGAAAGACTATATAGATGCAAGCTTGAAGCTTATGTAAAAGGAAACGGAATGGTTACTCGAGGCGGAGTAGACTGCAATGAAGTAAAAAGAGAGAGTATGGAATCAAAAATAAATAGTAATCTATATCTACTTGGAGAAATGTTAGATGTTGATGGAGAATGTGGAGGATATAATATTACCTTTGCTCTTGCTTCGGCATACACTGCTGCACTAGATATCAAAAAGAAAAATCCTAATCTAGTATAAATGTCTCACGTTCTATCCATTCCCTGCCATTCCACAAAAAGAGAGCAAATGAATTAACAAGAAATGACTCCTTAATTTCCTTATTTAAATATCGTTCCTTTATTGGAATAATATACCAAGAAGGAATATCACGATTGGCAATAGTTATATGAGGAATATCATTTTTCTTTCTTTCTATCTTTAGTTCCTTTATTGCACTTTCGATAGTACTCCCCAACATTCGCCATTCCTCTTTTTCTTTAATAGAAGCAAAGAGTGTTCTGTTAGAAAAAAAGCTAAAGCCATCAAGCGTCGAAACAAAAGGAGAAAAACGTACTTTATAAAGAACGTCTCTAATCTTCTCTTTGGGAAAGTCAGTAGTAAAAGGAGGAATAATTGTTATATGCAGCTTTGTTCTTTGTCCGCTACGACAATTATAATTATGCCTCATCCACCTTCTCTCTTCTTCTAAACAAGAAACAAGTGAAGGAGGAAAAGAAGAGAAAGCTATAAAGTACTTTTCACTCATCTTCCTCAACCTTTCCTCTAAGACGAGCAAAAAGAATGTCCATATGAACTATTTGGATAGAAGTATTAATTAGATTTTTAAATAAAGTTTCTATTTCATCATCTCCTCTTACTTCATTACTATCTTTTTGAGAAAAAACAACACTTAAGCGTGATTCAAATTCATCTTTAAAATAATTATAGAAATCTTCACTATTGTACTTTTCTCTTAACGATGAAAGTAAAAATGAAATACTATCAAGCGGTGCAGCACTCTTAGAGATAGAGATAAAAATCAGTTCGCTTATCGTTGAACGTGGATACATCTTCTTTACTGGGTTATCAATTATCTTCTTCTTTACATAATTACTAATCATGGATTCAGTAATTGAAATACCATACAAAGGCTCTAACACTTTATTTATGTATGTAGCACATTGATTAAGATACAAGCCTACATCTGGTATCTCTGAATAAGAAGGAAGTGTATAAGTACTAATACTCTTATAAATTGCATCATCAAATATATTAATCATAGCAAAATCCTATATCAAGTTTTTTAAAAACTCTTGACAAGCTTTAGATTAATATAAAAACTATAATCAGTTTTTAAAAAACTCTTAATAAGTTTGTTATATATCTTATATAAGATATTTGCAAGGAGAAAATATGGTTGTAAACATTATGGTAGAACAAAAAAAGAGTTGCTTTGTAGTTAAAGACAAAATCAGTACACTTACTCACTTTATTGCATTTATCCTAGCAATACTTTGCTCTCCACTATTAATTATAAAGGGAGCCCTAGACAATAGAGGCACATATTCCTTGTTTTCATATATGATTTATTCTCTTAGCTTAATCAGCTTATATGGTGCGTCTTCTGCTTACCATGCCTTTAATGCAGGAGAAAAAAAGAATAGAAAATTAAAAAAGATGGACCACACGATGATTGCAGTTCTAATTGCCGGAACATACACTCCTCTTTGCATTGATTCCTTAAAAGAAAGTAATGGCCATATTCTTTTAACTGCAGTTTGGTTAATTGCTCTTCTTCTTGTTATTTTTAAGCTTTTCTTTGTATATTGCCCCAAGTGGATTTCATCTATTCTCTATATTCTTGCTGGCTGGGTATGCTTACCTTTTTTAAAAGCACTTTATTCTTCTCTTTCTCCTAAGGGTTTTGCTTTACTACTCTGTGGTGGCTTATTTTATACTATTGGTGGAGTTATTTATGCATTAAAGCTACCAAGATTAGAGAAGAACAAAGAATTTAGGAGCCATGAATTATTCCATATTTTCATAATGCTAGGCTCTTTCTTTCACTATCTGTTAATCTTTAATTACGTAGCATAATTCCTTGTATTATAATTTTATAAGGCATACTAACTATATATAAAGCCTCT
>CAZLYD010000035.1:0-8166 GCA_964563815.1 uncultured Spirochaetaceae bacterium
CATAAAACACATAACAAATTTAAAAAAGTTATGTGTTTTTTTACTATCTTCAATTACTATTCATTCCAGTTTACAATTATAGTAGTGATTAAGAAGAAATAAATTCTTGATCCGTAAAATATTATTGAAGCCTGATTTGCAATAGGGCAGAAGGATACGAATAAAAGCAATTATTACCATTAATGGTAAAATGCTTAATTTTTAGTACCCTCTCTTTATTGCACCCTAAATTAGGCAGTAGGAGTCTGTGTACTAAAATGCATAGACTTTTTTTCCTTTCCTTCTGCAATGCAAAAAAGCAGGCAAAAGGAAAGGAGGACTTTTAAATGAAAAGTCATAAAACAAAAAAAGAAAACAGGGGAACTTATACTTACATCTTTGATGATGGGAGAAAAGTAACAATTAAACCAGGAGAAGATGGAGTCACAGAGGAGTTCATCAAGAAATTACATTCTTTAGATGATTCAGAGGTTTATTACAACCACAAGAACTGGCATAGACCTCTATCTGAAAAAGAAAAACAAGATATTAAGGAATGGGAGGAAAAACATTCAGGCGAAAAATATCAAGAAGTATGGAATTTATCTATTGATTCAATCTTTGATGAGGACGGAACCCAGGACAAGTGTATATATCTTGCAGATAATACGACTATTGAAGAAGAAACATCAGACGAAGTAGATAGATTAAGAGAAGTGGTTTCAAAGATGACAGAAAAACAACAAAGGGTATATGAACTACATTTTATAGAAGGTTATTCACTTACTGAAGTTGCAGCTATTACTAACACTTCAATTCCTAGTGTGTACAAGCATAAAGAAAAAATTTTGAAATTCATAAAAGAAAATTTTAAAAGAGGTTAAAAAAAATAAATAAATTTTTGCCTAGTACTTGTAAGGATGATGACCTTGCAAATACGAAAGGAGGTTCACGAGATGGCTATAAAGCATAAAGTCATTATCAACGTGGCTGATGATACTGGTAATAATGCAGAAGTACTTCGTGGTGGTCAATTAACATTACCGCAGAAAATTATCAAATTCTTATTTGGTGATTACAGGCAAGTGTTTTTATTAAATCCAGGACAATCAGTACAATCCGTTGATGTCAAAGAACTGAAGGAAGGAGGAAGTACCGATGGGAAAGATGAATAATTTATCTTTAGATTTACAGGAATTAAGAAAATGTGCTAACACAATTAATGAAATCGTAGATAATTTAGAATCAGCATTTTCAAGTTCTGATGAGAAACCTAAAGAAGAAAAGAAACATGTAACTTTGGAAGAAGTAAGGGGAGTTTTAGCAGAAAAATCTAGAGCTGGTAAAACTGCTGAAGTTAAAGAATTACTTACTAAATTCGGAGTTAACAAACTATCGGAATTAGATGCATCAAAATATGATGAATTGCTAAAAGAAACGGAGGAAATTTAATATGAGAAATCATGCACTATTATCAGCATCAAGTAGTAAAAGATGGTTAAATTGTCCTCCATCAGCAAAGTTGTGTGCAGAAGTAGAAGATACAACATCTGAATATGCAAAAGAAGGAACAGATGCACATGAACTTTGTGAGTATAAAGTTAAACAAATGCTAGGAATTGAAATGCAAGATCCAACTGAAAGATTATCTTATTACAATGAAGAAATGGAAAGATGTGCTAGTGATTATGCTAGTTATATCATGGAGATTTTAGAAGATACAAAGAATTATTGTAAAGACCCACTTGTTTTAATCGAACAAAAACTAGACTTTTCAAGATTTGTACCAGATGGATTTGGAACTGGAGATTGTTTAATCATAGCAGATAAAACACTTTATATTATTGATTTTAAATATGGTAAAGGTGTAGAAGTTGATAGCGAAGATAATCCTCAAATGATGTGCTATGCAATTGGAGCTTTAGAGCTATTTGATAAGTTATATGACATTGAAAATGTATGTATGGTAATTTATCAACCAAGAATAGAAAACATAAGTGCGTCAATGATGAGTGTTACAGAGTTATATGATTGGGCAGAAAATACACTAAAGCCAATTGCAGAACTTGCCTATGAAGGTAAAGGTGAGTTCAAAGTAGGAGACCATTGTCAGTTTTGTAAGATAAAAGCAACTTGTAGAAAAAGAGCTGAATACAATATGGAACTTGCAAAATATGATTTTGAAGAACCAGCAGAACTAACAGATGCTGAAATATCATCAATACTTATTAAATCAAGCGATTTGGTATCGTGGGTATCTGATATTAAAGAATACGCTTTGAATCAAGCCATACTCGGAAAGGACTATCCTAATTTGAAACTTGTAGAAGGTCGTTCTAATCGTAAATATTTAAATGAAGATGAGGCAGCAAAAGCAGTTATAGCTGCAGGATATGACCCTTATGAGAAAAAACTACTAGGCATTACATCAATGACAAGTCTTCTAGGAAAGACAAAATTTAATGAGGTATTAGGTAATCTAATCTATAAGCCTCAAGGGAAACCGACGCTTGTACTGGAAAGCGATAAAAGACCAGCCATGAAAATAAATGATTTTATAGATGAAAGAGAGGAAAATAATTATGAATAATAGTTTTAATTCGACAAAAGTGATAACAGGAGTAAATACAAGATGGAGCTACTGCAATGTGTGGGAGCCAAAGTCAATCAATGGAGGAACACCAAAATATAGTGTGTCTTTAATAATTCCAAAAACAGACACAGTTACAGTTGAGAAAATTAAAAAGGCAATAGAAGCCGCATATAAAGAAGGAGAAAGCAAACTAAGAGGGACAGGAAAAAGCGTACCACCTTTACAAGCAATAAAAACACCATTAAGAGATGGAGATTTAGAAAGACCAGATGATGAAGCTTATAGAGGTTGCTATTTTATAAATGCAAATTCAGCAGCAGCACCTGGAATAGTTGATGCAGCTTGTCAACCTATTATTGAACGTGGAGAAGTTTATAGTGGAGTATATGGACGAGCAAGTATTAATTTATATGCTTTCAACTCAAACGGAAATAAAGGTATTGCTTGTGGATTAAACAATCTACAAAAAATAAAAGATGGCAAAAGTCTAGGTGGAAAATCAAGAGCTGAAGATGATTTTGCTACAAGTGATGAAGAAGATTTTCTAGGATAGGAGGATAAGAGTATGATGAATGTTTTATCAACAATATTTTGCATAATTCTAGGATTAGAATGCTTGATGTTAATGTTTACCTTCGTATTAAGTGCATTATTCTCATTATCTGCAGATATAAATGCTGAAAAAAGAAGAGCTAAACAGGAAAAAAGAGAAATTGAATACCACAACGCAAGAATGAAAGAATTTAAAAAATAGGATTAGGCGGTAGTTAATCTACCGCTTTAATTGTAATTGGAGGTAATAAGATGAATGAAATTAAAAGTTTATCTATAGATTTAGAAACCTACTCGGATGTTGATTTATCAAAATGTGGTGTTTACAAATACACCGAATCAGATAACTTTGAAATATTATTATTTGCTTATTCTATTAATCATGGAGAAGTTGAAGTTGTTGATTTAGCTCAAGGAGAAAAGCTACCAATTGAAATTGTAAAAGCCCTTGTTGATGATGGAATAACGAAGTGGGCTTATAATGCTAGTTTTGAAAGAGTGTGTTTATCTCGTTATATAGCGAGATACTATCCTGAATATTTTATATCTTATAGTATTAATGAAGATACAGTAAATGAGTTTTTAAATCCAAGTTCATGGAGATGCTCTATGATATGGTCTGCTTATTTAGGACTTCCGTTATCACTTGCAGGAGTTGGTAGTGTTTTGGGATTAGAAGAACAAAAACTAAAAGAAGGTAAAGACTTAATTAAATATTTTTGTGTTCCCTGTAATCCTACTAAAACAAATGGTGGTAGAACTAGAAACTTACCAGAACACGATGTTGCAAAATGGGAGCTTTTCAAAAGTTATAATAAGCGAGATGTAGAGGTTGAAGTTTCAATACAAGAAAGACTGCAAAGTTATCCTGTACCAGAGTTTCTCTGGGATGAATATCACTTGGATCAAGAAATAAATGATAGAGGAATTGCACTTGATATGGAACTTGTAGAAAATGCTATAAAATTCGATGAAATAGCAAAACAAAAAGCGTTAGATGAATTGCAAAAACTAACTAATATAGAAAATCCAAATTCAGTTATGCAGATGAAAGAATGGTTAAATAACAATGGTGTTGAAATGGAGTCGCTTGGTAAAAAGCAAGTAATCGAGATGCTAAAAGATGCACCGAAAGAAATAGCTGATGTTTTAGAATTAAGGCAACAAATATCCAAATCCTCTGTAAAGAAATATCTAGCAATGAAGAATGCAGGTTGTGTGTGTAATCGTGCTAGAGGTATGTTTCAATTCTACGGTGCAAATAGAACAGGAAGATGGGCAGGAAGAATCATACAATTACAAAACCTACCTCAAAATCATATCGAAGATTTAAAAGATGCTAGAGAACTTGTGAAGTATGGTGACTACGATGCTTTTGAAACTTTATATGATGTGCCAGATACTTTATCACAACTTATCCGTACAGCTTTTGTTCCTAGAAAAGATATGAAGTTTATAGTTGCAGACTTTTCTGCTATTGAAGCAAGAGTTCTATCTTTTCTTGCAAATGAAAAATGGAGAATGGATGTATTTGCAAATAATGGTGATATATATTGTCAGTCTGCATCTGCAATGTTTAAAGTTCCTGTTGAAAAACATGGAGTTAATGGTCATTTAAGGCAGAAAGGAAAAATAGCAGAATTAGCCTGTGGGTATGGTGGCTCTGTTGGGGCTTTGAAAGCAATGGGAGCCCTTGAAATGGGACTCCAGGAAGAAGAACTAGAACCACTTGTTAGGTCTTGGAGAGATGCTAATCCACATATTGTTGAAATGTGGTGGGCAGTAGATAGGGCTATAAAAAATACTATAAGAAATAGAGTGACAACTGAAACACACGGATTAAAGTTCATTTATAAAAGTGGAATGTTGTTTATAGAATTACCAAGTGGTAGAAGACTTGCATATGTAAAACCTAAAATAGGAATAAACCAATTTGGATCAGAAAGTGTTACTTATGAAGGCGTTGGTGCAACTAAAAAATGGGAAAGATTAGAAAGCTACGGTCCAAAGTTTGTAGAAAATATAGTGCAGGCAATAAGTAGAGATATTTTAAGTTATGCAATGCAGAGATTATCTTATTGTTTTATAGTAGGTCATGTTCATGATGAAATGATAATTGAATGCAGTAAAGAAATGTCACTAGAAAAAGTATGTGAACAAATGGGAGAAACACCACCGTGGATTAAAGGCTTACTTTTAAGGGCAGATGGATACGAATGTGAATTTTATAAAAAAGATTAGATGAGAGGCTAAAATATAGCCTTTTTTCTTTGACTGTAATTTGAGAGAAGGTGTTTCTCTTGAAGTGCAAAGGAAGGAGGCAAGAATAATGGAAACTGATGAAGAGATTCTTGAGTATAAGGAGCTATTAAAAAAGTTTAATCTTACAGAAGAATATTATCCTTTAGTGTATGTATGTTCTCCGTATAGAGGAGATGTAGAAAAGAATATAGATTCAGCTAGGAAATATAGTAGATTCACATTTGAAAAGAAAAACATACCAATAACTCCACATCTGTTATACCCGCAATTCTTAAATGACAATGACTTATTTGAAAGAAACATAGCCATTCACAAAATCAACTATGTTCTTATAGGTCTTTGTAAGGAAATGTGGGTTTTTGGTGATGAAATTACTGAAGGAATGCAACGAGAAATATTGGTAGCTCAAAAGAGAAAAAAGCCAATTAAGTATTTTAGTAAAGAGTTGAAGGAGGAGAATTAAAACTATGTTTACAATTTATTATTCAGATGTTATTGGTATGCCGAGTAACTGCAACTACCCTCATAAGAAAGAAGTAATTGATGAGGCTAGTTTACAAGAGGCTATTAGTCATGATTATGTATGTGCAGAATATAAAAATAGCTATCGTAGTGGAGATAATTTTATAGGAAGTAACTGCCTTACTGTTGATTGTGATAATGACCATTCAGATAATCCAGAAGATTGGGTAACACCTAATGATGTTATGCAGGCGTTTCCTAATGTATCATTTGCAATTCATTATAGTAGGTCAAACAATAAAGCAAAAAACGGAAAAGCTGCTCGTCCAAAGTTTCATGTTTTATTTCCAATAGATTATGAAAATGATGCTGCAAAGTATAAAGAAATAAAACAAAAGGTAAATTCAATATTTCCATACTTTGATAGTAATGCTCTTGATGCTGCAAGGTTCTTCTTTGGTACAAAAGAAGGTAATGTTGAAATCTATCAAGGTGATATGAATTTAACTCAATATCTAAATGCATACGATTTTGAAGAAACGGAAATGAATAGAATACCAGATGAATTTGTAATAAAGGAAGGTAGTCGTAATTCTACATTATCTCATTTTGCAGGTCGAGTTATTAAGAAATATGGTGACACCGAAAAAGCATATGAAGTGTTTATGGAAAAAGCAACACTATGCAATCCACCATTAGCTGATGATGAATTAGTTACAATTTGGAATAGTGCTAAAAAGTTTTATAAAAAATTGTCGAGTCAAGAAGGGTACATTGAACCTGAACAATACAATCAAGAATTTAACCTAGAGCCACTAGATTATTCCGATGTAGGACAAGCAACTGTACTGGCAAAAGAATATGATAATCAATTAAAGTATTCTCCTTCAACTGACTTTCTTGTTTATAACGGAAGTTATTGGGAAGAGTCTAGGTCAAAAGCTCAAGCAATATCACAAGAACTTACAACAAGGCAACTTGAAGAGGCAGAAATAGGAATAAAGAAATTAACTGATGTAATGTTGAAAAATGGTGCTTGGGATATTCTTGCATCGGTTGGACCGAAAAAAGCAGTAGCACTTTTCAATGAAGAACAAGCACAAGTGTATAAAGAGTATGAAACAGTAACTGCATATAGAAAATATGCAATTAAAAGAAGAGATACAAAATACATATATGCAGCACTAAAAGAAGTAAGTCCAATGGTAGAGATAAAGCAAGACAGATTAGATAGTGATGAGTTCTTGTTAAATACACCAGCATCCACTTACGATTTAAGGTATGGCTCAAGTAAATGTCATGAACATTCAGCAGAGGATTTTATTACAAAACAAACAACACTTGATCCATCAAATGAAGGTGCAGATATATGGAATGATGCACTAAATACTTTCTTTTGTGAAGATAAAGATTTAATCAATTATGTACAAGAAGTAGCAGGACTTTCTGCAATTGGAAAAGTACATCTTGAAGGACTTATTATTGCATACGGTGGTGGAAGAAATGGTAAATCGACATTTTGGAATACCATATCAAAAATACTAGGAAGTTATAGTGGAAATATGTCAGCAGATACTTTAACAGTTGGCTGTAAAAGAAATGTAAAACCAGAAATGGCAGAGATAAAAGGAAAAAGACTCGTTATTGCAGCAGAACTTGAAGAAGGTATGAGGTTTAATACTTCAAATATAAAACAGCTATGTTCTACTGATGAAATCTATGCCGAGAAAAAATATAAAGAGCCTTTTAAGTTTGAACCAACGCATACTTTAGTGCTTTATACAAACCATCTTCCAAAGGTTGGTGCAATTGATGAAGGAACATGGAGAAGACTTATAGTTATTCCGTTTAATGCAAAAATCGAGGGTTCTTCAGACATAAAAAATTATGCTGATTACCTTTATGAAAATGCAGGTGGAGCAATTCTTAAATGGATTATGGAAGGGGCGAAACGAGTAATCGATAAAGGCTATCATTTAACGAAACCATCTGTTGTAAATGAGGCAATTAATAAATATAAAGAAACTAATGATTGGTTTTCTCAATTTTTAGATGAGTGTTGTGAAGTAGATAAGACATTTAGAGAAAGTTCAGGAGATGTTTATAATGCATATCGAGAATATTGTACAAGAATGGGTGATTATATCAGAAGTACAAGTGACTTTTATACTGCTTTAGAAAATGCAGGGTTTAAAAGACAGAGAACAAGCAATGTAAGGCTGATTATTGGATTAAAACTTAAATCAGAATTTCTTGAAAATTAAATGAAATGACACCTAATGACACTATTATCTTAAAGTTTTATATAACAATAAAAA
>CAZLYD010000036.1:0-8040 GCA_964563815.1 uncultured Spirochaetaceae bacterium
TTTTTTTGAATACTTTTTCTCCAGGTAGTGATAAAGAATTAGTTTGGAAGAGTTTATCTAGTGAGTATCTTTTGTTTTCAACAAAACAAGAACTATTCTCATTTATTCTTGTGCTATCCACATCATAAGCGATGTTACATGCTCAAGCTTTTATTAAATGTTATCTTTGGCGATTGATTTATAATTGATAAAATTCATAAACCATTTAATAGTATTGTTTTATTATTTTCGTTGAACGTTGAATGTAAATGTAAAGAGAAAAAATGTTTGACAGCAAAAAGAAATGAATTTAAGATTTAAATATCTAAACGTTTAGAAAAGGAGATTGTATGGCCGTTACTATTAAAGATGTTGCGGAAAAAGCACATGTTTCTATTGCTTCTGTATCATACGTGATAAATAACGGTCCTAGAAATGTTTCTACTAAAACAAGAGAAAAAGTAGAAAAAGCAATTAAGGAGATTGGTTATTCTCCTAATATAGTTGCAAGAACTTTAAAGACATCAAAAACATATAATATAGGATTACTTGTTACGGATCTTCAGGATTTATTCTTCTCAGATCTAATAAGCGGAGTACAGTTTGAAGCGCTTAATAAAAACTATAATGTTTTTCTTTGTTCTTCTGAAAACGATCCAGATCTTGAAATGCACTATATTAAGCAGCTTGAAGAACAGAAAGTTAATGGTGTCATCATAGCTGGAAGTAGGTTGGATCAAGAAACATTAAATTCTATTGCAGGAAAGATGAATGCTGTTATTCTTTCTCCATATAGAATTAAGAATGCAATACAGTTTTATATTGATGACTATTCTGGCGGATGGATGGTTGGTGAACTGCTTTTTTCTTTAGGACATAGAAAGATTAAATTTATTGATGGTTCTTGGATAAAAGGGATATCTCATCGTTTAGAAGGACTTTCCGGTTTTCTTTCAGAAAAGGGAATTGACACCCATGAACTTTCTGGGGATAAGGTGTTTGAACTTACATTCGAAAATGGAATGAAAGCTGCAGAGGCGACTATGAGGAAGTATCCAGATACTACGGCCCTTTTTTGCTACAACGATGTTATAGCTGCTGGAGCTATTAAGGCGTGTAGAAATATGGGTTACGAAGTACCTAAAGATGTCTCAGTTGTGGGATTTGACAATACAAAAATATCAGAGATGGTTTATCCTTCTCTTACGAGCATAGATTCTAACGCACGGGAAATTGGAGTTTTGATGGCGAAGATGCTAATTTCAATGTTGGAAGATGGAGTTACTGGTCCGGATTTTATCAAGTTGCCATTACAAATTATTCCAAGGGAGAGTACAGGAATAGTAAAGGGTTAAAATGAAAATAAAAGGACCTTTCCTTAACGTTTTTGACAGGACAGTAAGGAAAAGGCCTAATGCAATGACTGCAGTTTTATTTATACACGATTGTCTCTATTTGTTTCAACAATACACACAAAACTATTTAATAAAAACTGCATGTTACTTATCGAAATATTTTCATCTAAGGAGGATGAGAAATGAAATATAGTGCTGCGGTTGTACCAGAACGAGGGAAAGTCGTTTTAAGATCGTTTGAAAAAGCAAAACTAACAGATTCTGATTTGATTGTAAAAGTGGTTCTTGCTGGAGTGTGTGGAACCGATGTTCATCTTGTATTTGATGAACGTTCAAATTGGGAAGAATTTAGGATTGGACATGAATGGATAGGTGTCATAGATGAGATGGGTTCAGAGGCCCCTCAATATGATGCATTTGGAAACAAAATTAGTAAAGGGGATAGAATTATAGCATATCCATCTACATGGGCCGATGGAACATGCTTTACATGTCGTATTCTTCTTCAGCCAAATTTATGTCTTAGACCACCACAGAAAAGAAATTTACCAGACATGGGTTCGGCATATGCTGAATATATGTATATCCCAGGAGACTCAGTAATTTTCCGTATTCCAGATTCGATATCAAATGAAGAAGCTATACTGATTGAACCGATGGCAGGAGCCTTACGTGCATTTGAAAGAGCATATGCTCCAGGTGTACCAGATCGATACCAGGGATTTGGACCGGGAAAGAGTGTTGTCGTTGAGGGAACAGGGACAATCGGAGCATTAGTTACTGCAATTGCTAAAATGTCAGGAGCATATCCAATTATCGCTATAGGTGGACCAGAAAATAGGTTAGAACTATGCAAAAAGTTGGGAGCAGATCTTACTATAAACATCGAAGAAGGAACAAGAGAAGAGAGAATAAATCTTGTCAAATCTAATACCTTATATAATCTAGGTGCAGATGTTGTTTTAGAGTGCGCAGGAGCTCCAGCAGCTTTTATAGATGGTATAAGGATGGCGAGACAGGGCGGTACTCTTGTTGAGTTTGGTCACTATACAAGAAGAGGAACGATTCCTCTTGATCCTTTTGAAATCTGTGAGAAAGATATACAAATATTTGGATCATGGGGATATGGTCCACAGGAGTTTGGCTCTGCAATTAGAATACTTGAGGCAAGTCATTCAAGAGGAATTAATTTTGCTAGTCTTGTTACGCACCATTTTAAGTTAGATGAAGTACAGAAAGCTCTAGATGTTGCACATTCTTTTTCCTGCATGAAGGCGGTGATTGAATGCTAAGAAAAAAAGAGAAGATAACTTTCAATAGTCTTTCCTTAAAATGGGATAGATTGGGGAAGATAATCTCAAGAGGTGGTAAAGATGATTTTGATAGTGATGTAACTGGAGATCCATGTGTTGTATGGGATGAAGAGAGAAGTTGCTATCATATGTTCTATTTTGCTCAGCATAAAGAGAATGATATTGAAATCAATCGTAATGGCCATGCTATTGTTGATAATCCAATCGAAGAAAATATCCATTCATGGAAGAAACTTGGACCAGTAAAATATACTGTAAATGGTATAGAAAGAGATATCAACACACATAAACCATGGATATTGATGGATGCATATGTTCCAAATAGAGCAGTGAAGTGGAAAGGGCATTATTGGCTTTTTACAGCATCTATAAAAAAAGATGGAGTTAAATACATTCAAGCTGCTTATTCGGATTCATTGGATGGCCCTTGGGAGATAGAACCAAGTCTTGATATTCTTCCTGGTGAAGTTTGTGACTCAGATGGTTATCATGCAGAAGTACCTTCAGCCTTCTTCTTTCAAGAAGAAAAGAAGATATTGGTCTTTTACATGGGATATCCATTGCAAAGACAGAGTCATTCCAATTCTCCATATGGTAGTTCATCAATGCTTGCAGTTATAGATGCTGAGACCATGAAGATAGAAAAGATGGGGGTAATTCTACCTCCATCCTCAGACCCCAACAATTGGAGCTCTGGCTATATTGGAGGTTTCCAAATACTTCCTTCACAAAAAGGATGGTTTGCACTTCTTAATGCAAGTCCAACTCCGCCAGCCTCTGTGAAAGAAGATAGAGAGATGCGAGAACCTGCTCCAAGTCTTGGAGGTTTTGCATACACAGAGGAGAGTATTCCTTCTAAGGGCTGGAAGGTTTTTCCTTTACCTTTGGAGCGTATAGAGGATATCCCTTTTGAAGCAAAACAAAATGGAGAAGATATCAACATGTGGCGACATCATTTGCTTGTGTTGCAAAAGGAAAAGAAAGCTATTCTTCTTTATAATTCCGGCAATTATGGAAATGAACAGATGTTTGGAAAAGTCGCTGAAATAAACAATGAAATAAATAAATAGGAGGAAATAATATGAAAAGAAGAATTTTCATAACATTGGTAGTTGCATTGATGACATTATCATTGTTTGCCAATGGAGCAAAAGAAGTATCAGAAAGAACAAAAATTGATGTTCTAACATGGGGAGGTGCGGATAGATTAAGTTATCTTAAGACCATATATGAGAAAACTACAGATCTTTCTAGTGATAAGATGGCAGATATAGTCTTTACATCAGGTGGAACAGGCGCAACAGATGCATATCAGTTATTCCGCCTTCAGCTTGCATCTAATAGTGCTCCAGATATCTTATTCTTTGGAGGAGAGACAGCTTCTACAGAATTTATTATCAACGGAGATATACAAGATATAACTGATGATGTAGCAACAAGTGTTAGTAATATTATTCCTTCTGCTTTGGATTTGTCTAGTTATGAAGGACGTGTATATGGTATCCCTACACAGGTTAAGTCTAAGGTTTGGTATTATAGGGCTGACTTATTTGAAGAAGCAGGTATTAATATTGATGAAATTAAGACATTTGATGATTTTTATTCAGCTGGTATGAAGTTTAAAGAGTATTTCCCTGATAAATATTTTATTAATCTTGGACCAAGTCCAAATGTTGATGTAATTATTGGTTGGTTAGGAAGTTATGATAATTTAAGAATTTATGATGGCGAAAAATATCTAGTATCTTCAGATCCTCGTTTCAGAGATATGTATGAGAAGATTTATAAGCTTGCAACAGCTCCATTCTCTCTATATGTATCTGATTGGGATTCTGATTGGTCTCCAAACATTGGAAACGGCTCTATCGCAAGTTTACTTAGTTGGTCATGGATGACTGAATTCTTGCCATTATATGCACCGGGACAAAATGGTCTTTGGAAGATGACAGCATGGCCTGAAGAATTCAGAAATGGTGGTTGCGCAGAGCTTATCAGCATTCCATCTGCTTCTGATAGTCATGATTTAGCAGTTGAGGTATTGAAAACATTGTATCTTGATGATGAAGCAGCTCTTTTGAGATTCAATGAGAATGGCCTACTTCCTGTTACTTATTCAGGTATTGATAAGGTTCAAGAAGCTATTGAGAAAAACACTGAAACTGCAACACCTGAAAGTCCTCTTGGATTTTTTGGAAAAGAAATGGTTACTACAATATTTGAAACAATGAAATATGCAAATAAGTATAATTCTGATCCATCCTTTAATAAGGAAGAAGCAATAATTGAAAATCACTTGAATTTAATGATTACTGGTGTAGAAACAATAGATGAAGCAATTGCAAATACACAGAAAGACTTGGAAAAGCAGGTTGGTAATCCTTATTCATTTTAATTTAAAAAACGCAGGACATGAATTTTTGATGTCCTGCGTAATTTATAAGGAGGAAGATGAGATGAAGAAAATGGAAATAAGAAAACAGTGGAAAGAATTAATAGTACCATATTTGTTTATAATTCCTTTCCTTTGTTTTTTTATTCTTTTTTTTATATATCCTGCTATAAATTCTTTTTTTATTTCATTTACTTCTTATCGTGGATATGGAAAAGTAAAGTGGGTTGGATTAGAAAATTATTCTGCAATTCTTCAATACAATGTTTTTTGGACTGAAATGAAGAATACCTTAATGTATTGGTTATTGCATGTTGCCATTATGATATTTTTTTCATTTTCCATGGCTTATTTGGTATCACAGCCATCATATGCCAAGTTATCAAAATATAAAATAGTACTATTTCTTCCTCGAGTAATAGCACCAACAGTTGCAGCTTTAATTTTTCGTGCAGTATTCAGTTCTACAGGATTAGTAAATACGATTATTAACGCAAATATTCCATTCTTGCAAAATGATTTTTTTACTAGGTGTGTTATAGCTTTCATATTAGTTTGGAGAGATTTTGGTTATTGGTTTGTCGTTTTTCTTGCTGGAATGACATCTGTTAATCCTGAACTAGTAGATGCTGCGACTGTCGATGGAACTAACTTATGGCAAAGAGTTATTCATATAATCATTCCTCAGATGCAGAATATTTTAAAGTTTGCCTTAATAATCGACATAATTTCCTCTATTAGGTTGTTTTCGATTCCAAATATTATTATAGGTCAACCGGGTGCACTTTCACCAACTTCTATTGCACCAATCATGAATTTATTAGTTCAAAATATTCAGCAGGGAAATTTTGGAAGAGCTTCAACTGTCGGTTGGTTATTATTTTTTGTTGTTGCAATTCTAACAATTATACAAATGGTTGTCGTAAAGGACACAGAAGATCTTTGAGGTAAAAAATGAAGCAAAAGACTAAATCAAGAATTATCCACTATATTGGAATCATCTATTTTGTTCTTCTATGTATTATGGTTTTGTTACCTCTTTGTCTAATGGTTGTTAATTCTTTCAAGTCCAACAATGAAATGCTCAGAAATGATGCAGGTTTGCCTGAAAAATGGACATTCGAAAGCTATTGTTCTATATTTACAACATATCAATCTCTAGTTAGACATTTTTTTAATTCGATAATTATTAGTGTTATAAGTACTATTGGTGGTACTTTCGTATGTACTTTGGCAGGATATGCCTTTGCTAAATACAAATTTAAAGGACGAAATTTAATCTTTTTAGCTCTTCTATCTACTTTAATGATTCCTGTTGAAGTTGTTATTCCAGGACAATATATGCTTTTTTCAAAGTTAAAACTGATTAATACTTTAGCTGTTCAGATACTTCCTACAATCCCCGCAGTTGTTGGTGTTTATATGATAAGGCAGTATATGTTAAGCATACCAACATCATTGATTGAAGCTGCAAAGATTGACGGAGCAGGACATATGAGAACCTTTATTAGCATTGTCATGCCGTCAGCAAAACCAATTGTAAGTTCATATATGATTTTACATTTCTTAGATGTTTGGCAAAACTATACATGGCCAGTTCTTGTTGCAACAAAACAAGATGTTATGCCGATTATGGTATCATTACCTACGCTTGTAGATTCTGTAATTGGATTTGTACCAGTATGGGGCACAATTATGGCAGGAAGTGTTTTGTGTTCAGTTCCTCTTATTCTAGTTTTCATTATAAACCAAAAAGCATTGATGCAATCGATAGTATTGGGAGCTGTAAAAGGATAAACAATAATGATTGGATATTTTTATTTATAGAAGAGAGTATACACCACATGTATTAGCCATGTATAAAGGTTCAGAGAGATAGGCAAATACATTACATGTTTTATTTTACTTTCTCTAACCTAAATAATTTCTATTTCCAATAGCACAAAAAGATGAGTTATATATTGTATAAAGAACGTGGATATTAGACTATTTTGGAGTCTTATACATTAGAAATTTTTAATACTCGTGTTTTTTTACTATTATCTTTGATAATCTGATAATCCTTTGTGTAAGGAGTATTGAAGGTTTTTTACAATTCTCTTAGACCTTTTTCGATATATTCCATGAATATGTCTGCTACTTTCTTATTGTATTCTCTGTAATGTGTTGGTTTTATTCTAACGTATCTAGTCCAATTTCCTATTTCAAATGGTACTAGGCTTAATGCTACATTTTTCTGCCATAGCCATGTCTTAGAAGGAACAAAAGCAACACCAGTTCCATTCATTAAGAGGTTTCTCATAACGAAGGAATTGTCGCATGTAATTGAATGATGTAGATCTAGATTATAATAATTAATATAGTAATCTTCTATTTCTCCGAGTGCATAGTTTTTATTGAGGCCGATTAGCTCGTATTCCATTAATTCTTCTAGCGAAAATGGGTTAGGGCATATTGGCTTTAGTATTCTTGGAACTGCTAGTACTATATTTTCTTCGTATATTATTTCTCTATCTTTATTCTTAACTATTCCAATTTGTGGGTTGAATACTGATGCATCTACTAGAATATCAGGATATTCATTTGCTGTTTTATCATGAAGAAATACTATATTTACATTTGGCCAGTCATGATGGAAATTTGATATTACATCAACAAGAAAAGGGTATGCTGCACGAGTAAGTATTTTTAATTCAATCGTGTCTTTTCTATTCCCCTTAAATAAATCTAAAACTTCGTTCTCAAGAAAAAGCATCTTTTCAACTATTGGTAGTATTTCCTTTCCTTCCTCTGAAATAATCAGTTTCCTTCCTTCTCTAATAAAAAGCTTTACTCCGAGCTCTTCTTCAAGCTTGTTTAAGCTAATACTTGCTGCAGGCTGAGTTAAGTTTAATTCTTCTGATGCTTTAGATAGGCTTCCAAGTTTTGCTGTTTTATAAAAAACATTCAATTGTCTCAATTCCATTCTATAACCTATAAGTTTTATAAATATATTGATAAGAAT
>CAZLYD010000037.1:0-7906 GCA_964563815.1 uncultured Spirochaetaceae bacterium
ATCTAAGGTAATCTACATTCATATTACAATCGGAGGTTGTTATGAAGGTTAAGTTTTTTTTTGATATGTTTATTAGTATTTGCAATTCCTTTGTTTGCAACAGGAACAAAAGAAAGTGCATCTACCTCTGTTAATCTAGAAGTAGGGGAAGATGGAATTGCTTGGAAGAAATATGCTGGTACTACTCTTAGACTTGGTATGAATAAGCATGAATACACTGAAACTATCAGAAAGATAATTCCAGAGTTTGAAGATAAAACTGGTATAAAGGTTATTATCGAAGACTATGCACAAGATGAATTTATGACTAAGAGACTTGTTGACCTTTCTTCTGGGGCAGGAACATATGACTTGGTTATGATGGATAGTGCTTGTACTCAAGCTGCTCAAGCTGGTTGGATAGAAAATCTTGAACCTTGGCTTTCTCGTGCAGATTTAGTAAATGCTACAGATTATAATCGTGGTGACTTAGCTCCATCATGGACTCTCAGCTTTTCTTATAAAGGCGACTTATATGCTATTCCTGTTTCTGGAGAAAAACAGATTCTTTTCTATAGGGCAGATTTGTTTGAAGAAAATGGCATAAAGGTACCAGAAACATTTGATGAACTTTATCAAGTTGCACAGTTCTTTAAACAAAAAATGCCAGCTGGAATTTTGCTTAGAGGACAGAAAATTCATACTGTATCTAACTGTACTGGTTTGATTTGGTCCTATGGTGGAAAGATTGCTGATTCAATGGATTATAATGAAGCAGTATTTAATACACCAGAGGCAATTGCAGGTGTTGATATGTATACAACTTTAGCTAGAGAGTTCGGACCATCAGGAATAGAAAACTATACTTGGTATGAATGTCTTTCTGATTTCCAGCAAGGAAAAGCTCCTATGTATCTTGATATGTCTGTATTCATGAGTCAAATTGAAGATCCTGAATCATCATCTGTAAGTGGAAAAGTTGGATATGCTCCAATGCCTGCAGGTCCAGCTGGCTCAAAACCAACAGGAGATGCTTGGTCTATGGCTATGAGTTCTTCATCAAAGAATAAAGAGGCTGCGATGCTATTACTTCAGTGGCTAACATGCCCAGAAACAAGTGAAAAAATTGCAGTCATTAGTGGACTAGCTGCAAGATTATCTGTTCTTGATTCTCCTAGTGTTGCAGAAAAATTCCCATCTGATTGGCTTGCTGCTTTTAAGGCTGGTATTGCGGCAGAAGTTGAAGAGACGACATTCCCAAATATTTCAAGATCTGAAGAATACCTTGATGTTATAGGTGGAGCTTTTAATTCACTCATTCAGAAACAACAGCCTGTAAAACCAGTTCTCGATGATGCTGTTGTTAAAGTAACAGAGCTTTTTAAAATTAAATAGTCGTTGAGTATGTTAGGGACGTAATTTTACGTCCCTAACTATAAGGAGAGAAGGTTGATGCAAATACAAAAAAAGGTAATGACAAATAGAGAAAGAGAGCTAAGAAGATTTAGACTTACGATGCTTCTTCCAGGGCTTATTGTTCTTGTAATGATTAATATATTTCCTATTTTTGATACGTTGTTAACTTCTTTTTATGATTATTACCTACCAATGCCAAATGATAAAAAATTTGTCGGCTTTGGAAATTATATCAATTTGTTAAAAGATACAAGGTTTCTCGAATCATTTGGTAGAACTTTATTATTTACTCTAATTATAGTTTCTTTGGAAACATTTTTGGGCTTTGTGATGGCTCTTGCTTTAACAACAAAGAGCTATGGCTCTAAATTCTTTAGGGCAATTATGATGCTTCCTATAATGCTAACACCTATAGCTACAGCATTTATGTGGAGAATTATGTACTCTCCAACGCTTGGAATTCTTAATTATTTTTTGGAATTACTACATTTGGAACCTCAGAAGTGGATCTATGGCGCAAACCAAGCATTGTTGTCTGTTGCTAATGTTGTTATATGGTGTAAAACGCCTTTTATGGCGATGGTCTTTTATTCTGGATTATTAAGTGTTTCTGATGATTGTATTGAATCTGCGAAAATTGATGGTGCATCAGCTTGGACAACCTTTTGGAAAATTAAACTTCCTCTAATAAAACCAGTTTTTTTTGTTGCCATTCTATTTCAAACAATAGACACAGCTAAGGAATTTGATTTTACACAGATTCTTACTAGAGGTGGACCAGGAACAGCGACAGAAACACTTTCTATTTATACATATTTAAATAGTTTCAGCTTTCTTAAGATGGGATATGGTTCTGCATCTGCAATTATGTTGAGTATTCTGATTTTCCTTTTAGCTATTGTGATTATGAAGATAGGAGGTATTGATTTTGACAAGTAGTATAAGAATAACAATGTCGAAGAGAAAGCGGATTAGAAAAATTGTTGCAACAATACTAATTGCTATCTTGGCTTTAGTTTATATGTTCCCTTTATTATGGACAATTCTATTTTCGTTTAAAACGAAGGTTGATGCTCTGTCTTATCCTCCAAAGATTTTCTCATCATTTACTTTCCAAAATTATCGTGAAGTATGGGCTAATAGTGAATTTCTCGTTTATACGAAAAATTCTCTTATAATTTCGCTTCTTGCTTGTTTTATAGGTATTGTTTTGGGAGTGCCTGCAGCATATATTCTTGCTCGTCCTCTTTATAAGCCAAAGGGGAGTAAGTTTATTCTTTTTGGAGTACTTTCTACGAGAATAGTGCCACAGATTACAGTAATAATCCCTTTTTTTATTCTTTTTAGAAAAGTACACATGATAGATACTTATCCATCTCTTGTAATAATGCACCTTACAATAATTCTGGGCTTTACTATTTGGATGATGAGATCATATTTTATGGATATTCCTTTTGATTTGGAGCAGGCAGCCATGATAGATGGATGTACTTATTTCCAAGCTTTTTGGAAAATTGTTCTTCCTCTTGTTGGCCCTGGTCTTTCATCTACAGCTATTTTTTCTTTTATCTATAGTTGGAACGAATTCTTGTATGCTTTAATTCTTACGGGCACAAATACAAAAACACTTCCACTTGGTGTATATGGATGGGTTAGCTATGAATCAATTAACTGGGGCGGTCTAACAGCAACAGCTGTGCTTGCGCTTATTCCGATAGTTATATTTTATTGTTTTGTTCAAAAAGGTCTTGTTCGAGGAATGACAATGGGAGCAGTAAAAGGTTAATGGAGGTTTATATGAACAACAATCTTGGTTTGCTTATTAAGTTAGAGAAAAAGGATGAGGTAGAAAAACTGCTTCGTCGCGTAGTAGATTTGGGTTTTAAATCTTGTCAGGTTTCAACTTACAATCCTGATTTTTATTGCGATGAGACAGCATGTCTTATTAAAAAGTATTGTAAGGATTTTGGTTTGAATATATCTCTTTGGTGGGCAGGATGGCCTGGTAATGTTGAATGGAATTTTACAGGTGGTCCATCAACTGTTGGTCTTGTGCCTCTTAGAACAAGAGACGAGAGAATAGACATAATGAAAAGAGCTTCAGACTTTTCTTCTTCCATTGGAGTTGATAGAATAGCTACACACTTAGGCTTTATTCCTGAAGATTTAAATGATCCTCTATATATAGGTCTTGTTGATGATTTGAGAGATGTAGCAATGTATTGCAAAAATAATAATCAATACTTTTGTTTTGAAACAGGTCAAGAAACGCCTGTAACACTTCTTAGAACAATTCAGGATATTGGATGTGACAATGTTGGGGTAAATCTTGATCCTGCTAATTTAGTAATGTATGGTAAAGCAAATGCAGTGGATAGTCTTAAAGTCTTAGGTGATTACATACTAGGAGTTCATATTAAAGATGGTAAATATCCTACAAATGGAAAGGAGCTTGGTATTGAAGTTCCGGTAGGAGAAGGTGATGTAGATATGCCACTGTTTCTTTCTACTCTTAAGAAGATTGGTTATCCCGGTCCTCTTACTATAGAGATAGAACTTGATAGACGTTTGGGTGAAAGTTGCCCAGAAGATGCAATTAGAGATGCAGTCAATTACCTAAAAAATCATATGGGATGAGTTATGGACAAAATTAAGGGTATTCTTGTAGGGGCGGGATATATAGCCAGTGAACATATAAAATGGTACAGCAAAGATAATCGTGTAAGTATATTAGCTGTTGTAGATACAAATGAAGATAAGGGGAGAGCTTTAGCTGAAAAATATAAAATACAGTGGTTTCCTTCCATTGAAGAAGCATGCAGGGCTAATAAATATGATTATTGTGATGTTTGTTTACCTTCGTCACTGCATGCTTATACAGTTAAAACAGCAATGGAGCTTGGCATGGATGTTATATGTGAAAAGCCAATGGCTCTCACATTGGACGATATAGACTTGATGCTTAATACAGAAAAAGAGACAGGACGAAGATTGATGATTGCACATGTCTGCCGTTTTATGCCTCAGTATTATGAATTAAAGCGTATTATAACAAGTGGAGAATTAGGCCGTCCTATCTCTTTAATCATAACGCGAGAGAGTGCAACACCACAGTGGAGTGTTAATGGCTGGTTATGGAACAAGAGCATGTCTGGTGGAACACTAATGGATCTTTCTATTCATGATATAGATCTCTCTAATTGGTTCTTTGGATACCCTGAAGGCTTTGCTTGTGCTCAGAGCGAAAATCCTGATTCTCCGGGGCCTTCCTTTGTTACTTCAATACTTAAATACCCAAGTGGTGTTCAGTCAACAATAATAGCCAATCATTTATTAGCGCAAGGTCATCCTTTTTCAACTTCTTACAGGCTCTGCTGTAGTGAGGGTAGTGTAGAATTCTCTTCCGATGTAAGCCCATCAGAGATTACAATTTATAGACAAAATAGGAAGGAAGTAATTTCATTAGACGAGCTTCCCGGATACGAAAGTGGATATAAAAATGAACTTGATCAATTTATATCCTGTCTTATAAATAATTTACCTTTCCCTATTACAGATAAGGAAGCAAAACTTGCTGTTGATACGGTCCTTAATCTTAACAAAGTAAGTTCAGTTTAAAGTCAATCCAGTCTTCTCAAGAATTAAATTTCTTGAGAAGAGCTCATATTTACACAATCTTGCTGCTCCTGTAGCTGTTTGATCAGAAGAAAGCTCTGATATATATATAGAAAAGTTATGTCCAATCCAAGGCGTTGTTTTTTTCTGTACCATATTTCTTATGTGGTATAAGTAAATAGGTCCTAGTCTTGTCAGTTGACCTGCTAGAACAATTGAACCAGAATCAAGAAACATAGTAAGCATCGCAATAATTTCTCCAATGCTTTCTCCTGCTTCTTTAATTATAGCAAGGGCATTATTATCACCATCTTCTGCTGCCTTTTTGATATCTTCAATTGTTATTTTTCCATGGTCTTTTTTTAGCTTGGTAAGAATATTGTTAGGATATTCATCTGCAATTTTTGATGCTTTTTTTAATATGGCAGGTGCTGATGCAATAGCCTCTATGCATCCAACTTTTCCGCATTCACAAAGCTGATGAGAATTATTTATTTGAATATGACCAATATTTCCAGCTCCTCCATTTTCTCCTCTGTATATTTTGTTATCTATAACTAATCCAGCACCAATTCCTGTTCCTACTTTTATACAGAGGAGAACATGGTCATCTTTTTTCTGTTTGTGCTGAAACTCTTCAAGGGCCATAATATTTACTTCATTGTCTATGAATGCAGGACAATTGTATTTTTCTTTAAAATAGTCTTTAAGATTATATAGATGCCAACCCGGCATAAAAGAAGGATTGTTAGCGTATCCTTCTTCATATTTTACAGGAGTTGGAATACCCATTCCTATTCCAAGTATTTTTCCATTTTTACAATGCTTTTTCATTAATAAATCAATGTTTGAACAAATCTTTGAAAGAATGGCATCTGGACCTGTGGAGTGGTTAACTGGTTCTTTTATAATTTCTATCGGATTGCATAGAAGATCAAATACACCAATTCTGCAGCTTGTACCACCAATGGCTATTCCAATAATGTAGCCTAGATTGCAATTAATCTTATATTCAATGTTCTTTTTTTTATTCTGTGTTTTTGTATTATCGGTAACTATTAAGCCTAATTTTAAAAGATGCTCACACGCTATAGAGATCATGGAACGAGAATAGCCAGAAATATCAAACATTTGAGTTTGTGAGACTGAACCATAATCACTGATAATATTTAATATTGTTTTTACTGCAGTATCTGATGAAGTTGACATTTTATTCCATTATTTTTTTTAATTATTAAAAAAAGTATATTCCAATATTTATTCTTAATCAAATCCCGAATTTAGAAGTTTAACACTAGGAAAAATACATACAATTGTTGAAACTCTTTTAACTAACACAATGCTGATATGAAATGGAGATTTATTGCATTACTAAGAATACGTTTTTCAAAATACATAACACCTTTTTTTCTGTGTTTTGATAGCTTGATGCTCTAAAATAATTTGTAAGCATCTGAAAGGTTTATTACTAAGAAGAATGTCTAAGTAGACATTCTTATTTTGTCGTTTTTTGTAATTTTATTATTGATCTTTACACATACCAGTAAGAATGTATAAAAAGTCTTACTTTTCATGGTTTTTAAGATTTGAGATTATTTAGTTTTGTGATTTTTTTTGATTGTTAGATTCTTTGTTTCGTTATTTTTGTTCTATGAGCAATATAACTTTTAAAAGAAAATTCTATAATGAAATGCTTGATTGGAAAAATACTCCTGAAAAAACATCCGCATTAATGATTGGTCATGCCCTAAAATAACTTCTAAGGCTAAATGAAAGTATGGGCATGGAGTCTAAAAATGTCGGCAGTCCCTTTATTTTGGGATTGGATTTAAGTCTTTCAATTAACAAAGTTATTTGTTTTGTTTATTATCATAAAAGAAAAAGTGTTTAGAAAGAATTTGATCATTAAACTATTATTTGAGATAAAGTTTTAAAAGTACATGATAATACTAGTATGATTAGAAAAATTAAACTTTATCATGCAAATTTGTGTTACTTATAATAAAAGAGTACTTTTCTTGGTATGGTAGGGGCTGTTGTTAGATTATTTTAAAGATAGTTAAATAACAATACGAAAGTATAAGGAAAGGATATAAAAGTGGGAGTTTAAAGATGAAGAGCGTAAAATCCAAATTAAACCCTATGCTCACATTAGAGTATTTAACAACTGAACATGAAAACAAGTATTTTGATAGAAAATCAGCAATGGTAAAGCCATCTGATATCGCTAACTTGATTTCTGCTTTTGCTAATGCTGAGGGTGGAACAATTGTTATTGGAATCAGCGATAAAAGAAAGCTTTTAGAAGGAATCAACTTTGTTGGTGAAGATAAAATTTTTAGCTTTATTAATGCTCCCAAAGATTGTTGTAAGCCAATGCCTGATTATACAGAAGAGTTTTTAAATATTACTAATGCTTCGGGTGCTTCAGACCGCTTACTTCTTCTTCATATTCGTCCCAGCATAGATCAAATTATCAGAACTACCAATGATTCCACTTTTTTGAGAATTGGTGATAAAACAAAAGAATTGAAAGGTATAGATTTAAGAAATCTTGAATATAGTAAAAATACTCGTCATTACGAAGATGAGTGCAATACAGATGCAGAAATCGATGATTTAGATGAAAACTTGATTATAGCTTATAAGAATAGTATAGGTGCTTATGACCTTCCTGCTAAGCAAGTATTAAAAGCTCGGGGTTTTATTAGAAAAGTAAATGGCAAAGAAAAATTGACTAATGCTGCAGTTCTCCTGTTTGCATCTACTGTGACACAGTTTTTTTCTAATTGTCGTATTCGTTTTATTCGCTACGATGGAAACTCTGCTGAAATTGGGACAAACATGAACATTATAAAGGATGTTAATATTGAAGAGCCTCTTCCTAGGTTGATAG
>CAZLYD010000038.1:0-6643 GCA_964563815.1 uncultured Spirochaetaceae bacterium
ATCTTATTTCCAGATGAGAAGCTTACACTCTTACCAGAGAGTGAAATATCGTTACTAAGCTTTACATAATTAGCAGATGCATCATTAAACAACTTCTCAAAAGAAACAGCATCACTTGCCAATTGACAATTAATAATTACCCCATCAGCCATCTCAAAGTTTCCTTCAGGTAAAATCCTGATATCGGCTGAATCAATCTTATTATTAGTATTAACAGTTACATTAGATAGCTTATCACCAATAGTATTAACAACAGCTAACTTAACTGGACCAGAGAAGGTACCACCATTAATAGTAACATTAATTGGAAGAACAGAATTGTGCTGTGAAACAACTAAAGCTGCTCCCTCTGTTGTTGTTCCATTATCATTTGCTTCATAACTAAATGATGAAGCAGATGTTGAAGTAGAACCACTATTAATTGTCATTTTACCAGCTCTAATTTCAATTCCAGTAATAGCAGCGTTAATAGTATTATTATCTAGTGTCCAATCAGCGTTACCAGCTGCATAAATACCATTACCTGTTGAATTTAAAGTAGAATTCTTAACTTTAATTACTGGGTAATCTGTTTTTTCAGAAATCTCACCATTTACATAAATAGCTAAACCATTATCTCCAGATAAATCATCTTTTGCATTAATTGTAATATTATCAAGCTCTACGTTGATTCCTTTGTTCTTATTAATATTTTGATCAACAAAAACACCAGCCCAACCTTCTAACGTTACACCATCTTTTACAGTTAGTTTAACACTATTAGTTAAACTTCCCTTAACTAGTATAGGAGCAATATTAGGGTTATTTTCTTTGATTGTACCATTACCTGTAATAGTCAAATCAGCGCCATTAATAAGCTTTATTACACCGTCTCTAAAGTCAGAAGAAAGAGTATAACCATTTAAATCTAGAACTTTTTTTGAAGTTGGAGCAACAAGCTGGCTAGTTAAGTTAATGTCTTTACCTAATTTAACCTTCTCTACTTTAGCATTTTTAAACAGTGGTTTTAAACTAGTAGCATCACTTACTACATAGAAACCATCTTCAATATAGAAAGAAACATTCTTTCCAAGAACAATACCATTAATAGTTACTTTATACTGAGCACTATCCTGATAAGCATAGAGAGGGAAGAAGTTAGTCTTTGTCTCATCAGCAACAACAAAGCTTGTATTACTATCATATGTTAATGTTGTTGGATAAGCATAATTCTCACTAGAAACCCTTCTACCAACAGTAATTGCTGCAGCTGGAACTTCATTTCCTTGTAACCAATATCCATCAAGATAGAACTTATTATTACTATACTTTGCTGTTGTTTTAACAACAGAAGAAACAATATCAGCTACTCCACCACGAAGAACAATACCTTGTCTATCTCCTGTAACAGTTGAGTTTTTAATACTAATATTACTAGGAACATTGATAAGTATAGCAGTACTGTCACCAAACTCATCACTCTTAGTATTTATTGCTTCTATAGTACTATTATCAATAGTAAGTGTAAGGAAATCTGTTCCCTCATTAGCATTAGTAGCGATACAATAGTAACCATTATTCTTAATTGTAGAATCTTCAACAACTAATTTTGCTGGATTTGCCCCATATTCAATATAAATTACAGCATCAAAAACACTATAGTTAAGATTTACATTATCTAACTTAAGAGAAGCTCCTGAGTTAATGGTGAAAGCTGAACTATTACTATTATAATTGCCCTCAATTGTACCATCCTTAACTAATACATTATAAAGAGTATTTGACTTAGAAAGTACAAATCCAGAGTCAGTTAAAGTAAGAGTTTTTTCATTAAGATTAAGTGTTAAATCATTCTCTAAAGAAACTGTTACATCATTTAAAGTTAAATCCTTTATTAGAGTAACGTCATTTCCACTTTCTAATGCACTCGGTAGAGTACTATAAACATTTCCTTCACTATCAACTGCAACAACAAGATCTGTAACAACATAGTAGGAAGAGAAGTGAGTTGTAGTAAATGTAAGTTTACCACTTTCCTTTGAGTAACCTGTTTCTGTATTTGCACTAGTCCACTCTGCATCTGTTTCATAGTTAGGAACTGCATCTGGCTGAGCACCATCACCATTATATTTGACAGCAACATTACTTAAGCCTTTAGCAATATAAGTAGTAATTGTTACCTTTTCTCCGCCAAAGCTCTTTACTACCTTATCTCCAGCACTAAGATTGATATCAAGTGCAGCTACAACAGATTTATCATCTTCTACAGTAAAATTATCTGAAGAAAGAATAATACTAGATGTTACTGGATGAGTTGTAACCTCTAACTTTAGCTTATCAGTAGTAATAGAATTACCATTTTCATCCTCAAGAGTTGTATCCTTTGGAATTACAATTTCTGTAGATTTTTCTTCACTTAATGGTGAAGAGTTAATTGTAATAGTTGTCTTTTGAGTACTATCAAAGGCTTTTTCAGTTGTAGCTATGACAGAACCCTCTGCAGTTGGTGTAAGTGTGACATTTTCTAAAGTTTCACTAACACTACCATAAACTATAGTTTCTAATGAGTCATAAATATTTACAACAACAGGTTCTTTAACATATGTTATTGTTCCATTGTCGTCTGTATTTACAAAAGAAACCTCAACACTATAGCTACCAGCTGGAAGATTAGTAATTCTCATATCACCACTAAGAGAACCATTAACTACATCAAAATTAGAAGAATTAGTAAAACTAGTATCTGTTACACCCTTTAAACTAACGACAACCTTGTAATTACCATTCTTCAAAATAGATCCATCAACAAGAAGAGTACCCTTTCCACTCTCTGTCTGCTTAGGTGCAACTAAAATAGTAATTTTAGTATTGTTACTACCCTTAACAACTCTAGCCTCTGTCTTACCTTCATAAACTAAAGTACTATTCTTGTAACCAAATAGTGAGAATTCCCAATATCCTTGAGAAATTGCACCAATACTTCCATTCTCAGGAAGAAGAGTTTCTTCAGTTTTTTCACCTGTAGTGAAACCTGAATTATCTTTCTTAGTAGCTTTGTATTTCCAATCTAATGATTGAGAATCAAAAGCTTCAAGTTTTGAATCTAAACTTCTTTCTGTTCTGTTTAAGCCAGTTAGCGATACATCAATAGTTTCATCTAATGCACCACTTTCTGGATTACATGAAACAAGTAATAATGCTGCTAATAAGACAAACAACATAACCAAAGAAAACTTTTTTTTCATATTTATATCCCCTTATTAAAATATTTTTATAGAATAACGATTTCGCTTAATCCTTTATAAAGCTTATTAAATGGTTCGGTAGAGCTACTCTTAATGCTGTAATAAATACACTTAACTCTGTATGTTCTTCCTTCTTCATAGATAAATGAGAATTCAAACTTGTCATCAAATTCGTCTATTTTTACATCATCAAGCCACCACTCTATACCTTGAGTTAAATTCTTATTTGAAATACCTTTATTTAAATCTGTAAAAGTAAATATAACCTTATTATCTACCGTTCTATATTCAATTTTTCCGCTTGGTTCTTCGTCCTTTAACGATGGAATTAAGCCGCCATCCTGAGCATTATCTACACTAGAGATAAAATGACAGGTTTGACACTCTTCCTTTCCATTATCATTAAGGAAAATGTCATGGCCTTCATGTATTGTTGTTGATGTACAATCCTTACACTTATGCCAATGTTCAGTATCACTATGCTTAAACTCTTCTTCGTATGTATGAGAAATAAGAGTGCCAAAGGTCCCTTTACACCACTTACATATTTCCTTGTGACCAGTACTATCTACTACTTTATAAAGCTTTGTTAAGTAACCAACATGGTCCGAATAACCAAGAGAAAGGTCCTTCTCTTCTATCTCTGTTGTAGCATCTTCATCAATAAAGAGAGAATTACATCTCTTACACTTCCAGTGTTCTTTTCTTCCCTCTTTATTACATTGTGGATCAACTTTTTCATTCTTTTCTAAGTTGTGACCGAGAGCATTACCATAAGTAAATGTATCACTACTTTTTACTCCACAATCCAAACAGCTCTTATAGTAAATGGCAGCACTTTCACATGAAGCACTAGAGAATAAGTACTCAGCACTAATTGTTTCAAAAAATCTATGATCTAAATAGTTTCTTGCATCACAATTTTTACACTTTTGGTAGTGCTTATCACCCGTCTCGTTAGCCTTATAATCACCCCAAACATGCTCTAATTTATTCTTCTTAATAGAATTATCATAATCTACACTTGTAAGCATATTCTCTGTAAGGAAATAAGAAGAACATCTACTGCAGTACCAATGCTCAATCCAGCCCTCTAAAGTACAAGTGGCATCTTTCTTATCAATATGTCCTTTAATATGTCCAAGTGCAGAAAGCTTATTTCTTTGTTCAGTTGCATCACAGTCCTTGCACTTATATAGTGTATAACCATCTTTTGTACAGGTAGGGTTTACTTTTTCTATAAAAATAGAATATTCATGATTTCCTGTTGCAGGTATATCTTCTATTTTTATATATCCACAAGTCTTACAAGTGAATTTCTTTTTACCTTTTTTATTTTCGCCTGGTTCTTCTTCAGTAACACCTTCATTAAAGATGTGTGCACCCTTTTCTGATTCAAGATCTTTTATGCATTTTTCATTTTCACATGCTTTCCAATGCTCTGTAGTATTCCATTTCCAAATAAGAATATGATTATGTGGTACCTTCTCTATAATAGTATCTGCTTCAGTAATTACAGTTTTTCCTTCGCTATCACTAAAGAGAGTATTACATCTAGTACATTTATAGTGATCTATAATACCAGCTTCATTAACTGTTGCTTCCTTTCCTTTAATAGGATCAATTAAATGGCCTTTTGCTGCAATTATAGCTTCATTCTCAGCAAAAAGCTTAGTACATTCTTCATCAAGATAAGAATTATTACAGATAGAACACTTCCAATACTCTATTGAGCCTTCTAAAGTACAAGTAGCTTCGTTTCGTTCATGATGAACTAAACTATGTTCTAGCTTTTCAATTATTTCTTTTTCACTTAATTCATTGAATGCAGAAATATCACTATAGATTTTATGGCATCTAGAGCACTCATAGTATTCTTTGTAACCAGTAGTAGTACATGTAGAAGGTAAACCATCCTTTTTTAGTAAAATATGGTCTTCAAAAATAGGTTCGATTTTTGTTTTATTATTAATTATAGGAGTATTAGGTAATACCTCTTCTCCTGTTTCACTAAATACCCATTTTAGAGAACACTTTCCTTTCTTTTCGAGTTTAGGAAGTTCTCCCCATGTTGCATTTTCTTCTACTTCTTCGTAGCTAATATTATATAGAGACTCTGCATTCTTTATTGCACCATCTTCTATCTTAATGCTAGAAGATGAAAGAACCAAATCTCTTAGCTTTGTACTATCACTACTATTTTTAAATCCACCAAAGCTCTCTACTTTATATACAACTGAATCAATTTCAATTTCGGAAGGGATATAGAGCTTCTCAACATTTGCACCTTTAACAACATATACACTGTATCCGTCATCTGATTTAACGAACTCTAAATATGGGAAGATATAACTATTTATGCTTTCTCCCTTTTCCAGCATCTCAATAGAGTCATCACATGAAAGCGTTAACAAAAGAAAGAGTGCTAATAATAAAAACTTAATTACTTTTTTCATATCTCACTCCACTTAAAACTTATAATTTAAACCAATATTAATTGGTTCAATACGATATGTATTACTCTTATATAATGGGTCTGCCGCATCAAGATTTGAATAATTAATACTAGATTCAAAGAGTAAGCTTAAATGCTCTGTTACACTTCTTTCCAATCCTATTCTAAAGGTGATTATTTCTTCTAAATCGCCCTTATTATTGTTAGTAATAAGTACTACACCACCACCAAGACCAGTATAAAGTTTGTATTTACTATTGTTTTTAATAATCCAATCAATACCTAATTGAAGACTATAGTTGTAAATATCTCTTGCACCAGGAATTACTGTTCCATTCTTTATAGCAAAGCTATAGCTAACTAATGAAGCTAATCTAAAGCTATTTGATAAATCATATTTAGTAGCGAAAGAGAGCGTATAACCATATTTTGTTATTGTTAAATCTTTAGCACTAGCTATTGAGTGAGCATTATAAAAAGAAAAAAGAGAAACTGTATATGGAGAAGCGTAAAAAGAAAGAGAAAACTTACTGATATTTTTTTCTCTTAGATATACTCCAACAGAATCCTTTGACCAAACAATTCCATCTCTAGACTGTGAGAGATATAGCTTGTTATATTCTTTGTCTATTTCAATTTCTCTTACTTTAGAATCAATGAGAGTATATTCACTATCAATACTAGTTTTATATCTATACCAATTAATACCTGTTTCGTTTTCGTCCCAACTCCAAATTAGAGTAGAAGAAAAAAGAGGCTGAATAATTAAAACTAAAAAAATTAATAAAACAAACTTTTTGCCAAAAGTTAGCTCTAAGTTTTCCCCTATAGCCAAAGCAACATCCCCCACAAAAATCGATATAACTATAATATAAATCAAAAATAGAAATAATTATTGTTTTTTTCTCTTTTATTTACCTTCTAAAGAGCAAAAAAGTAAGTTTTTTTTAACTAACTTCAAATT
>CAZLYD010000039.1:0-6047 GCA_964563815.1 uncultured Spirochaetaceae bacterium
TTATCAGAATCTATTATTATCGTATTGTCGAAATTTAGTTTTTTTTGTGAATCAATAAGTAAAAGATTGTGCTTTAAAGAAGAGGCTTCATTACATAATGTTTGGATTTCTTCCTCTGTGAAATATATAGATAAATTAGTTATAACAAAATCTTCTATTCCCAATATATCGTGTGTTATGTTTAGCCATTCAAGAATTTTTGAAGCTGGGCTATTGTATTCAGTATTAATATGAAAACTAAGCATTTTAATTAAGGACGAAGTTTCAATTTGATCATAACTAATGTTATATCCGTATTCCTCCGTTATTAAATCTGCGTATTTTTCAAGCATTGATACTAGTGGGTATAATTCTTTTTGAATGAAAGGATTTGTCTGAGCAAGACTAACAATATCTTTATTGATTTTTGTATTAATCTTTTTTTCATCAAATACGAGATTTATAGGATCAGTTATTATTGCTAGTTTTTTTGACATAGTGAGCTCTTTATTGTTTTCAGAGAATATAAAATCACCATCTTTTCCATCTATTTGTTCCAAGAGTTCTAGTATGTACTTCCTATATGTAATAGGGTTTTCAATTATTAGTGATGTAATTGATCCATCGTTAAAATTTATTGTATGTGTCCAGTTGTAGTGCTTTAGCATTTTCATAGAATTACCATCCTATCAGGAGAAGAAACGTATTCACTATTTTCTTTTCCTGTAACATAGATAATATTTGCATATTGTTTTTCTGTAACTATCATCAATTCTACAACTCCAGCAGGCGGTGCCATTTTCTTTACGTTTTCGCATACAGTTTTGGCTGCTGTTCCATTTAGTGTTAATTTTGAGTAAACAGATTCCTGTTGCATAATGAAGCCTGATTTAATTAAATATTTGCGAAATTTTCTGTACTCTCGTCTATCTGTCTGTGTTAATACCGGTAAATCAAAGAAAACAAATACTCTCATAAATCTAAAACTCATATTCAAAACTCTTAATTAAGGAGATGTCTTGTTCGTCTAGAGCTGAAAGAACACTTCGTGTATAAATCTGTATGCCATTTAGAATTGTTGTGTATTGGTTGTCTATAAGAATGTTTTTATTTAGAGTGTCAATTATATAGTATTTATCCTCTGATGATAGTTCGTAAGATATAGGTATTTGGGTAACAACAGAATCTATTATGGGTCTAAATGGCTCCATAATATCACAACCTAGATTGAATCCATTGAACGTATTTTTATGGAATATTCCTATTTTAGTAGTGTATCCAAGGGCTGTAATACTTCTATTAACAGCAGATAGAAGTATTGAATATCCATAGTCTAAGGCTGCATTTTCAAAACATGGTTCACTGCGAGAAAATTCGGATGAAAAAAGTGAGTTGAAGTAGACTTTGGCAGCGTGTCCTTCTCTATTTGTTATGTCTCCAGGTTCTATGTTATCACAATAGGAGAGGAGCTTTTTTGAAGTCTCTTCATTGATCTTTTTTATGTTTTGAGCTTGCTTTGTGATTTTTTGTTTTATTATAACCGACCAAACTTCACTTCTTATTTCATCTGACCATTGTAGTTGTCTAAAGAAGGCTTCATTTGCTTCAAAACGACTATTAAATGGGATGAGTTGAGCTCCTGGGTTTCTTTTACTATCACAAAATATAATAGCAATTTTCTTCTTCCATAGCGTTTCTAGTAGGGCAGAAGTTAGAGAACATCCTGTGTTTTCAATTATCAATACAGAGATTTCATCAATGAAAACTCTTTTAGTTTCTTCTGTATTTCTTACTACTAGATAATTCATTTTTAGCTCCAGTTTTGATCTGGAGCTAATAGTAACGACACGCCATCCCATTATTCTAATTTGAACTTTTCTTCATAGATACCTGTAATACTTTGATCTATAAGATAAACAGTATTTCTTGTTGGATTAATGGATGCAGCTTTTATTAGTGTTCCCTTCTTTTTTCCTTCATTTATTAGTTCAAAGTTACTTGTTCCGTTTGTCATTCCAAGGTAGGTGATGAAACTATCTAGTACTAGAAGTTGTTTTTCAATTTCAAGGTTACGGAAAGTGTCAAACCTTTTATCTAATAGCTCAACGCAGGAAGCAGGTCTATTTTGATATATCGGTAGTTTTGCTTTCTCTAGAAGAGTATTATACAACTCAACATTTCTCTCTCTGCTTATTTCATCGTACTTTTCATCAACTAAGAGATTTTTGTTTGTTTTTTTCCTTTCTAAGAACTTTTCTACTTTTTTAACATAGAATGTATCTTCATTTCTTAAAAATAGAGGTACTACTGATTCAAAACATAATGTTTTACCTAAATCCTGTGTTCCTGTAATAGTCATTAAGAATCCATCAATTGATAGTAGGGTATTAAACAGAACTTTTTCTCTTACTACCTCAACTTTTTTGTATCCTAATTCTTTTTCACAATATGCAACTATATTAGTCTTATTTGAGAGTTCTTCTGCTCTAATGATTGGTATTCTTACAAAGGTATAGACTGTATTCTTTTTATCTTTTCTCTTAATGAGAGTAAAGTGGCTAATGGCAAGACTGTTGTATCCTCCATATTTATTTGTCCATTCTTTGTAGAGTTCAGCGCGTTTTTCAGGATTATTTTCAATCTCTTTCTTTAAGGAAAGAGGAAGCTTACTTGGAATCATTCCTTCCTTTTCACCTTTTTTGAGGAGATTTAAATCAAATAATTGTCCTGTTCTCATTTCTGGTTGTCTTGTAAATAAAATTGTTCTTTTCTTTAGTTCTTTTCTTACAACTTCGATTGTTTCTTCTTTATCCCAAGCACCAAGAACATCTTTTTCAAATGGTTTTTTAAAGTTTGGTTCTTTTCTAAAATAGTTTTGAGTATATTTTGTATGAAGAGTGTTACCTACAACGATATTTAGGTAAGCATCTTGTGCATGATGTAGCTCATTAATAGAACGTGCTTTGTAGATCTTAAATTCATCTCTAAAGTCAGATACTTTACCAGCCTTAGAATAGATAATCTGTGTCTCATCTCCAAAATAACACTTTAAGATATTTGCTAAAGCCTTTGTGCTTTGTCTTGTTTCAACAAGCTGTCTAGCAATAAATGAGTTGGTATCAGAAGCTGTTAAAGGAGTGTTTCTTGTGAGCTTTTGGTACTTTGAAGAAGATATTAATCCAGCGTTTTTAAGAATAGTCCAATATGATTTCATCCTCGTCTGAATTTCTGGAGAGAGTGGATAGTGATCGCTCTTTTGTGCATTTTCTTCTCTTAAGCAGATTACTTTATTATCTAATGAGTCATCGTCAGATTTGGAATAAGGATAAATATGGTCTATATCATAGCTTTGGCTACCATTTAATAGATCGCTTAGATTAACACTCTTGCCAGAGTACATGGATTTACCTAGCTGTGAATAGTATAGATAAAGCTTATCTCTCTTAGTGATTAGAGATTCATCTTCTGCTTTAACTCTTTCAATTGTTTCGTCTTTAGCTTTTATGATCTCTTTATCATTGGTTTCAATATTTTTAAGCTTTTCTAATAATTGTTCTTTTCTTGATTTTGTTCTCTTTCCTTTTTCTCCCTTTTCTCTAGCAACCTCAATAAAGACACGTTCTGGTTTGTAGCCCATTACTTTTTCTATCTCTTTAACAATCTTTATTGCTTGCCATAGTTGTCTTTTAACTTTTGGAGAAAGTCTCATTTCATCAATTGTATCGTAGGTTAGTTTTGAAATAGTTTCTTTTGGTGTAAGCTCATCAACTATTCCTATTTCTGGATCATTTATAATTTCCATCAGGTTTAAATTAGTTTCTTTCAAGATACCAATTATATTTGTATATTCTCCTGTTTCTGGAACCTTTCCTTCAATTTCAGTTAAGAATTTCTTAGAGAAATTACCCCAGCCACTGAATTTCATTTTGCTTATTATTTCGATGTCTTTTTCAGATAGCTTATCTTTGAGGTTTTCTCTTAGCTTTTCTTTAACGAAGTCGCCACCATCAGAGAAGATTGTGTGCCATCTAATAATATCTTCTACTTCATTTCTAGTAAGCTTGCCACTCTCTATGTAATCTTTAAATTTTATATAAGAAGAAAGATTAGATTTTATATTTGTTTCAGTGTCTACGCCACTAATTTTAACATTCTCACCTTTTCTAACCCAACAATTACATTCTGCTAATTTCTTAATTTTACTAACAGTTACGTTCCCTTTTTTGAATTCTTCAAAGATGATTTTCTTTTGTTCTACAGATATAGGTTCATCATTGATTTTAAGGTTATTGATTTCATTCAGAACTAAGTATTCTTGGTAAAGAAGGCTTTGTTTTGGAATTACATCTTCAAGAGGAAGATATGTACACTTATTGGTCATTCTTTCAATAAATGCTTCTGCAGATTTTTTAATATTAACTTTTCTTTCGAAGTTCCATGGCCTTATTTGTCCACTTTCTAGTCTAACAAGCCATGCGTTTTTGTTGTACTTTGGGTCTACGAGTGGCCCACAGTAGTAAGGAATTCTAAATTTAAAGGTTTGAAGGATCTTTTCCTTAACACTTAATCCTTCTTCGTCTTTTTCTTCTAGCCAAGGCATTGAAGAAGCTGCTTTATCCAATATTACCTCTAATTCTGTTTTATTTAGCTGGAATGGTATTACACCATTTCTAAAGGAACGGAGAAGGGGAAAGAAGGAATCGTTTTCTATTTTTTCTATTATTTTATTTGCTCTTTCATCATCTTTAATGTCCTCTAGAAGTTTTTTAATTTCTTTAGTGAAATCTTCTGTTTTTGTTTTTTTGATTTTCTTTGATTTGGATTCACTACCAACAATACTTTTTTTATTTGTATATATAGTACCGATATAGCTAGCAAAAGAAGCAAAAGTAACCTTGTTATTCTTTTTCTGTTGTTCTCCGTAGAAGAAATTGTAATAATCGTCTTTATATATTCTTTCGCCTTTCTTTGCTTCGTCTTTCCTATAATAGTCTCTTAATACATCTTTTAAGAGATTAATATCTTTTTTGTTTTGTTCGTGTTGTGCAACCTTGGCTTCAGATATAGTTATGTGACCTGCCATAATATTAGCTATTAAAGCCCAGTCATATATAGCTTTCATTTGTTCAATAAAAGCTAATTCATCTTCTTCCAAAACTTCTTCTAGTTCTGCTAGTTTCTCTTCGAAATTTTCATTATTAAATTCAACCTTATATTCTTTGTATTCTTCATTATCGAAGATGCTTGATAAACTTCTGCTATAGCCAACTAATATAGCAATAATGCTATTTTTTCTTTTATCATTAGAGGAATAAAAATGCTTTTTTAGTTCTTCTATTCTGTCTTTTTTACTTGTTAAACGTAAATCCTTTTCAATATCTTCTACACTTGTGAACCCAAGCTCTTCATCTTCAAAAATAGAAGAGTAGATAGAACAAAGATCTTCTAATGGTTCTTCTATAGTTTGTATACAACTTAGGTTTTCACCTGGAAATAAGAAGTGACCACGATGCTTCATTATATGATGAATAGCGAGGTAGAGTAATCTTGGATCCTTGATTTCGCCATTGTATGCTTTTAGACGAAGGTGATAAATAGTAGGGTAGGCTTTCTTATAATCAATATCTGTAAAGTCTTTATCGTTGAAAAGTGAAAAGGCTTGTTTATTAGTATTACTTCTATCTTCTTCTAAAAGAGAACTTTCATTTAGTCTAATAAAGAATGTAGGGTCTATTTTGTATATTTCTTCAGCAAAGAGTGACTGCAAGATTTTGATTCTTTCTTTTCTTCTTTGAAGGCGTTTTCTTGTGTTACGTTGTATTCTTCTACTTTCTGCTGTTTGTGCTTCATCAAATAGGTGAGAACCCCAAATATCTTTCTTTCCAGCCTTTAGAAGCTTGTAATTTTTATCTGTTACGGCAAACCCGACTGAGTTTGTTCCACAATCTAATCCTAAGTAATAAGGTTTATTTTCCATCTTGACGATGCCCCCTTTCTAACTTATTATAACTTCATCACACAGCATGTCCAAATAAAAACATGTTCAAAATGTCCTCTTTAGGATTGCC
>CAZLYD010000040.1:0-5640 GCA_964563815.1 uncultured Spirochaetaceae bacterium
ACCTTTGGGTTACGAACAATAGCTCTACCTACAGCAACACGCTGTCTCTGTCCACCACTAAGAGCCTTTGGCTTTCTCTCAAGAAGAGCTTCGATGTCGAGTAATTTTGCAGCTTCTCTGACTCTCTGATCGATTTCATCCTTAGGGAACTTTCTAATCTTAAGACCGAATGCCATGTTATCATAAACAGTCATGTGTGGATAAAGAGCATAGTTCTGGAAAACCATTGCGATATCTCTATCTTTTGGTGGAACGTCGTTCATTACCTTGCCATCGATTGTAAGGGTACCAGAAGAAATATCTTCTAGTCCTGCAATCATTCTGAGAGTAGTTGATTTACCACAACCAGAAGGACCAACAAGAACAACAAATTCTCTGTCTTCGATTTCGATGTTTACGTTATCTACTGCTTTAACGCCACCATCATAAATCTTGCAGATATTTTTTAGACTTACTGCAGCCATTTTTTTCTCCTTTATTGTTACTTATTATATTTTCACGTTCTTTTTCCAAAAAAACAAAAACTTTTAACTTCTTTTATAAATTATTTTTATTGAAAAACTTTGTTTAATTAATTTAAAATGTCTAAAAATACATTTTTAGTCATAAGGATTGATATGCCAAAGATTTTTTCTTCTGAAGAGCGTGATAGAATAGTAGATAGACTTAGAAGTGTTGCATCCTCTGCTCTCTCTGTATATGGTGTGAAGAATACAACTGTTGATTATCTAGTTAATGAAGCACATATAGCTAAAGGAAGCTTTTATCTTTTCTATGAATCGAAGGAGGAGCTATTTTGCGATGTTTTTCTTTCATTTCTTTCACGAGTTAAAAACCTATATTTGGAGATGCTTCAGAATATGGATGAAAACCATATTGTTACATCACTGGGTGAAATATTTGTTTCTATTTCAGAGCTGATATATAAGGAAGGGATGTTTAGATTTTTAGATGAAGATAATCTTATAAGGATAGAGAGAAAGGTAGATAAAAGAAGAGTAGAGGAGATTAGAGAGAGCGTTAATTCTCTTTTTCATGAGCTCTTTTCATATTTTTCAATTGATAGTGATGAGGATATAGCTTCCTTTATTGAGTCTTATAGAGTAATAATAACCCTCTTTCTTTTACCTATGGAGGAAAAAAAGAGAGAGGGTGTGATGCGAGTATTAATCAAAGGATTAGTTCTTCAATTAGTTGAATAGCTATTCTCCTTCCTTTTCACTTTCTGATGCTTCTGGTTTCTTTTCTACTAGAACACGTTGAATTCGTTTGTCTTCAATCTTTAGAACATGTATTTTTAAATCTTCAGTTTCAATATCGAATTCTTTACCGTCCTCTGGAATTGTTGAAAGAGTAGACATAACTAAGCCACCAATAGTGTCATAATCCTCATTTGGTGTAATATTTAGTTCTGTCTCTTTATTGATATCATCAATGAGAGTGTCTCCGCTAATGCTCCATCTGTTTTCTGATAGCTTAACAATATCTTCTTCTTCAATATCGTCGAATTCGTCATATATATTACCAACAATCTCTTCGATTAAGTCTTCCATTGTAATAATACCAGCAGATGAGCCGTATTCATCTATTACAATAGCCATATGAACCTTATTAGCCTGCATATCAGCAAATAGCTTATCTGCATGAATTGAATCAGGTACAAGATAAGGAGAACGGATAAGACTCTTTAATGGCTTTTTGTCTTCACTGTTTAGATTAAGAAGAAATTCTCTTGATATTAAAATACCTTTAACATCATCATGGTCTTCGCCATAGACAGGAAAACGAGAAAAACCAGATTCTCTAATGCTTGTTAGTACATCTTCTTCACTCGAGTCTTCCTGTAGCCATACACAGTCAGCGTCTCTTGTCATAACATCATCTACAGCTATGTCATTGAATTCAAATACATTTTGAATCCATTCCTTTTCGTCTTCTTCGATGCTACCAGATTCTCCAGAAGCATCAACCATGAGGCGGATATCCTCTTCCGTTACTTCTTCATCGTTACCATCTGTTTTTAAGTGGAATAGCTTTAAGACAATATTTGTACAAAAAGAAAGAGTTGCGATTGCAGGGCGGAAGAAAATAGCAAGTGCACTAATAACGCTAACGGCCTTTCTAGCCCATGCTTCTGCTTTTTGTTGAGCAATTCTTTTTGGAACAAGCTCTCCGAAAATGAGTGTAAAGAATGAAATGATAATAGTAATCAATACAACTGAAATAGTATTAAGAAGGCTTGTTGAACCAGGGAGCCCAAGCTCTCTTAGTAATGAGACAAGGTGCTCTGAAAGAACATCTGCAGAGAATGCAGCGCCTAAAAAGCCTGCAAGGGTAATACTAATTTGGATCGTTGATAAAAACGAAGATTGGTTATCAAGCATTTTTAATAGCTTTGAAGCAGCCTTATCTCCTTCTTCTGCCTCTTTTTTTAGTTGAATTGAGTTAAGTGATATTACTGCAATTTCAGTTCCTGCGAAGAATGCATTAACCAATATTAAGAGAACTTGTAGGATGAGAGTACTTTGAACTGTCATTTCTTCTCTCCTTTTTCTTTACAAGTGAGAGGAGGAACCTCATCCGACTGAGTTAATTGATGTGCACAATGGCTACTACCAGGGCCACTTTCCATTTCTTAGATAAATCTACCTTTGCACTTTATTCTGTGCGTTAAAATATAATAACTAATATACTACTTATTGTATCTATATTCGTCAATTGATTAGCGGCATAAGGGAATCGGACCCTCGTACTCGGCTTGGGAAGCCGGTGCACTACCATTGTGCTAATGCCGCAATTTTTCTTATTTTTCCTTATAATGACTTTTTTATCAATACTGTTCAATTGCTTCTTTATTGAATAATATTTATATATGGACGCAGTAAAAATTAAAGGTGTTGTAAAGAATTATGCGTGGGGCGGTAAGGATTATATTCCTTCCCTCCTTGGCTCTTACGATGGAAAGGAACAAGCAGAGTATTGGCTAGGAACACATAAAAGTGGAGAAAGTGTGACAGAAAAGGGCGAGCTTCTTTCCTCCCTTCTTGGACACAGCTTAGGTTATTTATTTAAGGTTCTTTCTATAGCATCTCCACTCTCGTTGCAATGCCATCCCAACAAGGCTCAAGCAGAGGAAGGCTGGAAGAGGGAAGAAGAGATAAGAAAAAATGGTGGAGCTTATAATTATCAAGATGATAATGAAAAGGCAGAAATACTTTCTTCTCTTACTCCTGTTACTGCTATGTGTGGCTTCAAAAAATTTGAAGATATAAGCTTTTCTCTAAAAAAATACATTCCTCTTTCATATGAGAAATTCTTAGCAAGAGAAAATACAATTAAGAGTATATTTTTAACTCTTTTTGCTCTCAGTAAAGAGGATAAGGAATTTGTTTTAAAAGAGCTGAGTGAAAATATTAAAAACGAAGAGAGCAGAGAAGGGGAATTTTTGACTATTTTTGGAATAATAAAGGAGACATTAGAGAAGTACAAGGGTGATATAGGAAGTGTCTTTCCTTTAATGATGAATATTGTTCACTTAAACAAGGGTGATGCACTCTTTCTTGCTCCTGATACTTTACATGCTTATGTTGAAGGAAATGGTATTGAATTAATGACTGCTTCTGATAATGTTTTAAGAGGTGGGCTTACACCTAAAAGAGTTGATTTAAATGAGCTTGAAAGAATAATGAATTTTACATCAACTGAACCAAAGACTGTAGAAAAGAAAGAAGAGAATGGAATTGTTTGGTATAAAACACCAACTCCATCATTTATGCTTGGCTATATTGAAAATGGAAAAGCTTCTCTGTGTAGAGAAGGAGACTCCATTATCCTTTCTATTAGTGGAGAAACAATTTTAAGAGGAAAAGACGAAAGTGTTTTGATAAAAAAGGGAGAAAGCTACATTCTTCCTCCTTCGTCTTTTGTTCTTGAAACTAATGGTTTAGCTTACATAGCAACTAATGGAGAAGAATGATGCAATACGTCGCAATAGATTTTGAAACAGCATCAGTTTTGCGTGATTCTGCTTGCTCTATAGGTCTTGCTCGCTTTGATGAAGAGGGAAATATAATAGATAGTTATTATTCTTTAATTAGGCCCCCAGTTTTACGTTTTGATAGTGTTTGTACAAGTATTCACCATCTCTCTCCTTTTTTAATAGAATCTTCACCAACTTTTAAGGAGCAGTGGCCAGAGATATCTTCTTTTATTGGCTCTTCGCCACTTGTTGCTCACAATGCTCAGTTTGATATGGGAGTACTTAGTCACACTCTTGCGTCTTGGGACATAGATATTCCAAGGTATAAGTATTTTTGTACATTGTCGCTTTCTAAAAAACTATGGCGAAGTAGACCTTCATATAAGCTAACAAGTCTAGCAGAGGAGTTCGGGTGGGAATATGAAGCACATAATGCCTTAGAGGATGCAATAATTTGTGGGCGCCTCTTTTCTCGTTTATGTGGGGATGTGCTTTTTTCTGATGATATTGCTCAAGCTTTTTTCTCTCGTATATATAAAAGAGGAGAAAAGCACAGATACCCTGAGACGCTTTCTCCTCCTCGTTCTTAGTCTTCTTTTTCAAAAATATTGAGCTTTAGAGCAAAGTATGGGTAGATAAAAGAAGCATAGAGTATAAAGATAAAATAAGCAAAGAATTTGAAGATATAAACAAGGAATGGAATACTTCTAAGTCCCATCCATATACCAAGGCCCGGAATGATGCCAACTATAAAGCCAGCTATTTTCTTCTTTACATCCTTTGATATTCTAAAGCTTACAACCTTCTTTTCTGCGTAAGCTCCAATAAAGAGAGCACTCCAGGTTGCAAGACACTCCATTAGGTTTTTCCATAGTAGTGCCTCTAGTTTTCCATTTTCTATAAAAGAAGCAAGGATAATACCAAGAATAGCCACAACAGGAGCAATATATAAGCCAAAAATCTTTAGCTTTTTTTCATCTTCATAGATAGATATAAAACTAGAGAAAAGAAGAGAGAAAAGCAGGCCAAGAATAAGGCCAAAAATAACATCTAGTGGCCAATGGCAAGAGAGATACACTCTTGATAGTGGCACAAGTATCATTAGTGATATACATATTGCTTTTATCCATTTTTTCTCTTGTGCTTTTATTACTCCCCCATATAGGGCACTAGCTGTGGTTGAGTGACCTGAAGGGAATGAATATCCTGTTGCTGTATTTTGTCTAAGTGTAATTATTTCATCAGGGAACTTTACCCATGGTCTAGGAATACGGAAAATAACCTTAAATATGTTCATTGAAAGTGTTGAGGAAAGTAGAACAGAAGAGAGAGCGAAGCCTTTTTTCTTATCTACACACCAATAAAAGAAAAGAAGAATAACTATAGCTGGTGTGCTTTCTCCAAAAAAAGTAATAGCATTTGCTATGAGATCTAGTAATGGAAGTCTAATACCTTGAAAAAATAGAAGTATTGGTTTTTGTATTGCTAATAGTGAATCAATCATTCTTTTATGATACTAAAGATTGCTTATTCATTCCATAGAATTTGAAGATGGTTGATGAGTGGCATTTGAGAGGATATGTGCCAAATGCGTCTTTTCATTATGTAATTTATTTTATAACAAATAAATACATGTAATTTGTTTCACATATCTTATTAAT
>CAZLYD010000041.1:0-1933 GCA_964563815.1 uncultured Spirochaetaceae bacterium
TATATTATTATTTATGGAAAAACAACAAATTAAATCGAGGGAAAGAGTTGTTAATCATGGGGAAGTCTTTACTAATGAACGCGAAGTAAAGGCTATGTGTGATCTTGTAAAAGATGAGACAGAGCGAATTGATAGTCGTGTTCTAGAGCCTGCATGTGGTGACGGAAATTTTTTAGCTGAAATTTTAAAGCGTAAGCTTAATACAGTGTCTAAATGTTATAAAAAGAGTCCAAATGATTGGGAGAAGTTTAGTATTATTGCTCTTTCGTCTCTCTATGGTGTAGACATCATGAATGACAACGCAGAAGAGTGTAGAAATCGGCTCTTTGGAATTTGGGATGAAGCTCATAAAAATGCTGTCATAAATGATGGAACTCAGGGAATTAGAGAATCTGCTAAGGTAGTTATTAATTCCAATATTCTCTGTGGTGATGCTCTAACTCTTCTTATGGAAGACGGAAAAACACCAATTATTTTTCCGGAATGGAGTTTAGTTAATGGTGTCTTTATCAAGCGAAGAGACTTTGAGCTGTCAACGATATTAGAAATGCAAAACAATGGAGAACAGAAAGATTTCTTTTTGTCTTCAGATGAATATGATGAAGAACTTGGTTCATATGTACCTAAGCCTATTAAAGAATATAAACCAATAGAGTATTGGAGGATACAATGCCTAATTTGATAAGAAATCCCGACATTCTTACTTGTTTAGCAAACCTATCTAACGATGAAGTTTTTACTCCTCCAGAGATAGCTAATGCTTTACTAGATTTAGTTCCAAATGATTTTTGGAAGGATCCGAATGTAAAAGTTTTAGACCCAGCTTGTAAAAGTGGTGTGTTTTTACGTGAAGCTGCAAAGCGTTTTATCGAGGGAGAAAAAGAAGCCTTTCCAAATCTCAAGGAGAGAGTTGAACATATCTTCCATAAGCAACTATTTGGATATGCTATAACAGAACTTACGTCGCATCTTTCAAGGCGTACTCTTTATTGTAGTAAGAATCCTAAAGGTAAATATAGTGTAACTAACTTTAATAAGGATGGTGGTAATATTGCATTCTCTCGAGTGGAGCATACTTGGAAAGACAAAAAGTGTGAGCTTTGTGGTGCTACGAGAGATACTTATGATAGAGGAGAAGAATATGAAACATATGCATATAAGTTTATTCATCTTACTCCTCAACGAATAAAGGAATTAAACATGAAATTCGATCTTATTATTGGAAATCCTCCATATCAACTTATGGATGGAGGGGCACAAGCAAGTGCTAAGCCAATTTATCAACTGTTTGTGCAGACAGCAAAAAAACTTAATCCTAAGTATATTTGTATGATTATGCCATCTAGATGGATGGCTACAGGAAAAGGATTAGATAGCTTTAGAGACGAAATGATACACGACAAGCATATTATCAAGCTCTATGACTATTTGAATAGTAAAGATGTTTTTCCTGGTGTAGATATCAAAGGTGGTGTTTGTTACTTCCTTAGAGACCGAGACAATGAAGCAATGTGTGAAATTCACACAATAGAAAGCGATGGAGAAAAGATTTCTACTAGATATCTAGCAGAAGATGACACAGATATTTTTATCAGAAACAGTACTCTTCTTTCTATTAAAAAGAAGGTTGAAAAAAGTGACGTATTTTTTTCTACCATTGTTTCACCCTCTAAGCCGTATGGCTTACGAGCTGAAACAATGGTTAACGCGCAAAAATATAACCTTCCATCTTTTTCAGCGGAAGAAATCAAAGATGGTTATAGGATTTTAGGACTAGGAGAAAAACAAAAGAGAATGTGGAAATACTTACCTAATAATTATCCTATTCCTAAAAAAGATAAAGCATTAAATATGTACAAAGTTTTTATTGCTAAATCATATGGCTGTGGTGCAATTGGTGAAGTACCTAGTACGCCAGTACTTAGTACGCCAG
>CAZLYD010000041.1:2033-5222 GCA_964563815.1 uncultured Spirochaetaceae bacterium
TATGGCTGTGGTGCAATTGGTGAAGTACCTAGTACGCCAGTACTTAGTACGCCAGGCGAGCTTTGCACCGAAACATTCCTCCAAATTGGGCCTTTTGAAACTAGACAAGAAGCCCAAAATGCATATATATATATATACTAAGTTCTTTAGATGCTTAGTTGGTATTCAAAAACAAACGCAAGACGGCACAAGAAAAGTCTATAGATTCGTTCCACTACAAGATTTTACATCACACTCAGATATCGATTGGAGCAAGCCTGTTCCAGAAATAGATAAACAACTCTATAAAAAATACAACCTATCACAAGAAGAAATTGATTTTATAGAATCCATGATTAAACCAATGGAGTGAATTGTTTATGGCAGATTTTGAATTTCAGACAAGAGATATTACTATAAATCCAATTATCTATGCTTATAGAGATAAGGATCATCCTGAGTGGGGATATAAGATTGGTGAAACTACTAGAAAGAGTGAAGTACGAATTAAAGAACAGCAAGGAATAAAGAGACCAGAGGATCCGCGACTTGAAGTTGAATATACTGCATCTGCGATGAGAGCAGATGGCTCTATCTTTAGAGATAAGGATGTTCACAAAATGCTAGTAGATAGCTTTCATGCTGTTTCTATGGGCGGAGAGTGGTATAAGTGCAGTATAAAGCAGATAAATGATGTTGTATGTGCTTTAAGAGAAAGAAGGACTAGTGCAACAGAACGTACTGAAACATTTAAAATGAGGCCTGAGCAGAAGGCTGCTGTTGATAAAGCAATTGAATATTACAAGGAAGCAAAAAGAGAAAAAATCAAAACTCCTAAGTTTTTGTGGAATTGTAAGATGAGATTTGGAAAAACCTTTGCCTCTTATGAGCTAGCTAAAGCGATGAACTTTAAAAAAGTTTTAGTTTTGACATTCAAGCCTGCTGTAAAAACATCGTGGAGAGATGACTTAAATACCCATGTTGATTTTGATGACTGGCAATTCTTATCTCAACCAGGACCACATAGTACAAATTTGCCTTCTTTAGATATTCAATATGAAAGAGCAAATAAGAACAAACCAATTGTTTGTTTTGGTTCATTACAAGATATGCTTGGTCTTGATAAAAACACAGGGACAATTAAAGCTCACAATGAATGGGTTCATTTAACAAATTGGGATTTAGTTATCTTTGATGAATATCACTATGGCGCATGGAGGGAGAAAGCTAAAGATCTTTTTGTTAAAGATGATGAAGAGAGTGACCTTGAAAGACAGGAAAAGAATGTTGGTATAGATAGAGATGCAGAGCTTGATGAAACTTTTTTACCTATTACTACTAGCTACTATCTTTTTCTCTCTGGAACTCCTTTTAGGGCTCTTGAAAGTGGTGAATTTATTGAAGAACAGATTTACAGCTGGACCTATTCGGATGAACAAAAAGCAAAAATGGAATGGAGAGCGGAAAATGGGCCTAATCCATATTTATCACTACCTAGAATGGTAATGATGACTTATAAGCTTCCTGAATCCATAAGAAAAATAGCGATGCAAGGGGAGTATAATGAATTTGACCTTAATGCATTTTTCTCAACGAAGGGGGAGAAAAAAGAAGCTTCCTTTGTGTACGAACAATATGTTCAAAAATGGCTTGATCTTATAAGAGGAAATTGGATGGAGAGTACTGTCGATGACCTAAGAAAGGGGAATAGTGCACCATTTCCTTTTTCGGATATAAAGCTTAGACAGGCTCTTCAGCATACTCTTTGGTTTATGCCAAATGTAAACTCTTGCTATGCTATGAGTAACCTTCTTAGAGAAAAACAGAATAGGTTTTATCATGATTATAAGATTGTTGTTTGTGCAGGTTCTGAATCTGGACAGGGTGCAGAAGCTTTGATTAATGTAGAAAAAGCAATGGCTGAACCGCTTGAGAGCAGAACAATTACACTTAGTTGTGGCAAGCTTACAACAGGTGTAACGATTAAGCCTTGGACTGGCATTTTTATGCTAAGAAATCTAAAGCAGCCAGAAACATACTTCCAAGCTGCTTTTAGAGTTCAATCCCCATGGACAGTTGGAAAAGAAATAATAAAGCATGATTGCTATGTCTTTGACTTTGCTCCTAATAGAACACTTAGACAGCTTTCTGAGTATGCATGTAGGCTAAATGTTAAAGAACAGAATCAGGAGAAGAAGGTTGGAGACTTTATTAAATTTCTTCCTGTTCTTTCATATGAAGCAAACTTTATGAGGCAGATTGATGCTGGAGAGATATTAGATATTGCAATGTCTGGAACTTCTGCAACTCTACTTGCTAGAAGGTGGGAATCTGCACTCCTTGTTAATGTTGATAATGATACTCTTTCTCGTCTTCTTGCAAATCCTAGAGCTATGGAAGCTTTAATGAAAATTGAAGCATTTAAGACTCTTAATAGTGATATTGAAACGATCATTAATAAGTCCAAGGAAGTGAAGGATGCAAAGAGAGAAGGGAAGGATAAAAATGGTACTCCAAAAGAAAAAAAGGAACTAACAGATAGCGAAAAGGAATATAAGAATAAGAGAAAGGAAATACAAGAAAAGCTTATTAAATTTGCTACTCGAATTCCTATTTTTATGTATCTTACAGATTTTAGAGAGGTATGCTTAAGAGATGTTATCACTAAGCTTGAACCACAATTATTTAAAAAGGTAACAGGACTTTCTGTTTCTGATTTCGAGCTTCTTGCGTCAATTGGACTTTTTAATGAATCTCTGATGAATGATGCAATTTATAAGTTTAGGCGTTATGAGGATTCATCTCTTTCTTATACAGGTCTTGATATGCATAAGGGTGAAGCTGTTGGTGGCTTCTCTACTGTTTTGGAAGAGAATGAGTACCATCAGCTTTATGGTGGAAAAAAAGAAATACCTGTTTTGAAGGTGGGTGACAAGGTTAGTGTTAAAGATACAGGACTTTGTATTGTTACTTCGGTTCAAAAAGAAAGGTTCTCTGTTAAGGATTCAAAAGGAAGAACTCATAGATTTATTTATCCTATAGCATTAGAAGAAATAGTGACGCTAGTAAAGTAAGTTAAATGGCAACAGTGTTTCTCTTCACTGTTGTCTTTGGCTTTTTTTGTAATATTTATCTACTCAAAATATATGCGTGGAATTGTCGAATCCTCATAAAAGGCTACATATAACGTAGTTGATGTTTCACTTGTGC
>CAZLYD010000042.1:0-5184 GCA_964563815.1 uncultured Spirochaetaceae bacterium
GTATTATCATCAATATGAAAGTTTTGATGAAGTATCACTATAAGTTTAGAAAAAGAGTATATGAAACTGGACAAACTATAGTAGCTATAACTCTTCTTTTACCTACATTAATAGCTTTATTTTTCTTTTTTATTTATCCAGTTATACATGTCTTCTATCTAAGCTTTACTTCTACTAATACGATAACAGGTATATCTAAATTCATTGGCCTAGATAACTTTTATTTTCTTTTTAAGAATGAGATTTTTAGAAAGGCTGTTTTAAATACCTTTGTATTTACTTTAGTAAAGCTAACAATGGAAGTTGTTATTTCTCTCTTATTAGCTGTTATGCTTGATATGGTAATTCCATTTAGAAAACTATTACGTATTTGCTATTTTGCTCCCGTAATTGTTCCTGTTGTTGCTTCCTCTATCATATTTATGTGGCTCTATGATCCACAGCTTGGTCCAATTAACCAAATATTGAAAATGTTTCATTTGCAGCCTTCATATTTTATTTACGACGCTAAAACTGCGCTTATAAGTATAATTATTTTTGCCGTCTGGAGAGCAATAGGGTACGACATTATTATTTTTATCTCAGGCTTACAAGGGATTAATCAAAATTCAATAGAAGCTGCAAAAATAGATGGTGCAACAGAATTTCAAATATTAACTAGGATTAAGCTTCCGCTCCTAAAGCCTGTAATTTCTTTTGTAATTATGATGGGTGCAATTGGATGCTTCCAAGCCTTTACAGAAGTAGACATCATGACAGATGGTGGACCAAATAATAGTACGATACTGATGGTAAATTATATTTATAAGCAAGCTTTTGGTAACTCCAAAATGGGACGAGGTGCTGCTGCAAGCATAATTCTATTCTTAATAATACTAACAATAACAATCATGCAGAAAGCACTAAGCTCGAAGAGGGATAGATACGATGAAAGATAGTATTATCAAGAAAGCAAGAAAATACAATGTTTTCGTTTTTATTTTTCTTTTAATTTTTTCTTTAATAATGATTTATCCATTTATCTGGATGGTCTTTTCTTCCTTTAAAACACAAAAGGATGTTTATTCTATTCCAATTAGATTACTGCCTTCGTCTTTTAAGTGGGATAACTATTTGAGAGTTTTTAAGATGATTCCTTTTGCTCGTTACTATTTAAATTCAATCATAACGACAACTCTTCAAACTCTTATCCAGATAACTATGAGCATTTTTGCCGCCTTTGTCTTTGCAAAATTAGATTTCCCATTCAAGAAAACAGTCTATATTCTAGTTCAAAGTGCAATGTTCGTTCCTTCTTCAATACTAATAATACCTCTCTATCAATTAATCTGTGATGTCGGCTTAGTTGATACTTATACGGGAATAATACTTCCTCAAACACTGGGTGTTTTTACAACAATGCTACTTGTTTCTTTTTTTATTTCAATACCGACAGATTTAATTGATGCTGCAAAAATAGATGGTTGTGGTTATTTTAGAATTTTAATTAGTGTAATAATTCCTTCTTCTAGGACAGCTATTAGTACAGCTCTTTTGTATGCTTTTCTCTCACACTGGAGAGCATATTTATGGCCACTTCTTGTTACAAATAAAACAGAGATGAGAACACTTGCAGTGGGACTAAAGTATCTTGTTTCTGAAGCAAGCTCTGCTTACCAGGTTATGATGGCGGGAGCTGTGATGAGTATATTGCCACTAATGATTGTATACATATGTTGCGAAAAGCAATTTGTTAAGTCAATTACACTTACAGGACTTAAGGGTTAATAACAGGAAACTGTTAAAATAAACGGAGGAGAATATGAAAAGAATTCTTACTATCTTTGTCGTTCTTATTGCTCTTTCTTGTTTTCTTTTTGCACAGGGTGCAAATGAAAACAAAAGTAGCAAGGAAAAAGTAAAAATTGAAGTATGGTACGCTCTTAGTGGTACAACAGGAGAAAACTTCTTAAGAGCAGTTGAACACTTCAATAATGAGCAAGATGATATTATTGCTGTAGCATCATATTCTGGTGGATATACTGATACTTCAACAAAAATAACGGCAGCACTCAAGAGTAACTCAACTCCAGATGTAATTATTGGAGGACAGGTAACATACACAGGTGCTTACGGTAATTTCTATGCAGGAAACCAAGCTCAGCTTGATCCAGAGTTCGATTTTGATGATGTTTTTGAGGGTCTTTGGGAATATGGAATATATAACGGAGAATATTGCAATATTCCATATAACATGAGCACTAATACTATGTTCTATAACAAACAATTATTAATAAATGCTGGTTTTGACATGGAAAAGGATGCTCCTCAAACATGGAGCGAATTTACTGAGCTCTGTGAAAAGCTAAAAGCTTTCTACAGTGATAAAGAGGGCTTTATCCCATTTGTTGTACAGGACGAGGATTGGCTATCGAACTCTCAAATTATGCAATGCAATAATCCTGTTATAAAAGCTAATAGTGATTACTCAATTAAAGAAGCTAGCTGGGGTGAAGAGGAGTGCGCTAAGGTTGCACTTTGGTGGCAGGATATGGTTAAGAAGGGCTGTATGGATATGACAATGAATAAGACTGGAAACAATGTCTTCTTAGCTGGAAACGCTGCTTTCTTTGCTGGCTCTTCAACAAAAATTAGCGAATGGACACCAATATTTGGAGACAATCTACAGGCTATAGAGATGCCATATTTTGATATAAGAAAGGTCGCTCTAGGCGGTAGCTGTGTTGCTATATACCCAAAGACAGAAGAGAGAACAGATGCTGCTTGGACTTTTGTTAAGTTTATATGCTCTGCAGAAGAAAACGCACTCTTTGCTGTTGATAGTGGTTATCTTCCAATTAGAAAATCCTCTTTTGAGTCTGAAAGTGTGAAGAAAGCAATAGAAACAATGCCTAGTTATGCTGTTGCATTCAAGCAGCTTGAATATGCAGATGCTTATCTAAATATTGATGACTATGCAGCTAAAGCAATTGCTTTAAGTAAATTCAGAACACTTGTTACAGAGAATTTAGACTACGATCCAGCTTTAGCAATGGTTGAATCTGCTCAAATGTACAATAGTGAAGCAAATTAAATGATGATGCTGCGAATTTTTTCGCAGCATGTAACATGAGAATGTGATATGAAAAAAGAACTAATTAAGAATTTTCTGCAGGCTTTTGCAGTTGGGGATGCCTTTGGTAAAGTAACAGAGTATTGTTCAAGAAAAGAAATAGAGAAGAATTACTCTAATATTACTACTATTCTTCCACCGTCTCTTTCCTTATCTCATAAGGACTTATTACATGGTCGTGTTACAGACGATACAGAGCAAGTAGTATACTTAATAAAGACCTATTCAGAAAAGAAAAGAGTAGATAGCTATGATACAGCGCTTACTCTTCTTTCTTGGCTAGAAGAGTGTAATGCGTATAGCTATATGGGACCAAGTAGCTTAAAAGCACTAAGCTATATTAAGAATGGTGGAGATATTGAAAAAGCAGGTATTAATGGTACAACCTGTGGTGGTTTGATGAGATCTCCTGCAGCTTTTCTTTTTTCTAATGAAACAAATATTATTTGTAATACATATAATTGTCTTAAACCAACTCATAATACTTCCCTTGCAATGGAGGCTGCTATTTCTTATACGTTTGCTCTAATGGAGGCAAAAAAGAGTAGTGCAACAATAGAATCTATAATGGAAAAAGCAAAAGAGGGTGCAGAGATAGGCTCTAGATATGGTAATAGCGAAAGGACAAATGGTGTTGGGCCATCTCTCTATTCAAGAATAGTCTTTTTAGAAAAGACTATTCCTAAGATAAGGAGTGATAAGGAGCTAAAAATACTACTCTATGATATACTGGGAACAACTCTATCGTCTATCGATTGTGCCTCATCTGTTTTTGGGCTTTTTCTTTATACAAAAGGAGATGTGATTCGAGTTATAGAAAATGCAACAGAAACAGGAGGCGACACAGATACTATTAGCTCTTTAGGTGCTTCCTTATCTACACTATATAGAAAAGGACATAATATAGATCAGAGTATGATAGATCTTGTTTCTAGGGCTAATAATATTGATTTTGATTATTTAACAGAGCTTATTTATAATGCTCAGGAGGACAAAGAAAAATGAAGCTTTCTACTTCTACTAATCTTATAGCATTTAGACCTGATTGGGTCTCTTATGTTCCAATTCTTGATTCTATGAAGAGACTAAAGAAGGTTGGTTTTGATGCAATTGATCTCAATATTTCTGATGCAGGAAAACCCTTCTTTAGATTGGGAGACAATGATTGGAGAGAATGGATGGAAGATGTAATAAACCTTTCTCGTGAGTTAAATCTTCCAATTACTCAGTCACATGCGCCATTCTATAATGCACTTATTCCAGAAAATCCTAAGGCAGAGCTATGGGAGAAGATGATAAAAAGAGCAATTGAGGCTTCTGGAATGGCTGGAGTTCCATGGATAGTAATGCATCCTGGAACTTATCCAGACGATTCTTATGAGTTTAAAGAATCTAAAAGAAGAAATTATGAGTATTTCATGCCTTATTTGGAGCTGGCTAGTAAATATGGGTGTGGAATAGCGATAGAAAACATGGCTGATAATATTGTAAAAACATATCTTAGACCTAGTACTGTTTATTGCTCTAGACATGTTGAATTAGTAGATTTAGTAGATTCCTTTCACACTGATAATGTTGGGATTTGCTGGGATTTTGGTCATGCTAATCTTATGGGCTTAGACCAGCGTGAAGCTCTTAGATATATGGGCAAGAGACTGAAAGCAACTCATGTTGCTGATAACTCAGGATATAACGATGATCACATTATGCCATTTCAGGGAACAATAGATTGGAGAGGTATTGTTCCTGTCTTAACAGAGATAGGATACGAGGGGGATTTTACTTACGAAATACACTCTTCAACATCTCGTCTTCCTGATGACCTATTAGATGATGTCGCATTACTAGCAGAGAAGGTTGGAAGGTATCTTTTGTCTCTTTGTTAAAATTTTTATTAATAATTCTTTTAGCCATTAGAAGCTAACGCTCTAGTGGCTTTTTGTTCTTAAAGTAGGATTTGCTTATGAAAAAATACAAATAGCTTTGAACTATATTTAAGAATAAAAGTCTTAATTTAAGAGTCATTAAAATCTGCTTGGTTTTTCGCCAAGCAGAAAAAAGGAGTAAATTAA
>CAZLYD010000043.1:0-5102 GCA_964563815.1 uncultured Spirochaetaceae bacterium
GTATATGTGTATAGTACAAATAATACAATTATAAAAACAATTATCTTATTCTTATTTTCTTTTCCGCAGTTACATAAAGAAAAAGTCGTTATAAATACTTAAATTGCAAGTAAATACAACGACTTTTCAAGTATTTTCTATATATCTAATTTAATTACTAATACTTCTTTAATGTTTTACCTCTAATTAATTTTAGTTCTTGCGCTGAATAATATTTCTTAGATAAATAAAGTTCTAATACTTTTCCTATCTCACTAATAGTATTGTTACAATATGTATTCATGTAATTACCATTTAGCTAAGAGACAATTTAGCTTTTCTTAAACTATCTACCCTTTTTTTACCAGAATCTTGTAATCTGTCTTCTTTTCAAAAAGCTTAATTAATAGTAATGAAACAAAACTAAGACATTTTATTATTAAAAATAGTCATAGTAGGAGCAATTTTTCTACTATGACTATTCTCTTTGAATATACATATTTTCTAACTGATTGATTTTATTTTTCTTTGCTACTCAATAAGTTAATCAGTTAGTTATAATTACTAATTAATTATTTTGATTCTTTTTAAAGCCACTAATAATTGCACTTCTAACATTATTAACAGAACAAACATCTATTTTTTTATTCTCTATTTCTGAAAAAGTTAAAGCTCTATCAAAGCCCATATCAATTAAGCTTTTTAGTCTTCTATCTAAAAATGTAACAGGTCTAACTTCCCCTGCTAGCGAAAGTTCGCCAAAACAAGAAAGAGATGAAGAAATAGGAATATTAGTTTTAGAGGAATACAGAGCTAATGCCAAAGCTAAATCAATAGAAGCTTCATTTAGCTTTATACCACCTGCCACATTTATATATATATCATCACTTGATAGATCCAAATTAGCATGTCGAGCTAAAACAGCTTCAACTCTGTTAATACGACCTATATCAACTTTATCTGAATATATTCTTTGGTAGCCAGTACGAGCAGGACAAACCAAAGCCTGTATTTCAACTACAAATGTTCTTGAACCTTCGATTATTGGAGTAAAAACAATGCCAGAAGGAAGAGATGAAGGGCTTCGCCTAGAAAGGAAAAATGAAGAAGGGTCTTTTATTGCTCTAAGACCTTTATCATTCATTTCAAACAGTCCAATTTCATCGACACTTCCAAATCTGTTTTTACTAGCCCTTAAAAGCCTAATTCCATTTTCAGCACTTTCAAAATACAGAACTGTATCTACCATGTGTTCAACAATTTTCGGACCAGCAATTAATCCATCTTTCGTTACATGACCAACAAAGAATATTGCAGCATCTATCTTTTTAGCTCTTAACGATAATTCCATACAGCAAGTCTTCATCTGATTAGGAGAACCAGGGGAAGATGCGACAGTAGAAGAAGAGAGAGTCTGTAATGAATCTACAACAATGTATTTAGGTTTATTCTTTTCAAGTACTTCAACTAATGCTTCTAATCTTGTATCACAAAAGATTTGTATTTTATCAGTATCTACTCCAATTCTCTCCGCTCTTAATCGAACCTGCGATGGAGATTCTTCTCCAGAGACATATAAAACAGGAGATGAAAGAGAGAGTGAAGATAAAAGCTGAAGCATTATTGTTGATTTTCCAATTCCTGGTTCACCACCGACAAGAACAGAAGAAGGCCTCATTACACCTCCTCCTAAAACTCTGTCTAATTCATCTGAGGAGGAAGAAACTCTCATGGTTTTGTCATAAGGAATCTCAGATAGCTTTCTCACTTTTTCGTCTATTACAGTTTTTTCCTTATCGACCTTCTGAGCTAGAACATTTTTTACTTCGTCAAAACTATTCCAACTTCCACAAGAAGGACATCGTCCTGCCCATTTTGTTTCTTCCTGGCCACATTCTCTACAGACATAAATAACACTGCTGTTTTTCACATTATTTTCCTTTAGAAGGATAACAATTCTACCTCAAAAATTAGGTATGAATTAGGTGGAATTACACCTGGGTATCCATATTCACCATAGCCTAACTCTGGTGGAATAATTAATGTTCTCTTTTCATTTTTCTTCATAGTAACAAGTGCTTCATTCCAGCCTTCTATTACTTCTCCAATTTCAAATGAAGCAGGAGCTTTTCTTAAGTAAGAAGAATCAAAGATTTTACCATTGAGAAGTGTTCCTTGGTAATGAACAGTAACCTTCTGTCCATATACAGGACTCTTTGTACCTTCTCCTTCTCTGTCTATTGTATACATTAAGCCAGAATTGGTTTTCTTTGCATTAGGATAGCGATTTGCAATTTCATCAAGAATTTTCTTATTCTCTCTTTCTTTTTTTTCTCTTTCTCTATTTTCAGCGTCTTCAACAAGCTTGGCAAAGCTATCTTTTGTAGCTACAAAATTATTAGCCTCTTCGCCAACTCTAACAATTTCTACTTTCTCGATTTTATCACCTACTTTGACTTTATTTACAACATCCTGTCCTTCAATAACATGACCAAAAACAGTATGTTTACCATTAAGCCAAGGAGTCTCAACGTGTGTAATAAAGAACTGACTTCCATTCGTTCCTGGTCCAGCATTAGCCATAGATAAAACACCAGGACCAGAATGAAGAAGAGTTGAATCGAATTCGTCTGGGAATCTATATCCAGGACCACCAGTACCATTACCAAGAGGACAACCACCCTGAATCATAAAATTATCAATTACTCTGTGGAAGGTAAGCCCATCGTAAAAAGGAACTCCTTCATTCTTTAAATTCAATGCGCCCTCTGCAAGTCCAATAAAGTTACATACAGTCATAGGTGTTTTTTTGTACTCTAATTCAAGTTTAATATCACCACGATTAGTTTTAATAATTGCGTATATTCCGTCTTTCATGTTTATTTCCTTATATTATATAATTTTATTCTTCAAATAGCTCTTCACCCTTACTTAGTAATCTATATATTTTCTCCAAATCATTTTGGCTAGTATATTTAATTACCAGCTTTCCCTTTAAGAGTGTTCCTTTTATTTCACAACGAGTTCCAATAGATGAAACAAACTTCTCTTCAGCATCCACTATTTCTCTATCCTTCGAAGAACTCTTTTTCTTTTTTATAAGCTTTTGTCCTTTATTATAAGAAGAAGCAAGATTTTCAGCCTCTCTAACAGATAGTCCATCTCTAACAATTCTATCTCTAAGGAGATTTCTATCAGAAGGATTAACCAAAGAAAGAATAGCACGAGCATGTCCACTTGTTAATGTACCGGAGACAATATCATCCTTCATTTGGTCAGATAAGGATAAAAGACGAAGTGAATTAGTAATCGTACTTCTACTCTTTCCAACCTTCTCCGCTACTTGCTCCTGTGTAAAACCAGAACGATCAATCAAATATTGATATGCAGTAGCTTCTTCTATGGCATTAAGGTTTTCTCTTTGTATATTCTCTATCAAAGATACTTGAATTCTTTGAACATCAGAGAGTGTAATAACTATTGCAGGAACCTTACTTAATCCTGCAATCTTAGCAGCCCTAAATCTACGCTCACCTGCTATTATAGAAAACTCTCCTGGAGCAATTTCTTCAACTGTAAGTGGCTGAATAATTCCTTGACTCTTAATAGACTGAGCAAGATTATTCAAGCTCTCTTCATCAAAATATTTTCTAGGTTGATTTGGATTTGTTCTAATATGAGAAACATCTATCTGTATAACAGACATTTTATTAGCACTAGTAAAAGAATTTTCTTTAATTGTTTTATTAAGAATATCTTCTGTCTGACTATCAAAATCAAAACCAGACATTAAAGATTCAATACCTTTTCCTAAACCTCGTTTCTTTTCTTTAGCCACGACTTATAACCTCCTCTGCTAGTTCATTAAAAGCTTTAGCTCCATTTGAAGACTTCTCATAATAATTAATTGGAAGCCCATGAGATGGTGCTTCAGCCAATCGAGTTGTTCTTGGAATTATAGTTTTAAAAACCAAATTTGGAAAATAATAGGAAATATCATCAACAACCTCCTGATTTAGTTTAGCTCTCTTACTATACATAGTAAAAAGTATACCTAAGATAGTGATATCAGGATTAGAAGTCTTCTTAATATTAGTAATAGTTCTCATTATCAAATTGAGCCCTTCCATTGATAAATACTCACACTGCAAAGGAATAATAACTTCCTTGCACCAAGCTAAAGCATTAACAGTTTCCAATCCTAAAGAAGGAGGACAATCAAGAAGAATAAAATCAAAGCTATTTTCTATTTTTGAAATAGAGTTTTTTAAAAAAGAATCTCGATTTTCTTGTTCAACAAGTTCTATAGCTAATCCAGCCATATTAAGAGAACCAGGAATCAAATATAAGTTTTCAAAAATTGTTGCCTGAATAGCTTCGTTAACATCAACCTGACCTGTTATAACGTCATAAATATTAGCACGTTTTGAATCTCCAGAAACAGAATGAGTAAGATTAACTTGAGCATCAAAGTCAATCAAAAGGACCCTATATCCTTTACTAGCTAAGGACGAACCCAAATTAGCTGTAACAGTAGTCTTACCAACACCACCTTTTTGATTATAGAAAATAATATTCCTAGACATATTCTTAAATATAACGAGTAAAAAGAAACTTGTCAGCATAAATGTATAACAAGTTGACCCTATCGATTATGATTGTTATTCTTTGTATATATCTTCTTATGGAGGAAAATAATGGAAGAAAAAATTAGAAAAGCAATAGATGAAATTCGTCCTGCTCTACAGAATGACGGTGGCGATATCTCCTTTGAAAAATTAGATGGAAAAACAGTTCATGTTAAATTACATGGCCACTGTGCTGGATGTCCAATGAGTCAAATGACTCTTTCTAATGGTGTAGAAAGATATCTAAGAGAATCAGTAGATCCAGAATTAGTTGTTGTAAATGATGATTTAGCTTCATTCTAATTTAATTTAATCATCTTTTCTAATAGAGCTGCCTCGAATAGCAGCTCTTTTTTTAATGTTTCACGTGAAACAATTATTAGTTTTACCTCTTTTTCATCATCAAGGCAAAAAAGAAAGAAGATAAAAGATAATTATTTTTAAACACCTTTTTTTCTTTTTAATAGATTTAGTATTAGTATTTAAAAATTCAAC
>CAZLYD010000044.1:0-4313 GCA_964563815.1 uncultured Spirochaetaceae bacterium
CTATGCGGATGGTACATATATGTACAGCAATATGGATGATTTGATTGATGTCGGTGTCAAACATATGGTTAGCGAGGGCTTTTCAGAAGAACAGGCTAGAGAATATATGAAACAAAGGCTTCCCAAGCTGGATTATTGGAAAAGATATGAAGAGCTTAGTGATGATGGACAGTTCGAGGAGTTTAAGCAACAATTGATAAATGAGATTAATGAATTATCTATTGAGGGGATGCCTAAACTGGAAAAACTAAATGCTTTAGTTGGTAAATATGTAAATCTCGATTATCCTCTTCCTAACGGTAAGATGGTAAAATTTTTAGATGACAAGACAACATATCTAGGTAATCAATTAGAATCAGAAATTGTAGATGGACTATGCTTCGGGATTCTTGCAAACATGGATTTTATCATGATATGTACCTATGAATCTGATGGAAAAAATCCTGAATTATTGCTTTATAAGAAGAGATAAATTCCATTTTTGTAGAAATTAGAATCAACTCCTTTGAAGGGAAGTGCGTTATGCTTAAAAGCTTCACATGGAATATGACCGGATATGTACCGAAATACCCGGTTGACTAGTCTCTGACGGCATCCTTCCCAACATAGCAGAACGCATCTTCCAGTTAGAACCAAAGCCGCCTAAAGTGTATAGATAATCCAAACGAATATCTCCTGTCAGCCCTGGGCTAACAGGAGCTACTGTATTTTTCGTTCTTTCTCCACTACTATGAACCACAGCTCAATAAACGGATTAAATCTTTTTTTTGTTTTGAATTAACATCAGGAACCGTAAGCAAAGCTAAATAATACAGAAGGTTGCATTTTCTTCTTAAAAAAGCATTTACATTTTCATTCAACGGTCTAATTATTCTATATTTTCATATTGGCTTTTTTGGTGATTTTATTATTGACCTTTACAAAGGGCTGTACTTTAAGACGAAAAATAACAAAGACAGTGAAGAAAAAGATCTCGATAAAAAAACTAAATAAAAAGTGATAATATAGTTTAAAAGATAAAATACAAGGAATTAGAATGAAAACAATCGCAATCATAGATGATGATATTCACATCTCCAATATGCTAACAGAGGTACTGAGACGAGAAGGATATTCTGTCATTCGTGCATACTCAGGCACAGAAGCCTTATATCTTTTTTCAGAAAGGAAACCAGATTTAGTTCTACTAGATCTAATGTTACCTGGACTTTCTGGTGAGGAGGTCCTATCACACATAGAGAATATTCCTGTTATTGTCCTCAGTGCAAAAGTCGATGTACAGAATAAAATCAATCTTCTACTTAGCGGTGCAGCAGACTATATGACAAAGCCCTTTGATACAAAGGAGCTTTTAGCACGAATTACAGTTCAACTTCGAAAAAAAGAACAGCAAGACACAATGAAGCTTCTTTCAGTTGGCGATTTAGTTTTAGATATGGTATCTCTTTCTCTAACAGTAAAAGGACAACCTATAAAGCTAACACAAACAGAATATGCTATTTTGAAGCAACTGATGAAAAATCCTAAACAAGTAATTGCAAAGAGTGTTCTTCTTGACAATATTAGTCTAGATACCCCTGATTGCACTGAACGTTCATTGAAGCAACATATCAGCAATCTACGTAAAAAAATGCAGAACGTAGGTGGCATTGACTACATCGAAACCATTTGGGGAATCGGTTTCAAATTGGCATAACTAAAATCTTGACCAAATATTGACGTTTCTCTTGACCGTTTTCTTGACTTTTGTTTTGTAAACTAACGTCAAGAAAAGGAGATAATATAGTATGGACTATGTTTTACAAACAAATAGCCTGACAAAAAAATACAAAGATTTTCAGGCATTAAATGGTCTTAGCATGAATGTTCCCAAGGGCTCGATCTACGGCTTTGTTGGAAAGAACGGCGCTGGTAAAACAACATTGATTCGCCTAATCTGTGGATTACAGGAACCGACTTCAGGTGATTTTACCTTGTATGGCATTTCGAGTGACAGCAAGAATATTATCAAATCTCGTCGCCGTATGGGTGCGGTGGTGGAAACACCCTCCATCTACATGGATATGACGGCAGAGGAAAATCTGAAGCAGCAGTATCTCGTTCTTGGTCTTCCATCCTATGATGGTATTACTGAGTTACTAAAATTGGTTGGCTTAGAGAACACTGGAAAGAAGAAAGCTAAGAACTTTTCTCTAGGCATGAAGCAACGACTTGGAATTGCCATAGCTCTTGCTGGGGACCCCGATTTTATCGTTTTGGATGAACCTATAAACGGTCTTGATCCTCAAGGTATTGTAGAAATTCGAGAGTTAATTTTAAAGCTAAACCGGGAAAGACAAATTACTGTACTAATTTCCAGCCACATTCTAGATGAACTATCCCGTCTTGCCACTCATTACGGCATTATTGACAACGGACGCATGGTAAAGGAACTGAGTGCAGAAGAACTGGAAAAAGCCTGTCGCAAATGCGTTCGCATGGAAGTAAGCGATACCGCTACTCTAGCTCGTGTTCTTGATGCTATGCAGTTGGAATATAAAATCATTTCCTCTACTACTGCAGATGTGTACGCAAAAATAAATGTGACACAGCTGACAGCAACCCTCTTCAAAGAAAACTGCGAAGTAATTTCAATCTATGAAAAGGACGAAAGCTTGGAAAGCTATTATATCTCTCTGGTAGGAGGAGGCAAAAATGCGTAAATTATTATCTGCCAATTTCTCACGACTTTGGAAAAGCAAAATTTTTTGGATATTGGAAACAATCTCTGCGCTTACAGGTGCATTATTCTACATTCTGGCTATCATAAATGAAAATAATATAGGGGATGGTTGGTATCTTACAAATGGAAATTTTTACTTCTTTATTGTGTTGATTTATGTAGGAGCTGTCATAGCAGTATTCAGCGGATTTTATATCGGCTCAGAATATTCTGACGAAACCATCCGCAATAAAATAACGGTCGGCGGTACTAGAAGTAATATCTATTTGTCGAATCTGATTGTTGTGGTTATAGCCGGCATCCTATTTGTAATTACTCAAATGGTCGTCTCTGTATGTATTGGACTGCCGTTTCTTGGTACACAAATTTGGAAAGCACTTTCGCCTGTCTCTTGGCGCATTCCAACTGCATTTATTATGATCTTATGCTACGGAGCTATTTTCACTTTTTTGGGTATGATGGATAGTAACAAATCCCGAAACCTAATTATTAGCTTTGTTTTTGCATTACTCATAATCTTTGCAGGTCTATTCACATATTCCCACTTAAATGAGCCAAAACTTACTTCACGCATGATTATGCAGGAAGACGGCAGCTATCTGCGAGAGTTCAATATTCCAAACCCTCGCTATATTAGCGGAACAATCCGAATCGTCTACACCTTTCTAGATGCCTTCATTCCATCTTCACAAGGATTCAACATTGCCCGTTCAGAAGGTGTTTTTAATCTGCTTGCTGTTATATGTCAGTTAGGCGTAACTGTAGCATTTACTTCCGTAGGCATCATATTATTTAAGAAAAAGGATATAAAATAAGAGGTCTTTATGGAATCTTTGCTGTTAATCATCATCGGAATACTATTTTTAATTATCTTTGTGCTTCTTGCAAAGATCTATTTTCTGTGCAAGTCAGCACAGGAGATTGCAGAAGCGTTCCGTGACCGATTGACAGCAGATACCAATACCCTCATTGACGTTTCAACCCGAGATCCTTCCATGCGAAAGCTGGCGGCAGAGATCAATGTGCAGCTTCGTCTGCTTCGTAAAGAACGCCATCGTTACCAACAGGGCGATTTGGAACTGAAAGAAGCCGTTACGAACATATCCCACGACCTGAGAACGCCACTGACCGCAATCAACGGTTATCTTGACCTTTTGGAGCGTGAGGAAAAGAGTGAAACGGTTCAGCGTTACCTATCGCAAATCAAAAATCGAACGGAAGTCTTGAAGAACCTAACGGAAGAACTGTTCCGATATAGTGTGGTCACTTCTTCTCAAGAACTGAAACAGGAACACATGGATGTTGTCCGGGCCTTGGAAGAAAGTCTACTGTCCTTCTATGCGCTTATGCAGGAAAAAGGCATTCAACCGGAAATTAAATTGCCAGAGAAACCTGTTTATCGTGAGTTGGATGCAGCTGCAGTCAACCGTATCTTCTCCAATATCATCAGCAATGCGTTGAAATACTCTGATGGCGATTTGTCAGTCGTCATGGATAAGAGCGGTTGCGTTACATTCAGTAACACGGCACATAATCTGAACACTGTTACAGTAGGCAGATTGTTTGACCGATTCTATACAGTAGAAGCCAG
>CAZLYD010000045.1:0-4262 GCA_964563815.1 uncultured Spirochaetaceae bacterium
TGAACACTGTTACAGTAGGCAGATTGTTTGACCGATTCTATACAGTAGAAGCCAGTCGCAATTCGACAGGTTTGGGATTATCCATTGCTAAGATGTTGATAGAGCGTATGGGTGGAAGTATTGAAGCAGTTTACAGCAATGATAAATTACAAATTAAGATAGCTTTCACAGAATCAGGACAACCATCTCAGCCAGTACTTTAATTCTCTATTTAGTATTCCTTCATAACCTATCTCGCACTATATAAGCAACTGCGAATTACTCACATTATCAAGCTACTCTTTCCTATGGATACTATATAAAAATCAATATACTTATCTAGAGTGTTATACTAGCTAACATATCCTGTAGCAATTCAGTTTAGGCTTCTATAATCTTTACTCCTTTCGTTTACAAAAGGTATCTAAAGAGAAACTAGTTAAGCCGTTCAATTTTTCTGCATTGTTCCTCTGCGGGACACCATTCGACAAAAGAAAGAGACATTATTCCGCTAATTCATAGATTACCATTCCGATATCATTAGTATTATTCCGATAATGTGGTATAGTAGGTACAGCAAGGAGGGATAGAGCATGTTTATAACAGTAAAAGAAGCCGCTGAGAAGTGGGGCATTTCCGAACGGAGAATCCGTGTGCTTTGTGCCGAGGGAAAGATTTTTGGGTCGTATCAAGAAGGGCGTGGATGGAAGATTCCTACTGATGCAGAAAAACCAGTAGACGGAAGGTACAAGTCCAAGGAAAGTATTTTTGCTCAGATCGATCGAAAAAAGGCTGAACTCGACAGTCGTAGACCTTTAACAGAAGGTGAAGTAGAACGGTTGAACGAAGAATTCATCGTTGAGTATACCTACAACTCTAATGCTATTGAGGGTAACACACTGACCCTACGTGAGACCGATTTGGTGCTACGAGGTCTCACCATCGATCGAAAGCCCTTGAAAGATCACATAGAAGCGCTTGGACACAAAGAGGCTTTCGATTATGTTCGGGAATTGGTGGTAAAGAATGTTCCAATCAGTGAGCGTGTAATCAAGGATATCCATTACCTTGTCCTTGCAGACAAAAAAAATGACCGAGGTATATATCGTCGTATTCCTGTTCGCATTATGGGAGCACAGCATGAGCCTGTGCAACCGTACTTGATTGAACCAAGGATGGAACAGCTCTTAGATGACTTTTCGAAAAGCACAGAGCACATTATCACTAAACTTGCTCGTTTTCACATCGAATTCGAGGGTATTCACCCCTTTATCGACGGTAATGGCAGAACGGGCAGATTGCTTGTTAATCTGGAGCTGATGAAAGCAGGATTTCCAGCAATCGATATTAAGTTTACAGATCGTATGGCTTATTACGATGCCTTTGATGCGTACTATATAAAACATAATCTCTTTGCAATGGAAAATCTTTTTGCCGGATATATCAATGCACGGCTGGATAAATACTTGAAAATCTTACAGGAGTGAAAGAAGCCTCTGGTAGCACCTTAGTGAGGGTGTTGCAGAAGGCTCTATTGTGGAAAAGGCAAATGCTTTATCATAAGGTTTTCCATATCTGTATAATCGGCAAAAAAGCAGCCTTCCATCATCCGTCCTAGTAAAGCAATGCGGTCTATTCTTCACATCAATACTATCAAATCAACTATTCCATTTTCATTTCGTCAACTCAACCCTATGAGAATTTAACCGTTGATGTATTTCCTAACACTCAAAGAAGTGAAATTTTGAAACTCCATTAATTTATCACGAAGAACTCAAAATCCCTTTATTTCAAGCCTTTTCTCGCTATTTACTTCTGTACTTTTGTGAGCAAACAGACACTCTCCACATGGCTTGAGAAAAGCACCTTGATGTCAATACCTCCGTCCGTTCGCGGAAACTGCTCAAAGCCGAAAATCGGTATTTTTACAATTGTCTCCGTTTGCGGAAACTTGTCAAAATCCTTTCTCTACATATAATACTGCGGAAAGGATGGAGACCATCGTCTCAACCTGCTCCTCTGCAGTTGTTTCCTCAATACAATGGTCTCAACCCTTTCAGCTCTTAACTTGGTCGCTTATCTTCTGCAGAAAGGTATCAATCAGCTCAAATACACGCTTCGGATTCTCGAAGAAAGCCATATATCCGGCATCTAGAATCGTCTCGAACCGGGCATTTGGCAATGCATCTGCTACCTTCTTACCCTCTGCGGGCGGGTTGATTTCATCATATTCACCGGTAAGTACCAGCAGCGGAATAGTGACCCTGTCCGCTAAGGAAAGAAGATCAAAATTCTGCAGAAACTTCGTTATGTCCTCCTGCTGATCTGCCGTCAGTTTCACAGGACTTTGGATTTCCTTATCAAAAGCGGCAATATCATCAAAGGGAACCTGCGGAGCAAACACTTTTTTCATGATCTGCTGCGCGATCTGTTTCTGGCTCATACCATTTGATGTAGCATCCTGCTCAGGCTTTTGTATCGATGGCTGTTCTTTACATAATTTGTTATTCCTTAAAAAGCTACTCACTGGCTTCTTTATATAATTTTTCAGCCATCTCCGGCCTGTCATCCCCGGCTTCATCCATAGAACAGGGCATCCCTGTATGGTCAAATATCCATGAGATGCACTTATAGCTTTTACGGTATTTTGCAAATTCGAGTCTTCGAAGCCCTTCCACTATACCTGTTTCACAGAATAACTGCCGCCAAAAGCGCCGCAACTGCAAAAACGGGGATCGCTCTCACGAACGCCATCACATGCTTCTCCGCTCCCAGATAATCTTTCCGGTTTCCTATCCCGGTGAAACGCACTCGCTTACTATGTTGCCACCAGACAAGATCAATCACCAGAAGGTCGAACAGATTCAGTCCTTCTCCGAGCGCAAGAAAATACCAGAAACTTTTCTCTCGGATCAATAATCCGATGGCTATGAAGACAACAAAGAATGCCAGAATATTTAAAAGAAACGTTAACGCATAAGGCTTTTTCTTTGGAATTTCAAACTTTCCGGATATTCCTATCTCATTCTGAATTTTATCCGGATAGGAGTAAAAATTTCTGATATTCTTTTCATCAGTTCCTGTTCCAAGAAAGCACAGCAGGAAGAACAGCAAATACAAAAAAACTGCAGATATTATTTTCACGATTTTTCACTCCGGGTCCTACCCATTTCTATTCCTTTTTTTTCAGATCAAATATCCGATTAATGTACAGATTCCCGCCATGGCAAATGAGACAACAGGAAAGATGACACACAATTTCATCAGTTGCTCCTTCCGATTAAAGCCTGTATGCTTCAGACTCTCGCATCCTTCTACTTCTGGGAAATAATACTGGTAGAAATGCGACTTCGTCAGCAGGTACCAGTCGAGAAAGATCATGTCCCAGGCCTTATACCCTTCCAACAGGATCAGAAACCGCAGGAAGAATTGTCCGAACGAGAAATCTCTGCGGATGCCATCAACAATGGCAAAGATCACCGATCCGATCGCAAGAATTGCAGCAACAACCATTAGAAGCCAGCCTACCGCATGAGCTCCGCAAAAACGCTCCTCACGTGACTGTATCGCTTCCTGCACGTCCTTTGGCGCTGAAGTGAAATACTTCTTATTCTGAATAAATGCTACTCCGGCCCAGAGCATCAGCAGAATCCCGCAGATGATAATCAACAGAAGCAAAAAAGTAGTACCCATCTGTTTGTCCTCGTCAAAAACACCGGCCTGCCAAGGTCAATTCTCCACAGCATATCTCTATATGCAGCTCCCGATTTGTTAGGTTTACCTAACTACTGTAACATTTCTTTCACTTCTATTCCATAACGGTTTTAATATTCGTAAACGATAACTAGAAACTCCAGAGCGAATATGTTTCTAAATCACTTCACCGTCCGGTTCAAATCCGGACTTGATATCGATATCAACGAATAAGAGCAGGCCTGCTCTCTTTTTTATTTTCTAACATCCAATTCGAACACTACATTCAATTGAAGGTCCCAACCTATCGAACATCCAATCACGAGTCACAACTCTCTGAAAGGCGCTTTCGATAAGTTACCGTCAAGCGTGCCTGCATGGATTTTCATTCGTTCGACGCTAGCAGCCAAAGTCTAGAAAAGGCTTAATTACTGGGCTTTTTGCACACTTCAGTCCTTTACCCTTGACATCAATACTACCGTCTCAACGGTATTACCTTTTTCCCACAAAAGTTGCCTTACCTCTTGACCGTTTTGATATATCGGGAAGTTAAACTCTATCGACTTCAAAGGCTTCTCCGACTCTCCGTT
>CAZLYD010000046.1:0-4210 GCA_964563815.1 uncultured Spirochaetaceae bacterium
TTGGTAGTAATCACGCTCTTTGGCACAAAAGAAATAAATGTGAGTAATAAAAAAGGACTCAAATTGAGCCCTTACAAATGAAAAACTAATCTATTTTTTTTTGCTATTTTTTATTTCATCATACCAATACCAAATAGTAAATGCACCAAGAAGAATGAGAAATATGATTTTAAATGAGTCATATCTTGATTCCAGCTCAACTATAATGAACATAACTACATATACTACAATCCAGATAAGTAAGGCCTTCATATTTCCATTCTCTCTTTTAAATTGTCATATCAGATATTTTTTCAATACAAAAATATATATAGCATTAAATAAGGTTTAATTAACAAAAAAAGAAATATTATTAATTCAGTTTTTAAATAGATAATAGCCAAAAATGGGAATCGAACCCATGACCTACACTTTACGAGGGTGTCGCTCTACCAACTGAGCTATTTTGGCATGTTTTAAATATAGCTTTTTTACTTTTTTATTTAAATCCCCTATTCTTCTTTACTTGTGAAAAATACTATGAGCATTCCAAGTAGAAATGAAAGAATTGAAATAATTATTTCTTTTGTTCCATTGAGCGAAGGAAAAAGTGGATAAATAGAACCTAAAACAAAGCCAAGAATAATTGGAAAAGTTATAGATGGATATTTTTCTAATGCAATTTTTAATAGACCAGAGAAAGCAAAAATACCAATTACTAGTCCTAATCCCATAGGAATAAGAGGAATTATATTTAGGGATGCAACATTATTTATTACTGCTTCATATAATCCTAATACAGCTAATAAATATGTAAATGATATACCTGGAAGCACAAAACCAATAGAAACCAAGAGACCACAAACAAATTGAATAATAAAGCTACTTTCACCTATTTTTATTGAGCCACTTGGAATAGAAGAAATTAAATAAACAATAATAACGCCAACAATAATAAAAAAAGAATAAAACCAATTATCCTTAGTTATCTCACTTTTTCTAACAATCATTGGAATAGAGCCAACAATTGCACCGATGAAAAAGAGCATTACTATAGAATAAAAATGCTCTAATAGATATGAAAGAAGTGGAGAGGAAGAAAAGAATCCTAATAGACCAAAGACACCTGAAACAAGTAAGAGAGTAAAAGCTTTTTTAAATTTTTTACTTAGAATATCTGAAATAGAAGTTATTAATTTATCATAAACACCTAAAACCATTGCAATTGAACCACCAGAAATACCAGGGATACACATAGTTGCACCGATAATAAATGTTTTTATAGCCAATGAAATATACATTTTTTCCTTCATGCTTTTATTATATGAACAATTAAAAAAGATTTTTAGTACAAAAAAAGAGACCCTGTAAAAACAAGGTCTCAATTATTAAAAAAGGAAAAGTTATTTATTAACCTTAATTGCTGCCTGAGCACAAGCGAGACGAGCAATTGGAACTCTATAAGGAGAACAAGAAACATAATTAAGTCCCGCACTCTGACAGAATTCAATTGATTTAGGATCTCCACCATGCTCACCACAGATACCCATCTTCATATCTGGTCTAACACCTCTACCCAAATTTACTGCCTTTTTGACAAGCTTTCCAACACCATCAACATCGATTGTTGCGAATGGATCATAATCATAGAACTGCTTATCTGTATCGCCAACATAGTGAGAAAGGAATGAACCAGAGTCATCACGGCTGAAACCACAAGTCATCTGAGTAAGGTCATTAGTACCAAATGAGAAGAATTCAGCACTTCCTGCAATCTCATCAGCTGTTAATGCAGCACGTGGAACCTCAATCATTGTACCAATCTGGTAAGGGATTACAAGATTCTGCTCGGAGAATACCTTTTCAATTTCATCTACAGCATTCTTTCTACAATAGTTGAATTCTTTCCAATTACCTACGAGTGGAATCATAATTTCAGGTCTAACCTTGATACCCTTACGCTTAACTACAATTGCAGCTTCCAATATTGCTCTAACCTGCATTCTTAAGATTTCTGGATATACAACAGCAAGTCTACATCCTCTAAATCCAAGCATTGGGTTAAATTCATGTAACTGATTACACTTTCTAGCAATTTCTTCAACAGAAATACCCATCTTAAGAGCCATCTCATGACGAGAAGTATGGTCACTAGGTAAGAACTCATGTAGTGGTGGGTCGAGCAATCTAATAATTACAGGAAGACCATTCATCTCCTGGAAAATACCCTCGAAGTCTCCTCTCTGAATTGGAAGTAATTCATTTAATGCTGTTTCTCTAGCTCTAGAATTATCTGCAAGAATCATTTTTCTCATTGCAATAATTCTTTCACCACCAAAGAACATATGCTCTGTTCTGCAGAGACCAACACCCTCAGCACCAAGCATGATAGCCTGTCTAGCATCCTTTGGAGTATCAGCATTAGCTCTTACACTCATTGTCTTAATTTCATCAACATAAGACATAAATTTCTTATATTCTTGATATAACAATGACTGGCTCTCACTCATTGTATTTTCAAGAACCTGCATGATTTCACTTGGCTTAACAGCAATTTTCTGTGCGTAAACATTACCTGTGAAACCATCGATAGACATATAGTCTCCCTCTTTTAGTTCCTTTCCATTAACTGTAAGAGTTTTCTTAGGCTCATTTACAACGATATCACCACAGCCAGAAACACATGGGCAACCCATACCTCTTGCAACAACAGCTGCATGGCTAGTCATACCACCACGACAAGTAACAATACCCTTACTGATTGCCATTCCTCCAATATCCTCTGGAGAAGTTTCAACTCTTACAAGAAGTACATCCTTTCCTTCTTTGTGTGCAATTTCAGCATCCTTAGCATTGAAATAAATCTGACCACAGGCACCACCAGGGGAAGCATTAAGACCCTTTGCATCTGGCTTAATGTTGAGATCCTTAATTACCTTATTATCAAGGATTGGAGCAAAGAGCTTTGAGAATTCTGAAGCAGGAACACGAGAAACAGCTGTTTTCTTATCAATAAGACCAGCCTCAACCATTTCAACCTGGCTTCTAATCCAGCTGAAGATAGTTCTCTTACCATTTCTTGTCTGAAGCATATAGAGCTTACCCTCTTGGATTGTAAACTCTAAGTCCTGCATATCATGATAGTGCTTCTCAAGTCTTTCTCTAATATCACAAAGCTGAGCATAAGCATCTGGGTTAACCTGCTCTAAAGTAGAGATTGGCTGAGGAGTACGAATACCTGCAACAACATCTTCACCCTGAGCATTCATTAGGTACTCACCATAGAATTTATTTTCACCACTAGATGGGTCACGAGTAAAAGCAACACCTGTACCACTTGTTTCACCCATGTTACCAAATACCATAGCCTGAACGTTAACAGCAGTACCGAGTAAGCCTCTAATGTCATTCATCATTCTATACTTAATGGCTCTTTCGTTATTCCAGCTCTTAAATACAGCATCAATAGCCTTGAAAAGCTGGTACTGAGGATCTGTTGGGAATTCCTCGCCTGTATACTTTTTGTAAACAATCTTATATCTCTTAATAACTTCTTTAAGATTATCACAATCAAGTTCAGTATCAAAAACCTTTGCATTTTCATCTTTAACAGACTGTAGTACAGCTTCGAACTTTGAGTGAGGTACTCCCATTACAACATCACCAAACATCTGGATAAATCTTCTATAGGAGTCCCATGCAAATCTTTCATTTCCAGTCTTATCGATTAAGCCCTGTAAAGAATCTGGATTTAAGCCAAGATTAAGGACAGTATCCATCATACCAGGCATAGATTGAGCAGCACCAGAACGAACTGAAACAAGTAGAGGATTCTTTTTGTCTCCAAGCTTAGCACCCATAAGTTCTTCAAGCTTTTTAAGGTTTTCAAGAACCTCATCCTTCATACCATTAGGATATGAACCATTGTGTTTATCAAAGAAATCACATGCTTCTGTAGTAATTGTGAATCCAGGAGGAACAGGAAGACCGATACTGGTCATATCTGCAAGGTTAGCACCCTTACCTCCTAGAAGACTCTTCATGTCGCCTGTACCTTCAGCCTTTCCATTGCCGAAGAAGTAAACATACTTTTTTTCTTCCATTTTAAATTTTTCCTGTTTTATTTATTTAGTACGCTGATATGTTACTTTTATAAAAGAAAGTGGTCAATTACATATCATATTTGTTTTGCAATTTTATAAAATACAAAGAAAAATACAAAATAAAATAA
>CAZLYD010000047.1:0-3237 GCA_964563815.1 uncultured Spirochaetaceae bacterium
AATAAAAAAAGGGCATAAAGCCCAAGAGAAGAATATATATAAACAGTGACTAGCACTGGGAGAAACGAAAAAAAAGCTGGCAGCGACCTACTCTCCCGGAAACGAGTTCCAGTACCATCGGCGAAGGAGCGTTTTACTACCGTGTTCGGGATGGGAACGGGTATGTCCACTTCTCTATGGCCACCAGCGAGCTACAGCGAGTCATAAGTAGTTATGAATCGAGTAGCTAAACAAAGGGAAGAAAGAAAGGACAATATGGTCAAGCCTCACGGCAAATTAGTAATGGTCAGCTGAACATGTTGCCATGCTTACACTGCCATCCTATCAACCAGCTAGTCTTGCTGGTTCCTTCAGTGGAGTCAAGCTCCATGGGACACCTAATCTTGGGGTAGGCTTCCCGCTTAGATGCTTTCAGCGGTTATCCCTTCCGAACGTAGCTACCCTGCAAATACCGCTGGCGCGATAACAGGTACACTAGAGGTTCGTCCACTTCGGTCCTCTCGTACTAAAAGCAGGACCCCTCAAGTATCCAACGACTGCAGCAGATAGGGACCGAACTGTCTCACGACGTTCTGAACCCAGCTCGCGTACCGCTTTAATTGGCGAACAGCCAAACCCTTGGGACCTGCTCCAGCCCCAGGATGCGATGAGCCGACATCGAGGTGCCAAACCTTGCCGTCGATGTGAACTCTTGGGCAAGATCAGCCTGTTATCCCCGGAGTACCTTTTATCCGTTAAGTGACGGCGCTTCCACACGCTACCGCCAGATCACTAAGACCTACTTTCGTACCTGCTCGACCTGTTCGTCTTGCAGTCAAGCCACCTTGTGCCTTTACACTTGACGGGCGATTCCCAACCGCCCTAAGGTGACCTTCGCGCGCCTCCGTTACACTTTAGGAGGCGACCGCCCCAGTCAAACTCCCCGCCTGGCGCTGTCCCGATGCCGGATAACGGCAGCGGTTAGAAAATTGAATCAGCAAGGGTGGTATTTCACCGACGACTCCTCGCACCCTAACGGGCACGATTCTCAGTCTCCCACCTATCCTACACATGCTGGTCCAATCTTCAGCACCAAGTTGGAGTAAAGGTTCACGGGGTCTTTCCGTCTAACTGCAGTCACCAGGCATCTTCACCTGGACTTCAATTTCACCGGATCTCGCGTTGAGACAGTGCCCAAATCATTACACCATTCGTGCGGGTCGGAACTTACCCGACAAGGAATTTCGCTACCTTAGGACCGTTATAGTTACGGCCGCCGTTTACTGGGGCTTGAGTTCGCCGCTTCGATTGCTCTAACGACTCCCCTTGACCTTCCAGCACCGGGCAGGTGTCAGCCCATATACTTCCCATTGCTGGTTCGCATGGACCTGTGTTTTTGGTAAACAGTTGCTTGGGCCATTTCTCTGCAACCCATGGGCCTCCCCATGGGCCATACTTCTCCCGAAGTTACGTATGCATTTTGCCGAGTTCCTTAACGCGAGTTCTTCCGAGCGCCTTTGCTTTCTCAGCTTGCCCACCTGTGTCGGTTTATAGTACGGTCCCGTAACACATATACTTAGAAGGTATTTCCTGGCACGACAGCTACGCATCCTTCATCCTCCCGTAAGAGGACTCCCTCCAAGCTCACCTCAACTCCGGCATTTGACTCGAAGTCTCTTCGGCTCGCTTCTTCGACCGGGACTACCGACACCCGGCGATCTTTCGCTCTATGCTTCTCTCCATCATTGTGCTACGAGGCACGGGAATATTGACCCGTTTCCCATCGGCTACGACCTTCGTCCTCGCCTTAGGGGCCGGCTAACCCCTGGGTAGATTACCTTTACCCTGGAAACCTTAGGCTTTCGGCGGACAGGGATCTCACCTGTCTTTCCGTTACTCATGCCTGCATTCTCTCTTCCATCCCCTCCACAATGGTTCCCACCACTGCTTCTTCAGTACATGGAATGCTCCCCTACCCACACATATTTCATATATGTGACGAAGCTTCGGTTGTGTGCTTAGCCCCGTTAAATTGTCGGTGCCCGAATACTCGACCAGTGAGCTGTTACGCACTCTTTAAAGGTGTGGCTGCTTCTGAGCCAACCTCCTGGCTGTCTCGGCATTCGGACTTCCTTTCCCACTTGGCACACATTGGGGACCTTAGCTGTCGTTCTGGGCTGTTTCCCTTTTGGCCACGGCCCTTATCAGTCGCAGCCTGACTGCCATGCATTTTATCACGGCATTCTGAGTTTGGTTAAACTTGGTACCCAGCGACGGGCCCGCATCTATCCAGTGCTTTACCTCCGTGACAGTCCACATGACGCTAGCCCTAAAGCTATTTCGGGGAGTACCAGCTATCTCCAAGTTTGTTTAGTCTTTCGCTCCAATCCACAGCTCATCCCAACCCTTTTCAGCGGATTTAGGTTCGGCCCTCCACACCGTCTTACCGGTGCTTCAGCCTGGCCATGGATAGATCACTTGGCTTCGGGTCTATGCCATGCAACTATTCGCCCTATTCAGACTCGGTTTCCCTTCGGCTCCACGACTCCTATCGCTTAACCTCGCTGCATGTCATAACTCGCAGGCTCATTCTACAAAAGGCACGCCGTCACCCTCTCGGGCTTCGACCGCTTGTGGGTCCATGGTTTCAGGTTCTCTTTCACTCCCCTCCCGGGGTTCTTTTCACCTTTCCCTCACGGTACTATGCGCTATCGGTAGCTGCCGAGTATTTAGCCTTGGAGGGTGGTCCCCCCAGATTCCGACAGGATTCCACGTGTCCCGCCGTACTCAGGTACGCACTTCACTGCCGTCCAGTTTTCGCCTACGGGGGTTTCACCCTTTCTTCCTGACCGTCCCAGATCATTCGGCTAACCTTTCGCTTTCTTCAGCTTTATTAGTGCGCCCTACAACCCCTATAATATTTCTACTATAGGTTTGGGCTCTTCCCACTTCGCTCGCCGCTACTACGGGAATCTCGTTTGATTTCTACTCCTGCTGGTACTTAGATGGTTCACTTCCCAGCGTCTCTCTTTAACACACTATTTTATTCATGTGCTAATGACAATCATTCCAGACTGTCGGGTTACCCCATTCGGAAATCCCGGTATCGAGGCCTGTTGGCGGCTCCTCCGGGCTTATCGCAGCTAACCACGTCCTTCTTCGCCTGGCAGCTCCTAGGCATCCACGCATGGACCCTATTTTCACTTGACCATATTGTTCTTTCGTTCTTTCCTTCGCTATCAATTTAAAAATCTATGG
>CAZLYD010000048.1:0-2734 GCA_964563815.1 uncultured Spirochaetaceae bacterium
TTGACGCGACTAGGATACATTACATGTTTTCTTTTAAAATGTGAAGAGGGTTTTTTACTTTTTTTATCTTTTTTTGTTTTTTTGTAAAAAAGTGGTTTTAGTACACTTCTTTATCTTGCTCTATTAATATTTAACTAATATAGTTCAGCCATGCAAACAGACATGACAAAAGGTAACGCTTTATCCTTATTAATAGCATTTACTATTCCTACATTCTTAGGAAACTTATTTCAACAGCTCTATCTTATGGCTGATACTCTTATTGTTTCTCGCCTACTCGGTGTAGATGCCCTAGCTGCAGTTGGTTGTGTTAGTGGATATAGCTTTATGGTTTTAGGTTTTGCTCAAGGCCTTACTATGGGCTTTACTGCTATTATTGGTCAACGCTATGGTGCTAAAGACGAGAAGGCAATGAAGAAGGCTTATGCCAATGGTTTATATTTATCAGTAATTATAAGTATTATTGTTTCTATCCTTTTTTCTGTCTTCTCAAAAGATCTACTAAGATTAATTAAAACTCCTGAAAACATTATAGATTTAGCTAATGATTATATCATTGTCATCTACTTATTCCTTATTGCACCAGTTCTCTATAATTTCTTCTCTGGTGTATTGAGGTGTATGGGTGATAGTAAGAGTCCATTAATATTTATGGTCATCTCTGCCATTTTAAATATTATCCTTGATTGTGTATCAATTATATATTTTGATTTAGGTGTAATGGGTGCAGCAATTGCAACTGTATTTTCTCAAGCAATATCTGCTCTATTATCCTTTATATATATAAGGAAAAAATATGACATTTTTTCATATTCTAAGGAAGAATGGAAATTTGATAAAAATCTTTCAAAAACACTACTTAATGTCGGAATGCCAGGAGCCTTTCAGTTCTCTATCACAGCACTAAGTGTAATTATAGTACAAATGGCTCTAAATAGCTTTGGTTCTGACACTGTTGCTGCATACTCTTGTGCAAACAAAATTGAAAACTTTGTTACTCAGTTTTTCCCCGCACTTGGAATTGCAATTAGTAGTTATGCAAGTCAAAATCTGGGGGCTGTTAATTTTACTAGGATACGAGATGGTTTTAAAAAATCTGTATTAATTAATGCTATCTATTCTATAATTGGATTAGTACTTTGCTTCCTTATCGCAAAGCCATGTACATATCTATTTATAGAAAACATACCACAAAATAAAGAAATAATTGAACAGAGTGTTTTTTACGTTAAAATGATGGGACTTTTTTTCTTCCCTCTTGGTTCTATTTATATCTTCAGAACAGGCTCTCAGGGACTTGGAAGCGGAAAAATCCCACTCCTTTCAGCATTAATCGAGCTTGTTGCTAGAGCAACTACTGTTTTTTCTTTTACTTCAAAGTGGGGGTTTTTAGGAGTTTGTCTATCTAATGCAGCAAGTTGGGTAGGAGCAGGATTTATTCTTCCCTTTGTATATCTAAGATATATTAAAAAATTGGAAAAAGCGTATTTGATTGATTCAAAGAATACTAATTAAAAGAATGTTCAAACAATTTTAAATATTATTCATTAATATGTTGACAGACAAAGGTTAAATTTGATACTTTTCTCTTGTTGCGAATTGTGGGCCGCTAGCTCAGTAGGTAGAGCAACGCCCTTTTAAGGCGTGGGTCAATGGTTCAAATCCATTGCGGCTCACTTCTTTTGTCTCCTTCGTCTAGTGGTTAGGACAACGGGTTTTCATCCCGTCAACGTGGGTTCGACTCCCGCAGGAGATGCTTATCTCTTTTTTTGTCTCCTTCGTCTAGTGGTTAGGACAACGGGTTTTCATCCCGTCAACGTGGGTTCGACTCCCGCAGGAGATGCTTTTTTTTTGCACTTTTTTTCAAATAATAAATTCCATGATAATTTTTATATATAGTAGAGCTATAACAAATATAAGTATTCCTTTTATAGCTTTTCCACCCTTTTTAATTGCATAAGAAGAACCAAGAATATTTCCAATGATACTTGAAATGGCACAAGGGATACCAATTGAGTAAATAATGCAATCATTAAAGATAAATGTAGTAAATGCGGCGATATTTGAAGTAAGATTAAGAACCTTTGTTGTACCTGCACTATAAATCAGTGGCAATCCCATAAAAGAAAACAATATTGTATACAGTGTTCCTGTTCCTGGACCAAAAAATCCGTCATAGACACCTATAAGAAATGAAGCAATAGACGAAATAAGATATGAAATATGAGAAATAGAAAATGATGATAGCTTAGTATCATACTCAATCAAAGTATTCTTTTTCTCTTCCTTCTTTTTTAGGGTTAAAAGGGTAAGAAGAGGTAAAACAAATAATAGCATATATCTTAAATAAGTATCTGCAAATCTTATTGCAAGCTTAGATCCCAAAAGCGAACCAATGAGAGCAAATACTACACTAGAAAATACTATGCGCCAAACAACCTTTTTTTCTTTTGCATAATTAATTGTTGCAAAAAGTGTACCAAAAGTCATAGAGAATTTATTTGTACTTACACAGCTTATTGGGGGAAGCTTTGCAGCATAAAGGGACGTGAGACTGATTAACCCACCTCCCCCTGCGATAGAATCAATAAACCCAGCTAAAAGAAATAATATAGATAATATTGATACAGTTAAATAACTATACTCAACCAAAGCTTTACTCCTAGAATTAGATTACTTTTCTCTATAGTGTATTTTTAATGAAAACTCTTTATTTATTAAAGAAGTATTAATG
>CAZLYD010000049.1:0-2524 GCA_964563815.1 uncultured Spirochaetaceae bacterium
GAAATATATACTATTTTTCACTTTTTCTCTTTCACTTATAAAGAGAAAAAACTAACATTGAATATGGAGAGAAAAAATAATGTTCGATAGCCATGCTCATATAGGTAGTAAAACAGATAAGGCATATGTTTCGGCTGAAAAACCATCGCTTTATCCCCTTCTCTCTTCTTTCTCCTTCTCTTCTGTCGGTCTTCTTCCACCTTATACTCCTGATTTTGATTTGATGGAAGAATATGCTTCTAAAGGATATGGAATCGGAGAAATTGGCTTAGATAGACGCTTTAAAGATAAACCAAAGCAAATAGATATATTCTACTCATCACTTTTGATAGCAAAAAAATATAACTCATTAGTTACTATTCATGCAGTAGGCTGGGAGGATACAATTCTAGCCTTACTAGACAAAGTAAAGCTAGAGCGCTTCATCGTTCATGGCTTTACTGGCTCTATTGAAAGTGCAAGGGAATACTACAAAAGAGGTGGAATTATATCTATCAATAAGAGGATTAAAAGAGCAAAGTCATATCCATCACTTCTTTTTTCTCTTCCCTACTTTTTAACAGAAACAGATATGGAAACAGGAGAAGAAGAGATAAAAGAACTGGAGAATTGGAATACTGAACTATCTCTTATCCTACAACGTGATGTTGCTCAATCTAGCCATTCTAATTTTCTAAAGCTTTATAGATGACATTTTTTTAGTTTTTTGCGTCTCAATATAGAGGAGACAAAAATATGAAGAAATACCCATTAATACTATTATCATTAATCATTTCGATAATCACGATAACACTGTTTTCATGTACAGATGAAAAAATAAGTGAAACAGCTACTATACGCTTTTCTATTAATAGCGATAGAGCGAGAACCATAACACCAGATGAAAAGGACTACATAATAAAGAAATATGTTTTCACAATGACAAGCGAAAACTCATCTATTCCACAGAGACAAGAGACATATAACATTAATGATGAGGGAGTATATGAAATAAAAGGACTAATTCCAGGTGAATATACTGTATTAGTAGAAGGAAAAAGTGAGAGTAATATAACACTTAGTGAATCGACATCTACTCATTTCTTCTATCGTGGACAAAATAGCTACAATATCGAGCTTACAAAACTAAAGGGAACAGGAAACATAAGCTTTAATATCGTTTGGGATCCAAATACTTGTAATAAAACACCAGGATTAACTGTTAATATAACAAATGAAGACGGCGAAAATGTAACAATTACTGGCTTAGATAAATCCAAATTAGATGAAGGTAAAGCAACTCTAACAATGAATAATTTAACTTCTGGCTCCTATCTAATAGTAATAACACTAGATAACCCTGATAACACAAATCTACATTACGTAGGATACACAGACGTATTTAGAATTAGTAATAGCTCTACTCTATCAGCGACAATTAACATAACTGATGGTGTAACTATAACGCACTCAGTCAATATTCAAAATAAAACAGCAATACCCATGACTGGAGAAATAATTAGTGAACCAAAAAGCGGAACATCACAGGTATCATTTACAATACAAAATATTAAAAACATACCAGATGGATTAACAGAAGATGATGTCCATGTAGATTGGTATAGTGAGGATCTAAAGCTAAATTTCGATAACAAAAAAAGAATAACTGTTGTACCACGCTCAGGTAACAGTCGTATTACTGCTGTTCTAACAACACCAGTAACAGGCTCTATGGGTGCAGTATCAATAATGTATGAAAACACATAAAGAATCTCCTCATATCTATTGACTAGAAATGTCTTAACAACCATAATAGACGGGTAATTACAAAAAAATCCAATTGGAATAAGGAGCATTCAGCAATGCCTTGCGGAAGAAAAAGAAAGAAGCATAAGATTGCTACTCATAAGAGAAAGAAAAAACTCAGAGCAATGAGACATAAGAAAAAGTAATCTTTAGCCATCGGTAATTTAGCCGATGGCATTTTTTTATTTCCTTTTTAATCAATAGACAACAAAAACTCCCTCTACAATTAAGCAGAGGGAGAAAGCTAAGATTCAAACTACTAGTTATGACCAAGAAACATCAAGTAAGTAATTATTAACTGCTGAAGTTTTCTTTTCATATTTGCCATTTTCAAAGTTGTACAAATCAAAATTAAAATTAAAAGTACTATGATTCAATACATTCTTAAAAAGTCTAAAACTAGTCTTATATGCATTGTTTTCCTTTACAGAATTCTTTAGATAAAGCTCACTCTGAGAATCACTACAATCGAAGAAGCAAGATAGTGTTGTATCATCTGTATCGAATGTTACATTCTTTAGATATAGCTTACCACCCTTATTTAAATCAATTGGTTTAATAGTTGAAGTTTCTGCTGTAGGTAGCTTGACTGTACCATTTACTATAGCAAAGCTAGAACCATCAGCAATAACAACATCAAAGGTTCCACTATCAAGAGTAAGTGTGTTTCCACCAAGATCAATTATCTTATTTCCAGATGAGAAGCTTACACTCTTACCAGAGAGTGAAATATCGTTAC
>CAZLYD010000050.1:0-2183 GCA_964563815.1 uncultured Spirochaetaceae bacterium
GCTGTGTGATAATTAAATGTTACTGAACCTTCTCTGTGTGTTGCTTATTCAAACTCAAATTGAGCGTGGTAAGCACGATTGAACCTCTTAAACCAGCGATGGCGTAAGCGGTTCCCAGAGAGGTTTGGTATACATGTGATAATTAATCATTACTAAACTAAGAATTACACTCTTATCATTGTTGCTTTTCACATTATTAGTTGTAATGATCTGATTAACAGTCAAGAAATTAAAAAGTATTCACCTAAAGTTACTATTAGATCATCTATAGCAAGTTTTAAAAAAGAATGACTTTTTGGTATTCCACTTTATTTAATAAATCAGATTAATGAGATTCTTAGCTCAAATAGATATAGTATTTAAATATATTGACTCTTGTTTGTTCTTTTGTTTATTCTCTACTCATCCATAGAGAGTGTATTAGGGACAAGCCCGATGAGTACACAGCAACCTGCAGAATGTAAGGTGCTAAAGCTTGAATGATGGAGTTTACTTTTCACACTTCTCTTGGATAAAGGAGAAGTTTTTTTATGAAGAGTTTTTTCTCATCAGAATCTGTTACATGTGGTCATCCAGATAAAATAGCAGATCAAATTTCAGATTCCATTCTTGATGCGTTACTAACAAAAGATCCTAAAAGCAGATGTGCTATAGAAACTACTGTAGAAAGTGGTCTCTGTAGAGTATTTGGTGAAGTAACAACATCTGCCAGTATTAATTACGAAGAAGTAATAAGAAATACAATTCGTGAGATAGGATACACGGATCCTAAATTGGGCTTTTATGATGGCTCTAAAATTGAAGTAACGCTACATCGCCAGTCTCCAGATATCGCACTTGGCGTCGATAAAGATGGAGCTGGAGACCAAGGTATGATGTTTGGTTTTGCAACTAACGAAACAGAGTCTTTAATGCCACTAGCACTTAGCTTAGCTAGAAAGCTCACATTATGTTTAACTGAATACCGTACAAGTAATAAGCTAAGTTACCTTAAGCCAGACGGAAAGAGCCAAATAACAGTTGAATATGAAAATGGAAGGGTTAAAAGAATAGACACTGTTGTCCTTTCTACACAGCATAGTGAAGATGTAGATATCACAACTTTAAGAGAAGATATTAAATCCTCTCTTATTAAAGAAGTATTACCTGCTTCTCTTTTAGATGAAAACACAAAATACTTCATCAATCCGACCGGTCGATTTATTCTTGGTGGACCCAGTGCAGATACTGGTCTAACAGGCAGAAAAATTATTGTAGATACATATGGTGGCTATGCTCATCATGGCGGCGGTGCATTCAGCGGTAAAGACGGAACTAAGGTTGATCGTTCTGCTTCGTACGCTGCAAGAAGAATCGCTAAAACACTTGTAGCTTCTACTCTTTTTGACAAAGTAGAAGTACAGCTTGCTTATGCAATCGGAATTAAAGATCCAGTTTCTATTTTTGTTAATACCTTTGGCAAAAAGTGTGATGAAGAAAAATTAGTTTCCTTTATTAGAGATAATTTTGATTTAACACCACAGGGTATAATAAGAGAATTAGAACTAACAAAGCCAATATTTAAAAACACTGCACGCTATGGTCACTTTGGTAACTTTTCTTACCCTTGGGAAAAAGTTAATGAAGAAATAGTAGAAAAGCTTAAACAAAAATTTTTATAAAAATTAAAAATTTTCATCATAAGGACACAAGTTGTCCTAGTCTATGATTTATCATAGCTATGCAAAGTAGGAAAAGACAAGGAGGATAAAACGATGACCTATTCAGAAGTTAGAGAAAAGTATACATTGCAGGTAGCAATTGAAATGGAGAAGAAAGCTATTAATACCAAACTCCTTTCTTTAATTATTAAAACTCTTTTTGGCTGGCTTCTTCCATGGGCAATTACAAGCTACTGCATAATCAAAGAATTTTCTTTGCATGATGTTAGGGGGGCTTTTCTCTCATCTCTCGTTCTTCTTTCATCTTTCATGCTTTATTCCTCAAGCAAAAAGCATGACAGATTCTATCATTTTTTTATCCTCTTCTTTTCCTTTTTAGTTGCAATAGCAGCTTGTTTAACTGCTATTTAATCAAGGGTAGGCCTCAAAAAGAGGCCTTTTCATTTCTTTATCAAGTAGATACTTATACATATTGTGTTTTTGAGCCTAAAGCTCTTTTCATGTTTTAAGTTTCGTTATATT
>CAZLYD010000051.1:0-2120 GCA_964563815.1 uncultured Spirochaetaceae bacterium
GATTAACCCAGCTTAAAGTAATATAATTTTGATATAAATTAAAAATACATACAATAATTATATAATTACAAATAATAATACTATTTATTTAATTAAAAATACCCCAAAACATATTAATATTTCAGGGTATTATCATATATTAATAGATATACTTACTTTAAAAACTCTGGTATTTCACCCCTATTATTAAATATCTTGCGCTGCTGAGAATTTAGAATCTTTTTTCTCATGCGAATTGATGTTGGAGTTACTTCAACTAATTCATCATCCTTAATAAACTGAATTGCTTGCTCAAGAGATGGTTTTACAACAGGAGTTAGAGAAACAGCTTCATCTTTTCCGGATGCTCTTAAATTAGTAAGCTTTTTAGTCCTTGTTGGATTGATCAATAAATCAAGTTCTTTGTTTCTTTCACCAACAACCTGCCCTTCATATACAGGGTCTCCAGGAACAATAAAAAATCTTCCTCTATCTTCTAATTCCCATATACCATATGCAACAGCATTTCCAGCTCTATCAGAAACAAGAGAACCAGATAGACGATCTTGAAAGTCCCCCTTATAGGGTTCATATCCTTTTACAAGAGTATTCATTATTCCTAATCCTCTAGTATCAGTTAAGAATTCATCTCTATAGCCAATGAGACCACGTGCTGGGACCTCGAATTGAATCTTTACTCTGTTGCCTGTAGTGTATTGCATATCGATCATAACACCTTTACGTCTACCAAGCTTTTCCATTACAGTTCCAGAATATTCTTCAGGGCAATCAATATACAAGAATTCAATTGGCTCTGTCTTATTCCCATTTTCATCTTTTTTGAAAATAATATGAGGTCTTCCTACACTAAGCTCAAAGCCATCTCGTCTCATCTCTTCAATAATGATTACCATCTGAAATTCGCCCCTACCTTTAACAGTAAAGGTATCATCGATATTTTTCTCGATTTTAATGGAAACGTTCTTTAGCGCCTCTTTTTGGAGCCTTTCCCAAATCTTTGCACCAGTTACTGCTTTACCTTCAGTTCCTGCTAAAGGAGAGGTATTTTGACAGAAAAGCATAGATACTGTTGGTTCATCAACCTTAATTCTTTCTAACGCTTTAATTTCATCCTTAGTACATATCGTATCACCAATAGAAACATCATTTACACCACTAAGAACAATAATATCTCCAGGTTCAACATCCTTTGTTTCTTTAAATGTTGGACCATCATAGCTTTGTAAGCGTGTAACACGTAGTGGTTCCAATTTATCTTCTTTGATACATATTAAAGAATCATTTGTGCTTGCAGTACCATTTATTACTTTACCCACAGCTAAACGACCAAGGAAGTCCGAATATGATAGGTCAGAAACAAGCATCTGAAATGGTTCTTCGTCATCATATATAGGAGAAGGAATATATTCTATTATCTTATCTAAAAGAGGATATAGATTATCTTTTATATCAGATAAATCTGTTCCACATTTACCTTCTCTTCCATTAGCGTAAAAAACGGGCACATCAAGCATTTCTTCATTCTGACTAAGCTCTAATAGAAGATCATATACCTCATTCAATACTTCCTCTTCTCGTGCGTCTGGTCTATCAATTTTATTTATTACAACGATAACAGGAAGATTCTTTAATAGAGCCTTTTCAAGAACAAATCTGGTCTGTGGTAATGGTCCTTCTGCTGCATCACAAAGAAGAACAACACCATCAACCATACTCAATCCTCTTTCAACTTCACCACCGAAATCAGCATGACCGGGAGTATCAATAATATTAATTTTTACGCCCTTCCAGTGAACAGCACAGTTTTTAGCACTAATAGTAATACCTCTTTCTCTTTCGATATCACCACTGTCCATAATTCTATCCTGTCCATTATCCTTAAGAGCAAGACCTGTTTGTTTAAAGATGGCATCTACTAGAGTTGTTTTACCATGATCAACATGTGCAATAATCGCAATATTTCTTATATTTTCATTATGTCTTTTCATATTTTTTCCACATTGTAATATATATCAAAGTATAAATATTGAAAATACCTTTATCTCTTATATTGTAAAGAATAATCAATAAAAAAAGGGCATAAAGCCCAAGAGAAGAATATATATAAACAGTGACTAGCA
>CAZLYD010000052.1:0-1990 GCA_964563815.1 uncultured Spirochaetaceae bacterium
AAACATTGTTTAGTAAATGATGGAAAAGTAAATTTTATTAAAAGAAATTTATTAAAACATTAAATTTTTTAACTAACTTTGGTTTAGTCGAAAGTAAATAAAGCATGTAAATTTTTTTTAAAATTATTCTCTTAATTTAACACTGTGGTAGATGCAAAAATTTTACATTTATAGGGAAAAACTGTTTACAATAAGAAAAAAAGGAGAACTAGATATGATTCTAGATAAGCGACAAACAGATATTCTAGAGGGAAAAGAAGGTGAAGTTAAAGCCAAAATAATGAAGACTCTCGTTATGTATGGAGAGACCTTTGGTGCAGAAAAAATGGTTGATATTACAGGTGAGTATGGCCACTTGGTAACATCCTTTGGTCTATCAGTAATGAAGCCAGTTTATGAATTGATGGACAGACTGATAGAAGGAGGCGCTATATCTGGTCAAAAGTTTACAGTTGATCCAAGACCATTAGATAAAAATGTGCCTTCTAATTTGATTCAAAAGATATTCTTTTCTGTTATGTATTCAAAGCAGAATGAATATGATGAGCAGCTAAAGAAGCTAGGGCTTGTTTCAGAGGATGGTTATACCTGTACCTGCTACATGGATGAAGTGGGTAATATTCCTAAAAAGGGTGATATCCTATCATGGGCTGAAAGCTCTGCGGTTGTATATGCTAACAGTATTCTTGGCGCTAGAGTTAATCGTAACTCAGGTATTCTTGATCTCTTTGGATCAATAGTAGGATGTGTTCCATTCTTTGGTCTTTTGACAGATGAAGGAAGAAAGGCAGATTGGATAATAGAAGTAAAGACAAGTAAAAAGCCAGAGGCTCAATTACTTGGTTCTGCTATTGGAATGAAGGTAATGGAAGAAGTTCCATTTATTGTAGGCCTAGATAAGTATTTTACTTCTTTAGATGATGAGGCTAAGGCTTATTTTAAGGACTTTGGAGCAGCTACAGCTAGCAATGGTGCTGTAGGACTATATCATATTGAAAACCTTACTCCAGAAGCTGTCGAAAAAGGACGCACTCTATTAAAGGATGGATATAAGACATATGTAATAGACGATGAAGAATTAGAAAAAGTTGAGAAAGGTTATCCTGTAATCTGGAAGGATAAAAATGCAAAACCAAAGCTAGCATTTATAGGATGTCCTCATCTTTCATTGAAGCAGCTTGAAGAGTGGAGTGATAGAGTAAGTGCATCACTTGCGAAAAAAGGAAGAAAGAAATTAGATATTACAACTGTCTTTACTACTTCTCCTGCTGTTTTAAAAGAATTCAAAAAGACAGATAAGGCTAAAGTGCTAGAGAATAGCGGGGCTATTTTAAGCTACATTTGTCCTTTAATGTATATGAATAATCCGAAGTGTGGTTCTATGCCTGTTATTACTTGTTCTAATAAACTTAGAACCTATACTTCATCTCGTTTCTATAAAGAAGATGAACTATTAGATATCATCACAGGAGGTAATGTATGAAGAAGGAATTTAAGGGAAGAGTTGTTGTAAAGGGTGAAATAAAGGCTATCGCTCTTGTTTCAAAAAACGGATTTAATACTCTTGCTTCATATCAGCATTCTCTAATGTTTGGTGATAAAACAGGTAAATGTTCCGATCAGAACAACCCTGATTTATATAATAAGCCAATGGCTGGTACTGCACTTTGCATGCCACAAACTATCGGTTCTACAACAGGTGGTTTAGTCTTATTCTGTGCTTCCAGTATGGCTCGTCAGCCAAAGTGTCTTCTCTTTAGTAAGAGCATAGATTCTCTTGCTGCAGCAGGTGCGATTTTAGCAGATGTTTGGACTGATGAATCTATGCCAACAGTCGATAATTTAGGCGATGAGTTTTTAGATTTTGTTCAAACAGGTGATACCATTACAGTAAAGGAGGATGGTGTTGTTATTGTTGAACGATAAGAATAACACATAGTATTTTGGGCTTATTCAGAAAAGAATGAGCCCATTTCTAATTAATAATGAA
>CAZLYD010000053.1:0-1638 GCA_964563815.1 uncultured Spirochaetaceae bacterium
ATTGAAACAGGTAGGAGATGATGAATGGACAGAAAGAGCGAGAGAGATTGCACTTAACTCTACCAGCATTGAAGACTTCTTTAGTAAGTACAGAGAGAATGTAGACTTCAGCGGAACAGAGCTGGATGACAATAATATAAGACTTCTCATTAGTGATATCTTCTACGACACAAAGGAAAATGTAATAGATGAAGATGTAGATGAATACTATTACGGTGAAGAAGACGTTGAAGAAAACGCAATGCCTAACGACTGGTTAAACGATACTGAAGAAGAAGCAACAGCTACAGCAGAAGAAAATGCTATGCCTGATGATTGGCTAGACGATGCAGAAACAGAAGCAGAAGCAACTAGTGAAGCTGAGACAATGCCAGAGGATTGGCTAGACGATGCAGAAGAGGAAGCTGTACAAGAGGTTGAGAATTCAGTATTTGAAGTACAGAAGGTTGTTGTTGATAGTGAACTAAAGGAGAGTTCTCTATCTAATCCTAAGATGATTGATAAAAACACTAAGCCAATAGAGTTTGCAGCAATTATAGCAAAGGATAAGAGTGCAGCAATAAGCTTTTTACAGAAGCTAAGAGAAATAAACAGAGAGTTCTTCTATAACGAAGCAGAGGATGCTTCATCAGATGAAGATAGAGAAGTAAGAAGAACAGCTTACAAGGATATTGCAGATGAGAACATCGCACCATTTATAAGAAACCTGGTATTAGAAACTAAAAACTCTAAGCTAGCAGATCTAAATAAGCTATCTGATAGAGCTTGGCATATTGTAAGTGGAATGGTGAATGCTAACCCAGAGTTCTATATGGATCTATATGCTAGAGCATCCAATAACTATGCATGGAGTTCTAATATCAATGACAACATTAGTAAGGTTAAGGCTGAATTAGGATTAACAGATAGTGAATGGAATTCTCTTTCATTTACAAAGAGAAGAGAGCTAGCACTTGCTGTTAAGGACAAAGAGCTTAGAGACAAGATACTCAAGGGAACAGCAGAGCAAGAAGAAATTGAAGGTTATATAAAGAGAGCAGAGGAAAGAGCAAGACTAGCTAAAGAGGAAGTAGATCTTCTTCTTAAAGAAAGAGAGGAGGAGCTAGGTAACGTTAGAGATGAGAACAAGAAGAAGGAATTAGCTAGACTCAAAGCAGAACAAGAGCTTAAGGCAGTTCAAGCTCTTAAGGATGATATTCAGAACAGGCTTGAAATAAAAATTAGAGCTAAGGAAGAATCCTTAAGAAAGAATGGAGTTAATACAACAGATACTCTAATTCATAAGGACTTGGTAAAAGCTAAGAGAGCGTTAGAAGCTAAAGAAAGACAGCTAAGAGAAGCAAAGGAAAAGCAAGCTAAGGAGAGAGTATTTGGAACGTACAAGAATACTATAGCTAAGCTTTACGAAGATATTAAGAAGTATCAAGAGAGGATAAAAGAACTTGAAGCGAAGAATGCTATAAATGAAGAGGAAGCAATAGAAAGACTTATTAATCTCACTAATGCGATAGCTAATAATAAGAAAGAAGAAGCACTTAAGAATGCTAGAGAGATGTATAGACAGCAGATGGCTGATTATAAAGCTAAGAGAAGAGTTCGTTCTGAAATGGAAAGAATGATAAGAAGCATCATGCGTAA
>CAZLYD010000054.1:0-1459 GCA_964563815.1 uncultured Spirochaetaceae bacterium
CTGTAGGTAGAGCTATTGTTCGTAACCCAAAGGTCTTCTTATTTGACGAACCATTATCTAACCTCGATGCTAAGCTTAGAGTCCAGATGAGAGCTGAAATCAGCAATCTCCACAACAGACTTCAGGCAACAATGATTTATGTTACACACGACCAGGTTGAAGCTTTAACAATGGCAGACAAGATCGTTGTTATGAAGCTTGGTGTTATCCAGCAGATCGGTGGACCTATGGAACTTTATAACGAACCAGATAACAAGTTTGTTGCTGGCTTCATCGGTTCTCCTCCAATGAATTTCATCAATGTCGACTGTGTTGAGGATGGCGGAAAGATATATCTAGAGAGCGAATCTTTCACTCTTGATGTAACTCCAGAACAGGCTGTATTCCTTGCTCCTTATGTAGGAAACAAAGTCACATTCGGTATTAGACCAGAAGATGTTGAGTATTCTCATCAGGAACAACCAGGAAAGACTATTAATGGTAATGTTTCTGTTGTTGAACCACTTGGTAGTGAAACTCAGGTTTATGTTTCAACAGACAATGCTAACATTGTTGGAAAGATTGATCCTTCTATTATTCCAACAGTGGGAGAAAGAGTTGCTCTTATCGTTAATATGGAGAAAGCAAGATTCTTTGACTGTGAAACAGAATTAAGAATTAAATAATCAACAATTTTAGTACATTGGGGCTGTTAAAAAAGTTTTAGCAGCCCCATTCATTTTTAATATTTGTAGCTACCCCTTGTCTTTATATTATGATTTCTACAACTCCAGAATCATCAATGAAGATGGAAATTTCTATATTTTCTCCAATTTCTTCATATCGAAGGTGTAGAAGTAAGGCAGTCCCCTCTTGGCAATAAAACGATGTCGAAAAATTCAAAAAAGGACTCAAATTGCGCCCTTAAAAATGAAAAGCTAATCTATTTTTTCATGCTATTTTTTATTTCATCATACCAATACCAAACAGTAAATGCACCAAGAAGAATAAGATATATGATTTTAAATGAGACATATCTTGATTCCAGCTTAACTATAATGAACATAACTACATATGCAACAATCGAGATAAGAAAAGTTTTCATATTTCCATTCTGACAAACATTGTAGGCATATCTTCTATCTGAAGTGTTTTTCGGTTAAATGTGATAGTTTAATTAGTCGCAAGGTGAAATGATACAACATCATTTTCGAATGGGAACGGTTGACTAGTGTATATTAAGTCCTTAATCAGTTCTGGTGAACAATGAAATGCATAAGCCATTTCTTCTATCCCATAATATAAATGAGTAGCTTTACCGTTCCTAAACTCAATAACATTTATCTTTTCAAACTTTCTCATTAATCGCACTTGCTCTGCTGTTCCCTTGAGTATTTTATCTCGAAGCTCTTTATCCATAACAGCAAGTGCAATCTCTCTCGCTCTTTCTGTCCATTCATCATCTCCTACCTGTTTCAAT
>CAZLYD010000055.1:0-1125 GCA_964563815.1 uncultured Spirochaetaceae bacterium
GGGAGACCCTGTACTCCATCCGCTGCATCCCCATTGGCGGCTACTGCGCCATGGAAGGGGAGGACGAGGACACGGACAATCCCCGGTCCTTTCAGAAGGCGGCCTGGTGGAAGCGGCTGATCGTACTGGCGGCGGGCTCTGGCATGAATTTTATTGCCGGGCTTCTGTTGCTGGCAATCGTTGTGGCTCCTGCCGTGCAGCTTGTTACTCCGGAGATTGCCCAGATCGAAGAGGGCTGCGCCCTTGCCGGGGATCATGGCATTCAGGTGGGAGACAGAGTGCTGGAACTGGACGGAGAAAAAATCTATGTCCAGTCGGATTTTTCCATGTTTCTGACCCTGAATCCCGGAGAAGTGCATGATCTTGTGCTGGAACGGAACGGTCAGCGGGTGGTTCTGGAAGATTTCCGGATGGAGAAGCGGGAATTCCCCGATGGAAACGGCGGGACCAGCCTGCGTTACGGATTCAGCTTCGGTGTGGCGGAAGCGACACTGGGAAGAAAAATCGACTATATCTGGAATACGGCACTGGACACGGTGCGCACCGTGCGGCTGAGCCTTCAGATGCTCGTGACGGGGCAGGCGGGATTGCAGGATATGACGGGCCCCGTGGGAATCGTACAGGTGATGTCCGATACCGCTGCCCAGTCGGAAACCACAGGGGATGCCATTATGAGCCTGCTGTCCGTTGGCTCCTTCCTGGCCATCAACCTGGCGGTGATGAATCTTCTGCCCGTTCCTGCTCTGGACGGCGGACGTATTGTCTGCCTGCTCCTGACAACTGTGGTGGAGGCCGTTACCCGGAAAAAGATCGATCCCAAATACGAAGCCTATCTTCATGGGGCGGGCATGATCCTTCTGCTGATCCTCATGGCTGTGATTATGTTCAAGGATATTTTTGTACTGTTTAAGGGGTGATACGCATGACAAGACAGATCATGGTGGGCAATGTGCCCATTGGCGGCGGTGCGCCGGTGGCGATCCAGTCCATGCTGAATACCAGGACCACCGACGTAAAGGGCTCTTTGGAGCAGATCAGCCGGCTGGCGGCGGCAGGCTGTCAGATTGCCCGGCTGGCTGTCCCCAACCGGGAGGCTGCCCGGGGCTTTGCGGAAATCTGCAAGGA
>CAZLYD010000056.1:0-1067 GCA_964563815.1 uncultured Spirochaetaceae bacterium
TAACTAATATTCTTTAAAAAACCATCATCATCTAGCTGCGCAAAAATAATAGCAAATACTTTATTCTTGCATCTAAAAACTAAATCTGCAAAAAAAGGAATAGTATATTCGAGCTTCAACCACTGGAAATCTGATGGCTGACAATTATTTGTTAATCTGTTAGTGAGTGAATGAAAATGATTTATTGCAATTTCATATTTAGGAGCAAAATAATCCTCGTTTAACATACTTGATATTTCATCTTTAGTTAAATTAACAATGAAATCATCCCAATATAATTGTCCTAATTGCTTAATCATTTTCTTCTTCCTTAATCATATCCCAGAGTTCATTAAGCTCTTTATTATGTTCTTTATCTACAGGAATATTTAATTCAGATGCTTTATTAAAAACTTTTTGGAATCTATTTTTAATCTTTTCATTTGCTCTATATAAAGCAACATCACTTTTAATTTTTTTAAAACGAGCAAGATTAACTACGCTAAATAATAAATCTCCAATTTCTTCTTCAATATGATTAGTATTATCTTCTTTTATTGCATCTTCAACTTCTTTTAGTTCTTCCTTAACTTTATCTAATACATCATAGATGTTATCCCAATCGAAGCCAACTTTTTTAAGCTTCTTTTGTATTTCATAGCTAGAGAGTAGAGGAGGGAGAGAAGAAGGAATATGAGAAAAAAAGTCATTTTCATTATCTTTATGACCTTCTATGTTTTCTTTAACACTATTCCATACATTTAGTACTTCCTCAGGTGTTAGTGCTTCAGAATTACTAAATACATGAGGATGTCGCCTTATTAGCTTTCTACATACCTCATTAATTGCTTCATAAGGAAGAAAATCTTTGTTATCCTCATGAATCTTTAGATTCATGAAAGCATTAAGCAAAACATCTCCAATTTCTTCTCTTTGTGATGAAATATCATCTTTAATTATTGCATCTAAATATTCATAGCTTTCATCAATTAAATTTTGAGTAGCATTTTTATTTGTTTGAATTCTATCCCAAGGACAGCCATCTTCTGATCTTAAAAGAGTTATAATGTGATATAAGTTCTTAAATG